>CAYMKL010000053.1:0-41683 GCA_964390805.1 uncultured Anaerolineae bacterium | reverse complement strand
ACAGGAGTTTGGTTGCGGCTGCACCGCGTTATGGTACAGCGATGACAGCTTCATCGGCAGTGCTTGTCGAGCCATTCGATGTATTCCGGCCTGATATGCCCTACATCGTCTGGATCAGTTGTAAACTGGGGAGCGAGCATGAGACAAAGGCCAGCCCTGGGAAGCGCTTCCAGACATCTCTCAGCCTGCTCGAAGTCCAAACAGACGAGTATGACCGGTTTTTTGCCCAGAACCCGTTTTAAGATAGGGATCATGTCCTCCAGTCCAAAGCCGCCCGGCGTGAAATCGAGGGTTATCTGCACGGCGGTGAGAGGCTCGATATCTGCCAGGAGCTCGTAGATATGGTGCTCCGAAGCATGGAGATGGTAGGAGTGATAATCGAAGTGATCCATGATCTCCCTATCCCAGGGTAGGGCGAACTCTTCGTAGGTTTTGGGCGACACGATGTTAGAGATGTCGTTCTGGGGAGTAATCGCCTCGCCAGGAGCCCAGAGATGCATCCGGGTGCTATAGCCCTCCGCAAAAGCGGGAATCACTTCGAGGACGGCCTGGTTGACCCTTATATAGAGTTCAGCGAGCTCGCCGAGTATTTTGTGCACTTCATCAGGGTAGTCATAGAAATCAAGGCACATTCTTGCGGGGCCCCTTAATGCTGCCAGGCTATCGAGAGGGCATCGCATAGTTGGCAAGGCGACAGGAAATCTTCCCCTGCTGTGAAGAGACAGAACCTCGTAACATTCGAGGAGCTTCTTCAGCCATTTGCTGTCAGGATCAAACTCGATGGGCCCTCTGGAGTCGTAGGATTCAATGCTGGGACCAGCCCATATCCCACCAGGCTCAACGGAAAGGGGTGCCCCAGCAACGGCCTCTAGCCACGGCATGCCCCAAGACATGCAGAATGGTTGAATAGTGTCCTGTTCCCATCTCTGAGCCCTTTGATAGTACTTCTCGATGTAGGGCATGAACATCTCTGGGTCAACGTGATGTGGCTCGAGGATGGTTCCCGCCCCTATCTTTTCGACGAAAGCAGGGTGAGGGCCTACGGTAGGTTCCCACAAGAGGCCAAACATGGGACGTCCCGTATCTTCCTGCTGTATAAGGGCTCTGTACCGAGTCAACTTCTCATCAATTGAATGTAGCATACACAACCCGCCGTGACGGTGCAGTCGTTACTCTCCACGCCAAAGCTGCTTCGGTTAGCGCAGCAATTCCTCGACGGGTACAATCCTCTCGAGTTGGAATGTCTCCGCCGATCGCTCGGCCGCGTTGATGGCCTGGATGGTCTCCAGAGTCTGTTCCAACGGAATCGGTTCCTGGCCGGTGCGCACCATGTCCAAGAAGGCCCCGAGTTGATGGGTGTAAGAACCCTTGCCCTTGAGCACCGCCTCCGACCAGTCTGCCATTCCGTAGACGACGATGCGGATATGATTGGCGATGTAGGGCGGCACTTCGGTGGGAGTGGGTTCGAGGAGCTTGGTTGGTCTCTCTGGCAAGGGGTTGTTGCTTGCCGCGTCCGCCATATCCCGCAGGAGCAACATCGTCGCCAATCCCCCGTCCTGCCAGTGAATGACGAGCCCATGGGCATGGGGGAACTCACGGCCCCACACCTTCAGCGGCCCACCTCCACCCAGGGCGAATACGGAATCTATCCCAGGGCCAAGAATGTAGGATAGGGCATCCATCATGTGGATGACGTACCACTTGAGGGTGCTCACACCGGTGCCCAGGACACAAGTAACCGCGATGATCTTGCCCAGACTGCCGTCGTTGGCCAGCTCGTTCAAGGTGGCTACCTCGAGTGCGTACCGTACAGCGGAGGCAGACATCAGCGGCGCTTCGTTGCTGCGAGCCAGCCGAACGATCTCGACGGCATCTTCGACAGTGTCGGCCAGAGGTTTGTCTATCAACGTCGGTATCCCCTCAGAGAGGAAGGGGCGGGAGAGTCGCAGATGGTCGTCGGGAGCCTCGCCCCAGGCCTCGCCCTTCTCGGGAGCAGGTCGCCCACCAGCGATGGCCACGGCGTTCACGTGCCCCAGCATGTCCTTGGGCTTCTCTGCCACGGATGGGATGTTGAATGTTGCCGCGAATTTCTGGGCCTCCCCCTCGTCGTAGTCCCACACGGAGACCACTTCTGCGTCGGGCTGCTTTTGCAGAAGCGTAACCCAGGACGGTGCGTGAGGCTCTATGCTCAAAATGCCTACCCGTATCTTTCGCTCCTGATTCATGACTGATCCTCCATTTATGATTTTGTCTGGACTGCCACAGCCAGGTCTCTATGTGTACCAACCAGGCCGTGGCCTGCCGTGCTGATACAAGATTTCCATCAACAAATCGTAGCGCTCTCGGGTCACGTCATTGCCGATGGAATGAGAGCCAATGACCAGACCTCCTTCATCGGCGATAGAAAGAACGTGCTCCACGTGTTGGCGCACTTCTTCGTCACTCCCGGCGGGCAGGATGCGTGAGTTGCATAACCCACCCACAAAGGCCAGTTGCTTTCCATAACGACAACGTAGCTCAACGACATCCATGTTGGCGCGCGGCTCGACGGGGTTTAGGATGCTAATTCCGGCATCCACCAAACCATCCACCACAGACCGAATGTCGCCGTCGGAATGGTACCCGACGTGGGGCACGCCGGCTTTATCGAACGCTTCTACCATGCGCCGCACCTGGGGCAAGAACAGGCGCTCGTACGACTTAGGCGAGATCAGAAGACCATTGTTCGATGCGATATCATCGTAGATCCAAATACTTGCATCTGGAAGATTGCTGCGATGCCATGCCTCTATCCCAACGGCGATCAAGTGGTCAGTCACCCGTGCCGCGACTGCCTCCACGAATTGCGGATCTTTGGCAATGTCAACGTACCACTGGTATTCGCCTCGCAAGAAGCTTGAACGCAGAAATGGGCCACCTGTCTTGAGGAAAATGTAAGGGCGGTGCTTCATCCGTTGAGCCCGACCCATACCCTCTAGCATCGGGGCATACCGCTGCTCCAATTCGGGAGGCTCGAACTCCAACTCATCCAGGTCACTCTTCTCAACTAGTCTGACTTCAAGCGGCGCCCCGTAGGGGGATGTGGCTTTCCTTTGGATTATGCGCCCCCAGCCATCTCGTTCAATGATGTACTCACCGTCGCGCCCCATTTCCTCCTTCAAGCTGGGCCAGGGTTCTTCAGTGGGGATGACTTGATACATGTCAACGTGAAAGTAAGACAGGATGTCTTCGTCGTCGTAAACAACATCGTCCAGTGGAATGTCTGGCCTAGCTGGCAGTCCGTGACGCTCACGCCAGACGGTCACAAAGCCCCCCCAATACAGATCAAAAAGAGGAACGTGATCCGGGGGCTCGAAATCGAAAGCTGCCTTCACGCGCTGAGTGCATGTCATGGATCCAAGCACGGCCATTGTCGTTGGCTAATCCCCCAAGTGAGCTTATAGGTTGTAGCTGTGGGTCTCGGCTCGCTGTCTCTCGTAGATGGCCTTTAGCCGGGTGTAGTTGTCCTTCAGGCGAGCGAATTCATCGCGTTTGGCATCCGGGTCTTCCAGCGCCTGATAGATAACCGCTCCTTCCGCATCACGGGGTATCGGCAGGTCGGCCAGGTAGCAGACGGTAGGGACCACATCCACCAGGTTCACCGTCCGCTTTAACAGGCAGTCTTTCTTCACCCCAGGCCCGGCCATGATGAATAGCCCTTTCAGCGAGCCGATTCCGATCTCCTGGGTCGGCCAATGCGGGCCGTGCTGCCTGCCGAACTCCGGGTTGATGGCGTAGACCACGTCGCCAACCCGATCCCCGTGCAGTCCAAACACCCGTGCATCCTCCCGCCTAACAGCCAGGCTGATCGGCTTCGTCCCCGTCCGGGAGTCCGTGTAGTCATACAACGCCCGGATGATCTCATCCCGGACCCGTTCGTACTCCTCCCCTGACTGGACGATCCCTTGGGGATCGCGCCCTTTCAAATTGACGTAGATATAACACTCGCCTATGGCGATGGCCTTGGTCCGCAACCAATCCGGCTCTGGCGACCGGAAGGGCCAGAGCCGGTCCATGACGTCTTCGCGAGATGATACCTCGTCGGGCCCACCAGGTAGCGCTTCCTTGAAAACGGTCAACCCGGCGTCAGCCAGCACCTTGGCCGGCAAGAACCGGCGCATGGTCGCCTTGGTACCGTGGTCCGACACGATCACCACCAACGTCTCTTCGTCAGCAAAAGCGGTAATACTCTCGATCATCCTATCCAGGCTCTGATAGAATAACAGTTCAATCCCCTGATAGTAGGCTACCTCATTCGGATCCGAGGTCATCATGGGGTCAATTTTGTTGCACAACAAATGATGGAAGGTGTCCGGATTGTGTACCACCACAAAGAACAGATCCCACTCCTTGTGAGTCAACAGGTAGGTCGTGGTCTCCGCCATCCATCGGTGCTCCCAATCATATACCTCGACGAGGGTCTCTGTGTCAATCCATCCTGCACCCCAGCCGAAGTGCGCTCCCACCCCCAGTGGCAACCCTTCGCGACAGGGGATCTCGCTGGCCACTGACTCCGGATAGGACCATCCGTCCAGGGCGCACAGGGGCGTGACGTAGAGCCGCAGGTGACGAGCATCCGGCGACAACTCCATCAACTTGCAGCGAAACGCCGCCCGCTTCACACCACGGGCCGTCTCGAACTCCTGGATGACGTTCTCACTCCACTCTCCCACCGATAGGGTGGCAAAGGCTTCAGCGGCATCCTTTGCCTCGGAGACGATAGCCCTATCGTACCCTTTGCCCTCCGTGTCCAGGACCAGCAAATGCCAGCGCTTTCTGCCTACGGGAAACTCCGGGTCACGATACATCAACTGGAGATCGGCTTCCAAAGCCTCCTCCCGTGGTGGTACATTCTGCCAGCCAGAAGCCTCGCGTAAACTGACGATTGTTCCCTCCAGGTATTCGTCCGTGGAGAAGACCTGGTCCGCAGCCAGCGTCACCCCAGTACTCCAGCCTGGGCGACCGATCACTGAGCTATTGATCCAAACAGCGGCCCCGCCCAACCGGATGCCCCCTTTTGGCTCGTAGCCGTAGGTCACTGGATAGTTGATGATGACGCTCTTTTTCCCGAGCCGGGCTGCCGCATCCCAGATGTACTCCGCCTGACACTGGCTGCTGTCAAACGATTTCACCTCACGGCAGTACGCTTCACCGGGCATGTGGGTATGCATGCTAGTGATACCGTGAGTTCCCGGCCAAGCTCCGGTGGCAATCGTGGTCCAGTTGGGCGGGGTCACTGTGGGGAAAGGAACCAAACAGTTCTCAGCATAGACGCCATTGTCAATCAGCCGGGCTATAGCCGGCAGTTTGCCTGCTCTGGCGTACTCGCAGAGCCTATGCGCAATGGGCGCATCTAATCCAATCAGAATGACCTTTTTCGCTGACTTGACCATCAAAGAGCGTCTCCTTGGCCTTCATTAAACTGACTTCCACTAGACAGACTTCGTACTTGGCGGGTCCTCTACTCAATCTATCTGAAGGAAGTGGCGCAGCCTTTGGAGGGTGAGGCGCGCTGCTGAGTCGGGATCAAGGGTGTAGTCCCAACCGAGCTCGGCTGCCAGATAGCCATTGTAGCCGACCTCGCGCAGAGCTGTAATGAACGAGGCAAAGTCAAAGTCGCCATCTCCGGGCACCAGATGCTGGTCGCGCAACCCCTTGTTATCATCAATGTGCACGTGGAACAGTCGGTCGCCTAAACTCCGCACAGCCTGATCTGCAAGCTCACCAACCACGTGGGCGTGGCCATTGTCAAGAAGCACGCCCAGGTTCTCGTGTCCGAGCTCCTCAACGAGTTTCATGGCTTCGGCAGTGGTGGCTATCAAGTCGGTCTCATATTTGTCAGCCGGTTCGATGGCGATTCGCAAGCCCCACTTGGCAGCATATTCGCAGATGGCATCAAGGCTCTCGCACAGCCGTCCCCACGCATCTTCTCGGCTCTGTCCAAAGAGACTATGCCCAGGGCAAACGCTGGCGATGGGCGCTCCCAGTGCAGCCGCCGTCTCGATACTATCACAGATGTAAGCTACACTGTCACGGCGAATGGTCTCGTTGGGGCTGCAGAGGCAGGTAGGATAGCGAAACTGAGCTGGTATGAAAGAAGCCACCGCCAGGTCTGTGTCGGATAGCAGCCTACGCAGAACCCCTATCTCCTTCTCGCTCAGATCGCGGCGGTAGGCATGGGGGCGACCGCCCCAGATGTCAATACCGTCGAAGCCGATGGCAGCAACGCGCCGTATGGTTTCATCCAGAGGGTAATTGAAATAGATGAAAGAACTTATACTTAGCTTCACTGTGTGACCTCGTCAATGAGTGTCTGATAGTAGTCGCGAGCTTTGACGGCTTCCTTAACAATGTCGTCCACGCCCGAGGTGTCAACAATGAGGTAGCCGTCGAAGCCTACTCGCCCTAGACTACGTATGACCGCCGAAAAATCTATGTTGCCGCTGCCAGGAGAATGATGGTACGCGTTTGTGCCATCGTTATCCGATAGATGAACCAGGTTGATCAGGCTACCCAGTTTGGGTATCACCAGGGCCAGATACTCCTTGCCAGCGTGAACGTGGGCTACGTCCAAGATCACCCCAACGTTGTCTGCCCCACTCTCCCTCAGCAGATTCATCACTGCATCGGTGGAAGAGAAAACGTCATTGGCCCTGGTCTCCACCGTCAGGGTCAGGCCCTTTGGCTTGGCGATAGCGGCACATTGTCTCACCACGTCCACCGCATTGGCCCAGAACTCGGCCCACGAGAAATCGTCGCTCACCGTGACGGCTGTAGGCGGACCTCCCACGTACAACTCCGTGCCGTGTGGACGAATCTCCGGTGGCATGTAGCCACAGACGGAAACCATCGGGCTGCCGAGTTCCGCGATGAGGTCCGTGAGGCCATCGAAGTCGGCAATGGCTCGCTTCTTTGTGGCTGGGTCGAGGCTGAACATCTTCTCCTCAACAGCCATGACCGAGGGACAAGCCATGCTGTACTTGTCCAGTATCTCTTTCATCGCCCCTATGTCGCGTTGATGCTCCGACAGTAGCTCGTCGTAGAGCTCCAACTCGATGGCCTCAAACCCAGCCTGACCGACGATCTCCATACCCTTGAGGTGGTCTTCACGTGAGGGGGGTATGCCGAACAGAGTAATGGGAATAGTATAGCCGCACGCGATTTTCATTGGTGGTGCCTCCTTATGTTAGTTATGTTTTTGTATGCTGACCAACTGGCTTCCAACACAGCCAGATGTCATGCTTTGGCTCTTTGTCCTCTGTTCACCACATTCAAAAGCGGCTGACCAGTTGTATAGCGGCGCAGATTCTCGCAGAACACGTCCACACAGCGCTCGAATAGGGCTGTAGTATGAGCCGCCATGTGAGGAGTCAGAATGACGTTGGACAGCTCATGTAGCTCACTATCCTCAGGTAGAGGCTCAGTTTCGAAGACATCTAAGCCTGCTCCGGCTATCCAGCCCTCCTTCAGCGCTCTGATCAAGGCATTCTCATTGATCAGAGCGCCGCGAGCGATGTTGATCAGGTATGCGTTGGGTTTCATCATCCGCAGCTTTTCTTCCCCAATCAGATGTTTTGTCTCCTCCGTGAGGGGGAGGGAGAGCAGGACGAAATCGCTCGTGTGCAGAAGCTCTGGCAGGCGCTCAGGAGGCCAGACCTGAATCCCCGTCGTGGCTGCGCTCGCGCTTCTGGCCTCTTCGAGTTCGGGTGGGATGTACTGTGGAGGAGGCTCTTTCCCTGGTGAGCGCCGTAGAGCCAAGACCTCCATGCCAAAGCAACGGGCCAGACGCCCCACCTCGCGCCCGATACTGCCATAGCCGATGATGCCCAAAGTCTGGCCCCGCAGCTCGCCGCCGACGAAGCGAAAGAAGTTCCACATCTCGTCCTTATCCTGGGTGCGTATCACCTGATGGAGCCTGCGGGTGAACATGAGCATCGAGCCCAGGACGTATTCGGCGATGGGAGTGGCATGAATGCCGGTGGAAGTGGTGACGACGATGTCGCTATCCCAGACATCGCTATCCCTCAAGCGGTCAACGCCGGCGCTAAGCGACTGGATCCACTTCAGTCGGGGGGACTTCGAGGCCCCTTCCGGAATAGAGATGGTAAAGAGGATATCCGTCTCTGGTAGCAGACGAGCGTCCTCTCCCTCGTCCTGGGAGTAAGTGACTTGCAAGCTCGGCGATACATCTCGTATCCGCTGGATCAGCCGCTCGTCAAGCGGATACCAACGATAGGTGATCAGGACATTCAGCTTGTTCAAGTGAATCTCCTAGGTGTATTCGCCATATCTTCTGCCCGCCTCGCAGAAGGCTTTTACGTTCTCCGGAGGCGTCCCGTCACGGATGGCGTCGCTGGTGGCCAGGATGTACCCTCCCCCCGGGGCGGCCGCCTCAATGCCTTCCCGCACTGCTCCCTCAATCTCTCCAGGTGTTCCCTGTTTAACCACGTATAAGAGATCAATGTTGCCCATTAGACATATCTGGTCGCCCAGCCTTGCCTTTGCCTTTGCCAGGTCCACGTCCCCGAAAGGAGGTGGGGCCAGAGTTGAAATCACGTCGGCGCCTGAGGCCACAACGTCATCAAGTATGGCCGCACATTTGCCATCATCATAATAGTGATAAAGGGCACCGTAGCTATGCACCAGATCAACGTGCTCTTTAGCCAAAGGCAAAAAGAGTTCCCGATAGAACTTCGGCGACCAACCCGCGCTCAATGAGGCATAGAACCAACTGGCAAAGACCACTTGTACCCCGGCATCCAGCACAGCCTCGGTCTCGCGAAGCGTTTGATCCTGGCATATTCTTAGAAGCTGTCTGACGAAATCAGGGTCGTCGTAGCAGGCCATCATCAGGTTAGCAAGTCCGTAGGCATCTCCTGCCCTCTGGTCAATGGCGGAGTCAATCTGCACCTCTACCAGCCCCCTCTCGCCTACTGCCCTGATCACCTCGCCGATGTCTCCCAGGTCAAGGCTGCCCGGATCAGGAAACAGATAAGGCAGCTTCTCCAAATCCTCCGGCCCCTTCAACAGCGGTTCCCTGATCACTGGTGTAGGGTCAATCCCGTAGGTTCCTCCTCCCTCCATTTGCTCGATCCTATCGCTGAGGTCACCCCGAGGAGTCCGTATGGCGCGGCTGATGGAAACGCCGTCCTTAATTCTCTCAATGCTCAGCTCAACGGATACATCGTCTAGCTGACTGTAGTCCACATCGAGGGGATAAGAGATATAGTTGGGTATAGGATCGGGCTTCACGTGGTGCCAGGGCTGCAACAGGATAATGGGATCGAAATCGAATTCCTCGGCTGCCCGAAGGTAGTGCAACCAGCAAGCGCAGCCATAGTATTTTAGAAGGAAGGGATGCATGCGAGGAGAAATGGGCACCGTATCCGGCTCTTGGCCCCTCATGGCCGTCAACAACCTATCTCTGGATGACATGGGACGGTTCTTCATTCTCACGTCCGAAGTCGGCCTGACGGATCGGCACCATTATTGGCTGGCACCGTCCACACCGGACTGGACCAGGCCATTTGACCATCAACCTGGGTCAAACGCACATAATAGTAATGGCCTCTGTTAGATGATGGCGTATCGTCTTCGTATCCGAGATGGACTTGCTCGCCACATTCCTGCCAATGATGAATGACCTCATTGTCCCGAATCAGCTCTACGGACTGAATCGGGGCGGTGCCCACTGCTTCAATCTTGATCTCCGCCGGTCCATAGAGACTGACCTCACCTCCCATAGGTATGCCATTCACCTCAAACTGCAGGAGGATGCGGGCGCCTGTTGTCCCATAGGTATGGCGGTGCCATAGGGCGTCCCAGATGGCTTCGCGAGTCAGTTCGCTGGCATACACCGCCGTCAACCCATCAGGGAACTCGATGCCAAAGGGCTCTGGCGCCGGATTGGCCGGCCGACTATCGTGGGTATCCCCACCAGCGATGATGCCCAGCCGATAGCCACGGGCCAACGCTTCTTGAACGTACTCACGGGGCGGATTAGCGGGGCGGAGGTCCAGCGGGTTGCCCGGATATTCGCACGTGCCCCACTTGGAATAGATTTCGGCCAGCCGTTGTATGATAGGGTCGTGATACCGCCAATCTGCTGTGTGATGAGCCGTCACCATCGCCCGTCCATCGCCCAGGCGGTGTAGCTCACTCCATAGCTCATCCACGGAATCGCAGCGGATTGTGTCGGGATCAAGCTCTCGGCTCAAGTAGGAGCTTGCGCGAACGGCCGTTCGCTGCTCGGCCAACAAAGGCGGTACGTCATCATCGCCATAGAGCACGATCTTGTGACCGCAAGGCCCAGGATCACATTCCACTCCGAGAAAAGTGACCAGTGTGCCCGGATCGTAGTGACGCGCTATTACTTCCCGCGTTTCCGCCCACACGCCAGCCAACGCTGCTTCGTAGCTGAAATGCATGCCCGCACAGAAATCCAGGAAGGCCACGTTTCGAGCGTAGTCAAAGTAGTCATCCAAAGGTCGCTGATTGAACAACATCCCATGAAGGATGCCCCAATACACCCGTTCGCTTCCTGGGCTATTCACAACACGCGATGGATTGCTGCCAGCACTGAGGGCACGCTCTTCGTCCATCACTTCAACTCGTATGCTGCTCTTGTCCCCGGAGGAGGAGCCGGCCTTATCCCAAACGAAATATTCCTCATGGACACTACAGGGATTATAGAATTCGTCAGAAGCTTTGCCCCGAACCAGAATGGGTTGGCCAGGCTCGTGGAAAGATGGGATAATTGCGTCTAACAGAGACACCGGCCTAGCTTGCACTGAAATGGATGCGCTAATGGGCGATGGTCGGAGCAGAGCTGGGTTATCGCCACAGATGAAATGGTGATATTTCTCATCCAATGGTACGAACTGCCATCGTCCCCCAGGATCGGGAATGATCCAGAAACGAAAGTCGTCAATGGTGTTTCGGGGCAACATCCAGCCCGAATCAGCGCCGATCTCGATCGCAACCGCGTTGTCACTCGTCAGCAGCCGATCCTGGATGGCGATTTCTGCAGCATAGAGAAACTCCGGAACCTGAGGGAGGAGGTCTAGCGTTCGGATGCAATAGACGGGGGGGCGAGTCTCACCTGGGCAATGTACGGAGAGGAGTTCTCCATCAGAAGTAGTGGCTCGCACGTAGCCCGCCGAAGCCGGATCGCTGGCCTGCAAGCTGCCGCATCCCTGCCGAATATCTATCAACAGCCAGAGGTGGCCACCCGGATGGAATGCCCTTCCATTATTGTAGACCAGGTGGATCGTAGCTCTCTCTCCGGCGACAAACCCTCGCTGTCCTACGACCATCAGGCTGCCCTCTGACGCCATGCACATTCGCTGTTCCCTCTCCCCTGAACTAGCAGCAGTTCTTGGCTCAGCTATGAAGCTTGCTTCAACCAATCCGGGGGCTCATAAGTCTCTCTCTCAGTGGGGCCATCCATCGCGCTTTTCGGTCTCGCGAACAGAAAGCGTAACCCCGGCAGATCTCGGCCGCTAGGAGCAATGGCCGAGACCGTATAGGCGTCCTCCTGATGCACACCTGGCCAGCGTGCCGATCGCTCGGCGCGTTCCGAATGTACGTATTGCACTTTCATCTCCTGCGGCTTGTCAACAGGCAGCGCAGGGATCTCTGGCCAACGCTTGAGTGCCCGCTCCACGCCGGAACGGATTGCTTCGCACGCGCCTGCTGGTGAAAGCATACGGGCTGCGCGGAAGTGGAAGCCCCACTTCACCGGCACAACCTCTACCTCGGGTACCAATCCTTGCGCCTCCGCGCAGGCATGGCTGTCGCCACAGGCACAGACCGTGGGCACACCAAAGCCAGCGGCCAAGGTCATTATCAGGCTGGTCTCTCCACATAGGCGACCGTTGAGCCACACCTTCCTCACCGTGGAGAACTCACCGGGCTGGACTGCGCCTATCTGGGGTGCTATCTGGCTAATCCAGCCTTGCTGGAATCCGGTGGAGGCTTCAATCTGCCAGGAGGGAAGGACCGTGTGGGCCAGCGCGCAGTCTACGAGGTGTGCCCCACCGTGTTGCCCAACGATGACCAGCGCATCGAAATGTCCTTCTCGGTAGATTGCGTCGTCCCAGAGATGCACACCCCGGATGACCTGGACGTCGGGGGGCAGCATTTCCACGTCAATATCATGGGCAGCGTGAATCCAGATGTCGGTAGCGCCACCGGTCCGGGCACCAGCGGCGGCGGCAATGAACTCGTTGGTGCAAACTCGCAGCGTCTTGGCCCACTCTTGCAGCGTGGGACTGGAGATTTGAAGCTCGCGGTGGAAGATGCCTGCACATCCTTCCAGGTCTGTGCTCATCAGAACCTTCATCAATCCTTCACTCTCCTCATTATTGGAATCGTTTTATTGTTTCGCTTCAAGGATCGGCAATACTTCCGCACTGTGGCGCATGATGCCGATCTTCAGGTTGGGCTCTTGAGATAGCCGTTGCTTTATGTATGTTCCAAACTCCTTAGGCCACACGTGCCGAAAGCCGAGTTGACTGCACAGCGCGGGAGACAATCCCTCTGTGACGACTGTTATCCCCATCTTGTCCCTGATATCGTTAATGACGATAGCTTCGGCGCAGGTCAGTGGATCGGGCGGCTGTCCATGATGGACCAGGTCCCAGATTTCATCGTTGGTCATGCGACCAACGTAGTCGGCCAATTCGGGATGGGCGGGGCTGACGCCTTCCAGGCAGCCGGAAACCAGGACGATCTCGCCACCGATCCGCGTGGCCGGCTCAGCGGAAGTGATGCCCTTGTCGGCCTGAAAGAAATCGAAGTCTATGGGGGAAGTGCTGCTGACAGTCATATCGGCCAAATCGGGGATCGTCAGCCCGTAGAGCGCCTTTGACTTTTCCACCCCTTTTCGGTGCGCATCAATGAAATGACCAGCTACAACATCCACAAGCCGCTCTTCGCGATCCAGAATTGTGTTCACTATGAAGTCGAGCCCGATCTTCTCAGCGAAGTCCTCCATCTCGCGACGCATTTCGGAATCAGTCTTGCCTAGTGCAGGATAACGAGACCCCAGGAAATGTAACTGGGCGACCGTCTCCTCACCGGCCACGCCAGGCAGCACTGCCTTCGCCCCCCCTGCCCAGCCCGAAGGATGATGAGGGATGATATTGCCCACAGCTATGCGCACATCGGCCTCGATTACGTGGCGGTTCACCATGATCCGTGTTCCCCGTTCGGTAACCCCATAGTCTACAAGTTCATTTGGATCTTTGTAATTGTGGGGCAAAACGGGCACTCGCGAGAGAACTGGTTCACCGTATTTTTCATCAATCTCCCCCTCCGTCATGGGCCGATGTGTGCCAGAAGAAATGACGATGCTTATGTCGCCATCAGGTACACCTGCCTTGTTTAGCTCATCCAAGAGCAAGGGCACGATTTGCTTGGTGGGAGTACGGCGAGTGTTGTCGTCAGAGATGATCACAACCTTCTGACCGGGCCTGACCATTTTGTGGAGAGGCGGCGCGCCGATGGTATTGGTCAGTGCTTTGCGAATCGCCTCGCCATAATCTGCCACTGGGGGGACATCGCGGGGGCCAATATCAAAAATGACATTCTGGTGGGGAATATCTACCTCCAGAATCTGGTCAACGTATGGAATGCTAACCATGTTTATCCTCCCTCGTCTAAACTCATTGCCTGAACGGCACAACAATCAATTCCTGCGGTAGTGTGTTAAGACGCACAGGGCCATTCTCTGCGAGCACGTACATGTCCTCTAGACACCCAGGTTCAATCGTGAACACACTGTTTACCTCAAATGTCACTTCATCGTCGTGCAACTCCGCTGGCTCTGGCAGCGACACCCAGGGACGCTCGTGACAAAACAGCCCCACACAGTGGATCACGCAGAAAGGCATGCCGGGGCGCCCAAAGTTGGACATATAAGAATCGCCGAATTCGGCTCGGAGGGCTTTGTGGCAAGCAACCCAGAGTTGCCGCGCGGTCATCCCTGGCCGGATGACCGTGCGCATGACGTCTTGAGCGCGAGCCAACACCTTATGCCGGTTCGCTACCTCTGGCGGAGGATCCCCCAGATAGATCCCGCGTGCCATGTCAGTTATCCAACCCTCGTAGGCCACGCCCGTGTCGAAGCAGATCTCAGACGCTGCGTTGGCAGTAATGGTGTAGTCATCAGAGAAACGCGGATCGGGCCACGGACACGGTCGGTCATGCCACCTCGTCGCCACGCCCCGATTAATCGCCCAGCGGAAATCACCTCCGCGATTGACAACCTCCGTGATGAACAGCCTGGACAGACCCTGGATTGTTACTCCCTCTCGATATGCCTCAATCACCTTGCCCAATGCCTCTTCCTGGATGGCGATGGCCTTCTTGATGAACCCGATTTCCTTCTCGCTCTTGACTGCCCGTATCTGCAGAAAGAGGTTGGTCGCATCAACGAAATTCGCGTCTGGAAGGAACGATTGAAGCGTCTCCATCGCGGTCACTGGTAGAAATTGTAGGTCCAGGCCAATAGCCCCCTTGTGTGCGCCTCTCTGCTTCAGTGCCTCAGCCAAGTCAGCTAGATTCTTGCCGAGCCCACACATGCCGATCTGGGTGCCGGGATAGTACTCCTTGATCCAAGCTGGCCTCATCGCCGCTGGAGGGTTCCAACTCATGAAGTCCACAACGAACGGCTCGCCTCCTCTGGGGAAAGCAACAATAGTCGGGTGATTGGCCCAGTCCACCGTGTAGAGATGGACGTAGGAATAAAAGTTCTTGAGGACGGTGGTGTTCAAGGGATCCGTGGCTACGACGGCAGCCAAATCGTGCTTCTGCATATAATCTGTAATCAATTGCAGATTGACCATTTTTATACTCCTTTTTTGTGTAGTCGCGAAGAGTCTGAAAGGTTGGACGCCTTCAAGATGCCAGGGCGCGTCGCGGGTTCTCAATCAACATCACTTCGGTGGCTCGCTCCGACACTCCGGCCTCCCTTAGCATAGGTATGAACCGGCTCAAAAGGTAGCCATATCCGTTGCCGCCCCAGTAGCGTAGATCAGACCTCGTGCAAATGTCCATCGAGAGCAAGATGTGCTCGACGTACCCTCGGCGGATAAGCTCCGTGATGACCCAGACCCTGTGCTCATCGAATGGGTAGGGCAATCCTCTGCCCACGTGATCAATCTGCACGTAGGCACCGCTCTGAGCAACGGCTTCGATAAGCTCCAGATCGCGGGTATCGCCCAGGTGACCGATGATCACGCGGTGCAAGTCCACGCCCTCTTCTCGGAGGAGGGCGACTTGTTCCAGAGCGAGTTCGCCCAGGATGGTGTGTGTGGACAATGCGACCCCGACCTGTCGCTGTGCTCGCGCGGCGGCGCGGAATACCCGCTCCTCAGCCGGCGAGATATAGTGCCGAACGGTCCCGATTTCCCCGATGATGCCAGCCCGTATGCCTGTGCCGTCCACGCCCACAGTCAGATCTTGGATCATGATGTCGGCCAGCGCGTTGGCCGAAAGCTGGTCCACATAGGCCGGGTACCAGTTATCGTGGTAGTACCCCGTGGCGGCGACTACGTGGACGCCAGATGTCTCGGCAATCCGTTTGAGCGCGATCACGTCACGGCCCATGCCGATGTTGGTCATCTCGGTGATTGTGGAGCCGCCCTGGCGCTTGAAGATCATCAACTCCTCTGCCATCAGGTCAACGTCGTTGAGCAGAAAGTCTTCCCCTTTGTCGAACGGTGAGCGATGATCACACAGATCAATGATCAAATGCTCGTGCATCAGAGTGATCCCCAAGGCCTCAGGCGCAATGGGTCCGGTGACAGTTGTTATTTGCATCTCACCCGCAAGTCATACGCAGTATAGCTGAAGTGGCAGCGTCGTCAATCGCTGGGGACCCGAATCGGCCAAGACGTACATGTCCTCTGTACAACCTGGCTCGATGGTGAACACCGTGTTGGTTTCAAAACGCACATCTTCATCGTGCGCTTCAAGGGGTTCCTGGAAGGAGACGTATGGCCTCTCGTGGGCTGCCAGCCCCACACCGTGGAGGCCAGCGAATGGAATGCCTGGAAGGCCCAATAGACTGATATAGTCATCACCCAGCTCTCGCTTGAAAGCCTCGTGACATGCTTGCCAAACCTCGCGCGCGCTCATTCCGGGTTTGAGAAGTGCAGATACGATCCGCTGAACGACCCTGTGGAACTCGAACCGCGCCTCCAGTTCGGGCGGAGCCTGCCCAACGTACAGCGCCCGCGCCATGTCACTGATATACCCTTCGCAAGCTACTCCCATATCGAAACAGACGGCCACGTGATCATCCTTCCTGAGCCTGTAATCGGGTGAGAAATAGACACTGGCCGCTGCAGGCGGCTGCTCGAACCATTCTGGCTGGATGCTCAATACGCTACACCATCGGTACTCGGTACCAGGGCCAAAGACAGCGCGAGCGAACACCCGCCCCAGTTCTCGTACACTAGCACCCTCGCCAGCGGATTTGACGATCTCCAGGAACGCCTTCTCGCTTGCCTCAACCGCCCGCCGGATGAACCCCAACTCCCTCTCGCTCTTCACTGCTAGCAATTGCCAGAAGAGCGACTGAGCATTGACGAATTCCACGTTGGGCAGCAGCTCTTGCAGCCGGTGGAACGCTGTCACAGGGAAGAAGTCCAGGTCTATGCCGAGGCGCGCATGCTGGAGCCCATGCTCGTGCAACGCCCCAGCCAGCTCGACCAGGTTCTTCTCCAATCCCAACAACCCTGACCCTTGGCCGGGGTAATACCGTTTGATCCAAGACGGGCGTACTTCCGGCGGGGGATTCCAGCTCATGTAGTCAATGATGAACGGATCACCGTGACGCGGAAACACGGGAAAAGTTGGATGGTTCGTGAAGTCCATCGTGACATGATCCCACGAGTACAGATTCTTCAGGTAGGATGTCGTCAGAGGCTCGGTGGCTATGACAGCGTCGAGGCCATGCTCCTCCAGATATCGCTGAATTCGGGAGATGTCTACCATAATCCCTTTCTGTCTCCTGATGCGTGGTAGGGTCAGAGTGCGACGTTGTGAGCTTACATGTCGCGCACGACTGCGGCGATCGGCTCAGGGCGACCACTCTTAAGGCTGTTGAAAGCCTGCAATACCATCAAAGTCGCCATCAAGCCATCAATATGGTCAATGGGCGGCCTGGTATCGTGGATCAGACAGTCCACAAAGGCTCGATTCTCTTCAACAAAGCCGGTTTCGGTCCCCTTGAATACCTGGGGATCCTTCCCTGCCTCATTGTAAGTCAGGGTACAAAGGCGGTCGCCGAGGGTCACTGATTTGTTCTCCGCAAACATCTGCAGGTAAAACTTGCTGGTAAGTGGGGGGCAGTTGGCATCACCTTGAACCCAGCTACCTGCCACGCCATTCTCAAACCGGAACGTGGCGCAAAGATTGTCAACGACACCGGTGGTCGTGTAGTAATTGTCCCCGGCGGCGTAGACTTCTATGGGATCGCTGCTGGCCACAAACCGCAGAATGTCGCAGGAGTGGCACCCCTGGCTCAACACGTTGCCCCCGCCATCAATGGGGTCATTGGCCCAAAGATCGTCGGGCCAGCGATTATCCATCATCTGCATGGCGACCATCAACGGTTCTGGAATCAACTCCTTGGCCTTGAGGATCATATCATAGTAGCGCATCTTGAAGGCAACCATCAGTTTGACGCCACTCTCCTCAACTGCTTTGCCGACCGCGAGGCACTCTTCTACCGTTAGCGCCAGGGGCTTCTCCACCAGAATATGCTTGCCCGCTTGGGCTGCGCGGATGCACAGGTCGGCGTGGCTGTCGTGCCAAGTCGCGATATAAACGGCATCAATAGATGGATCTCCAATAATATCCTGGGCGTCACTGGTGCTATATTCACCGTGATAAATCTCGCAAAACTTGTCAGCCTTCTCTTTGGTCCGGTTGCAAAAAGCGACCAAATCCATTCCATCGAGTTCGCTGACGGCATCTGCAAAGACCTTGCCGATGTTGCCGCACCCGATCAGCCCACCGCGAAGTTTCTTGGTCATTGTTTCTCCCTCCTGAAATGGTATGTTCATGTGAGCGATAGCTAGAACACGATGATCTCCTGGGGCAAATTACATACCCGCTCGAAACCGTCCTCATTGAGGACATACGCATCTTCAACAAGCCACGACGGTTCTAAAGCCAAAACTTGACCAACCTCAAAGGTCACCTCTTGCTTCACATCTACTGCAGAGGGTAGAAGAGTTCCAATACGAGGCTCTTCGTGGACGTCAAGCCCCACGCCGTGTATCCAGAACACATATTCGTCAAGATTCTTGAAATTGCTCACGCAGGCGTCGTAGACTTCCCGTTTAGTCATCCCCGGCTTGATGAAGCGCTTCATGAACTCCTGTCTATCCCGGTGTTCGTTGTAGATGGCAACGGCCTCTGGAGCTGGCTCGCCGACGCAGATAACGATCTTCTGGTCTGATACGTACCCGTTATAACAGACACTGACGTCAAATCGAGTTGTGCAGCCCACTTCCAGTCTTGAAGGCAGACGATCGAGGTATTGACCGGGCCTCTTGAAGCCCTCTTGTACCGTCATCACAGATTGGGTGACGAAGTCAAAGGGCAGGCCGGCCAAAGGATACCCGCCTCTGCCAAGCACTGCCTGGCCCCAGCGAGTCATGACCTCGGAGATGGGAGCCCCTTCCCTGATCGTATCCTTGATGTCCACAAAAGCCCCTTCTGCGATCTCAAACGCCTTCTTGATACATGCCAGTTCTTCCGGGTTCTTCACGGATCGCAGTTTGTACAGAAGAATGTCGGCAGACACGAACTCAGCATGGGGCAAAAGGTGTTTCAGTTGGCTGAGCACATTCGCTGGCGTGTAGTCCATGTCAATGCCCAACCTGCTCCGATGGAGACCACGTGCTGTCAGTTGGTCAGCCAGCATCTCAAGCCGCTTAACCAACACCATCTCGCAAAAGTAGGATTCTCCCGGAAAGATGCTTTTGTCAAGTGTGATACCAACCACGAACGACTTGTCAGGAAAACTGATGACAGGTAGATACATGGTCATATCTTGCATATCCCTCAGCCAGACTTCAGGGTCCATGTAGCCGGCGAGGTAATAGCTGTTCCGGGGGTCTACAGTGATGAGTGCATCCAACCCCGATTCTTCCATTCGTTCACGCAGTTTCGAGAAATTAACCATTGCCCTCCTTTATCCCCTGAGAGGCTTACAAGCGACAGGTTGACGCTCTGCAGCCCATAGGATCTTGCGTCGCTTTTCTTGGATTCACCAGAGTTCAAGGCGCATCAATTCCTCCCCAAAGATGATTTCGCCCCGGTATAGGCGTGCGATATCTGCTACCCCCCTTTCCCTGGAGCCCGGCTTGCTGAGATGGGGGCCGGTGTGAGTAAGGACTAGTTTCTTGGCACCCGACTCCAGCGCCATCTTTGCTGCATCCAGGGTTCCTGTCTGACCAGGCGCCTCGCCATTCTCCTCCATCGTATCCTGGTGGTCCCAACAGTTAGCAACAAGAACGTCGACGCCGGAGGCAAGCTCACTGAGCGACTCACAAGGACCCGTATCGCCAGCAAATACGATGCTCCCTTCATCCGAGTCAATGCGATAGGCCAGCGATTCCAGCCAGGGCTCAACATGGTGAGCGCGCGCAGCGGTCACTTTCCAGCGATCGCGCTCTATCACCTTTCCTGGCCCCACGTCGCTGACATCCAAAGATGGCTCAGGGCGTGGCAATGAGCCACCTCGATTCACATACACATTTTGACTGACCGAGGCTTCTACACGTGCCCTCCAATCGTGGGAGAACACTCCATGAGGTCCAACGAGCTGCTCGGTGATCCACTCGGTGGGCGGAGGCCCATAGACCTGTAACCGCTCTTCTTTGCCTATGCCTTGATCCCAGCGGCACAAAAGGAAGCAGGGATAGTCCGCATTGTGGTCAAAGTGGTGATGGGTGAAAAAGAGGTAAGCGATCAGCGTCGGGAACAGACCGGCTTTAACCAGTTTGTGGGTGCTGGCTGGCCCACAATCAAACATTAGATAGTCATTATCCAGTTGCAAAACATATGAGGTCCCAAATCGCGATCTCGTGGGAGTAGGAGTGCCGGAACCTACCAAATGCAGTATGCCCATATACTGATCCTCTAAACTACACACGCAGGCAGGCAACCCAGTGATTCTCCCCCTTAGCCTCCAATGGGGGTATGGTTACTTCACACTCCGCTACAGCGATGGGGCACCGAGGATAGAAAACACAACCACCAGGAGGGGGCATCTTGTCCCACACCTCTCCCTTGAGTGCAGCCTTCTGGACCCATTTCCCAGGTTCCATAGGAGGCGCCGAGGAGATCAGAGCCTGCGTGTAAGGGTGCAAAGGCTGGCTGTAGAGATGTTGCTTGTCAGCTAGTTCCACCAGGCGGCCCAAGTACATCACTCCAATGCGGTCGCTCATGTGGTAGATAACCCGCAGGTCATGGGCAATGAGCAACATAGTGAATTTCACGTCTCGCTGCAACTGACGCAGCAGATTCAGAACCTGGGCCTGGATAGAGACATCGAGAGCGGAGACAGGCTCGTCGGCCACAAGGAACTTGGGATCCACGGTCAGCGCGCGGGCGATGACAATGCGCTGCCGCTGTCCACCACTGAATTGATGAGGATAGCGGTTCAGGGCATCCGCGCCAAGTCCCACTCGCTCCAGTAGGGCTACTATGCGATCCCGTCTCTCCTGTCCCTTGGCCAAGCCGTACACTTTATATCCTTCGCTCAGGATATCCTCAATGCTTCGCCGAGGGTTGAGCGCAGAGAAAGGGTCCTGAAAGATAATCTGGGCCTTCCTGCGATACTCATGGAGCTCTTCTCGTGACAAGCAAGTCACGTCTTCCCCGCCGAAGAAAATCTTGCCAGCGGTGGGCTCAATCAGGCGCAGGATCAGCCGCCCTGTGGTAGTCTTTCCGCAGCCAGACTCCCCCACCAAGCCAAAGATCTCACCCTCTTCGACGCTGAAGGAGACATCTTCAACGGCCTTTGTGATCTCGGCGGTGCGCAGGATCCACAGGCGAGAAGCGACGAAGTGTTTTGTGAGATTCTGAGTCTCTAAGAGTGCTGTCACTTCGCCCCCTCCTCATCATCCAGGAAGCAACGGACGTGATGTCCGCGCACGCGTTCCACCAACTCCGGGCTTCGAGCCAAGCACTCATCCATGACGTAGGAACAGCGAGGAGCGAAGCGGCAAGTCGGCGGTAGATCCACTGGATTGGGGGGCAATCCAGGGATGGCCGGCAGGAACTCCATGGGGCGTTCGCCTAGGGAGGGGATGGAGTCAATCAAACCTCGAGTATAGGGGTGCAAAGAGTTAGCCAGTATCTCTCTAGTTGGAGCAGATTCTACAATTTCGCCAGCATACATGATCATGATTCGATCGCAGATACTCACTACAGTTGCGAGATCATGACTGATATAGAGAATGGCTGATCCCATTTTCTCTCGCGCCTCCAAAAGCAGAGACAGGATTTGCAACTGAATAGTCACATCCAGAGCAGTGGTTGGTTCGTCGGCGATGATGAGTTCCGGATTGCAGGCCAAGGCGGTCGAGATCACCACCCTCTGTTGCATACCGCCGCTGAATTCGTGCGCATAGTAGCGAGCCCGCTCCTTTGCCCTTGGAATGCCCATCTGTCCCAGCAATCCCACGGCCTT
This sequence comes from uncultured Anaerolineae bacterium, assembly GCA_964390805.1. Lineage (GTDB taxonomy): Bacteria > Chloroflexota > Anaerolineae > VGOG01 > VGOG01 > CAYMKL01. The sequence goes on along the minus strand of CAYMKL010000053.1, from coordinate 19,926 downwards.
TTCCCAGGCCATCTTGGCCGAATCTGTGATATGAGCTAACAGGACATCGGCAACCTGCTCGCCCACCGTGATGACTGGATTCAGAGCCGCCATAGCATCCTGAAGAATTATGGAGATGTGCATGCCTCGTATTTGCCTCATCTCCTCCGGAGATAGACTCAGGAGGTCCTCACCTTTGAATCGAATCGCTCCTTCCACGATACGGCCAGGGGAAGGGAGCAAGCGCATGATACATTGGGTAGTAACGCTTTTACCACTTCCCGACTCGCCGGCCAGCGCCACAATCTCGCCAGGCTGGATCTGGAAGCTGACGCCATCTGCGGCTTTCAAGACACCGGATGGCATGAAAAAATGGGCGCGGAGATTCTCTACTTCCAAGAGTGGCTTCATAGATTTCCCTACTCTAGTAGCATCATCAATCAGACGCCGGGTCTTGAACGGACGTTGGTCCCGTTGGATTCTGGATACCTGATCGTATCGACAAGGTGGGCCCCTTGTTGGGGGGCAGCCCGCGGACTAGCGTAAGCGTTCCCAGGCGCGTGGATCGAGGAGGTCACGCAGACCGTCCCCGAAGAGGTTGAAGGCGAACACAACTACTAGCACCATTAGACCGGCAAACAGGGGCACCGTAGGCCCGGAGTAGAAGTACTCGCGGCCAGTAGTCAACATGCAGCCCCACGAAGGTGTCGGCGGCTCGACGCTCATGCCCAGGAATCCCAGCGATGCCTCGGCCAGGATAGCCCAAGACAGGGAGGTGGTCGCCTGCACCATGATCAGCGGAAGAATGTTGGGCATGATGTCTTTCCACAGGATGCGCAGCCGCGAACTACCTATCGCCTGGGATGCCTCTATGAATCCTAGCTCTCGTATTGACACAACGGCACTATGACAAACGCGGGCGAATAGCGGCGAGTAGGCGACCCCTAGCGCGATTACGACGGCCTCCATGGACCTGCCGACCAGGCCCACTACTCCCAGCGCTATCATCAGCGATGGAATGGCGAATAACACGTCAGCGACCCGCATCACAATCGTGTCTACCCATCCGCCGACGAAACCGGCGATAACACCGGCTGTAACGCCTAACAGCGCCCCCAGTACGACGGACAAGCCCGCGAGCAGAAGAGAGATGCGACTGCCAAAAACGATCCGGCTGAACACGTCCCGCCCCAGGAAGTCAGTTCCCAATATGTGCCCACTGCTGCCCGGCGGCAGGAAGCGGTCTGCGGTTTGTACCTCGATCGGATCATAGGGCGCGATCAGAGGGGCGAAAACCGCTATCAACAGGATAACCACAATGGCTATCGCCCCGATGAAGGCGAGTGTATTGGTCCGGAGGCGGCGGATTAGCTTCAAGGGCCTTTCTCCTTCAGATCTAGTCCAGATCTAGTCAAGACGGACACGTGGGTCCAGGCAGGCGTGAAGTAGTTCCGCAAAGAAGTTGACAAGGATGAACACCCCGGCATATACCAGGATGGTCGCCTGCGCCATGAAATAGTCCCGTTCTATGACTGCTCTGACCATCAGCCGGCCTGTCCCAGGCCAGTTGAAAAGCTCTTCGACCACAATCTGCCCACCGAGGAGAAACCCTATGTCCATGCCCAGTACAACAGCAATAGACGGTATTGCATGTCTAAGGACATACCGAATCAGGATCACTTTCTTTCGAAGCCCTTTTGCCTCTGCGAAGCCCACAAAGGGTTCCTGCAGGGTCTCGACCACAGCCGTGCGAGTCATCTTGGCAATGTATGGAGCCATGCCGAAGCCCAGGGTAAAAGCTGGCAGAATCAGATAGAGCAAGTTGCGTCCGGGGTCATCAGTGAAGGGAATATATCCCATGGAGGGCAGCACACGCCACTTGACTCCCAGCGCCAGCATCAACAAGTAACCCGTCCAGAACAACGGGGCTGAAAGACCGGCCAGCGCCACAAGGGAGAAGACATAATCGAACTTCGAGTCCTTCATTACGCCGGCCAGGAAACCACTGGGCATACCCAGCAGCACCGCTACGATAAAAGCCCCTGCCGCCAGTTCAATAGTAGCCGGGATCCGGCCAAGCAAGATGGGCGTAATCGGTTGGCGCGCGCGGAAGGTTATGCCGAGATCACCATGCAGCAAGCCAGCGACCCAATCCACGAACTGCTCGTACAGCGGCCGATCCAAGCCAAACTCATGCCTGATCTGTTGCACCAACTCTGGGCTGCCATACCGGCCAACCATAGCCTGGATCGGGTCACCGGGCATCAAATGTATGTATAAGAACACCACCACCGCCAACCCAGCAATCACTGGGATGGATATAGCAAGGCGGCGCATCGAGTAGCGAAGCACGACCGGTACTCCTCCTTACCAACAAACGCATCATACTGTCTGGTGGGCACTCAGACGTTTCTGAGTGCCCACCAGTTGGCGCACTATCGGCCCGGTATGTCGGACATGATGAGCGCCCGGTTGCTGTCATTGGGGAGCAGATAGTACCCCTCGACATCGGAGTTGAGGACGTGGAGTGAGTTCTGGGAACCAGTGGCTATGATGAACTGGTTATCGGCGAGATAGACCTCGATCTCGTGGACAAGGTCTTTCATCTTCTCCATGTCGGTCTCCGCCAGCAACTCATCGATCATGGCATCCAAGTCGGGGTCGCTGTCGTGGAAGGAGTACTGGTTGTATGCCCCATCGGTGTGGAAGACTAACTGGAATGCCTGGGGGATCCACAGGTGGGTACCGTGGCCGTAGTGCCACATCTGGAACTTGCCGGCGATCACATCCGTCCAGAACGAGCCGGGATCGTACCGGTCGGGATTGATCGCGAGGCCAATGTCGCGCACCCAATCCTGAAGGAGCAAAGTGTGGCACTCCGACTGGGGCCAGTTGGCCTCGAAGGGAACGGACACCTCGAAGGGGGTGCCTTCGTCCATCCCCTCGATGCCGTGCGCTTCTCGGACGCCATCTCCATCTTCGTCCCGCCAGCCGGCCTCGTCCAGGAGCGCCTTGGCCTCGGCGAGTTTCTCTTCCCTGGGCTTCTTCCAGGGGGCGACACCGGAGTACCAGGGATCCTGCCACTCGTGGACGATGCTGCCCCACAGGTTAGACGCGCCGCCGAACCAACACACGTCGGTAGCCTCCTCTGGCTTGGTAGCGAGGCCTATCGCCTGGCGCACGCGCTTGTCGTTGAAGGGGGGCTTGCTTTTATCCATCGCAAAGCCCCTCATGTTGGCAGAGGTGGCCGTGTAGAGCACTACCCCTGGCACAAAGGCTATGCGCATTGAATCCTTAGCAGGGAACGGGTTAAAGGCATCAGCCGCGCCGGACTCCACGGCAACCACGCCTGCCGTTGAGTCCTCGTTGAAACGCCACATGATCTCACTGTACTTGGGGTAGTTCATTGCCTTGAGACCCCACCAGTACGGGTTCCTGACCAGCACGAGGTGGCTCTTCGGCACCCATTCCTCAAGTGTGAAGGGCCCTGCAACCGGTGCTCCCGGGTTGCTCAAGTCGACACCCGCCTCAATGGCAGCCTTGGAGACGATGAAGTAGTTTACGTTGACCCCCGGCAAGATCATGAACTCTGGAGCTGGGCGGCTCATCTTGAGAACGACCGTCAGGGGGTCAGGAGTTTCGATGCTCTCGAGCGCCGATAGACGGGCCTTCCACAGATCGGATTCGGCCATGCGCTCAAAGGAGAACTTCACGTCCTCGGAGGTGATGGGCGATCCGTCGCTGAACTTGAGGTCCGAGCGGAGGTGGAAGGTGTAGGCCGTGTAGTCATCGTTAATATCCCAGCTCTCCGCCATCCACGGCTTAGGCTTGAAGTCCTCGTCCCATTCCCAAAGGGAATCGTGTATGAACTCCAGAGCCCTCAGTGAGGCGGATGTGCCGGCAGTGGCCGGATCCAGGCCCATGGTGGGCTCGGTGTTCCCCATGTAGAACACCTTCTCCGTAGGCTCCTCGGGAACTGGCGTAGCCGTAACCACTACTTCTACCTGCGTCTCGACAACCACGGTCTCAACGACGGATTTCTCGACCACTACTTCCTTTTCTACCTCGATGGTGACCGGAACCTCCTTCTCGACGATCACCTCCTTTTCGATCTCGACGGGCACTTCCTTCTCGACCACCACTTCCTTGATCACCTCTATCTCGACGGGTACTTCCTTCTCGACCACTACAGGGGTGGGTTGGGCGCAGGCGGCGAGAACCAGCGATAGGGCAACTGCTAGTAGAAGCAACTTCTTCATTTTCCTTCTCCCTTTTTATAGTTTTGTGTACTTGGAGTTGTTGATGATAGGCGGCTGGATTTAGAGCCCCGGGTAGACCCCAGCCGCAGTCGGATAATCTGCCTTTATTTCTCTATATGTACCTCCTTTCTTTCACAGCCGTTCCGTCTGAATCAGATAGAGCAAGCGGATTCCAGCCACACTACGTCCGTCCTTTGCTGAGAGCGGGGCCGACAGGGTCAGAGTATATCCCCATTGCCCCGCTTCGCCCGCCCACTTAGCGCCAATTGTCTGCTGATGTGCAAATGACGGATCATAGCTTGGCGGGCCTTGGCCTCGTCTCCCTCCTCGATAGCCTCGAGGATTGCCTGGTGCTCTTCCACAGTAGACATGTTCATTCGTGTTGCAGCCGTCGCCCGCTTGAGATACTCCCGCAGCAAATTGCGGAGGCTTAACGTCAAACGATATAGTACCCGGTTTCGCGCCATCTCAGCGATGATGGTATGGAAGGCCAAGTCAGCGACTACCTCTTGTTCGACATCTCCTGGGTTTGTACGCAGTCGCTCAATAGCTTGCCGCAATTCCTCCAACTGGGTCACTGTCGCGCGTTCGGCTGCCAGGCCCGCCGCTTGTATCTCCAGCGGCTCGCGTACTTCCACTAATTCTAAGAAGTCCTTCTCACCCAACAGAGCCGACCACTCGACTTGATCAGCGATAAGGCTGGAAAAGCATTCGCTCACATAAGTGCCGTTACCCGGGTGGGTCTCCAGTAACCCAGCTAAGCTAAGCGAACGCAAGGCCTCCCGGATGGACGCCCGACTCACGTGAAGCTGTTCCATCAGCTCACGTTCTGAAGGCAGCTTGTCCCCGGGCCTTAACGCGCCGGAGTTAATCAAGTCAATTAGCTTTTTGCTAATTTCCTCGCTCACCGTCATACGTTCTATGGGCTCCAAAGCTATGGTCATGGGATCTCCCTGCAATCGGGTCTGTTGGTACGCTGGTACGCTGGTTCGACCAGTTCTATTATACTACATCAGGAAGTCATTGTCAAATCGCCGTAGGGCTAGACTTGCCCTGGTGGGGGCATGGGTGTATAATACGACCGCTGGCCCAACACAATACGATCTGTGATCAACGTAGTGTGTAAACTGTGTCCATTATTTCGTAGTAAATATGCCAGCAAAACAAATTCACAAACGAGGAGGTTTGCAATGGATCTGAAGCTGACCGAAGAGCACAAAATGATCCGCAAGATGACCCGGCAGTTCGCCGAGAAAGAGGTGGCTCCCATCGCGGCAGAGATGGACGAGAAGGGAGAGGTGCCCTTCGAGAACATCAAGAAGATGGGGGAGCTAGGGCTCCTGGGCCTGACCGTGTCCGAGGACTACGGCGGCGCTGGCATGGATACGGTGAGCTACTGCATAGCTATTGAGGAGATCTCTAAAGCTTGCGCGTCTACAGCGATAGCGATGGCTGTGCAGAACTCCCTGGTCTGTCATGGGATCGAGAGATTTGGGACAGAGGACCAGAAGCAGAGGTTTCTGTCGCCGCTGGCCGAGGGCGAGCTCATTGGCGCCTTTGCCCTGACCGAGCCTGAGGCTGGCTCCGACGCGGGAGCCCAAAAAACGACTATGGTGTTGGATGGCGATGAGTACATTGTCAACGGCGCCAAAACCTTCATCACCAACGGTGGTTTCGCCGACGTCATCGTCCTTTTTGGCATGACGGACAAGAGCCAGGGGCACCGAGGCATCACCGCCCTTCTGGTTGACAAGGGCATGCCTGGGTTCTCGGTGGGCAAGGAGGAGAACAAGTTGGGCATCCGCGCCACGGACACCTCTGAGTTGGTATTTGAGGATTGTCGGGTGCCTGTCGCCAACCGCTTGGGGGAGGAGGGCCAGGGTTTCAAGATAGCCATGGCCGCCCTCGACGCTGGGCGCGTCGGCGTTGGCGCGCAGGCGCTGGGCATTGCTGAAGCCGCCTACGAGGCCGCGCTGGAGTATGCTAAGACGCGGGTGCAGTTTGGCCAGCCCATTGCCAACTTCCAGGGCATCCAGTGGATGCTGGCCGACATGGCCACTCGCATTGAGGCGTCACGGCTGCTGGTCTACAACGCTGCACTGGCCAAGGACAGAGCGAAAGAAACCGGTGGGCGCTATAGCAAGGAAGCGGCTATGGCCAAGCTCTATGCCTCGGAGACGGCCAGTTGGGTGACCGACCTGGCGATCCAGATCCATGGCGGCTACGGCTACGTCAAAGAATACCCCGTGGAGCGCTACTACCGCGATGCGCGGATCACCCGCATCTATGAGGGCACCAGCGAGGTACAGCGCATGGTGATCGCCAGCCAGATCTTGCGCTAGATCGCACCATTTGCATATCCTGCACAATGGCAGATGGGAGGAAATCGTCGTTGGAGCAGCGGACTAGGGTCCGCTGCGAGCATAAGGTGAGTAGTTCGACAATGTTAAGTTTAGACCTCCGAGGTCTCCGATGGGTGATTGCACCCGTCACAATGCTTGCAAAAGCTACGATTTCGCCATCCTAAAGTCGTTTCATAGACCTCGGAGGTCTGACGCAGGCGAAGTTAACATTGTCAAGGTAGATACCTCTTCGGTAAAGCAAAATGGACAAGACTCTGTCGAGATTACCTATTGCCAATAGACTGTTATATTGGCTCGCAAAACTTCTGTTCAAAATTGCCGGCTGGCGCGCCGAAGGCAAGCTGCCGAATATCCCAAAATATGTCATCATTTTGACTCACACATCGAACTGGGACTTCATTGTTGGGCTGACCGGCTGGTCAATCTTGTCCTACGGCTTCTCTACGATCAAGCTCTCATGGATGGGTAAAGCGGAAGTGTTTCGCGGGCCTTTGGGCGCGTTCTTGAAGTGGATTGGGGGAGTGCCCATCGAGCGGAGGTCTCGGCACAACGCGGTGGAACAGTCAATTCAAGCCTTTCGCGGCCGCGAGAAGTTGGCGATGGCGATTGCCCCTGAGGGGACGCGCAAGATAGCTACGCACTGGAAGACGGGTTTTTACTATATCGCTCAAGGGGCCCAGGTACCCATTGTGTTTGCCTTTCTTGATTACAAGCGCAAAGTTGTGGGAATCGGGCCTGCCATGATCCCGTCCGGGGATATTCGGGCCGACATGGAGATCATCCGAGACTCTTACAGCAAAGTCCACGCCAGGTATCCCGACCAGGTCGGAGACATCGTACTGAAGCAAAGTTGACACGCTGGAAACGTGGCCATAGTTAGGGAGAACCATGGTCACCGAATCGCAGTAAAACAGGTTATTGGGGAGGTTACATGACCAGCGGTCCTAAGATCGAAAAGCTGAGAGAGCTCAAGAGGGAAGCCGAGTTGGGAGGTGGTCAAGAGCGCATTGATCGCCAACACGCCAAGGGCAAGCTGTCCGCCCGAGAGAGGCTCGATTTGCTCCTGGACGAGGGCAGTTTCCAGGAGCTCGACATGTTCGTCACCCATCGCTGTACCGACTTCGGAATGGAGGAGAAGAAGATCCTCGGAGACAGCCTGGTCACAGGCTGGGGGACTATTGACGGGCAGTTGGTCTACGTCTTTTCTCAGGATTTCACAGTGTTCGGCGGCTCGGTGAGCAAGGTGCACGGTGAGAAGACTTGCAAGGTGATGGATCTCGCGCTTAGTAATGGCGCGCCCCTCATCGGCATAAACGACTCAGGTGGGGCGCGCATCCAGGAGGGGGTGGATTCCCTGTGGGCCTGCGGGGAGATCTTTACCCGCAACACCCTGGCCTCGGGCGTTATCCCTCAGATATCCATCATCCTGGGGCCGTGCGCCGGTAGCGCAGTCTATTCCCCGGCTATCACTGATTTCGTGTTCATGGTGCGGGGGCTCAGTCACATGTTTATCACCGGGCCGGACGTCATTCGGGCGGCGACCGGCGAGGAGGTGACTCAGGAGACCCTGGGCGGGGCCGTGACTCACAGTGTCACCAGCGGAGTGGCTCATTTCATGGCTGCTGATGAGCGGCAGACACTGGCCATGGTGCGGCGACTGCTATCCTTCCTGCCGCAAAACAACATGGAGGATCCACCAAGGGTGAAGCCCACTGATGATCCAGGCCGCATGGATGAGGGGCTGGATACCATTGTGCCCGACGATCCCGCCAAGCCATACGACATGAAAGAGATCATCCTGCGGGTGGTGGACGACGGCGACTTCATGGAAGTGCAGGAGCACTATGCCGCCAACCTCATCGTCGGATTCGCCCGCATGGATGGGCGGCCCGTAGGCATCGTCGCTCAGCAGCCAAAGGTCATGGCTGGGGTGATTGACATCAACGCCTCCGATAAGGCGGCGCGCTTCATCCGCTTCTGCGACTGCTTCAATATCCCCCTGGTGACTTTCTGTGATGCCCCTGGCTTCCTGCCTGGCATAGCCCAGGAGCACGGGGGCATCATCCGGCACGGAGCTAAGATGCTCTATGCCTACTGTGAGGCCACGGTGCCGAAGTTGGCCCTCATCACTCGCAAGGCCTACGGTGGCGCCTATATCGTGATGAGCTCCAAGTCTCTGCGCACAGACATTAACCTTGCCTGGCCCGGCGCCGAGATTGCGGTGCTCGGATCCGAGGGGGCAGTGAACATCATCGCCCGCAAGGAGATCCAGGCAGCCGAGGATCCAGAAGCCAGGCGGGCAGAACTGGTGAAGGATTATCAGGACAGGTTCGCCGACCCTTACGTGGCCGCCGCTAGGGGCTACCTTGACGATGTCATTGAGCCTCACGAAACCCGCCCTCGCCTCATCAAAGCCCTGGCAATGTTGCAGAACAAGCAGGCTACAAATCCGCCGAAGAAGCACGGGAATATGCCGCTGTAGGATTGGATATTGGAGATTGGAATATCCAAACCACATCGCAGAGGAGAAAAGCACATGGCCACGACGCAAGGCGTATATATAACGGTGTTGGGGATGGCGATTCTCTTTGCGGCTTTGCTGATCCTCATGTTGGCAGCGATGGCACTGGAGAGACTGTTCAGAGCCAGAGAGCCTGCTGAGGTGGCAATACGATTAGAAGAGGGGTCGTCCTCGGAAAGAGAAAAAGAGCTGGCAGCCGCCATCGCGGTGACCATCGCGCTAAAGCTCAAAGCTCAAAGCTCCAATGACCAATATCCAATATCCAATATCCAATACCGAACCTCAGAGAATGCGCCAAGCCCTTGGAGGTTTCTAGGGAGACACAGGCAACTGATGGGTGCGGGGAGAGTAAAAGGGCATCGAAGATGAGAAAATTCAAGATCGGCGTCAACGGCCATTGGTATGAGATAGAAATAAAGGACCTGGACGAGCGGCCCATGTCGGTGCTGGTGGATGGGGAACTCTACAAAGTGGAGTTGGCTCATGAGCCTCCAGATACCGACCCTTCGACCGTAAGCGGAGCGACGCTCAGGACCAGAGCCGGAGAGAGTGTTAGAAGAGAGCCTGAGATCCTGGTTTCGGAGCCTGAGCTGGAGGCGAGGGCGCCAGTGGCTGCAGAAGGACAGATAGTCGCTCCCATGCCTGGCAAGATCCTGACTATTCATGTGACAGTTGGTGATCGGGTGCAGCACCAAGATGTACTTTGTACTCTTGAGGCCATGAAGATGGAGAATGAGATCATGGCCCCTGCCGAAGGCGTGGTTAAAGAGATTAGAGTTACCGAGGGGCAGGACGTTTTGTACGGCGACGTTTTGTTCGTCATAGGATGAGGTGAGAGAAGTGGACTGGACAGAATTGCTTCGGCTTCCGAGTGGTCTCATCAACTTGACCTTGGGCAACGTGGTCATGATGCTGGTGGGGGGCATCCTCATATACTTTGCCATCGCCAAGGAGTACGAGCCGACCCTGCTGCTGCCCATCGGCCTGGGGGCAATCCTGGCCAACATTCCGGCCACCGGCATGCTCGAAGAAGGCGGGCTTTTCGCAGTGCTTTACAAAATGGGAATCGCTAACGAGCTCTTCCCCCTGCTGATCTTCATCGGCATCGGGGCGATGACCGATTTCGGCCCCCTCTTGGAGAACCCCGTCACCATTCTCCTGGGAGCAGCGGCGCAGTTCGGGATCTTCGGCACCCTCCTGGCAGCCACGCTGATGGGCTTCGACATCAAAGAGGCGGCTTCTATCGGCATCATCGGCTCGGCCGATGGGCCTACTTCCATTTATGTGTCGTCGAGGCTCGCCCCTCAGCTTCTGGGCCCCATCGCTGTGGCCGCCTATTCCTACATGTCGTTAGTGCCCATCATCCAGCCGCCCATCATGAGGCTCATGACCACCAGGGAGGAGAGACTCATCAAGATGCCCTATACCTCTCGGCCGGTCTCCAGGCTCACCCGCGTCCTGTTCCCCATCGTCACCACCCTCATCTGCGGGTTGCTGGTGCCCATGGCCACGCCCCTCATCGGGATGCTGATGTTTGGCAATCTGATGCGAGAATCTGGGGTGGTAGACAGGCTATCCAAAGGCGCTCAGAACGAGCTGGTGAACATCGTCACCATCTTGCTGGGGATCACCATCGGCTCGACCATGACGGCGGAGAGCTTCCTCAACGTGAGAACGATCATGATCGTGGTCATGGGGCTATTGGCCTTCAGCCTGGATACCGCCGCTGGCCTGTTGCTGGGTAAAATCTTATGCGTCCTATCCGGGCGGAGAATCAACCCCTTGATCGGCGCCTCTGGAATCTCGGCCTTCCCCATGTCGGCCCGAGTGGTGCAAAAGGTGGGAAACGAGGAGGATTTCACCAACTTCCTGTTGATGCACGCCATGGGCTCGAATACGGCTGGCCAGATCGCTTCCGTGATGGCTGGTGGACTAGTGCTGGCGTTGCTAGGAGGATAAAGTCTGTCCGTTAAATCCTGTCAGTCCGTTGTTCCCTCTCCGAAGCGCGTAGACCTTGCTCTGCTGCTCGTTATCCTCCTGGTTGCGCTTTTCCTGCGGGTCTATGAGCTGGATGACATTCCCCCTGGCCTGCACTACGATGAGGCCGCCAATGCCATCCTGGCCTCCGACATCGCCAGGGGCGAGATCCGCCCCCTGTTCATCGAAGCCTACACCGGCAAGGAAGTGCTCTTCTTCTACTTAGCTGGCGCCTCTATGCGCCTCCTCGGTGCTTCCGTTTTCTCCTTGCGCATAACCTCAGCCCTGATCGGCACGCTCACCGTGCTCATCACCTATCAACTGGCCCGGGAAATGTTTGCCCATCAAGGAGCCCGAGCCTCGCGCTGGCTGGCCCTCTTCAGCGCGGCCCTGCTAGCTACTTCGTACTGGCACGTCACCCTGAGCCGATATGGCTTCAGAGCTATCAGCCAACCCCTTTTGCAGACCTTGACCCTGTGGTGCCTGTGGCGGGGGTTACGGAGAGGAAGCAGAAGCTGGCTGGCCCTGAGCGGGTTATTCTTTGGAGCAATAGCTTACACTTACTTGGCCAGCAGAGTGTTCCCTGTGGTTTTGCTGCTGATTTTCTTGTGCCTGCTCGTCCTGGATAGAGGCAACTTCAAACGGCGGCTCTCCCAAATCACTGTTCTTGCTGGTCCTGCTATAGTTGTCTTCGCTCCCCTGGGCTTCTACTTCCTGACCCATCCCCAGGCCTTCTCTATACGCATCAGTCAGTTGTCGCTCTTCAATCCCGAGTTGAACCAGGGCGACGTGCTGGGCACCTTCTGCCAGTCCGCGCGGCTGGCATTCGGCATGATCGGCCTGCGTGGTGAACCTCTCTGGCGCTTCAACGTGCCGGGCAAGCCTGTTTTCAGTTGGCCGCTGTCGCTTTTCCTCTTGCTTGGTCTAGTTTTTAGCCTGGTCAAATTGGGGTGGTCTCTCTATAGGTTGTGGTGCTCAGATGAGCAGTTTGCCTGTCATCGCGAGGAGCGAAGCGACGAAGCAATCTCCGGCTCACTACGCGGGGGATTGCTTCGCTCCCTACGGTCGCTCGCAATGACACGACAGCAACACCCAAGGGCGAGACCACCCAAGCTGATGTGCGGCCGAGATAATCTGGAGCGAACGTCTCACTTCCTCCTGCTCGTCTGGCTGCCCGTGATGCTCCTCCCCAGTATCCTGGCCGTCAAAGAAGTGCCCAGCGCCCTGCGTTCCGTCGGCCTCATCCCTTTGCTTTTCCTATTGCCCGCTCAAGGCTTGTGGAAAGCTAATCGCTGGTTGGCGGGGTTGATCCCAAACGCTATCTCAAGAACTGCTCTGTCCGCCATTACCCTGATCCTGCTACTAGGTCTTAGCAGCATCGCCACCTTCCGAGACTACTTCGTCCACTGGGCCAAAGCCGCGCCGGTTTACTACGACAACGACGGCGACTTGGTGGACGCAGCCAGGTATCTCAACCAACTGGATACTGCTGACGCCGCTTCGCTTACGGAGATCTTTGTCTCATCCATCCACTACCGCCATCCCACCATGGCCTTCCTGGCCCGCTCGTACGATAGAATCAACTGGCTGGTGGGTGGGCAAACCGTTGTCTTTCCTGAAGGAACCGATAAGAGCGCTCTCTACGTTTTCCCCCACTCGGCTAGACTCGACGAAACCCTGCTGAAGGAATTCTTTCCACCAGACGCTCTGGTGCAAGAAACCCTGGGCCCTGACGGCGAGCCCGCCTTCACCGCCCATCTTTTCCAGCCGGACCAACTGCCCGAAATCTCACCCCCAAACCCCATGTCCGTCAACCTCGGCAACACCCTGGAGTTCCTGGGCTACGAAGTTTCACGTTTCACGCATCACGTTTTACGTTTCACGCTTTACTGGCTCGTCCTCCAACCCACCGACCGCGACGACTACAGCATCTTCGTCCACCTACTCGATCAGTGGGGCTTCAGATGGGGGGAGGAGGGCTTCTTCGATTACCCCTCCGCTCAATGGGCTCCAGGTGACATAATCATCAACGGGAAGGAGATTGACGTGGAGCCAGGGGCACCGCCAGGAGAATACCAGGCCCTGGTGGGCGTCTATTCGGCCTCCCTGGACAGCCGCCTGCCCAGGCTGGATGAAGACCCTTCGACAAGCTCAGGGCAAGGGGGCAAGGTCGTCGGCACCACTATTGCCCTGGGACCCGCGATGCTGAGCAAGCCCGAAGAGCCGCCAACGGTTGAATCGCTCGCTATCCAAAATCCGCGGCAAGAGGACCTGGGCGGCAAAATCGCCTTCCTGGGCTACGACAGGGATGGTGATACAGCCCGGTCGGGGGAGAGCATCTACCTGGCCCTCTATTGGCAGGCGCGGCAGGACCTGGACGAAGACTACAACGTGGTCATCGGGTTGCGAGGAGCGGGCGGCCCTTCGACAAGCTCAGGACGTGGCGATGTTTGGGTCCTGTGGGCCGACCGCCCGGTACACGGCACCTACCCCACCACCAACTGGACAGCAGGTGAGATCATCAAGGATCGGTATGGCCTGACCATTGGCCAGGACGTGCCCGACGGTGATTACGAGTTGGAGCTGATGCTGCTCCATCGCGTCACTCAGGAGCCGCTGGCCGCCACTAGCGGCCTCCCCACCATTTCGTTGGGGCGTTTGAGAGTCGAAGCCTGGGAGCGCCAGTTCGTTGTCCCCGCCATCCAGCACCCCCTGGAGGTGAACCTGGGGAACAAAGTTGAGCTTTTGGGCTACGACCTGGACCGCACCTTAGCGAAGCCTGGCGATAGCCTGCACCTGATTCTCCACTGGCGGGGCTTGAAGGCCATGGAGGAGAGCTACACCGTCTTCACCCACCTCCTCGACGGCGAAAGCCGCATCTGGGGCCAGAAGGACAACGTTCCCCAGGCAGGCGCCTACCCCACCACCCTGTGGGCCGAAGGGGAGGTAGTCGTGGACGAGTACGAAATCATCGTCAAGCCCGACGCTCCGCCGGGGCAATACGTCATTGAGGTCGGGATGTATCTTCCCCAGTCGGGTGAACGCCTGCCAGTGTTGGACGAGTTGGGGCAGGTGCAGGGGGATAGGATCTTGCTGGGGGTCATAGAGATTCAATTCAGAGAATGAATGGAGGGGATATGTCTAATCAGACGGATTTCAAAGCCGAAGCCGAGGCGCTGCGAGAGCAACTGGTTGCCTGGCGTCGTGACTTTCATACGCACCCGGAACTGGGTTTCCAGGAGCACCGCTCGGCAGGGGTGATCGCCGACCGGCTGCGCGAATTGGGTTACCAGGTACAGACGGGCGTCGCCACCACTGGCGTGGTCGCGCTGCTCGAAGGGCAGCAGACGGGCCCGGTGGTGATGTTGCGCTTCGACATGGATGCGCTGCCCATCACAGAGGAAACCCAAGCCGAGTACACGTCGCAGAATCCGGGGGTGATGCACGCCTGCGGCCACGACGGCCACATGGCCATAGGGCTGGGCGTCGCCACGCTGATGGCGCAGCGCCGGGACGAGATGGCCGGCACGCTGAAACTGGTCTTCCAGCCGGGCGAGGAGGGGATGAATGGGGCCGACGTGATGGTGAAGGAGGGCGTGCTGGAGAACCCCCGCCCCGATGTCCTCCTGGCTACCCACGTCTGGAACGAAAAGCCGGTTGGCACGGTGGGCGTCTCGTTGGGAGCGATCATGGCAGCCGCCGAGAAGTGGACCTGTACCGTGCGGGGGACAGGCGGACACGGCGCGTTGCCCCACCAGACGGTAGACCCTATCGTCGCCACGGCACAGATCGTAACCGCCCTCCAGAGTGTCGTCAGTCGCAACGTCAGTCCTCTGGAGACGGCCGTGGTGACGGTGAGTACGCTTCACGGCGGTGAGGCCTTCAACGTCATCCCTGCTCAAGTTGACCTGAGCGGCACCATCCGCACCTATGACCCAAGCACCCGCGAGACGGTGTTGCGGCGAGTGCGCGAGGTGGTCGAGGGTGTAGCGGCGGCCTGTGGTGCAGAGGCCGACCTGGACATCGTCTCCCTGACGCCAGCGGTGATCAACGATGCTGGGGTTGCCAAGGTGGTACGCGCGGCGGCTGAGGCGGTAGTTGGGCCGGAGAACGTCGCCTCCGATGTGCGGACCATGGGCAGCGAGGACGCGGCCTTCTTCATGCAAGAGGTGCCGGGGTGCTATTTCTTCCTCGGAGCGGCCAACGCCGAGCGTGGGTTGAACGCCCCCCATCACAATCCGCGCTTCGATTTTGACGAAGACGCCCTGCCGCTGGGGGTAGCCATCATGACGCAGGCCCTGGCACACTATCTGCACCCATAGAGTCGGCAGTCGGGTTCACTACCTGGAAGGTGGCAATCACGGACAATGAGTGGAAGGAACACAACTGGCTTAACAGCTCTTGTTGCTCGTGCAAAACTGCGGGTTCGACAGATACGCGGGATACGTATGAATCGGGTATCTGACGAAAAGGGGCTTCGCAAAGAAGTGCTCAAACTGGCGCTGCCAGCCGCGGGCGAGCAACTGTTGAGCATGACGGTGAGCATCGTTGACACCATGCTGGTGGGCCATCTGGGCGCGTCGGCGCTGGCAGCGGTGAGCCTGGCCACGCAATGGACATTTATGGCTGTTACCCTCTTTACCGCCGTCTCCACCGGCTCAACTGCGCTGGTGGCGCGGTCAGTGGGGGGCAAAGACTGGGACACCGCCAACCGGACAGTCCGCCAATCGGTGCTGGTGGGTCTGTGCATCGGCCTGGCGGCGACGGCGCTGGCCCAGTTGTTCGCCGAGCCGGCTTTGGCCCTGCTGGGCGCTGAGCCGGAGGTGTTGGCGCAGGGTGCGACCTACCTGCGCATCGCATCGAGCGTCTTTGCGCTGTCGGCGGTGATGTACGTTGGCAACGCCTGTCTGCGCGGCGCGGGCGACACGCGCACAGCGATGGAGATCATGGCTGTCGTCAACGTGCTGAACGTCGCCGTGGCCTGGACAGCCATCAACGGGCCGTTCGGACTGCCCAAGCTGGGCGTGGCAGGATCAGCCCTGGGGGCTACCGTGGGATCTGCGGCGGGAGGCCTGCTGGTGGTCGGCATCCTGCTCAAAGGTCGCTCCGGCCTGAGATTGGATCTGAGGCATTGGCGAGTAGACTTTGGGATCATCAGGCGAGTCCTGCGGGTCGGCCTGCCCACGGGGGGCGAGCGGGTGATCATGCGCCTGGGTATGATGGCCTTTGTGCGGGTGGTCGCGAGTCTAGGTACGGTGGCCGTGGCAGCCCATACTGTGGCGCTGCGGGCCGAGTCGCTTTCGTATATGCCTGGCTTCGGCTTTGCTGTGGCAGGAACGACGTTGGTCGGCCAGGGCCTGGGTGCTCGTGACCCCAGACGGGCCGAGCGGAGCGGCTACCTCACCTATCAAATGGCAGCCGCTCTGATGGCAGTGATGGGACTGGTCTTCATCCTGTTCCCTCAGCCACTTATCAGGCTGTTTACCGATGACCCGATGGTCGTCCAGACGGCCGTGACGCCGTTGCGCATGGTCGGGTTCATCCAGCCATTCCTGGCGGGCACGATGGTTTTCGCCGGCAACCTGCGCGGCGCGGGAGATACCCGGTTCCCCATGTACGTCACCGGTGCAAGCGTCTGGAGCATCCGGGTGCCCGTGGCGAGCTTGCTGACCTTCGCGCTGGGCATGGGACTCAGCGGCGCCTGGCTGGGCATGTGCATGGACCAAATGGTGCGCGGGACGATCTTCTTCCTGCGCTTCCGGGGTGGGCGCTGGAAACTAGCGGAAGTGTAGGAGCGGAGGGTTAGAAATAGAAAGATGAAAAAGGCCATCGTTGTTGTTACCGTGATCGTGGTTCTGATCACGGCCTGGATTGGGTTCAACCCCATTGGCAGGTTCGGGTTTTGCCGCTTTGGGTTGCTGGTCTACAGCGCGATTCCCTTTCCTGCCGTAGACGTGGTCATCCACGCTAATGGGTTGCCTTCGTTGAGAGGGAGCAAGGCGCATTTTGTCGGCTTCGCTGAGATTGAGCCACTGCTCAGGGAAAGGCCGGACGTGCTGATCATCGGCATCGGCTACGACAACATGGTGCAGGTTGAGGAGGAGATTGCGGCGCTGCCTGATGTTGAAATCCTGCCCACGCCCCAGGCCGTGAGACGTTACAACGAGCTGAGGGGCGAAGGGAAAAGAGTGGCCGCGATTATTCACTCGACCTGCTAATCGTATCCCAACTGCTCCCGCCGGATTGCCAAATCCGGCGGGCTGGCCTGGATCTGACGATCCAGGCCAAGCGAGGATGTTATCCCAATGCACACTCTACCTTTCAACATTCTCTACTGGCTTCTAGCCCTATCCCCAATCATCGTGGTGCTGATCCTGATGATCGGCTTTCGCTGGGGCGGATCCAAAGCCGGCCCAGTAGGCTGGCTCACGGCTGTCGTTGTGTGCCTGGCCTTTTTCGGCGCTACACCCGGGCTGCTGGCCTATTCCCAGCTCAAGGGTTTGCTGCTCACCGCCTACGTCCTGTACATCATCTGGATGGCTCTGGTGCTGTACAACGTGGTGAACGAAGCGGGGGCCATCACCGTCATAGGCCGTGCCATCTCTCGCCTCACCGGCGACCGGGTGATGCAGCTCTTGATCCTGAGCTGGGTATTCAGTGCCTTTCTGCAGGGGGTGGCTGGATTCGGTGTCCCCATCGCGGTGGTAGCGCCTCTGCTCATTGGCATGGGCTTCGAGCCAGTGACCGCTGTGGTGGCTACAGCCATCGGCCATTCCTGGTCGGTTACTTTCGGCGACATCGCCTCGTCTTTTCAGGCCCTCATCGCTGCCACTGGACTGGGCGGCCAGGAGTTAGCTCCCTGGTCGGCTCTCTTTCTGGGGCTGTCCTGTTTCGGCTGCGGCCTGGCTGCTGCCCATGCTCACAATGGTTTCAAGGCCCTTTGGCATGGCCTGCCGGCCATCCTGATCATGGGTGCTCTGATGAGCGGGACTCAGTATCTGCTGGCGACCAACGGTCTTTGGAATCTGGCCGGCTTCGTGGCTGGCATGGTTGGCCTGCTGGTAGGGACAGGGGTGACTCGATTGCCCCTCTACCGCGCCCCCCCTCGGTCCCCCCCAACTCTGGGTGGGAAGTTCTGCTCCGCTTCGGCAACGTCTACGGCGGCTCATGCCGAAGGGCGACTGGGGTTGCCCCTGGCCCTGGCGCCCTACCTGCTCCTCATCGTGCTGGTCACGGCGGCGGAGCTTTATGGCCCTCTCCACGAGCTTCTCAACAGCTTAGTGATCAGGATTCGGTTTCCGGAGCTCCGCACGGCCTATGGCTGGATAACACAAGCCGGAACAGGGCGAACCATCAGTATCTTTGGCCACGCTGGGGCCTTGCTGGCCTACAGTTCTATCATCGGCTACCTTCTCTATCGGCGCACCGGACATTACACTGGAGGAGTCCTGCGGAGAATCACGAGCAACACGTTGCGGAGCGCTGTGCGCTCCAGCATCGGCATCGCCTCCCTGGTGGGCATGGCCCTGGTCATGGATCACAGCGGCATGACCTATTATCTGGCCCAGGGCATCAGCCGGAGCGTGGGAACGGCCTTTCCCTTCTTCTCGCCCCTCATTGGGGTGCTGGGCGCTTTCATGACCGGCTCCAACACCAACTCCAACGTCATCTTCGCCCCCTTGCAGAAACAGGCTGCCGAGCTCATCGGGATCAGCGTGTTCGTCATCCTCGCTGCTCAGACCACGGGCGGCTCGTTGGGCTCCATGCTGGCTCCGGCCAAGATCATCGTGGGCTGCAGCACCGCCGGCCTGGCCGGGCGCGAAGGGGAGGTTCTGAAGAAGACGCTGCTCCCTGGCCTCGTGATCGCCGTTTGTGTCGGCGTGGTCGCCTGGTTGGTCATCAGGACGTGATGCGTCAAACGTCAAACGTCAAACGTAAGGATCCGTTGACGTTTCACGTTTTACGTTTTACTGAAAGATGCGGTTCCCATGCCAACCATCATTCTCGTTTCCACCCTCATCGCCATCATCACCTACTGGCTCATCTATCGCCCTCTGCCCAAGATTGACGGCACCGTGCGAGTAAAGGGTCTCAAGGGGCAGGTGGAGGTGATACGGGATCGCTGGGGCATCCCTCACATCTACGCTGAGAGCGAAGAGGATCTCTTCTTCGCTCAGGGCTACGTGCACGCCCAGGACCGACTGTGGCAGATGGAGTTCCACCGCCGCCTGGCCAGCGGCACGCTGGCCGAAATCGTCGGGGGGATGGCCCTGGAGGTGGATCGCTTCGCTCGCATCGTCGGCTTCCGGCGGGCAGCCCAGGCCGATTTGGCCCTGCTGGATCAACAGACACGCCGTCATCTGGAAGCCTACTCCCAGGGGGTGAATCGCTTCATTGAAACCCACCGCTCCCGCCTGCCCCTGGAGTTCACTTTGCTGTGGTACAGGCCCAAACCTTGGAGCCCCCTGGACACTGCTGCCTTTGCCAGATTCATGGGCTGGACCCTCTCGTGCAACTGGGAGAGCGAGTTGCTGCGGGCCGGCCTTATCGAGACACTGGGCCCGGAAAGGGCGGCCAAGTTAGAACCGCCTTATCCAGAGGATAATCCCATCATCGTCCCCACAGAGATCAGTTGTCAAGATGTAACCAGCACGGCGAACATTCCCCCCTCCCTCCCAGGGAGGGGCTGGGGGAGGGTGGGTCCTCACAAACGGACAAGATTCCCTGTGAACTCGACTCATTCTGGTCTACGGACTCCCACCCCCACCCCAACCCCTTTCAAGGGTAGGTTTTTAGGCCGCGACCGCCACTTGAGCCGTGACAGCCG
>CAYMKL010000052.1:0-42024 GCA_964390805.1 uncultured Anaerolineae bacterium | reverse complement strand
CCCGTGTGCTCATGGGCTTGTTTCTGCCCTTCCCACGAAAATAGGTTTGAGCGTTTACGGATTTACCAGTTTCCCAATCTACCAATCTACTAGGTTGGAGCCTAAAGCTCATCCTCCTCCTCGGCCACACTCTCGGTGTACTTGGTGAAGGGCCTGAGCAGGTTGGCAAACTCCATGGGGAAGACGAACTTGGTGGCGGGACTGGCCCCCAGAGCCTTGAGTGCTTCCAGATATTGCAGGCTCATGGTCTTGCCGTCCACCGTCTTGGCCACTTTGAAGATCCTGTTCAGGGCCATGGAGAACCCCTCAGCCCGCAGGATGGAGGATTGCCGATCGCCCTCGGCTCTGAGGATGGCCGATTGCTTCTCGCCCTCGGCTACCATAATGGCTGACTCGCGCTTGCCATCGGCCTCGGTCACCATCGCTCGGCGGTTACGCTCGGCCGCAAGCTGGCGGTTCATGGCATCTTGCACCTCTCGAGGTGGTACGATTTCCCGAATCTCCACGCTGGTGACCTTGACTCCCCAGCGCTCGGTGACCTCATCCATCTTGACGCGCAGAACCATGTTGATCTCCTCCCGCTTGGAGAGCACCTCGTCCAGACTAATGTCGCCAATCACGGCTCGCAAGGTGGTGGTGGCGATCCCCTGGGAGGCGCCGGCAAAATTCGCCACCTGGATCACGCTGTTCTCAGGGTCCACTACTCTCCAGTAGATCAAGAACTCCACGTCAATGGGGGCGTTGTCCTTAGTGATGCAGGTCTGGTGAGGGATCTGAAGGAACTGCTCCCGCAGGTCTACCAGGATTGGCCGGTCAATGAAGGGAATCAGGAAAACGATTCCAGGCCCCTTCTGGCCGATAGATCGCCCCAACCGGAAGACCACTAGCCGCTCGTACTCCCGCACGACCTTGATGGCCATGCTCAAAACGACGGCCACAAACAAGAGGAACAAGGATATGGTGGCCAGATTGCCCAATATGTCAATAAACATCTTACCCTCCTCCTTCTTCTGATATGATCTGTTTGTTACCACGACTTTACTTACGATTGGCGAAGGTATCCTGATCGAGCCCCTTTCGCCTCGGTCGGGAGACCTTCGGCGATCAATAGGCTTGTTGTCACGATTTTACTTTTTAATAACCCTTAACCTCACCCCCTTTGTACCCACTACTCTAATCTGTTCTCCCTTTTTGATGGAACCTTCCTCAGCAACGGCGCTCCATAGCTCGCTCTTGACCTGAACCGTGCCCCAGGGCTCCAGGTCCATGGTCGCTATCCCTGTGGCTCCGACCATGGACTCGATCCCACTGGCCACCTTGGCCCGCTGGGCCCTGATCCCCGCCGAGAGTGCAAAGAGGAAGAAAGAAGCGATGGTGACTGTCATGAGGACGATGAGGGGCCAGGAGACGGTGAGGTGGGGCATGGTGGGCGAGGGCGGGGCGAAAGGGCTGAAGAGCATCAGCGAGCCCAGGACGAAGGCGATGGCCCCTCCCACGCTGAGCATGAAGCCGGCCACCTTGATGTCTACAACGAAGAGGATCACTGCCAGGACGATGAGGGCTACCCCGCCCCAGTTCACGGGCAGGCTGCCGAAGGCCACAAAAGCCAGGATCAGGCAGATGCCGCCCGTCACCGCCGGCAGGATGGCGCCTGGGTGATAGAACTCGGCCACCAGTGCCAGGGTGCCAATGGAAAGCAGCAGATAGGCTATGTTGGGATCAACGATGACGTGCAAGAAGTTCTCGGCAAAGTTCATGCCGATGGTGCGAACCGGAGCATCACGGGTGCTCAGGGTCACAGGCCCGTCGGCCGTGATTACCTCCCTGCCGTCTATCTTGTCCAGAAGGTCCATCAGGTCGTCGGCGGTGAGGTCCACCACTTGATACTCCACCGCCTCTCTGGCTATGATGGACGCGCTCTCCCGCACCGCCTTCTCCGCCCACTCGGCGTTCCGCCCTCGCTTCTCGGCGACGGCCCTCACGTAAGCAGCGGCGTCGCTGGTCGTCTTCTGCTCCATGATCTCTGTGATCTCCGTCCCAGGCATGGCTACGGGGTGGGCCGCGCCGATGTTGGTGCCGGGGGCCATCGCCGCGATGTTGGCGGCCAGGGTGATGAAAACCCCTGCCGAGCCAGCTCTGGCTCCCGCAGGGGCGACGTAGACCACGATGGGCACGGAGGAGTTCAACATCTCCTGCACGATGACGCGCATAGGGACGTCCGATCCGCCGGGCGTATCAAGTTCGATAACCAGGCATTGGGCGCCGTCCCTTTGAGCGATGTCCAGACCTCGCTCAACGTATTGAGCGGTGAATGGATCTATGACCCCTTCTACTGTGATGAGGTCAACGTGCTCTCCAGGCTGGGCCAGGGAGGGGGACAAGCCGCCGAACAGGAGACAAGCTCCTAATACACCAAGTACACTTATAGCTAGTCCTTTTCGTTTCATCTCTACCAGCCTTTCAAGGTCCAATACCAGGTGCAACGCACTTTTCGAAGTGCGTTGCACCTTGACTGATCACTGGTCCGCCAGAGCAGCCCCAAAGACCTGATCCACCTGATCGGCCAGGATGAACTTCATCTCCTCTTTCACATCTTCTGGCACGTCGTCCAGGTCCGGCTCGTTGCGCTGGGGCAGGATCACTGTCTTCAGGCCAACCCGGTGGGCGGCGAGTATCTTCTCTTTGACACCCCCTACCGGTAGCACCTGCCCCCGCAGGGTGATTTCGCCCGTCATGCCCACGTTGGCCCGCACCGGCTTGTCCAGGAGCAGGGAGGCGAGAGCTGTGGCCATGGTCACCCCTGCCGAGGGGCCATCCTTGGGGATGGAACCGGCTGGCACGTGGAGGTGAATGTCGGTCTCCTCGAAGAAGCCGCCATTAATCCCCAGTTCCTCGGCCTTGGAGCGCACGTAGCTGAGGGCCGCCTGGGCCGATTCCTTCATGATATCGCCAAGTTGCCCGGTGAGGGTGAAGCCCTTCTTGCCTGGCATCCTGGTGGCCTCGATGAACAGGATGTCGCCGCCGGTGGGCGTCCAGGCCAGCCCCGTGGCCACGCCGGGGATTTCCGTACGCTCCGCCGCCTCGAAGAAGTACTTGGGCTTGCCCAGGAATTCGGCCACGTTTTCCTCAGAGATCAGCGTTCTTTCGCTGACCTGCTGATCCGCTGATTCGCTGCCCTCGGAAGTGGGAACGGCCTCGGCCACTTTGGTCGCCACCTTTCGGCAGATGCTGCCCAGCTCCCGCTCCAGGTTGCGCACTCCCGCCTCGCGGGTGTAGTCGCGGATGACCTTGCGGACAGCCCCCTGGCTGAACTCGATCTCCTCTGGGAGCAGGCTGTTCTCCCTGACCTGCCGCGGGATCAGGTACTGCTGGGCGATCTTGATCTTCTCCTCCTCGGTGTAACCAGAGAGTCTGAGGATCTCCATGCGGTCGCGCAGGGGGGGAGGGATGGTGTCCAGGATGTTGCCCGTGGTGATGAACATCACCTGGGAGAGATCGAACGGCACGTCCAGGTAGTGATCGCGGAAGTCCCGGTTCTGTTCCGGGTCGAGCACCTCCAACAGAGCCGAGGAGGGATCGCCGCGCCAGTCCTGGCCCACCTTGTCAATCTCATCCAACATGAAGACGGGGTTCCTGGACTCCACGCGCCGTAGGGCCTGGATGATGCGGCCTGGCAGGGCGCCGATGTAGGTTCGCCGGTGGCCTCGGATCTCCGCCTCATCGCGCACGCCGCCCAGGGATTGGCGCACGAACTTGCGGCCCAGGGCGCGGGCGATGGACCGCCCCAGCGAGGTCTTGCCAGTGCCCGGCGGCCCGATGAAGCACAGGATCACCCCTTCGCGCTCGCTGCGGATAAAGTCCGCTGGCTCTTCCTCTTCTTCCTCCGTTTTTCGCTCCAGGCGCAGCTTGCGCACCGCCAGGTATTCCAGGATGCGCTCTTTGATATCATCCAGGTCGTAGTGGTCTTCATCCAACACCTGGCGGGCGCGGGCGATGTCCAGGTTGTCCTCGGTGCTCTTGCTCCAGGGGAGGTTGACCAACCAGTCGAGGTAGGTTCGAATCACCGAGTATTCCGCCGCGGCGGTGGGCAGCTTCGACAGGCGATCCAGCTCGCGCTTGGCCTCCTTCTCCGCTTCTTCAGGCATGCCAGCCTCTTCAATCTTCTGGCGGAGCTCCTCGACCTCCATGGTCTGCTCGTCTTCCTCACCCAACTCTTTTTTAATGGCCTTTAGTTGCTCCCGCAGGAAGTACTCCCTCTGCATCTTGGTCATCTCGGTCTGGGCCTCGGTCTGGATCTTCTTGCCCAACTCCAGCACTTCCAATTCCTGGTTGAGGGTGACCGTGAGCCTGCGGAGCTTCTCCCTGACCTCGTCAATCTCCAGGATCTCCTGGGCCATGCCGAGCTCCATGCGCATGTAGGTGGCGACGGCATAAGCCAACTGACGCGGGTCATCAACGTTGAGGGCCAACATGACCAACTCATCGGGTATGTGGGGCACCAGGGAGACCAGGCGGTTGAAGAGCTCGACGATGTTGCGCATCAGAGCCTCCACTTCCACCGTCTCTTCAACTGTATCAGGAGCGATCTCCACCCGGGCTTTCAGGTAGGGCTCCGTTTGGGTGAACTCGCGGATCTTGATCCGCTCCAACCCCTGCACCAGGAGGACGACAGTGCCATCAGGAGCCTTGCGCAGGCGATGGACGAGGGCCGCCGTGCCCACCGTGTAGACGTCATCGGAGCTGGGATCCTCCTTCTCCGGCTCCTTGGCCGCCACCAGGCCGATCATGCGCTTACCCAAAACAGCGTCATCTATCAGACGGATGGAACGTGGTCGTCCCACCGTCAGGGGCAGAGCGGTCAAGGGATAGACGACCACACCGCGCAGAGGCAGGATAGCCAGTTCACCGGGGATGTCTGCCAGGCTCTCATCCGTGCTCCTCTTGCTCCCGAGTCCCTCACCCTCTTGTGGCGAAGGCACGAGGACTGTCTTGGGGACCAAATCAGTCGGGGAATCGGTCTCCTTTTCTTTGCTTGCAGGTTGCTTTTGCTTTTCCGACGAAGGCATAGAAGCCCTCCTTCGTATAGATTTCCATAGTTTTTTTAGATCCACAGGGGAACCCTTGCGAAGGTTTTGTAGTAACTCTCGGATTACAGGCATCTTTGTCCACCGAAAATCGGCCCATTGCCAAGGTTATTCGCAACCGCTCGGCTGAGTGCTCACGGCGAAGCCTTCGCAAGGGTAGCTGGGAACTCACTCCGCCCCACTGGTTTCAACCACGGGGACCTTTTGGGCCTTGGCCTTGGGTAGGACCACTTTCAGGAAGCCATTC
The DNA here is from genome assembly GCA_964390805.1 of uncultured Anaerolineae bacterium. Lineage (GTDB taxonomy): Bacteria > Chloroflexota > Anaerolineae > VGOG01 > VGOG01 > CAYMKL01. Next base: position 36,693 of record CAYMKL010000052.1, on the reverse strand, counting down.
TCGTAAGTGGCTTCAATCTCGTTCTCGACGATGGCCCACGGAAGATAGATTTCGGTCTTGAACTCTCCGTAGCGAATTTCCATCTGTTGATAGCTCAGGGTTAAACCCGTGGCCTCGGCCAATGGATCGCGCCTCACTCCGGTGATGGTCAAGTTGCGGTTGGATATGTATATGGTGAAGAGACCTTCTTCCATGCCCGCTATTTCCATCTTGACCACCACGCGGTTGTCAGTCTCGTAGACGTCGGTGGGGGGACACCAGGTTCTGGGGCGGCGCAGGGGGAGCCAACGTCCCGAAGGCATTACTTCGTCAAAGAGGCGATCCATCTCTACCTCAATTTGCTCAATGTCATCTAACAGAGGACTCTTTCGTTTCATCACTGCCCCCTCAGCAACAAAGTGATGCTGTCAAGTTCTGTTTGTAATTGTACCATACTTGTTCAATAAGCTCAAGCAAGAGCCTGGCCTCCCAGTGAATAGACAACGAAAAACGTGGTCTACATAAGAAGGCTCTGAAGACATGCCAATGGATAGAAGCCCTACGAATCTGATTAACGTAAGAAAGCTTAAAAACATGCCTCTAGAGGCCCTTTTCTACATAAGAGATCTTAAGAGATTACCGCTGAATAGTGGCGAAAAACTCAGTTTACGTAATTAAACTTAAGAAATAACTTGAATCAGTTAGATACGATGAGTAAAAGATTGAAAATGAGGAGCGTCTGTCTCCTATCCCTGGCTCCACATACCCCTATTTTACCACGTCTGGGCCATTTGCACAATCTCACCACCCATGCTATAATTTTCTGGGTAACTCCCTAACACTACAACGAGGTTTTGATATAGCTTACTATCGGGGGCGTCCTCGCCCCGTCTCGTATGCCAGAACGCCACAGAATGCCATTGAAGGTGGGGCGAGGACGCCCCTTGGCAGCAGTGAGAGGTGACCGTGGCTCGAAGTCTCGTTGTAGTACTAACGTGAGGGGACGATATGGACACCGTGATTGACGCCACTCAGATGGACCCAACCTTTGCCGACCAGATCGCTGCCGAGCCCGGTGGCGAGCACATTCGTCGCTGCTTCTCCTGCGGCACTTGCACTGCCTCCTGCCCGGTCCGCGAGGTCACGGAGCGCTACAACCCGCGGCGGATCATCCGCATGGCGTTGCTGGGGCTGAGAGAGCCGGTGCTGTCCAGTGATTTCATCTGGCTGTGTTCGACCTGCTATGCCTGCCACGAACGCTGCCCGCAGGACGTGCGCATCACCGAGCTAATGCACGCCATCAAGAACGTCGCCGTGCGAGAAGGATATATCCATCCCTCGTTTCGGGTGCAGGTTGACCTGCTGCGCCATCACGGCCGGTTGTACGACATCACCGAGTTCGAGAACGAGAAGCGAGTGGAACACGGGCTGCCGGCCATCACCGAACGAGCTGAGGACTTCGGCGAGGTCTTCGCTGCCGCCGGCCTGGACGAGTTGATCCAGCCAGAAGGGGAGGAAGCGGACTAGTGATGAGATACGCGCTCTATCTGGGATGCACAGCTCCGGTCCGGGCCATGAACTATGAGCTGGCCGCTCGTAACACGGCGAGCCGATTGGGAATCGAGCTGGCAGACATCAATGATTTTGGCTGCTGTGGCTTCCCGCTCAAATCGGTGCATCACGAGACCGCTCTGCTCCTGTCGGCGCGCAACCTGGCCCTGGCTGAGGAGCAGGACGTAGACATCTGTGCCCTGTGCAGTTCGTGCACCGGCACGTTGGCTGAGGCCAACCACGCTTTGCAGGACGATGAGGAGCTACGGGAGCGCGTCAATGAAGAATTAGAAGCGGCCACTGGTCGAAGGTACAATGGCACCATTCAGGTGCGACACTTCGCCCGTGTCCTGTATGAAGAGGTTGGCTTGGAGCGCATCCAGGAGGCGGTTACTGTGGATCTCTCTGACCTGCAGTTGGCGGCTCACTACGGCTGTCACTATCTCAAGCCAATCGAGGCGCACGGCGGGTTCGATGATCCAGAGAACCCGCATAGTCTGGACCGCTTGATCGAAGCCTTGGGTGCCAACTCGATCTACTACGAGGGCCGCGAGCAGTGCTGCGGCGGCGGCATTCTGGGCGCCGACGAGAAGACGGCCCTGGCGCTGCCTCACCTCAAACTGGAGCGAGCCGTGGCCGCCGGCGCTGACGCCCTGGTGGTCATCTGCCCCTTCTGCGACATCATGTACGAGCTCCAGCAGCGTCGCATCGAGAAGCTGTACGAGACTCGATACAACCTGCCAGTGGTGTTCTATCCCCAACTTCTGGGGCTGGCGATGGGGTTATCGGCCGAGGAGGTGGGGCTGCGATTGAACCGGGTGAAATCCAGAAAGCTGATGGAGATGGCGAGGTAGAGGTTAGAGGTTGGAGGAGTGATGAGTACAGATGCAGTGACGTATCAGGACATCTACCAGCAGATTCTAGAGCTGCCGCAGGAAAGGCTGGTTGACCTGTCGAGATACATCGAGTTCCTGCGCTTTAAGGCAGACGGGACCAACAAAGGGAAGCAAGCTAAGAAACACGTGCATATCAGGGATCTGGAAGGGTTATTGGAGGGTTACGATTTCTCACCGGAATTCATTGCCGAGGCGCGCCGGGAAATGTGGGGTAGCTTTGCCAGGGACGTCTGAGGAGGAGCAATGAGCACAATTGTTGTGACACATCAAGATATCTGCCAGCAAATTGAAGATCTGCCACAGGCAAGCTTGGTTGAGCTGGCGAAGTACATCGAGTTCTTGCGCTTCAAGGTGAGCGAGTCAGCCACAGAGAAGGAGGCCGAGAAGCCGTTGCGTATTATCAAATTAGGTGGCTTGTTGAAAGGCTATGACTTCTCGCCGGAACTCATCGCTGAAGCACGCCGGGAAATGTGGGGCAATTTTCCCAGAGACATTGAGTTTGACGTTGCTGTGGAAGAGTCATGAAACGCTACGTCGCTGACACTCAAAGCATCCTTTGGCATCTGGCCGAGGATCGCCATCTGTCCAGACATGCCCGTAGGGTCCTCAACTCTGCGGAGAAGGGACATGCTCAGATACTGGTTCCCAGCATCGTGCTGGTAGAAGCGATCTTCTTGATGCAGCGGCAACGTATTCCAAAATCGTGGGCCTCGCAGTTGTTTGAGCTATCGGAAGATGCTGATGCGAATTTCTATGTCGTGCCGCTGGATATGGCGGTGGCCCAGGCGGTAGGTGATTTCGGTCCGATAGCGATTCCGGATATGCCGGACCGCATCATTGCGGCCACAGCGCGATCTTTGGGTCTGCCGTTAATCACGGTGGATCCGATCATTGCCGAAAGTGAGCTGGTGGAGGTGATCTGGTGACTTCTACACTTCACAAACCCATTGGCGCCGCACTGGTGGTCGGAGCCGGGATCGCCGGGGTGCAGGCCGCGCTCGATCTGGCCGAATCCGAGATCAAGGTCTACCTCCTGGAGCGCTCGCCGGCCATTGGCGGGAAGATGGCCCAACTGGACAAGACCTTCCCCACCAACGACTGCGCTATGTGCATCATCTCCCCCAAGCTGGTGGAGGCGGGCCGCCATCGCAACATCGAGATCATCACCACCGCCGACCTGCTCAGGCTGGAGGGAGAGGCGGGCGACTTCACCGCCACCATCCTCCGTCGGCCCCGCTACGTGGACACCGAGATATGCACTGCCTGCAACGACTGCGTCGAGGTGTGTCCCATCCATGTCCCCAGCGAGTTCGACGAGGGTCTGGCCGAACGCACTGCTGTCTTCAAGCCCTACGCTCAGGCCGTCCCCAACGCCTACGCTATCACCAAGAAAGGCACTTCACCCTGCAAGTACACCTGTCCGGCTGACACCAGCGCCCAGGGCTACATTGCTCTCATCGCCGAAGGACGCTACGAAGAGGCCCTGGAGGTCATCAAGCAGTACAATCCCTTTCCGGCCACGGTCGGTCGGGTGTGCCATCATCCCTGCGAGAGCGAGTGCAACCGGGGGAAAGTGGACAGCCCGGTGGCGATTTGCGCTCTCAAGCGGTTTGTGGCGGACACGGTGTATGCAAGGGAGCAGGGGAGCCCTGAAGCTCAAAGCTCAAAGTCCAAAGCTCAAAGGGAGCAGGGGGACAGGGAGTTGACGCCCTTTCCTTTGGCTCCGACGGAACTCCCGCCCGAAGAGAAGCGACGGGTGGCGGTGGTTGGTTCTGGGCCGGCTGGCCTGACTGCCGCTTACTTCCTGGTGCGGATGGGCTACCAGCCGACCATCTTCGAGGCGCTTCCGGTGCCGGGCGGGATGATGCGTGTTGGTATCCCCGCTTACCGCCTGCCGCGCCAGGTGCTGCGCCGCGAGATTGACGAGATTCTCAAACTGGGCGTCGAGCTCAAGCTCAACCACGCCGTGCGGGACGTCAACCGCCTCTTCGATGAGGGCTACAGTACGGTGTTCCTGGCCATCGGCGCCCACGAGCCGCAATTGCTGGGCATCCCTGGTGAGGACGCCGAGGGGGTATTCCACGGTGTGCCCTTTCTGCGCAGTATCAGCCTGGGCGAGGAGATCAGGCTGGGGGAGCGAGTGGTGGTCGTCGGCGGAGGAAATACTGCCGTAGACACCGCTCGCACTGCGGTGCGGATGGGCAGCAGGGAAGTGACCATCCTCTACCGCCGCAGCCGGGCGGAGATGCCGGCCAACTCCTGGGAGGTGGACGACGCCGAGGCCGAGGGAGTCAGACTGGAACTCCTCACTCAGCCCATTGAAGTGCTCTCAGACAACGGGCACATCAGCAGCGTCCGTTGCATCCGCATGAGGTTGGGCCAGCCCGATGCCAGCGGCCGCCGCCGCCCCATCCCCATTGAGGGATCGGAGTTCGTCGTCGAGTGCGATGCAATGGTGGCCGCTGTGGCTCAGGCCCCGGAGATCAGTTTCCTCGACCCCGATCACGGGCTGGAGATCACGCGCTGGGGCACGTTCAAGGTGGACCCAGAGACCCTGACCACCAACCGACCAGGGGTGTTTGCGGGAGGCGATGCCGCCGCCGGACCGGGCGCGCTGATCGAGGCCATTGCGCACGGGCGGCGCGGCGCGCTGTCCATTGACCGCCACCTGCGCGGTGTGCCTCTCCTCACTCCGCGAGAGCTCACCCCGCTGCCCGTCGCCGAGTTGACCGATGATGAAATCTCCGAAATGCGGGCGCGGGGCGAGGTGGACCTTAGACCCCGAGAGGTCATGCCCACCGCCCCGGCAGAGGAGCGCGCCAGGGATTTCCGCGAGGTCGAGCTGGGCCTGACCGAGGAGCAAGCCCACATTGAGGCCCTGCGCTGTCTGCACTGCGGACTGTGCTCCGAGTGCTACCAGTGCGTCCTGGCCTGCAAAGTGGGGGCCATTGACCACCAACAAGCTCCCTATGAACATGAACTAGGGGTCGGCGCAGTGGTGCTGGCTCCGGGCTACCAGTTGTTCGATCCGGAGCGCTATTCCGCGCTGGGCTACGGCCGCTATCCCAACGTGATCACTTCCATGCAGTTCGAGCGGTTGCTTTCGGCCTCCGGGCCGACCGGTGGTCACGTCAGGCGGATGTCCGACCATCAGGAGCCCAAGCGCATCGCCTTCCTGCAATGCATTGGCTCTCGCGACCGTGAGCACGACTATTGCAGCGCGGTGTGTTGCATGTATGCTACCAAAGAAGCCATGCTGGCCACCGAGCACCTGCCCGGCGTGGAGTGCCAGGTCTTTCTGATGGACATGCGGGCCTTTGGCAAGGGCTTCGACGCCTATTTCCAGCGAGCCCAGACCCAGTATGGCATCCAATACGTCCGCTCTCGCGTCCCGGCCATTGCCGAAGACCCGGCCGCCCACAACCTGCGCCTGGTCTACGAGACCGAGGATGGGCAACTGCACAAGGATGAGTGCGACCTGGTAGTGCTCAGCGTGGGAATGGAGCCGGCTTCCAAAGAGCTGGCCAAAGCGGTTGGGATCGAACTGGACGAGCGGGGCTTCTGCCAGACGCAGCCCTTCAGGCCAGTGGAGACCAGCCGGCCTGGGGTGTTTGTCTGCGGCGCGTTCGCCGAGCCCAAGGACATCCCTGAGAGCGTCGTTGAGGCCAGCGGCGCTGCGGCGGCCGCCCTGTCGCTGATCGGCACCGAGCGCGGCACCCTGGTCGAGGAGAAAGTCTATCCGCCGGAGATCTCGGTAGCCATCACTGACGAGCCTCGCATCGGGGTGTTCATCTGCTCCTGCGGGTCGAACATCGCTGGGGTGGTGGACGTGGATGCCGTGGTGGATTACGCCAAGGACCTCCCCAATGTCGCTCATACCGAGAACACCATCTACTCCTGTTCCGCCGACTCCCTGAAGCTGATCCAGGAGCGCATCGCCGAGCACGGGCTCAACCGTGTCATCGTTTCCTCTTGTACGCCGCGCACCCACGAGCCCATCTTCCGCGACACCATCCGCGAGGCAGGGCTCAATCCCTATCTCTTCGAGATGGCCAACATCAGGGACCAATGCTCTTGGGTGCACACATCCGAGCCAGAAGCAGCCACCCAAAAGGCCAACGATCTGACCCGCATGGCCGTGGGGCGCTCCCGATGGCTGATGCCCCTCTATACCGCGCCCCAGGCATTGAGCCACGAGGCGCTGATCATCGGCGGGGGAGTGGCGGGGATGACCGCTGCCCTGAACCTGGCCGAGCAGGGCTTCGGAGTTTATCTGGTGGAGCGAGAAAAGGAACTGGGCGGCCGCCTGCGCCAGATCTACTACACCGCCGACGGCAGCGATCCAAAGGCTCTCTTGCAGGAGTTGGAGCAGAAAGTGCGCGGGCATGAGCGCATTGAGGTGCTGGCTGGCTACGAGGTGGCCAAGTTCAGCGGCTTCGTTGGCAACTTCAAGACCACCGTGGCTAGCGCGGACGATCCCACCCAGCGTCTCATCGAGCATGGCGTGACCATCGTAGCCACCGGCGGGCAGGAGTATCGGGGAGCAGCGTATCTGCTGGGCCAAGACCCACGCATCATCACCCAGGGCGATCTGGAGAAGCTACTGAGCGAATCAGCAAATCGGCAAATCAGCGAGTGTTCCAGTGTGGTCATGATCCAATGTGTCGGCCCCTGGGACGAGGGCGATGACATGCCCTTCTACTGCAGCCGCGTCTGTTGTGGCGTGGCTATCAAAAACGCCCTTCGAATCAAAGAGCTTGATCCCGATTGCAATGTCTACGTCCTCTACAAGGACGTGCGCACCTACGGTTTCAGTGAGGCGCTCTATACCGAGGCCCGGGAGAAGGGCGTCATATTCCTGCGCTATGACGATGATAACAGGCCCGATGTCCAACACTCAGCGACAAGCCCTCCCTCAATCCCCCTCAAAGCCTGTCCTGAGCAAGGTCGAAGGGTTGGGGGGGAAGCTTCGGCCTCCAACCTCCAACCTCCAACCTCCAATCGGTTGCAGGTTTCGGTCTTCGAACCCGTCTTGGGACAGCGTCTCGCTTTCACCCCTGATCTGTTGGTATTGTCTGGCGCGGTGGTGCCAGCCGAAGGCAATCGGGATCTGGCGGAACTGCTCAAGTTCTCCTGCACTTTGGAGGGCTTCTTCCTGGAGGCCCACGTCAAACTGCGGCCTGTGGATTTCCCCGCCGAGGGCATCTTCCTTTGCGGCGCGGCCCATTATCCCAAGTTCATAGACGAGGCCATCGCCCAAGCCCAGGCAGCGGCGGCGCGAGCGGCCACTATCCTCTCCAAAGAGGCCCTGGAGGTGGGCGGGATGGTGGCGGTGGTGGATGAGGAGAAGTGCACTGGCTGTCTCACCTGTGTGCGCGTCTGCCCCTACGATGTGCCGCGCATCAACCCGACCAAAGTCGGAGCCGGGGCGATCCTGGGTGTGGCCGAGATCGAGGCTGCCGCGTGCCAGGGCTGCGGCACCTGCGCTGGGGAATGTCCGGCCAAGGCCATCCAACTGCAGCACTATCGCGATGAGCAGGTGCTGGCCAAGGAAGAGGCGTTGTTTGAGGAGTTGTTGGCGGCGTAGGATGATGGTTCAGGGAGGGGTGAAAGATGTCCATACTGCTGACTGTTCAAGTAACTGAAGAAGAGGGAGGAGTGACTCTTTATTGCCCCGAGCTTGATCTTGTCACGTGCAGTTCGACCTTGGAAAAGGCAAGGGAAAACTTTACTGACCTAGTTGGGGAGTATTATCTGTATCTGGTTGACAATGAGGGCCAGCTTGATGCGGAGAGCCGAGCCCATCTGAACCTGTATCGCGCTCTGAAGATGGAGAGGAAAGAGGTCAAGCCACCGGGCAAAGAGGCGCGGCTGCTACTGCCGACAATCCTGACCCTGTTTTTTGTCGAGCGTGCTCCTGAAGAGCTATCAGTGGCAGTGACGTCAGCATGACCCGCAGGTCGTACTCCACCAGGGAACTGGCAAGATGTCTTCGACGGTTGGGGTTTGTGGAGGAGCCAAAGCGCGGGAAAGGCAGCCATCGCTGGTTCACCTTCTTGCTTGATGGCCAAAAGACCCGCACCATGCTTCCTGCCCGTGAGAAAGACGTCGCTCCCAAGACCTATGCTTCGATCTTGAAGCAGATTCGCTTGCACCAAAGCGAGTTCCTCAGAGGTTGTAAAAGACAGCTCTCTGAGGCAGAATACGCCAAACTGCTTCGCTCGAGGCGTCAGGATATGGATTTCAAACCGAAAATGGACTAGGAGTTCTCTATGACCGAATTCGAACCCCAAATCCTGGCCTTCGCTTGCCACTATTGCGCCTACGCCGCCGCCGACCTAACAGGCTCAATGCGCCTTCAGTATCCAACCAACGTCAAGATCATGCGGCTGCCCTGCACCGGCAAGTTGGATGTTCTCTACGTCCTGCGAGCCTTCGAGCGGGGAGCGGACGGCGTCCTGGTGGCCGGTTGACTGAAGGGGACTTGTCATTACCTGGAAGGTAATGTGCGCGCTGAGAAGAGGGTGAACTACGTCAAAGAGCTCCTCGACCAGATCGGCCTGGGCGGCGAGCGGTTGGAGATGGTCTTTCTCTCCTCAGCCGAAGGAGCCCGTTTCGCCGAGATCGCCACGGAGATGACGGAGCGCATACAAGAGTTCGGGCCGAATCCGTTGAGAAAAGAGGGGGCTAAACTATGATCATAGGCGAACAGAAGCCTCTGGACGAAATCAAGGAAATGATCGCCGATTACCAGAAGATACTGGTGCTCGGCTGCGGCACCTGCGTCACGGTCTCCTTCGCTGGTGGGGAGAAAGAGGTGGGCATCCTGGCTTCGGCCCTGCGCATGGCCACCGGGCTGGAGGGCCAGCCCAGAGAGTTCGTGGAGGCCACGGTACAGCGCCAGTGCGAGTACGAGTACAACCAGGAAGTGGCCGACCTGGTGAGGGAGGCCGATGCGGTGCTCTCCCTGGCTTGTGGCATCGGCGTGCAGACCATGAACGAGCAGTTCCCGGACAAGATCACCCTGCCCGGTCTCAACACCTCCTTCCTGGGCCAGCCCACTGAGCAGGGTGTCTGGGACGAGCGGTGTCAGGCCTGCGGAAACTGTATTCTCGACATGACCGCTGGCATATGCCCCATCGCCCGCTGCTCCAAGAGCATCTTCAATGGGCCGTGCGGGGGATCAGCAGATGGCAAGTGTGAGATCGCTCCTGAGGTTGAGTGTGCCTGGCAGTTGGTTTACGACCGCCTCAAGGCTTTGGGCAAATTGGAGATGTTGACCGAGATCCAGCCTGTCAAAGACTGGTCCACTAGCCGAGACGGCGGCCCGCGCAAGATTGTGAGGGAAGACCTGCGCCTGTGAGAGACTTAAGAGCCATTCAAGTCCTGAGCAAGTTTCCAATCTTCGAACGCCTGACCGATGATGAACTGGACAGAATAGCTGAACTCTGCCGCGTGGAGGTTTACGAGGCTGGGGCAGTCATCTTCGAAGAAGGCGGTGCGGCAGATTACTTGTACCTTGTGGAAGAGGGAGAGGTGGCCTTGGAGATGGAGCTTGAGCTTCGGCCGTATGCCTCGCCAAAGCAAACAACTATCGAGTTGGCGACACAAGGTGAGGTCTTTGGCTGGTCAGCCCTTGTAAAACCCCATACTTGGACCCTATCGGCGAGATGCGTGGAAAGAGCTAAGGTCATCGTCATCAAGGGATCCGACTTGCTTGACTTGTTTGAAAGCGAGCCTCACATAGGCCATAGGATGACGGAAATAGTCACCCAGATAGTGGCCTTAAGACTTAAGGATACCAGGCAAAAGTTGACGGGTTTTCTGAAAGGAGAAGAACTCTCTTTTGAGTATACGCCTGAAGAAGCCACCTTGATTCAAAGGATCCATTATTTCATTGACTTCAGGTGGGTAGCTGCGATCGGGGTAGCAGTCCTGACGCTGTTTGCTAATAATGTCCTCCGGATAAGATTTCCCGCCCTTCCGGTATACATCGTCGCCGTCGGCATCGCTTTGTATAACTTGATATTTTGGTTGTACGCCAGAGGTTTGACGCCTGAAGGTGCTCCCGATCTAGTAGAGAAAGCCAGAGGATTTGCTGCCGTGCAGAGCGTTGTGGATCTGTTAGCCCTGACCGTACTTCTCCATTTCACAGGAGGTATCGAGAATCCCCTCATCTTCTACTTTGTCTTTCACATAACTATTGCCAGCATACTGCTTCCCTACGTTGCAGCTTATTCACTGGCTACTCTGGCGGTCTTATTGCTCTGCTCATTGATCGGCCTGGAGTATCTCGATGTAATTCCTCACATCCACCTGGGAGGATTTGTCCCTCTTGATCTATACCGTCAGGAAACGTACATTCTGGCTGTCATCTTCACCTTTGTCACCGTTTTATATATCTCCACCTATGTGGCCACCTCCATCGCCGGGGAGCTAAGGAAGAGACAAAGGGAGGTGGCCTCACTGAGAAACCAGTGTGTGATAGACTCCAGGGTCCTGGAAGAAACCAATAGAAAGCTGGTGGAGTTGGACAGGTTGAGAACTTACTTCATGGGCATGGTCTCTCACGACTTAAAAGCCCCCCTGGTGGCCATTGAGAGCTATCTTCAGGTGATCCTGGGCGGCTTCGCTGGTGAGATCAACGAAGAGCAGCGGGAGATGCTGGACAGAAGCAGCCATCGCATTGGGGGGTTGCTCAATCTGATCAGTGACCTGTTGGACGTCTCTCGCATCGAGGCCGGGCAGATCGCCAAAGAATTCAAGACTATCTGCCTGTCCGAGGTGGTTGAGGGTTCCCTGGAGGATGTTCAGGCTATGGCCAGGGAAAAGGAGATGGAGCTGCGGATGGAGTTGCCGGAAAAGCTACCCACCATCCATGCTGCCCCGCATCGTTTGCGGCAAGTGCTGAACAATCTGTTGGCTAACGCCGTCAAGTTCACGCCCGCGAAGGGCCTGATAACCCTTAGTGTGGAAGACAGGGGGGATCGCCTTCAGGTTGAGGTGATGGACACCGGAGTAGGCATCCCCTCAGAAGACTTGCCCCATATTTTCGACGAGTTCTTTCGCGGCCGAGATGTGGAGAGGGCCGGAGCAGGCTTGGGGCTATCCATTGCCAAGAGGATCGTGGAAGCCCACGGGGGAGAGATCTGGGTGGAAAGCCCTTGCACCCCCGATGGAAAAGGAAGCAGGTTTGCCTTTACTCTGTCCCAAACCCTGATTAGCTAAATGAGGGGAGTGCAGGCGCGAGCTTGCCATGAGGCGGACTTGCGTCCGCACTCCTGCCTCAAAGAGGAGTAGGAGCATGAGAGCGGGAAGCAATCTGGAGGCTGTACTTGAAAGTGGCGGGTTCGCCGTAACAGCCGAGTTGGGTCCTCCCAAGGGTACGCGTCGCCACGTGGTCGAGAAGCGGGCAAATGAGGTCAAAGGCTACTGCGATGCCGTGAACGTGACCGACAATCAGACGGCCATCGTCAGAATGAGCAGCCTGGCCGCTTGTGCCATGGTGAAGCAACTGGGCATGGAACCCGTGCTGCAGATCACCTGTCGAGACAGAAACCGACTGGCCATTCAGAGCGATGTCCTGGGGGCGGTTGCTTTCGGGATCAAGAATATCCTCTGCCTGTCCGGCGACCATCAGAAGTTCGGCAACCACCCCACGGCCAAGAACGTTTTCGATATAGACTCCATCCAGTTGATCCAGACCCTCAAGAAGATGCGCGAGGAGAACACGTTCCTCAGCGACGACAAATTCTTTGGCGATGCTCCATTGTTCATTGGAGCGGCCTCCAATCCCTACGCTGACCCCTTCGAGTTCCGGGTGGTGCGACTGGCCAAGAAGGTGAAGGCAGGGGCCGATTTCATCCAGACGCAGGCAATCTTCGACGTGCCGAAATTCAGGAGATTCATGGAGATGGTGTGCGATCAGGGGCTGGACGAGCAGGTACACATTCTGGCTGGGGTGATCCCCATGAAGTCAGCAGGGATGGCTCGTTACATGAGAGACCATGTGGCTGGCGTAGAAGTCCCCGACGAGTTGGTCACCCGGATGAAACAGGCCAAGGACGCCAAGGAGGAAGGGGTCAAGATATGCCTGGAGACCATTGAGCAACTCAAAGAGGTGGCGGGCGTGCACGGCATTCACATCATGGCCGTGGGCTGGGAGGAGATGGTTCCGGTTATCGTAGAGGAGGCAGGGTTGCTGCCCAGGCCGGTGCTTGCGGGAGCAGTGGATGAGTAGTCGAGCCAAGATACTGGTCGTTGACGACGATCCCGATATCATCAAGGCCACCAAAATGGTACTGGAGGCCCGGGGCTATCAAGTGATCACCGCTCTGAACGGAGAGGAGTGTCTAGAGAGGATTCAGGAGGAGGGGCCGGATCTGATTATCATGGACCTCCTCATGCCTAAGCTGGATGGCTTCGGTGTCTGTCGAGAGCTGAGGGAGAATGTCGAGTACGCTGAGTGTTCTGACATCCCCATCCTGATCGCCACCGCGGTACGGGAAGAAGCTAGCCGCCGGCGTTATGAACTAGAAACAGGGATAGACCTCAACGTGGATGACTACATAGAGAAACCCGTCCGCCCCTTGGATCTGCTGCATCGGGTGGAAAAGCTGTTGCAAGAATCCAAAAGCTAGAAGCTCAAATCTGAAAAGGAAGGAGAGAGAATGGAAGAGCGAGCTAAGATCCTCATTATTGATGATGATCCTGACTTTGTGCAGGCGACGAAGAAGGTGCTAGAGAGCAAGCCCTACGAGGTGATCGTGGCCTACAACGGAGAAGAGGGTCTACAAAAAACGCGGGATGAGAACCCCGATCTGATTCTCCTGGACATCATCATGCCCCTGACCGATGGATTCACGGTTTGTGAAGAAATCAAGGGCGACCCCGAATTCGACGACATCCCGGTCTTGATGCTGACCAGCTTCTCCCAAAGGGTGGGGGAAACTACGCTGTCTGTGAGCCGGGGCTTCTCCCTAGAAGCCGAGGACTACATTGACAAGCCCGTCAAGCCCGCTGAGTTGTTGGCTCGGGTGGAGAAGCAATTGCGAAAAAAGAGAAAATAATAGTTAAGGAGATTACCGAATGTCAATAGATGATGTACTCGAAAAGGCTTTTCAGAGTCGTGCCTTTTCCAAAGTCTTCTTCGTTACTGAGAGGAAGGCAAAAGAGTGGCTTTTCGATTGCCAATCCTGCGGCAATTGCGTGCTTAGCCACACGGGCTTCGTCTGCCCGATGCGTTGCCCCAAAGGTCAGCGCAATGGCCCCTGTGGAGGAGCCATGGAAGGCATGTGCGAGGTGGACATGAGCAAACGGTGTGTGTGGGATGAGATCTGGGAGAGCACCGTTCAGCTCGATCGGGTTGAGTTGTTGACTGACAACTACGAAGGGCCGCCCGATTGGCGACTGTATGGAACTTCTGCCTGGGAAAACATGGTGGCGGGTCTGCTCGAGAGCCCGTCCCTGTTCGAGACCCTTTTCAGGAAAGATGAACCCATGCTGCGCGAAGTCCCACGAGTCATTTTCCAGATTCTGCACAATTGGGGTAACCTGCTCACCGGCCCGAGTTGGCGCCGATACGAAGGCAGGCCAACGCTGAAGCGATGAGTGAGACTAAGGAGGCTACTAAGAGATGACACTTTTGGAGAAATTCGAATCCGGCAAATTTGCGGTGACTTCGGAGGTTGGTCCCCCTAAAGGCGTTGATATCGAGCGAATGTTAGAAGAGGCCGAGATCATACGCGGTAAGGTGGATGCCATCAATGTCACCGATCAACAGAGCTCGGTGATGCGGCTGGGCTCTCTAGCTGTCTGCCATCTCCTTAAGCAGAGAGACCTGGAGCCGGTCTTCCAGATAACTTGTCGGGACCGCAACCGCATAGCTCTGCAATCCGACCTGTTGAGTGCGTACGTGCTGGGGGTCGAGAACGTTCTCTGTCTCACGGGCGACCACATCTCCCTGGGCGATCACCCAGGAGGCAAGCCGGTCTTTGATTTGGACTCGGTTTCCCTGTTGCACGCTGCATCCGAGTTGCAGCAGGGGCGCGATCTGGCGGGGCAGAAGCTGAAGGGCAGCCCGAGTTTCTGCCTGGGAGCGGTGGTGACGCCGGGAGCCAACCCCCTGGAGCCGCAGATCATGAAGATGGAGAAAAAGGTCAAGGCCGGAGCCCAGTTCTTTCAAACTCAGGCGGTGTACGATCCCAAGAGGTTCGAGGAATTCATGAACCAGGTCAAGCATTTGAACGTGCCGGTGATGGTGGGGATTGTGTTCCTGAAGTCTGCTGGTATGGCTCGCTTCATGAACAAGAACGTGGCCGGAGTGCACGTGCCTGAGAGCCTGATTGAGGAGATGGACCAGGCAGAGAGCAGGGTGAAAACGAGCATCGAGATATCGGGACGTCTGATTCGGCAGATGAAGGACCTATGCCAGGGCGTGCACCTCATGCCCCTCGGCTGGGAGAAGCGGGTACCGGCTGTGCTGGAAGCGGCTGGCTTGTGACCCGTCCTGGGCTCGTTCGAGAGCATTAGCGCAAAAACCCAAGAGCCATCCCCCTTACCGGGGATGGCTCTTGCTGATAGCAATAGATGAAGTTGTTGTCTTCACCCCTTACTCAAACGTAAACCCCTTCTCCATAGAAAGCTTCAAGCAAGCATCTACCACCTCAGGATCGTACAGGACACCCCTATTCTGTGAGATCTCATCCAAGGCCTCATCTACGGTGTGAGCTGGCCGGTATGGTCGGTGAGAGGCCATGGCCTCCACAACATCCGCCACGGCCAGAATCCTCGCCTCCAAGCTGATCTCCTCACCCGATAGACCTTGGGGATAGCCTGAACCATCCATCCTTTCGTGATGCTGCAGCATGATTACCGCAACCGGCCATGGAAATTCTACCGCCTTCACTACGTCGTGCCCGAGTTGGGGGTGAGTTCTGATCAAACTATATTCGATCTGGCTTAGCCGACCGGGCTTGCTGAGGATTTCGGCAGGGATACTGATCTTGCCAATATCATGGATCAGCCCGGCCATGCGGATTCCCTCGATCCGCTCTTTTGAAAGGCCCATCCTTCTGGCGATGGCAGAGGCCAATTCGGTTACCCGCCGTTGATGACCAGCAGTGTAGGGATCTCTCATCTCGATTGCCGATACCAGGGTATTGACCGTTCCCTCCAGGGTTCTTTGTAATTGCACGTAGCTTTGTCGGATTTCTTTCCCTGCCCGCTCCACTTCGGCAAGGCTACTCTCCAGGTCCTGCAACAGTTGAGCCTTGCGCCAGGAGGCGGCCATCTGATTGGCGAAGGCGGTGATGGCCGGAATGTCCCCTTCCGTCAGGTCGTCCGACTGCACCGAAAGCACACCGATGACCTGGTCATCCGCTATGAGAGGGGAGTTGACCGATTTCTGGATCTTCAGCATACTGACTATTTGCCTGGTGAACCTCTTCAGGGGCTCGGGTAACACCTCCCGTATAGCCTCTTCCGTATCTACAAAGACGGTCTTCCCTTCCCAGACTATCCTTCTGAATGTGCCCGTAGATTCGATAAGTATGGGGAAATCCTCGGCTTTGAGGCCCGTCAGTTTCTCGGCGGCCTTGACCACTCCTGCCTTGTAGCTCAGGTGTCTGGGGAACAGCTTGCTCTGGCTCTCGTCTGTCAGCAAAACGGTACAGGAGAAGTCAAGCTTCCTGAACTCCTTTGCAACTGCGGCGAATATCGCCTCCGGTGTCAGGGCTCTCTCCATAGCCAGAGCCGCCTCGTTCAACGCTTGCAGCAATTGCTCCGCCCGCTTGCGGTCGGTGATGTTGGTGAAGACCGTCAAGATCCCGGCGAAGCGATCCTCTTCAAAGCCAGGACTGGCGCTGACCAGGACAGAAACCGCTCTGCCATCCCTGCGAACCAGTTCCAACTCATAACGGTCGGCTTCGCCGCGCATGCGCCGCTCGTCGGCTGCCTCAACGATGGGTTGCTGGTCGGGCGGCACGATGGCCGTCCAGTGCAGGCCTACCATCTCCTCAGGCCCGTAGCCCAGCATGTCCGCCACAGTCGGATTGACAAAGGTGAAGTATCCCTCAGCATCTTGCACGACGATGCCCTCAGCCATGTTCTGGATGATGCTCTCGTTGAACTCTTTCAACCGCCGGAGCTCCTCCTCTGCCTCTTTGCGCTCGGTGACGTCCTCGTGCATTACCACCACCTCACGGATGGTTCCATCTTCATCCTTCACCGGATAAATGAAAGCCCGTAGCCAGCGCACAGGACCGACGTAGTCAGGGTCTGCCTGCCCAGGGTCGTACCTGATCGCTGGTGTTTCTGCAAATTCCCCAGCAAAGCCCTTTCGAATGTCGGGCATTATTCCCTGATTGGCCAACTGCTTGTCCTCCAGGATGTTGTAGGTCTGGTACACAAGCTGCACTTGCTCCGGAGTCATGTTCCAGAGTTTCGCAGTAGCAGGGTTGCCGTATGTCGGCTGGCCGTCTGGTGTATAGAGGGCGGTGCTAAAGGGAGATTGCTCAACCAGAGAACGAAAACGGGTCTCCGAATCTCGCAGTGCTTTCTCTATCCGCTTGCGCTCGGTGATGTCTGTTAGCATTCCTTGCAACCCAATGGGACGATTTCCCACCAGGATCGGTCGGCTGGAAGAACGTACCCAGCGGATTTCGCCAGACTTGGTCACAATCCGATACTCACTTGGTTCGATGTGGCCAGATAGGACCTTCTGAAACTGCTGCATAACGTGGGGCAAGTCTTCCTGATAGAGGAACTCACGGAAAGGTCGGCCAATGATTTCTGACGGACTATATCCGCTGACCGGTTTTATTTGCGGACTGATATAGGTTATCACTCCATTCTCGTCAGTAGCGAAGAGGACATCGTTAATGTTCTCTACCAAGTTGCGGTACTTTTCCTCACTCTCTCGCAGTGCTTCCTCCACCTGCTTGCGTTCGGTGATGTCTTGTATCGCGCCATAAATGTAGGTCGTTCGCCCCTGCCCTTCGTCCCACACGGAGCGAGCGTAATCGCGCGTCCAACGCACCTCGCCGTCCTTGGTCAAGATGCGATACTCGACTACCTTCGACTTGCCAGCCATGACCGCCTGCAATTGGCTGAGGGGAATAGACATGTCATTGGGGTGAATCATGCTTTCCCAGCCACCGCGCGCCTGCAACTCCTCTGCAGTGAATCCTGTGATACGGACAAGGGCTCCAGTCACCCATTCAGCCACCAGTGTGCCGTCTGGCTCCACTCTGAAGGCATAAGCATAGTCAGAGGTCAGCTCGGAGACGGCACGGTAGCGATCTTCGCTCTCCCGCAGCGCCTCCTCCATCTGCTTGCGCTCGGTGATGTCACGACCTAGAATAGCGACCTTTGTTACCTTTCCCTGCGCATCGAAGACAGGATAGAAAACGTTGTCAAACCATGTCCCTCTGCTCTCGTCTTCGAAACGGCGTGGCTCACCCGACTGAATTACTTGATCAGCGTATGCTTTTCTACGTTCGACCAGGCCTGGCGGAATCAGGTCCCAACCATACATGCCGACAAGCTCATTCACGGGCATGCCAAACCTCGCAGCCATCGCTTCGTTAGCGACAAGGATTGTGCCTCTGGTGTCCATTAGCGCAGCAACGTCAGTGGGGGCATTCAGAAGCGCCCTCGCCGTCTCCTCACTCTCTCGCAGCGCCTCCTCCGCCCGCATGCGCTCAAGCCACACCCCAAGGTCCTCCGCAATAGCGTTGAGGAGGTCCTGCTCCTCGGGAACCAGGAAGGGTATGTCCTCGGCATAGTAGACCCGCAAGTGCCCACGGGCTTTGCCCTCGACCATGATCTCCGCATGGAGGCCGTGCGACAGCTCCTCAGTGTATCTCTCGGATGTGAGTCGTTTGCCACCCAGTTCAATCACAGGTGCGGTGATGTCTGGGAACCGCATGGCTGGAACCAAGTGCTCAATGATGCGCCTGCAAAGCTCGTCAATGGACAGTTCCTCCTGCATATCGCGGTGCACTGCGTAGAGGCAGGTCAACTCTTTCAGCCTCTCCCGCAGTGCCTCCTCCGCCCGCTTGCGCTCAGTGATGTCTACGATGGCTCCCTGTATGGCCGGCTTCCCAGCGTACTCAATGCGGCTGGCAAACATCTCCAGCCAGCGCACCGCCCCGTCCTTTTGAATTCCGCGATACTCGTAGCGCGGAGGCACTGGTTTCCCTGCCAAGCGATCCCGAAAGCGACCCCAGACGAATGCTTGATCTTCAGGGTGTATCATCGCTCTCACTTTTTCAGGTGAAAGGGACAGCAACTCCTCGATAGTATATCCGGAGATTTCGGCGAAGGCGGTGTTGGCGAAGACAATTCGAAAGTCTTGGATGATTACTAGTCCCTGCAATGACTGCTCGACCAGCGTCCGATATTTCGGCATCGTTTCAAATCGCCAAAATAGCAACTTTACACTTTTTTGGTGGAGTGCAGACCCAAGTGAACATAAACAGCCATTTTGCCCCTCTGGAGGCCATTTTGGGGGCCTTTTGCGCTCCGTTTGGATCATAATCGCGGAAAAAGTGTAAAGCGATCTCTGGTCATTTCCAGGCTGGATGAAACGATGCCGATATTTCTGTTCGCTTTCTCGCAGCGCCTCCTCCCCCCGCACCCGCTCGGTGATGTCGGACATGATGTGCACAGAACCAATGAGATCGCCGTCCTCATCCAGCAACGGATCTGCAGAAACTTCGAGCCATCGCTCTCCCATGGGCAAAACCAGGGTCTCTCTGCGGCGGCTCTCCCTCATGCGCACGATGGGATACCCTTCGATGGGTTCTGACGTGCCGTGCATAACTTCCCAGTAGGTGCGGCCGATGATCTCGTCGAAGGACTTTCCCAGGAGACTCGTCATAGCCACGTTGCAGCGCAAGACCCTTCCTTCCATGTCCAGCAGGCAAACTGCGTCGCCAATGGCATCGAAGGTGGTCCGCCATTGCCGGGCCGCGGCCAGTAGCTCCCTTTCCGACTGCCGCATCCTCAGCAGCGCCTTCACGTAGGCGATCAACACCGGCGGCTCGACGGGCTGCGTCAGGTAGCCGTCCGCCCCGTAATCCAATCCCCTTACCATGGACTGGCTGTCCATATAGGTCGCCGACACATGAAGGACGGGTATTAGAGAAGTGACAGGGTCCGTCTTGATCCGCCTACAGACATCGAACCCGCTCATATCCGGAAGGTTCACGTCGAGGACAACCAAATCGGGGTTCTCCCTCACTAATCGCAGGCTCTCTGCACCGTTGGCGGCCTCTATGACCTCAAACCCTGCCTGGCGAAGGACGCGGCTCAGGGTGTAGCGGCCAACATCGTCGTCATCTACGTTCAAGATAGTGATCTTCTTGTCAGTCATCTGGTAAACCTCCTGTCAATGTCAGGTTCAGGATGCTGGCTTTCTCTTCCATGTTACTTTTCCTCCCCTTCGGCGATGTTCATCCTCAGCTAGGCCGAGGGGCTCAGGACACGCTCGAAAGCGATGGGCAGCCTGACCGTGAAGGTGCTGCCCTGGCCTTCTTCACTTTGTACCTCGATGGCGCCTCCATGTTCTTCTACTAGGGTCCTGGTGACCGCCAGCCCCAGCCCAATCCCCTGGGCCTTGGTGGTGAACAGAGGCTCGAAGAGCTTCCCCAGGTTCTCCTTCGAGATGCCCACCCCTGTATCCGTGAAGGAGACGGCCACCCACTCTGCACGAAGGGCGGTCTCGACAACCAAATGTCCACCATCCGGCATGGCCTGCACGGCGTTGAGGATGATGTTTCCAAAGGCGTGACCGAGTTGATCGGGGTCTGCGGGGATGGTTGGCAACTCCTCGTCCAGTTGGCTCACCACCTCGACGTTCTCCGGCACGGCGGTGCGAGACAATGCCTCCTGGACGACGGCGTTGACGTCCATTGCCTGCCGGACAGGGACCTTCGTGCGAGCAAAGTCCAGCAGGCTGCGGATGATCCGCTCGGATGTCCGCACCTGCCTCATGATGATCGCCAGCATCCTCTTCACTTCCGGATCAGGCCCTTCCATGGCATTGTCTAGGAAGTAGGCGGCAGTGGTGATCGCGCCCAGGGGGCCGCGCAGTTCGTGGCTTACCCCGCCAGCCAGTTGACCTAGCACGGCCAGCTTCTCTCGGCGGATCAACTGCTCCTGGGCCTCTCGGAGCTCTTTGGTGCGCTCTTCCACCATCCCCTCCAGCCGCTCGGAGTACTCCTTCAGCGCCTCCTCCGCCCGCTTGCGCTCGGTGATGTCGCGTGAAGCACCTGAAAAGCCAACGATCTCTCCCTCTTTTTCTACTGATGCCATACTGAGGTAGATGGGAAATTCATGGCCCTCTTTGTGTTTTACATACATCTCGCCCCGCACGCCTTGGCCGGATAGAACTTGTCTCACGTATTCTTCCCCTTCAGATAAGCGCTCTTCTGTCAGCAGGGACCTGAAGTTCAAGCCTTTCATCTCTTCGGCTTCATAGCCGTACATTCTAGCCCCGGCAGTGTTCATGAAAACTATGTTACCCTCTAGATCCAACTGGTAAATGGTATCAATGGAGCTCTCAGCAATCAGTCTGAACTTCTCCTCGCTCTCCCGCAGCGCCTCCTCCGCCTGAGCCTTCTCGATGGCGTTGCTCCGAAATATCTCTACTGCCCGCGCCATCGCCCCGATCTCGTCCCGGCGTCGGACATCACGAGTCTCTATGCTTAAGTCGCCCTCTGCGAGACGGCGCATCAAGGCGGCCATGGAGAGTACCGGACGAGAGATCCAGCGGGTGCTGATCAGCACTGTGGCTGCTACCCCGATCAGTGCAATCAAGAACGTGATGCCAATGATGGCCGTGCTGGCTGTTCTAGCCCTTTCGTGAGATTCGGTCTCGATGCGGATAATCTTTGCCTGCTGATAATCTCGCAATTCCGTGAGCGTGCCGCGAAATTCGGCAAAGGGCACAGTGGACGAGCGCACCAGGAGGACGCCGAAGGACGGGTTGTCGGCAACCACGGCCGCAGCCTGGAGCGCTTGCTGCCTGAAAGCATCCATCGGCTCTTTCATCCGCTCCAGGACTGATTGTTCCGTTTCATCTAGCGACCACTTGGTCAGAATCTGTCCGTAAATGACATCCAGGTCGTTGAGGCCTTGCTCCAAACGCTCGTGGGTCGGCTGGATTTCTTCTTCTGGCAGATTCGCAAAGCGAATCACGGCGATGCGGAACACATCGGACTGCACCCGTTCACTCAGGACGATGAACTCATCTATCAGCGTAATCTTGTCAAGGGCGATGTTGTGTACCTCGGCGAGTACCGCGCGTTGTCTATTCGTTCCGAAGATAGCCAGCAGCGACACCAACCCCAGGGCCAGTATCAAAATGGCCGGTGGGATCAGAACCTTGATTCGGATCGAAGCATCGCGTATGAATCTCATTACCCCCCTCTTTCCCGTTCGTTCCACTCCAGAGCGCAAATCACGTCTTCATCAGCGAGCATGCCGCACCAGGCCGACATGGGGCCGACGTCGTGAGTTCTCGGATGCGGCCAGACCCCTTGGGAACTGACGTGGTCGCCGTTCTCGCCTTCAGCGGCGTCCAAGAACAGGGGCAGCAGCTTGCTTCCCTCAAGATCGAGGATGTCACTGATGTCCATCCCTGGCATTGTTTGGCCGGAATTATCGAGGAACACGATGCCTTGGCGGGTGAAACCGATGACGTGCAGCCCAGACCCTTCGAGGTCGAGAAAACCTTGCTGCGGATCACGGAAGACCTCCCGGGCCTCGTACAGCCCAACTTCCTGCAACAGCGCGATGGCCCGCACGCCTGCTTCCTTGACCGGCGAGACTTCGCCTTCCAGCTTGGGCACCTCGGCATAGGCCCTCGTCACTCGTTCTCTCCAACAGAGTTCGTCCAGCGGAGAATGGACGCCCCATATAGAAAGAGGCGGATTCCCCAACCCAGCATGATAGACGGTGTGGAACGGAAGGGCATTGATCCACACAATCGGAAGCTCATCCGTAAGGATCTGCTGAAACTCACCGTACAGTGCCTTCCGCTTGTCTTCGTCCAGCTCCACCTCAGCCTGATGCAAGATCTCGTCCACCCTTGGGTTACAGTAGTTCTGCGTGTTCGACCAAACCACTCCCTCTCGAATGTTGTCGCACAGATACGTGCGGTGAACGCCAATTACCGGATCCCCCCAGTTATAAACCGAATCCATGGTCATGTCAAAGTCCCAGTTCCCGACGCGCTCGGCCCACGCCGGGAAGCTCTCTGATTTGCGGATCTGGACGTCAATTCCTATTTCTGCTAGTTGACGTTTGAGATATAGCGCCACATCTCGCTGCTGGCTGGGGATGACCGGAATGTAATCTAGCGACAAAGAGAAGCGTGTGCCGTCAGACCCGATGGGATGTCCGGCTTCATCAAGGAGCTGGTTGGCCTTGTCCAGGTCAACTGTGTAGGTGGGAACGTTGGGGTCGTAGAAAGGGCTGTCCGGCGAGATGGGGCTGTTGGCGCGCCGGGATCGGCCCTGGTGCAAATGCTCTATGATGAATTCGGGGTCAACGGCATAGGCGATGGCCAGTCGGACACGCTTGTCGTCCAGTGGGGGGTGCAAAAGGTTGAAGGCCAGCCAGTTAATCGAGCCGACTCCTTCGTAGCCTCGCTGGGTGACGACGAGGTAATCGCTGCCACTGAGCCTCTCGATACCGATCAAGCCGGTGAACACGGCCAGCAGGTGCGCTTCCTGGCGCTGTAATCCGATCACCTGGGCGTCCGGATCGGTCTCCAGCCGGATCACGATCCTGTCGAGGTAGGGGCGGCCTGGGATGAAGTAGTCCTCGTACCGCTCCAGCACAATAGATTCACCAGGAACGAACTCTGCAAGCCGGAATGGCCCGGACCCGACGGGCTTCAGGTTG
This sequence comes from uncultured Anaerolineae bacterium, assembly GCA_964390805.1. Taxonomy (GTDB): domain Bacteria; phylum Chloroflexota; class Anaerolineae; order VGOG01; family VGOG01; genus CAYMKL01. The sequence continues at coordinate 13,354 of CAYMKL010000052.1, read as the reverse complement.
GCGGGATGGGTCGGCAAATCCTGACCGTCCCCGTAGACGTGCTTCGGGATGATGGGCAGCAAGGCCGGCGACATAGCCAGCAGGATGGCCGGGTGGGGTCGGGACAGCCGGATCACCGCGGTGTGCGGATCGGGCGTGTCCACCTGTTCCACCGGGGCAAACATAGGCTTGAAGGGGTGGTACTGCTTGACAGTGATCACGGAGAAGGCCACATCCTCAGAAGTAATGGGATGCCCGTCGTGGAAGGTCGCCCCTTCGACCAGGTGAAGGGTCACGGCCAGGCCGTCCTCCGAAACCTCCCAGCTTTTCGCCAGATAGGGCTGCGGGTTCCAGTTCTCGTCGTAGCGCAGGGGGCTGGCGAAGATCTGCGTGCCGGGTATGGCGGTCGAAGAGCCAGAAACGAGCGCCGGATTGAAGTGCCTCGGCGTACCCCCGCCGTAGGTGATTATCACTACTCCTCCACGCTGCGGTTCGCCGATGGGTGTTGGGGGCGCCGTCGGCGTCGCCTCCGGTTCAACTTCAACATCGCGCTGCCCTTCCATTGGCTTGCAGCCAACAAGGGGTATTGACAGAATCAACCCTAGTACAACGGCAACAGCTATGGTTTTCCTCATAACCCATCCTCCCCTGCCAGGCCCTTTGGCCTCTGAAGTTTTGACATAAGGCTCTAGCGCCCGTCCCCGGGCGCGGTCTTGGCGGCCCGAGGACGGGCCTTGGAGCCTATATCATGATCTCAGTTTGGGCTAAGACTCGAGGTCGCGTCGTTTTTGCTCGTACATTGATTTATCGGCCCGGGCCAGCAGTTCATCAACAGAACAGGGGCGTTCGGGATTGTAGCGCGCCATCCCCACACTTAACGATAGCTTGTAACGGCGGAGTACTTCTGCGTTGCGGGCCTCCAGGTTCTCTTGTAAACGAGTAGTGAGAGTCTCGCCGCTGGTCTCATCGGTTTCTATCGCCAGAACCACAAACTCATCCCCGCCAATGCGAGCAATGATGTCCGACTCGCGAAAGGTCTCCTTGAGGACATGGGCAGTCTCGATCAATGCCCGGTCTCCCTCAGGGTGGCCCAGGGTATCATTGATCTGCTTCAGGTGGTCAAGGTCGGCAAAAAGCAGCACCATTCTCCTCTTCATCCGGTTGGCTATCTTCAACTGCTGTTGGCCCATGGTTATGAATCCTCGTCGGTTGTACAGGCTCGTAAGTTCGTCAAGAAGCAACAGGGCGCGCAGCGCCTCCTCAATCTGCACCCGCGCGGTGATGTCGGTGTAGACAGCGACTGCCCCGATCAACTCACCTCCCACCAGGATGGGTGACTCGGCCACGATGACATCCACGGGAGAGCCATCCTTCCGATAACGGACCGTCTCTGTGGTAGGCAACTCCTTCCCGCTCATGACGATCTTTGTATTCCCGACCGCCTCATCATACACATCAGGGCTGGTGACCAGGTGGTCAAGATCTTGGCCAATCGCCTCCTCCCGTGAGTATCCGAACAACTTTTCTGCGCCCGTGTTCCATTCCACGATCCGATGGCGGGCATCCATGGTGACGATGGCGTCGGGCGCGGCTCCCAGCACTCCTTCCAGATACAACCGCCGCTCTTCGATTTCGCGCTCCGCCCGTTTGCGCTCGGTGATGTCGCGTACCACGGCGAGGATAGCCGGTTCCCCCTGATACTCGATCGTGCGAGCATGGGCCTCGACAGGAATGACCCTCCCATCTTTGCAGTGATGCGCCGACTCCACTACAGTGGTCTCTCCAGCCCATATCCTCTTCTGGCTGTCCCTCATCGCCTGGAGGAAGCCCGGATGGACGATATCGGCAGGTTCCAAGCGGAGGAACTCCTCGCGGCTGTAACCATACCGCCGAAGCGTGACTTTGTTGTAGTCCAGGAACTTTCCCTGCGAACCGTAGACCATCACTGCATCGCCGATGCCCTCGAAGATCTGCCTGCAGCGCTGCTCCGATTCCCGTAGCGCCTCCTGTGCCTGCCGCGTCCGCAACAGTGCCTTCACGTAGGCGATCAATACCGGCGGCTCGACGGGCTGCGTCAGGTAGCCCTCGGCTCCGCTCTCCAGCCCTATCACCCTGGACTGGTCGTCCAGATAGGTCGCCGATAAATGAAGGACCGGTATCATAGAGGTAGCCGGGTCGGCCTTGAGCCGCTGGCAGACCTCGAACCCGCTCATATCCGGAAGGTTCACGTCGAGGACGACCAGGTCGGGGTTCTCCTTCACTAATCGCAGGGTCTCCGCACCGTTGGCAGCCTCTATGACCTCAAACCCCACCTGGCCAAGGACGCGGCTGGTAGCGTAGCGGCCGGCATCGTCGTCATCCACGTTCAAGATAGTGATCGTACGTTTAGCGGTCATCGGGTAAATCCTCCATCAGGTCAGTTTGGCCAATGCTTCTCCTATTCGAGCGATGGCTATCTCGCGTGACGTGGCTTCCTTGGAGAGGATGGCCACCGCCCCCTCGGTCAGTCGGCGACGCTCCTCTGCCTCCAGGTCCTTGCCGGTGTAGATGATCACGGGGATGTCGCGCGTCGCGGGGTCGGACTTCAACTGATCCAGCACCTCGAAGCCGCTCATCTCCGGCATGATCAGGTCCAGGAAGATGACCTGCGGTCCTTCCTCTTGCGCCCGGCGAAGGCCCTCCGGCCCGTCCACCGCCTCGATGACGGTGTAGCGCGTACCTGCGAGGAGCTTTTTGAAAGCGTAACGGGCGACCTCCTCATCGTCAATGATCAGGATCTTCTCCACCGGCTCCAGCGTCTTGAGTCTGTTCAGCAGCCACTGGCGCTCTATCGGTTTGACGCAGTAATCATCGGCTCCCAGCATCATCCCTTTGTCCTGCTGGTCGTCAACAATCGTGACTGCGAGGATGGGGATGTCCCGCGTGGCCTCATCCGCCCTCATCTCAACCAGGAAAGCCCAGCCTCCCTCCCCCGGCAGCAGGATGTCCAGCACCACGGCCATCGGTCGGAACTGCTTCAGCGCCTGCCGTGCCTCCTTCACCGTCTGCACGGCGATGACTTGGAAACCCGACCCCTCCAAATACCTCTCGTAGAGGGCAATGTCCTGGGGATTGTCTTCGACCACCAGCACGGGAAAGCGGCTCGGGTCCGGCTGCTGAGGGGTTATCATCACAGCCGACTCTGGGGCCGGTCTCGGATAGACCAGCGGGATCACGGCGGTGAAGGTGGACCCAACCCCGACCTCGCTCTCCACGGACAGTCTCCCCCCCAGTAGTTCGGCCAGCCTCTTCGACAGCGCCAATCCCAGGCCCGTCCCCTTGACTTTCTTCTGAAGGGGAGTTGCCACCTGGACGAACTCCTCGAAGATGCGCTCCTGATCCTCAGGCGCGATCCCGGCCCCCGTGTCGGCTACGGAAAAGACCACCGCTTCGCCCCCGGCATCCAGCCTGGCGGACACGCGAACCTCACCGCGTTCGGTGAATTTGAGGGCATTGGAGATGAAGTTCCTCAATATCTGCGCCAGCTTGGTCTCATCGGTACCGAGAGGGGGGATGCCGACGGGATCTTCGAAGATGAGGGCCACACCGGGATTGATGTCCAGCGGCCTCATTATCCCTCTCAGAGAGCTGAAGAGATCAGCCACCTCGAACCGGGCCAGACGGACCGTGATCTTCCCCGCCTCGATCTTCGCCAGGTCCAGCAGCTCGTTGACCATCTCCAAGAGATCCCCGCCCGCCTTGCGGATGAAGGTCACCTGCTTGTCCTGCTCCACCGTCAACTCCCCGTCGAGCCGATCCAGCAAGATCCGGGAGAGGGACAGAATCGAGTTGAGCGGGGTGCGCAACTCGTGGCTCATATAGGAGAGAAAGCGGGACTTCACTTCACTGGCGCTGCGCAGTCGCTCGGCCCTGTCCTCCAGCTCGGCATACAAGGCCAACACACCACGATTGGTGTCATCCAGCTCGCGGTTCAGTTGGGCCAGTTGCTCCTGGCGTTGGCGCAGCTCCTCCAAGGCGCGCAGCAGTTCCTGGTTCTGCCGTTGAAGCTCCTCGAAGGCGTTTCCGGGCGCAAGTCGCGCCAACTCGCCGGCGATCCGCGCCAGGTCCTGCGCTGTGACCGCCGGCGCCCCTGGCTGCAAGGTCTTCCCCATCAGCACCATCGTCCCTTTGCCAGTGGCCGACTCGATGTGGAAACGGTCCATCAGCCGCTTGGCGCTGACGATGCCCAATCCTTTTCCCCCCTCCAAAAGGGCGGGCAGATCTGCGATCCCCGGCCCTTGGTCGCGGACACGGATCAGGAGCATCTGTGGCGGGGCCGTGCCTTCGACCAGGAATTCAACCTTGCCCCCACCGGCGTGGACGAAAGCGTTGCGTGCCATCTCGGAGACAGCGGTGGCGATGCGTGTCTGATCCTGGGCGTCGAACCCCAAGAGACCCGCGGTCTGCCTGGCCCGCTGCCGAGCCAGTACGACATCGTGCTCGAAGCGAATCTCCAAAGTCAGAATAGTTGTGTTCATTTAAGGAATAGCCCCCACTATGCATCAAACGTGTTGCGTGTTTCGTGTTGCGTGTTCCATTGTTTACGCAACACGCAACACGTAGCACGGGCAACTACCACCGTCACATCATCGCGCCGCCGGCTGTAGTCCCGATAGAGAACCCCGGCGATCAGGCTGGGGTGTCTGCTCGTCAGACCGGGGTAGCGGTCCAGGCTCCAACGCGTGGCCAACCCATCGGAATGTATTACCAGAAGCGCCCCTTCGGGCCAGGGATAGGTGAACTCCTGGATCTTGCGGACCCGGTGTCCGACGGTTCCGTTGTGCGAAACCATGTTGCGGCTGCCTCTGGATGAAACGATGACGCCGGCGATGTTCCCCACCCCCGCAAAGCGGACCACCTGATGGGAGATGTCCACCTCGGCCACCGCCGCGGCCGCACCCCGGGTGTGCCGCAGGGCGAGGTGGGCGGCCTCGATCATGGCCGTGGGGGAGAGGTTGGGTTTCTCTTGAAATACCCTCACTGCCTCCCTGGAAGCCTCGGCTGCATAGGAGCCGTGACCCAGGCCATCAACCACCAGGATCAGGCTGTGGCCGGGGCGCTGGTGGACCGCCCACCCATCGCCATTAACCTCCTGGCCGGGCTTGGGCAGACAGACCGCTCCGATCTCAAGCGGGTGGGGCTGCAGATCCCTGGGCAACGGCCTCGACCACAAGCGGGCCAGCAGGGCCGTCCCCATTTCGGGACGGGAATGAATGTCGAACAGCTCAGAGAGGCGGGCGATGGCCCCCAGGCCGGTTCCTGGGCTGCCGGCAGTGGAATAGCCGTCGCGGAGTGCCTGTGCGACGTTTGCCATCCCTGGCCCCCGGTCCAACGCCAGGACCTCAATGCCAGCAATGCCGTCACGTTCCAGCGCACGCAGGAGCAGTTCGCCGCCGGTGGCGTGCTTGACCAGATTCCTCGCAGCCTCGCTGACTACGATGGCCACTTTTCCGGCTTCCGCCTCGTTGAAGCCCAGATCGCGGGCCAACCTCGTGGCCAGGCGGCGTGCCTCTCCCACCTGGCTGGACTCTGCCACTGGGATTGCGGATTGCGGATTGCGGATTGCGGAGTAGTCCATTTCGGATACTTCGGCTACGCTCAGCACAGGTTTCGGATTGCGGATTGCGGGATTGTCATTCCACAATCCGCAGTCATTTCCCCTTTCTCTTCTTGGCGGTGTTTATGGATGCAACGGTAATAGCCAGAAGCTCATCGGCTTCTTTCATCAAGGAGTCCAATCGCTCTGATTCAACGATGCCAGCTTCAACCAGTAACTCCATCCGGAAAAGCGATTCCTCTGACTCTTCTTCCACCGTCCCCATCTTGGAAATGAAGTCCGAAATCCGCAATCGCAAATCCGAAATCGGTTCATCGTTTCCACACGGTAATAGTCACGCGTGTGCCCTCTCCCACGCGGGAGACGATCTCGAACTCGCCCACCAGCCTCCTGGCACCCCCCAGGCCCAGGCCGAGACCTCCCCCAGAGGTGTAGCCATCTTTCATGGCCAGTTCGATGTCCGGAATGCCGGCCCCCTGGTCCTCGAAGGTCAGTCGCAGTCCCTGGCGGCCACCTTCGTTGAGAGCCTCCAGCCGCACGGTTCCGCCACCGCCCCAGTCCACCGTGTTGCGGGCCAGTTCGCTGGCTGCCGTGACCAGCTTGGTCTGCTCCACCAGATTAAAGCCCAGTTCCACAGCCCACGCCCGCGCGGCCTGCCGTACGCGGACGATGTCTTCAGAGGAACGAATCTGGAGGGTCTCATGCCTCTGCGCGGCCATCGCTGCTCTCCTTCGCCGGTGCCTCCAGCGAGGCTCGGAGGAGTTCCATCCCCTTTTCGACGTTCAGGGCGGTGCGGACCCCCGTCAGGGAAAGGCCCAACTCCACCAGCGTGATAGCCACCGCCGGCTGCATCCCGACCACCACGGTCTCCGCGTCGAGTATCCGCGACATGGCAGCGATGTTTCCCAGCATCCGCCCCATGAAAGAGTCCACCACCCCCAGCGACGAGATGTCAATCAGCACGCCACGCGCGCCCGCGCTCACGATCCGGCTCATCAAGTCGTCCTGCAGGGTCAGTGCCAGGCGGTCGTGCATATCCACTTGGATGGTCACCAGGAGAAACTCGCCCATCTTGAGAATAGGAATACGCTCCATTCCCATTCCCATTGCGGATTGCGGATTTCGGATTGCGGATTGTTTCATTTCTCACTCCTCAGGTCCATTTCGGATCACCGCAATGGAATCATTTCCTACTGCTTCTCCTCTTTGCGGTGTTTATGGACGCAACGGTAATAGCCACAAGCTCATCAGCTTCTTTCATCAGCGGCGCCAGAAGCTCTGATTTCACAAGCCCGGCTTCAACCAGTAACTCCATCCAATATAACGACTCATCCGCCTCTTCTTCCACCGTTCCCATCTTTGAAATGAAATCGGCGGTTGATTTGGCGCGACACGCAGCACGATAGTTCGCTCCCACCGAAGTGCCCGAGCGTAACAATTGCTTTCCAAGCACCTCAGCAGTTCGCCCCCTGGGTAACGATTCGATCAAGCGAATAACCCGCAGCGCAAACTGCTTCGTCCTTCGCTTCATCTCCTCTTTGTCCACTTCACTTCCTTTCCATTGCGGATTGCAGATTGCCGAATGACAATCCGAAATCCGAATTCCGCAATCCGCAATCAGGTGATGGTGCGCCCGGTCCGCTGCAAGGCCAGAGCGAAGGCAGCGGCCAAAGTGGCCTTGGTAGCGACGTCGCCAAGCTCCACCCCCAACTGGACGATGGTCTGGGCGATCCGTGGGCGGATGCCGCTGATGATGCAGTCGGCCCCCATCAGGCGGGCGGCGGCCACGGTCTTGAGCAGGTGCTGGGCCACCAGCGTGTCCACCGTGGGGACGCCCGTGATGTCAATGATGGCGATGGACGAGCCCGTCTCGACGATCTCCTGCAAGAGGTTCTCCATGACCACCTGGGTGCGGGCGCTGTCCAGCGTGCCGATCAGCGGCACCGCCAGGACGCCCTCCCACAGCTTCACCACCGGGGTCGAGAGCTCCAACAGCTCCTCCTGCTGGCGGGCGATCACAGCTTCGCGGCTCTGTTGGTAGACCTCGGCGGTGAAGAGCCCCAGCCTATCCAAGAGAACCGTGGCCACCCACACCTCGTCGGCTAGCTCTTCGGCATCCTTCACCTCATAACGCAGACGCGCGAAAAGCGGCTGCTTGAGGGAGAAGACAAAGGTGGCTGTCTCCGAGGGGCTGAAGCCTTTCACTGCTCGGGCGCGCGAAACACCGGCCAGCATCTCCCGCGCCTCTGTCCACTCGGGCGCCGTGATGTCGGTCAGGTTCTCGCTCCGGACTGCCTGGCGCAGCAGACTCAGGAATTCACCCGACTGCTGGCGCAGTTCCGCCTCGCTCATCAGTTCGGGCCGCAGAGTCATGGCGGCCGATTGTTCCTTCAACCAGTCGACCAGCAACTCTGTTTCGTACTTTGCGAGAATCTCCGAGATTCTACTCTTATCGTTCCTAGCCATTCACCGTCTCCTTTCCTTTGTTTGTTTCTATTGGGATATGCACTTCGTGGTAATCAACAGCTCTGGCCCATCCCAGACCAAAAAGCCAACCGTAAACGCACGTGGGCGCTCTTGGCTGGCGTGGAGGGTGGGGGGGGCACCCACATGTCGAATCCATCGCAATTATAACAGTAAACGCAAGCTACGTCAAGCTTGTGTCCTCCGCCGCTGGCAAGCGGCAATCAGTCGACGCTACTTGCTACCCTCTTCCGCCCCAAAAGGTCGTTTTCTTGTGTGCGTCGCAAGACAGGCAGCAATTCCAACTAGCGTTCCGTGTCCGAAGCGAGTTTCAGATATTTTCGCCTACCGGCAAATCAACATGGGCCGCCGGCTCGCGCGTAGTATCTGGTCTACTGCGCTGCCGAGCACTACCTCCAGTACCGGGCTGTACCCATAGCCTCCCATGACAATCAGGTCGCTGTCGTGCTCGTTGGCGGTCTTCAGAATCGCCTTGGCGACCGGCCCGCTCTCCGTTGCGAACGTAGCTTGCACGCCATGCGTTTCCAGGTACTCTTGAGCGCGGGCCAGCGTGTCCGACGTGGTGCGGCTGGGTTCTGTCACAGTCACCACGACCAGGGAAATGTTCCACCTCCCGGATAGGTATGTAGCTACGAAAAGCGCCTCGTCGGCTTTGGGGCTGCCGTCGTAGGCCAGCAGTGCACGACTCAAGCCAGACGAAGACTCCGGCACCGCCAGCACGGGCCTGGGACAGCGTCGCAGCAAGGTACTCAATCCCGAACCGAGCCTGGCCATGGGTTGGGGGGCGGGGGGATAGTTAAGGCTCAAGACAACCAGATCGGTCCACCGGGCCCGTTGGCAGATGTTGCGCGCCACGCCTCCGATTTCGAGGGCCAGTCTCCCCGCAATGCCCGCCTCTTCAAAGCGATGGTTGAACTCGGCCTGCACAGCCTGGGTCTCTCTGCTTTCCCTTTGGGCCTCTGATGGCACCACGTGAAGGCCGTGCAGCCGTGCTCCCTCGCGCCGGGCTACCTCCAGCGCCTGATCCAGGGCGTGCACCTCATGCCCCTCGGCTGGGAGAAGCGGGTACCGGCTGTGCTGGAAGCGGCTGGCTTGTGACCCGTCCTGGGCTCGTTCGAGAGCATTAGCGCAAAAACCCAAGAGCCATCCCCCTTACCGGGGATGGCTCTTGCTGATAGCAATAGATGAAGTTGTTGTCTTCACCCCTTACTCAAACGTAAACCCCTTCTCGATAGAAAGCTTCAAGCAAGCATCTACCACCTTAGGATCATAAAGGACGCCTCTATTCTGTGAGATCTCTTCCAGGGCCCTATCCATACCGAGAGCTGGCCGGTAAGGTCGGTGAGAGGCCATAGCCTCAACAACATCAGCTACGGCCAGGATCCTTGCCTCCACGAGAATGTTGTCACCCGATAGACCCTGAGGATAGCCAGAACCATCCATCCTTTCGTGATGTTGGCGCACGATTTGGGCCACCGGCCATGTAAACTCTGCGGTCTTCAATATGTCGTAGCCGGCTTGGGGGTGCGCTCGAATGATACCCCACTCGAGGTCGTTTAACCGGCCGGGCTTGCTGAGGATCTCTGCGGGTATAGTGATCTTGCCGATGTCGTGAATCAGCCCGGCCATGCGGAGTCCCTCGACCTGCTCCTGGGGAAGTCCCATCTCCCTGGCGATGGCACAGGCCAGTTGGGTTGCCCGCCGTTGATGCCCTGCTGTATATGGATCCCTTATCTCGATTGCTGATACCAGGGTATTGACCGTTCCCTCCAAGGTTCTTTCTAATTTCACGTAGCTTTGTCGAAGTTCTTGCTCCGCTCGCTCGCGCTTGGCTAGCTCTCGCCGGATGTCCTCGTACAATCTCGCTTTCTCCAGGGCAATGGCTGCTGCACGGGCAAAGTCGTCCAGGAGCTGGACTGCGTTCTCATCGTAGAAGCCAGGGGAGGTTTTCTCTAGGGCCAGGTACCCGATCATATCGCCCTGCACAAAGAGCGGAGCTCCGACCCAGGAATGGAACGCTTCCCAGTCCCCTACCTTCTCATAACGCTCGTCGGTGTGACTATCGTGCACCACCACCGGCTGCCCGGTTTCTTTCATTTCCTGCACGAGTCTGCTGTCTTTCTCATCGAAGCCGTTCCACATGGCCTGGTCATAGACGACGGGACCCCGTCCGGCAATCATCTTGTCCCTTCTGTCGGGGGTGATGATCTTTATGGCTGCAGTATCATAGTCAATGACTGTGCCTAACTGGTCAAGCATGATCTCGAAAACCTGATCTCGCTCCAGAGTGGAAAGGGTGGCCAGGCTCACTTCACGCAGGGCAGCCATCTCCTCGGCGCGTCTTTGACTCTCATCGTACAGCCGGGCATTCTCAATGGCGATGGCCACCTGGCTGCCGAAGGCCTGCGCCATCTCCGCGCCCTCCTCATCGTAGACGCCAGGCTCTCTATGGTCTATGGTCAGGAAGCCCACCGCCCTCCCCTTGGCTATCAAGGGAACGCCCATCCAGGAACGGACGTACTCCGTACCACCTCTTGCTCGAAAGCGCTCGTCCGCTTGGGCATCGGCCAAGACCAGAGGGCGCTCCTCCTGCAGGAGCTCGTGGGTCAGAGGGTCCTCTTTCACGGAGAAGGAAACCGGGAAAGCGTGCTCCATTTCCGGGAAGCCCCTGCCCGCGGTTAGTTTGGCTGTGCCATCGGAGAGGAGGAAAATGGCGGCACTGTGATAGGGGATGACCCTCGCTAGCTCTATCAGGATGATGTCGAGCACTTCAGTCAAGTCAAGGGTGGAAGTGATAGCCCTGTCAATCTCCCGCAGGGCCTCTATTCGCTCCAGATGCCGCCGTAACTCCTCCTCCGCCCGCTTGAGGTCGGTGATGTCGGTCATGACGTGCACGGCCCCGACGAGATTGCCGTCCTCATCCAGCAGCGGATCTACAGCATCGTCCAGCCATCGCTCACCCGTGAGCCAAACCAGGGTTTCCCTACGGCGGGTCTCCCTCATGCGCTTGAAGGGACACTCTTCGATGGGTTGCGACGTGCCGTGCACAAGCTCCCAACAGGGGCGGCCGATGATCTCGCTGAACGGCTTGCCCAGAAGTTTGGTCATGGCCTCATTGCAGCGCAACATCCTTCCTTCCCGGTCCGCCAGCCAAACGCCGTCGCTGATGGCATCGAAGGTAACCCGCCATTGCCGGGCGGAAGCCTGCAACGCCTCCTCCGCCCGCACCCGCTGGATGGCCGTGCCCAATTGCATCGCTGCTCCCTCCAGCAACTCCACCCTCTCTAGAGGGACCATGTTCTCCTGAGGATCGGCCACGTGGATCAAGCCAAGGATGCGCCCCCCCGCGCGGATCGGAACCAGCGCCACGGACTCGTATCCGAACTCGTTGCACACGTTGCGGGTCGGTCCCTTCTCCTCTTCCGGGGCCGTGGCCAAGAGGCGCGTAGTGCCGTTCATGCAGAAGGAACCACCTTCCGTGTAGTACGGGAGCTTCGGATCAGTCGTTCCCTTAATGACATTGATACACATGCATTGGTCGGACTTGATCGAAAGAGGGCTTTCTAACTCGTAGAATCTCCGGCTGAAACCCTCATAGGCTTCGTAGGGGATGTTGCCTTCACCATCCAACATGCGAAGTCCCACAGCGGCGCAGTCAGTGAAATTCTGGGCTTCCACCACAAATTCCTTGAGCAGAGGGATCATCTCCGTGTGCCGGTTCGCGATTTCGAGAAAGCGATGGGAGACCCGCAGCGCCTCCTCCGCCTGCCGCTTATCCTCAATCAGGCGCTGCTTTTCCAGGGCCTCCCTGACCACAGCCAACACCTCGTCCATGTTCAAGGGCTTGGTGATGTAGCCTGATGCCCCCTCGTTCAGAGCCCACACTGCCGTTTCCAGAGAGGCATAGGCGGTGGCCATGATCATCACCATGTCGGGGTGCATTTCCTTCAGAGGCCCTAGCAGCTCTACCCCTTCCATGTCGGGGAGCTTGATGTCCAGGAGCGCCAGGTTGAAGAATCTCTCCTGCGCCTTCTCTATGGCCTCTTGACCCGTCGTAGCCGTCTCTGTGTCATAGCCCTTCCTTCCAAATACGAGACTCAGGGTTCTAGAGGTGCTCTCATCGTCGTCAACGATCAGGATGGTTTCTTTCTCGTCCATCTCTTCCTCCCTTGCCGGAGTAGCGTTGGTAGTTGTCCCGGCCTTGTTCCTTGGCTTGGTACATGGCGATGTCTGCATTCTTCATCAGGATATCAGCATCTTCACCATTGTCAGGATACAAGGCCATCCCAATGCTGGTAGTGATATTGATTTCGTGGTCATCAAACTCAAATGACTCTCGAAACGCTTCCAGGATCTTTTGGGCAATCTGGGTCGTGTCTTCCTCCCGAACGATCCCTGGTATTATCAGCATGAATTCGTCGCCCCCCATGCGGGCGACGGTGTCGCTCCCGCGCAGAAGACTTGTCAGGCGATCGCCAGCAACTTGCAGCAACTGGTCTCCCACACTGTGACCCAGCGTGTCGTTAACGTCCTTGAAGTAGTCGAGGTCGAGCAACATCACGGCTAGCTTCTGCTCGTTGCGCTGTGCGTGAGCTAGCTCCAGGCTGAGACGGTCATTGAAGAGCCGCCGGTTAGGCAGGCCAGTCAGTGGATCATGGGTGGCCATATAGACCAGTTGTTCCTCCGCCTGCACCTGCTCGGTGATGTCGCGACCCACCGACTGGAACTCGATGAAGCGGCCCTGCTGGTCGAATATCGCCCGATCGGTCCACTGCTGCCAACGGATCTGTCCGTCGGGCAGTATGACCCGGTGCTCGTAGGTTACAACCGGGTTCTGCAGGGACAAGGAGCTGAATTGATCGGCGGCGAATTCCTGGTCCTGTTCGGGAATGGGGGGCATAAAGCTGCTCCCAATCAGATCCTCCCGCTTTTTGCCAAAATAGCGACGGTAGGCTTCGTTCACGAAGGTGAGGGTTCCGTCGGGCAGGAAACGGCAGATCAGTTCCGTCTGATCCTCGACGATGGCGCGATAGCGCGCCTCGCTCTCCTGCAGCGCGTGCGTTGCCTGCAACGCCCTAGCCAAGGCTTCTTCCTTGGCCGCCAACGCTTTGCGTTGGCCCTCCTCCGCCTGCCGCTTCTCCTGAACCAGGCGCTGCTTTTCCAGGGCCTCCCTGACCACAGCCAACACCTCGTCCATGTTCAAGGGCTTGGTGACGTAGGCCGATGCCCCCTCGTTCAGAGCCTGCACCGCCGTTTCCAGAGAGGCATAGGCGGTGACCATGAGCACCCCCATGT
>CAYMKL010000051.1:0-42283 GCA_964390805.1 uncultured Anaerolineae bacterium | reverse complement strand
AAAACTCAGGGGGTTGCATTAATACAGCCCCTGGAGTTTTGCGCAAAAATAAGGTTTTACGCTTTGCGTTTCTACTCCATAATCAATACTTTCAGGAGGTTTACAACATGATCAACCTACGTTCCTTCGAAGTCCCCACGGTCGTGAAACACGCGCCGGGGGCCATCGCCTGCCTGGCCGATGAGGTCACGGCACTGGGAGCCAGGCGGCCCATGCTGGTCACCGACGAGGGGCTGGTGTCTGCCGGCCTGGTGGATGAGGCCACCAGAAGCCTGGAGGCGGGCAACGTGGACTACGTCCTGTTCGACGGCGTCGTTCCCAATCCGCCCATCAAGCTGGTGGACGAGGCCACAGAGATCTACGAAGCAAAAGGATGCGACGGCCTCATTGGCTTTGGCGGCGGCAGCAGCATGGATACGGCCAAGTCCATCGGCGTCGTGGCCATGGACGGTGGCTCTATTCTAGATTACGAGTGGGCCGATCCGCAGCCCATCCAGACGCGCGTCCCGCCGCTGGTCACTGTGCCCACCACCGCGGGGACCGGCTCTGAGGTGACGCTGTGGGCGGTGATTACCGACCCGAAGCGCAAAATCAAGTTCAACGTCGGCGGCACGGGGCTCATCGCCCCCCACGTGGCGCTCATTGACCCACGACTGACGCTGGGATTGCCGCCGCGCCTAACCTCTGGCACGGGCATGGACGCCCTCACTCACGCCATCGAGTGCTACACCTGTGCCTACGCTCAGCCCTGGCCCGACGCCGTGGCGTTGTGGGCCATCGAGACCATCGGTCAGTGGCTGCGAATTGCCTACGCCCAAGGGCAGAACGAAGAGGCGCGCTACAAGATGTCCATGGCCGCCATGCTGGCCGGCATGAGCTACGGCACGGAAAGCGCCGGCGCAGTTCACGCCATGAGCCAGACAGCGGGCGGCGTCTACGATCTGCCCCACGGCGAACTGACCGCCACGCTGCTGGTTCCGGTGATGGCCTACAACTACATGGGCGAGCCGCACAAGTACGCTCGCATCGCACAGGCTATGGGCGAGGACACCTGGGGATTGACAGTGTGGGAGGCGGCGCTGCTGGCTGTGGACGCCGTCGCCGAACTGACCGTAGACCTGGACATCCCTACCTTGCCTGAGATGGGCATCCCTGAAGAGGATATCCCCATGCTGGCCCAACTGGCCTACGATGATCCGCAAACTATAGGCAACCCGCGTGACCTTGACCTCGAGGCGTACGAGCAGATCTATCGCAGTTGCTTCGACATGTGAAGGCCCACTCTTGTTGAGTGCAGTAGTCTCATGCCACTGACTGTTGCCGATGCACTGAACGAACTTGAGATCTTCTCCGAAGCCCAGGTAGTGGCCGGGCACAGGGGACTGAATCGCGTTATCCGCTGGACGCATCTTGTGGAGGTGCCGGATGTGGCCCAGTGGGTGCGAGAGGGCAACCTACTACTCACGACCGCCTTCGCTTTCAAAGATCATCCCGAAATACAACGCGAACTCGTCCCCAGTCTGGTTGAAAAGGGCCTCGCCGGTATGGTGGTGGCGGTAGGACGCTACTTCCACCAGATTCCCCCGGACATGATCCGCTTGGCGGACGAGCTGGACTTCCCCATCATCACTGTGCCTTTTGAGGTGCCCTATGTCGAGGTCACGCGGGCCATCCACGAACGGATTCTCAGCGAGCAATATGCTCTCGTTCAGCAATCCCTTCACATCCACAAAGTCCTGACCCAACTGGTGCTGGAAGGTAAGGGATTGGATGCCCTGGCCGACACGCTGGCGACGCTCTTGAGCCGCTCCGTGACCATAGAAGATGCCTCCCTCCGCTTGCTGGCTTACGCCTCCACTGGGCCCGTAGACAAGATGCGAGAGCGTAGCATCGCCGAAGGGCGAACGCCGGAGAAAATGGTGGCTCACCTCGCTTCACAAGGTCTGTTTGAGCGACTACGAACAGATCCCAGACCGCAGCATGTATCTCCAATGCCAGAGATGGGGATGACGTTGGAGAGGATCATTGCCCCTATTCTGGTTGGACCTCAGTTGTATGGCTTCGTCTGGATCATCGCTACAGACCACCCCTTGACCGAACTGGACTTCCTGGCCATTGAGCGGGCTGCCACTGTGGCCGCCCTGATCATGAGCCGGGAGCAGGCCATCAACGAGGCAGAACAACGCCTCAAGGCCAGCCTGCTGAATACCCTGCTGGACCCAGACCCCTATCAGGCTATCCGGGACCTGACAGACACATTGCAAAGGCTGGGCCTTCAGCAAGGATACCACGTGCTGGCTCTGGAGGAAATCAGCCCAGAACCAACAGAGCTGGGCGGCCTATCCACCCTCGTCGAACAGAAAATGCGCAGGAAGGACCTGCCGGCCACAGTGGTCGAGCGAGGGCAGAGGCTCATCGTGTTGCTGGGAACCCCCGATCCGCGACGCGGCCTGGAGGCAGCTCACATCCTCGTGGAGGAGGGCACCCGGCAAGGATTCTCTCTGGTCATCGGACTCAGTACCGCCTCGCGCCAGGCCACGGGTGTCCGCCAATGCTACCAGGAGGCGACCGAAGCATTGCGGGTCGGGAAAGCCCTCTCCGAAGGAAAGCCTGGGGTATGGGCCTTCGAGAACCTGGGCATTCTGCCATGGTTACGAGCGCTGCCTCCTGAGATGCACTCCGCGAGCCGCCATCACCGTGTCGTGCAGGAGATCGCGGAACACGATCAGACGCACGGCACAGAATTGCTCAAGACTGTTGAAGTGTACCTGGATCGTCTGGGCAACGCCCAACAGAGTGCCCAGGATCTCTACATCCACCGCAACACGCTGCGGCAGCGGCTGGCGAAGGTCAAAGAGACCTGGGAGCTCGACCTTAGAGATCCCTATACCGTGCTCAACCTCCTCGTCGCTATCAAAGATTGGCGTTTGCATCGCGGCCTCTGAGTATGCAATCTGCACATCTCTGTCCACTCCAGATTTGTGCACTTCGCTGTTTACAAATCTCTCTCTACATGATATACTTATTGTGCCCCCTATCACCGTTTTCATCGCAGTGCCCTTGACAAGAACGAACAACACAAGTGACTGAATGGCAAAGGTAGTCCCTTTCGGGGACCCAAAAAGGGGAAGTCCGGTGCGAGTCCGGCGCTGTCCCGCAACTGTGAAGTTTGTTCTGATGGTCGCGTGGTCAAGTGGTCGTGCAATTGTAGACCATACGACCAGGAGACCATCAGACTAACGAAGCCAGAGCACCTGCCTTTGTCATGGGATCGAGAACTTCCGAGGAGAGGGAGCAGATCACCTTGTGTGATCTGCTCTTGCGTTTGTACACAACTATGCCATTCATCTAGAAGTTGACTGCTGAAAGGGAGGGGACAGGCCTCACGAGCATAACCAGACATTCCCCATTCAGACACAGAAGGTTGGGCACCTTGGGTGCAATTGGGAATCTCCACAAGTCGTCGCGAAAGCGACGTAAGAAAGCAAATGAAACAGGAGGATGTCATGACTGACAAGAGTGGTTTGATCAAGAAGCTCCAACTCGCCGTCATTGAGGGCGATGAAGAGGGAGCCAAGAAAGCAGCCGAAGCATGCCTGGAGGCCGGAGTAGATCCCATGAAGGCTGTGGAGCAGGGCTTGCGCGACGGCCTACGTATCGTCGGCCAGAAGTTTGAGCGGCTGGAGGTGTTTCTGCCAGAGATGATGATGGCTGCCGATGCCGGCAATGTCGTCATGCAGGTGTTGGAACCGGCCATTAAAGCAAGTGGCCAGCAAGCGGAATCGCCGGGCAAGGTGCTGATCGGCACGGCCAAGGGCGACATCCACACCATCGGCAAGAACATCCTGGCCATGTTGCTGCGATTAGCCGGCTTCGACGTGCACGACCTGGGAGAGGATGTGGCCGCAACGACTTTCTTGGAGGAGGCCAGAAAGCTCAAGGCCGACATCATCGCCATATCCGCGCTGATGACCTCCACCATGCCCGGGCAGCGAGACGTGGTCAGTCTCCTGAAAGACGTGGGAGAGCGAGACAAGTTCGCGGTCATGGTGGGCGGCGCGCCGGTCACCCAGGATTGGGCCGACCAGATCGGGGCAGATGCCTACAGCGAAACGGCCAGTGGCGGCGTCGAGTGGGCTTTCAAACTCATAGACCGATAGGAGGGAGGCGAAAATGATCAACTTCTTTGAGGTCATCAGGCGAGCGCTGAATGGCCCTTACTATTCCGAAAAAGACTTCGCCATGAAGGTGGTGGTCCCCAAGCTCAAGGAAGTGGTGGAGAAGTACGAC
Source organism: uncultured Anaerolineae bacterium (assembly GCA_964390805.1). GTDB lineage: Bacteria > Chloroflexota > Anaerolineae > VGOG01 > VGOG01 > CAYMKL01. The sequence continues at coordinate 37,993 of CAYMKL010000051.1, read as the reverse complement.
ATCCGCTACGACCCGGACAATCCCGTCCCCAACGACGACAAGCTGGCCGACGACGTGTTCCAGGCCGGGCTGGAGCTTACCGCCGCGACCGGCGCGTACTGCACCGACACCAGCCGGGTGATGCAATTCACCAAGGAGGAGATCCTGGAGGGCCTGCGGGACGCCCCCTCCGCGCCGGTGTTTGGCGAGGGGTTCGACGAAAAGGTGATGCGCGCCCGCAAGCCAGAGAGCGACGACCCGCCCTATTGCTTCCTGGGAGCGGGCGGTGGCATAGCTACCACCGAAGATGTATACGTCAGGCTGGTGGAGGGCTATGGGCGCAATCCGCTGATTGACTCCGTCACCTGCCCTACCATCACCCTGATTAATGGCATGACGGTCCAGGCCGGCTCGCCCCTGGAGCTGCTGGCCTGTATTCGGTCAGTTGAGCTGGGGCGCGCCGCCCTGCGCCGCGCACAGCGGCCGGGACTGCCCATCATGAACTCCATCGCCACGTCGGTGACGGCTATGGGCAAGATCGGCGGCAGCGCCTTTGGGCTGCGCAATACCGACGCCTGGGTCATTGGCTTCACGGCCCCGCTGCAGGTTCCCTTTGCGCGGATGAACGAGGTCGCCTACGTGCTGGCCCGAGGCGGGCAGATCGTGGGCGAAAGCGGGCCCATCATGGGTGGCTATGCCGGCGGGCCGGCGGGCGTGGCGGTGATTAACGTGGCCTATCACCTGCTGTCCATCCTGGTGTTGAGGTCCGCTGCCCATCTGACCTTCCCCATGGATTTCAGATACGGCTGCAACACCAGCCGCGAGATTATGTGGCCCATCAGCGTCAGCACGCAGGCCATCTGCCGCAACAGCCCCTTGCCGCTCATGAACCTGACCTACGTGGCCGCTGGGCCGATGACGGAGATGTGCCTGTACGAGATCGCCGCCACCAAGATAGGTCGCGTGGCTTCCGGCGGCTCCATCGAGTTCGGCGGGGTGGCCAAGGCCATCAAGCTCGACCACCTGACGCCGATGGAGCCCAGGTTCGCTTCTGAAGTAGCCCACGCCGCGGCCGGCATGACCCGGGCGGAGGCCAACGAGATGGTCAAGAAGCTGCTGCCCAAGTACGCAGACAGGCTGACCGATCCACCTCTGGGGAAGAAGTTCCAGGAGTGCTACGACTGGGGCTCGATTGAGCCTTGCCAGGAATTCGTCGAGCTGTACGGCAGGGTCACGGACGAGCTGGCAGGCATGGGCTTGAAGTTCAAATAGGGAGGAAGAGAATGATAAACTTCTTTGAGGTCATCAGACGGGCGCTGAACGGCCCGTATTACACCGAACGAGACTACGATCTGAAGGTCATGGTTCCCAAGCTCAGGGAACTGGTAAAGAAGTACGACATCCGCTACGATCCCGACAACCCTGTCCCCAACGACGACAAGCTGGCGGACGATGTGTTCCAGGCTGCGCTGGAGCTTGCTGCCGCGACGGGCTGCTACTGTACCGACACCAGCCGGGTGATTCACTTCACCAAAGAGGAGATTCTGGAAGGCTTGAGAGATGCACCGGCCGCACCGGTGTTTGGCGAGGGATTCGACAGAAAGACGATGCTGGGACGCGAGCCGGAGTGCGATATCCCGCCCTGGTGCTTCCTGGGAGCAGGAGGCGCGACGTGCAGCAACGAAGACGTGTACGTCAGGCTGGTGGAGGGCTATGGGCGCAATCCGCTGACCGATTCCGTCACCTGCCCTAACCTGGCCACGGTCGCTGGCATGCGGACTCAAGCCGGCTCGCCTCTGGAGCTTTACGCCTGCATCCGCTCGGTGGAGCTGGGGCGGGCAGCCTTGCGTCGCGCGCAGCGGCCGGGGCTGCCGATCATGAACTCGATCTCCTCCGCAGTGACCGACACGGGCAAGATCACCGGTAGCCAGTTCGGGCTGCGGGATTCCGATTGTTGGGTCGTCGGCTTCGCGGCCGAGTTCAAAGTCTCCTTCGAACGCCTGAATGAGGTCGCTTACATCCTGGCCCGAGGTGGACAGGTCATGGGCGAGAGCGGGCCGATCCTGGGTGGTTACGCCGGCGGCCCGGCGGGTGTAGCTGTGGTCAGTACGGCCTACCACATCCACTCCATACTGGTGCTGAGGTCCGCTGCTCACCTGACCTTCCCCATGGACATGCGGGGGTGGACGACCAGCCAGCAGTTGCTGTGGACGCAGAGCCTGGCCACTCAGGCCATCAATCGCAACAGCCACATGCCCCATTTCTGGTATACCTACACGGCGGCTGGCCCGATGACGGAGATGAACTTCTACGAGATGGCCGCCGGGAACATGATCGGCGTGGTTTCGGGAGGCAATATCGAGTTTGGCGGCGTGGGAGCGGCGAAGAACATTGACTACCTCACCCCCATGCAACCCAGGTTCGCGTCCGAAGTGTCCCACGCTGCTGTGGGTATGAGCCGCGTCGAGGCCAACGAGATCGCCAAGAAGCTGCTGGCCAAGTATGAAGACCAGTTGACTGATCCGCCCAAAGGGGTGAAGTTCCAGGACTGCTACGATTGGGGAACGATAGAGCCCCACCAGGAATACGTTGACCTGTACGGCAGGATCAAGGACGAGCTGGCGGGCTATGGGTTGAAGTTCAAGTAGAGAGGGAGAAATGATTGCCATGAACAAAGAACAGATTCTCACCAAACAGCAGAAATACCTGTGGCCCAACCACCTGCTCTACTACGCTGAGCCGCTCGTGCTCGACCACGGCGACGGCCTGTACGTGTGGGACGTGGATGGCAACCGCTACCTGGACTTCTTTGGCGGCATCCTCACCACCAGCGTGGGGCACAACCGTCCTGAGGTCACTGAAAGAGTGCGTGAGCAAGTGGGCAAGCTGATCCACAGCTCCACTCTCTACCCCAATGAAAACCACGTCAACCTGGCTGAGAAGCTGGCCGAGCTCACGCCCGGCGCGCTGCAACAGTCGTACTTCACAAACTCAGGCACCGAGGCCAACGAGACGGCCCTCCAACTGGCCAAGACCTACACCGGCACCCAGGAAGTGATTGCCCTGCGTCACGGCTTCAGCGGGCGCTCCGCGACCGCCATGAGCCTGACCGGCATCTCCAGCTGGCGCGTCGGCGGCACACAGTTGCTCGGCGTCAAGCACGCCTTCAACCCCTACTGCTATCGCTGCCCGCTGAAAATGACCTACCCCGACTGTGGCGTGGCCTGCGCGGAGGACGTGGAGGAACTCATCAGGACCACCACCTCGGGCCGGATTGCAGCCTTCATCGCCGAACCGATCCAGGGCGTGGGTGGCTTCATCCCCGCACCGCCGGAGTACTTCAAGATCGTGGTGGAGATCGTCCACCGCTACGGCGGACTGTTCATTTGCGACGAGGTACAGACCGGCTTTGGCCGTACCGGCGACAAGTGGTTCGGCATCGAGCACTGGGGGGTGGAACCGGACATCATGACCATGGCCAAGGGCATCGCCAATGGCTTCCCGCTGGGCAACACCATCACCACAGAGGAGATCGCCGCTACGACAGCCGAGGCGGGCCTGACCATCAGTACCTTTGGCGGCAACCCAGTCTCGACGGCGGCATCGCTGGCGACAATCAAGGTGATGGAGACAGAGGCCACCCCACAGCACGTGGCGGAGGTTGGCCAACGGTTGCGCACTGGCTTGGAGCAGTTGATGGCGGACTATCCACTGGTCGGCGATGTGCGCGGCAAAGGCCTGATGCAGGGCGTGGAACTGGTCACAGACCGCAAGACCAAGGAGCCGGCGACGGACGCCATCCCGCTGCTCTTCGAAGCGCTGCTCCGACGCGGCCTGCTCATTGGCAAAGGCGGCATATTCGGCACCGTGCTGCGCATCGCCCCGCCCCTCACCGCTACCGCCGAGCACGTAGATGAAGCCCTGGAGATCCTGGAGCACGGGATGGCGGAAGTGCAAGAGATGTTCTGACGTAGCCAACTGACGGTCTTGGCAGGTAGTCTAGTCAACGTACCAATCAAGTCAAATGGACACAATCCAGTTAGTGCCGGATGGCGTGTACACCTGAACAATGGGTACACGCCATTTGGCACTGCTAGAAACCAGGCGACCGCTGTCGCTCAAGGAGGACGACACGATGAAAGCAGCAGTTTGCTACGAGTTCGGTAAGCCGCTTGTTGTCGAAGAGGTCGAGATCGCCCCGCCCCATACGGGCGAAGTGAAAGCCAAGATTGCCGCCTGCGCGATCTGTCACAGCGACGTGCTCTGCATTCGAGGCGCGTGGGGCGGTGAAACGCCCGTTGTGGCCGGACATGAGGCCGCAGGCATCATCACAGAAGTGGGGCACGGCGTGACCAGTGTGCAGCCAGGAGACCGGGTTGTGGTCTCGCTGCTGCGCTCGTGTGGACGTTGTTTTTACTGCACCATCGGCAGCCCCCACAACTGCGAATTCGAATTCCCGCTGGCTCGTGAGAGCAGGCTGCGCAACAAAGATGGCGTCCCCCTGGTCCACGGCATTTACACCGCAACATTCGCCGAATACGCCATCGTGGATCAGTCCCAGGTGGTCAAGATACCTGAGAGCCTACCGTTCGACTGTGCTTGCCTGCTGGCGTGTGGTGTGATCACCGGAGTGGGCGCCGTGGTCAACACAGTGCAAGTCGAAACCGGCAGCAGCGTAGTCGTCATCGGTACTGGCGGCGTGGGGCTGAACTGCGTGCAGGGCGCAGTGCTCTCCGGCGCGGCCAGGATCATCGCCGTAGACTTGCTGGACAACAAACTGGAGGCGGCGCGGCTCTTCGGCGCTACCCACACCATCAACGCCGGCGACCAAGATACGGTGGCAACTGTGCTGGCGCTGACCGAGGGGCGCGGCGCTGACTACGCATTCGTGGCAGTAGGCAGTTCCGCAGTCATCACCCAGGGCAGCCGCATGATTCGCAAGGGCGGCACGACTGTCATCGTGGGGATGCCCCCGAACGACGATGTCGAATTCACCTTGAATGCCCACGATATGGCTTATGGCCGCACAGTAATCGGCAGTCGAGTGGGCTCCACGCGGCTGTCCGTTGACGTACCTCGCCTGGTGGAGCTGTACCAGCACGGCCGCCTCAAGTTGGACGAGTTGATCACCAACCGCTATCCGCTGGAGCAAATCAATGAAGCCATCGAGTCAATGGAGCGAGGCGAAGCGCTACGGAACGTGATCGTGTTTTGACAGGTGGGGCTCCCATGAAAATCACCGATGTCAGAACCTATGTGGTGGAGAATCCACCACCCCACTACGGAGGACCTTACTGGGTCTTCATCAAGCTCACGACTGACAACGGGGTAGAGGGTTTTGGTGAGGCTTACTCTGTACCGTTTCATCCCAGAACAGTTTCCCTCATGATAGAGGACGTGTGTGAGCGGCACGTCATTGGCTCTGACCCGTTCAAAATAGAACGGCTGTGGCGGATTGTCTATTCCAGCGGCTATACCCAGCGCCCTGACACGTCCTTAATGGGAGTACTCAGCGCCATCGAACTGGCCTGTTGGGACATCATTGGCAAAGAACTGAACAAGCCCATCTATGAATTGCTGGGCGGCCGAGTTCATGACAGGCTAAGGTCTTACACCTACCTCTATCCGAAAGAATCAGACCAAACAGACGTATACAGTGACCCGGATTTAGCGGCCGAGAGAGCGGCAGAGTATGTTGAACAAGGTTTCACCGCTGTAAAGTTTGACCCTGTCGGACCCTATTCAGCCTTCGACCCCAGACAGCTCTCTCTGGAGGCGCTGGACAGGGCGGAGAAGTTCGCAAAGAACATTCGAGAGGCTGTCGGGGTCAAATGCGACCTGCTCATTGGAACACATGGTCAGATGACCACCTCAAGTGCCATCCGTCTGGCCAAACGGCTGGAGAGATACGACCCGCTATGGCTTGAGGAGCCGGTGCCGCCGGAAAACGTAGAAGAAATGGCCAGGGTTGCCCGCTCGACCAGCATCCCCATCGCCACAGGCGAGAGGCTGACAACAAAGTATGAGTTTGCGCGATTGCTTGGGAAGCAGGCGGCATCCATTCTGCAGATGGCGCTGGGGAGAGTCGGGGGGATACTTGAAGCCAAAAAGATCGCCGGCATGGCGGAAGCGCACTACGCCCAGATCGCACCCCACCTGTATTGTGGGCCTATTGAAGGTGCTGCAAACATTCAAATCAGCACTTGCAGCCCCAATTTCCTGATACAGGAAGGCATACAAACCTGGGGCGGCTTCCACGCGGAGATCCTGAAGGAGCCCATCAGGTGGGAAGAGGGATACATCATTCCGCCGACCAAGCCCGGGCTGGGGGTAGAGCTAAACGAGGAGATTGCAGCCCAGCATCCCTACAGCGGGAAAAGGCTACATCTCGAGCCACTGGATAGGCCAGTTTAGTGGTCTGGGTGGGAAGGCCGGGGGCTTTGTTTGTCAAGTCTGTCGCAGTGTGATATACTTATGGGCAACGACTGGAGAGAGGAGGACTATTTCAGGTGGCCATTCAACTAGAAACGATTGCCCAAGAACTAGACGTGCAGGCCGAGGATCTGTTGCAGCGCAGCATATCAGCTTTCTTCGCTCATGAGATTCGACTGGCCGAGTGGGACATCGCCGACCTCAAGGAGCGATACCGGGTAGACAGTCCGACGAGATTAGAAGGGAAAATCAAGTCCAAGCAGATCTATAGCCATCCTGCCTGGGAAGACCTGATCGAGTGGGAGACCCTGGAGGCTTACATCTCCCGCTTAAGGGCCATGCAAGAAAAGGTGGAATAGAAATGCTAACCCGGCTGGCGCGAATAGCCCTGGACGAGTTCAGCGATGTAGTCGTCTCTGGCAAACTTCTCAGTCGTCGGCGAATACACCCACCAAGCTACGCTTGGAGTTGCGCGATGACACCTTCGTTGACGTGTGGATGAATCCGCTTCAGTCCCGGTACTCCCTTCATTGGGAACAGAGAGCGAAAAGGGGACTGATCTATCGTCACGACAACGCTCCGGACCACCCCCAAATAGCGACTTTCCCCAAGCATTTTCACGACGGTGATGAACATCAGATAGAAGAGAGCTACATCAGTGATGACCCGGAAGACGCTCTGCGGGAGTTTCTGGAGTTTGTTCGGGTGAAGTTAGACGAGTTTGGATGCTTATGACTAGGTGAGGGGTAGGGGTCTGTGAACCAGGCCAACTAACTGAAAAGCGCCCGGCTAGTCAGTGACCAAGCCAGGGCGCTTTTTTCGGTTTCCTTTGCCTCTCGCCAGCACTACTCCTCCGACATGGTCGGGTGACATTGATCACCCACCACGCGCCGCTCCATCTCCCGGCGGAAGCGCACCACCGGGTCTGTCTGGTCGTATTCGACGTCGGACCAACGAACGGGCTGACCCGCCGCCACCGCGTTTCTCAACCTCACGTTGTGCGCTAAACCAATTGGCAGTGCCCCAGCCTTTAGAGCATCTTCGGCAGGCATCAGCGCACCATAAGCACAATACCCACCTTCCCCGTCCAACAACGTACCCGCAGCCAGATCGCCCTTGGCTGTGGCCACGACGTCAGCAACGAACCCAACAGGGAACCCCGTAGCCTCGCCCCGCAGGCCCACTTTCAGGATGCTCGTGGTCAGCTCCAGGCCAACCAGATGATAGGGTCGGTACATGGCCGCGTACCAGCCGGTGGGATCGGTCGGCAGGTATTCGATGAAACAACGCCTGACGTAGTCATTTGGCGCTTTGAGAGTGACATAGACGCCATGGCGGAGGTCGCGGTATACCGGTCGCCCGTCCCGCTCAAGGCTGGAGACCACCTCCACCGTCCCCACGTGCGCAAGCTGCCCTCCATCGCTGCGAGGCCGACAAACGTGCGGCAGGTCGTCAACCCCACAGGGCGGAAAGCGTAGCCCCTCCGGCTGAGGCGACAGGCCAGTGGCGTTGGCCACCGCCGCCATTTCAATGGCCGACTTGGTGCCATCGAGAAAAGAATTGTACATCTGGGCGCCAAGACCATCTTGCGCGACCTTCTCTGGACTGAAGCCATAATACTCCCAGACGGTATCGGGGGTGGACGTGTGGTAGATGGGCAGATACCTGGCCCCTTTGCCTGCGCAAACAACCTCAAAGCCATTGGCCCGGGCCCACTCGACCAGTTCGCAGATCAGGGCCGGCTGGTCGCCGTAGGCCAGGCTATAGACTATGCCCGCCGCCGCAGCGCGTTCGGCCAGCAGCGGGCCGGCCAGCGCATCCGCCTCCACGTTGACCATGACCACGTGCCGGCCATTCTCAAACGCCCTCAGTGCATACCGAATGCCCGCAGCCGGGTTGCCCGTGGCCTCAACAACAACCTCCAGACCATCGGCTTCGATGAGCGACTCGCCGTCGTCGGTGAGATAGGTGGCGCCGGTTTGGAGGGCCTGAGCGAAGCTGGTTGCCGCCGACTGCTCCGGCGGCCACCCAGCACGACGCAGCGCGTCACGAGTTCGCTCCAGCGACAGGTCGGTGATCCCCAACACGTGCAACCCCTGCACGCGCCGAGCCTGGCTCAAAAACATGGTTCCAAATCTGCCCGCCCCGATCAGCCCCACCCTCAGCGGGTTGCTGGACTCGACACGGGCCGCCAGCAACTGTAGCAGTTGACTTCCGGTCATGTGCATCCCCTGGTCGGTATCCTGGATTCAACGGCAGAAATCTACAGATGTTTCCGCCAAGATGTGAGCCAGGTCTAGGACTGAAGACAAATCAACCCACTCCTCGGCGGAGTGTAAGCCGTGGCCCACCGGACCCAGCAGAATCGTCTCGATCCCAGCGGCAGCCAGAAGAGCGGCATCTGTCCAGAAAGAAGCGCCAGTATGCGCCGGAGCCTTGCCAAGCCGCCTGGTGACGGCTGCCTCGGCGGTGCGTACGATGTCGGCACTTGCTTCAATCTCAAAGGGCGAACGTTCGACGTACGGTTTGACAGTAGCCCTGAAGGTGGGATCTTCCGTGGCCAGTTTGTCAATGATGTCCTGCAACTCTTGAGTTACCTGAGGTTCCGATTCATCAGGAGTAGTGCGCCGTTCGACCTGCAACAGGCAATGATCGGAGTAGATGCTCATTTCCGTGCCACCTTTGATGATGGATGCATGCAAGGATGGCGGCCCCGCTAGTGGGTGGGGTGGACGGCTGTCGCTATTGCGCAACGCTTTCTCCAACTTGTCCAGCTCGGCCAGAAAGCGCCCCATGCGCATATTGGCATCAATCCCTTCATCGTAACGACTTCCATGCGCAGCTCGGCCAATGGTCTCCACTTCGTACCAAATGAAGCCACGATGCGCCCGACAGATCGCCAGATCTGTTGGTTCAGTTACGATCGCCGCGTCGGCCGTGTAATGTTTCACAATATCTGCCGTGCCGATGCTGACATATTCCTCATCAGCAACTGCCGTTATCATCACATCGCCTACCAGCGAGATTTTCGCGTCAACCAATGCCTTTACCGCCGCCATCATCGCTGCCAGGCTTCCCTTCATATCCTGGCTGCCACGACCGTACAACTTGCCATCACGAATTGTGCCAGAAAACGGTTCTTCCAGCCCCTTGACACCAACGGTATCTGTGTGGCCATTGAGAAGAAGGGAACGACCACCGCCCACTCCCTTCAATATGCCAACGACATTCACCCGGTCAAACTCCAATTCGTGCGTGGTTACATCCAGTCCCAGCTTTGTTAGTGTGTCAGCTATGTACTCCCCAATGGCCGCTTCGCCTGGCCCATCAGGCGCCAGCGATGGGTTGCGCGAATCAATCTGCACCAAATCAACCAAAGTCTGAGTCAAGAACCTCTCATCAATGGCAAATGCCATCACACACATCCTCTTGAGCGCTTCAATCGCTCAGGCTAGCCTGCCAGAGACGACATCAAGTCTGATACGTCGTCGAGGTTCTCGAAATCGTATATCTGCCTGATGACCTCCTCGACCTCCTGCTTTGATAGAGAATACAAGGCCTGATTCCTGAATTTGCTCTCTATCTCCTGTTGGGTCAGAGGATTGCGGGGATCGCCGGTCGGAATGCCTACAAACGTCTCGAACTTCCTCCCGCTCTCCGTGGTGATCTCCACCCTGGCGGATAGTTGATCCTTTTCGAAATACGCCTTGTCCAGCTCTGTATCCACTTCTACCCTCACCCTTTTCGACAGCTTCAGGATCTCTTCGCTCTTCAGGTTTTCGTCAGTGTACCAGGCCGGGCCGGGGTGGTGACCCAGCAAGACCACAGTCACCGTGTAGGGGATGCAGAATTGGGCGTCCACCATGTCCGACGGGCCGTAGAGCTCATGGGTTTTCACCCAGGCAAAGGAGTGGATCAACACTTCCTTCACGTCTTCCGGCTTCAGACCATGCTCGTGCTTCAGTTGCCTGACGCAATCCAGGGTCGCGTGCTGCCATCTGCACGACGAATAGGGCTTGATGGCGATGTTGTTCACCACCTCGTATTCGCTTCCCAGGCCCTCGGTCATCTTGTCGTAGTCGCACTGGTCAGAGCCGGCCATGATCCAGAAGCCGTTGTCGCCATCGAGAATATAGTTGTTGCCGACGAAACCGTTGTATGCCAGTACAGCCGCCGTCGTGCCGGTCCAGCAGGGCCATCCCGTCGGCTCTTTCACCCAGTGAATCGGCCGCTCTTCTATGGCCCAGCCCCACTTCTGCGTGTTGGGAAGCGGCGCGGTGGCGCCTGCTACGCCATAGGCATTCAAGGTCTGTTTCAGATCCAGATTCAGAACCTTCGCCGCCGCGACGACGGCGCTGAAGGTCTGCCAGGTGCCCACCCCCCACACGTTCTGAAGCCTCTCGTAGCTTGGCTGTATCGCCAACCCAATTCGGTCGCCGACGTCATACCCAATCAGAATCGCGTTGAGGACATCCCTGCCAGACGCATTCGTCCATTCGCCAATAGCCAGCGCAGCAGGGATGATGGATGCCCCAGGATGGCCGATGCCGAGCAACGTGTCGTCGTAGTCCAGAGCGTTGGCGGTGGTTCCATTGACAAAAGCCGCCTGTATGGTCGGCACTTTGGCCCCGCCGCCGACGATGGTCGCCTCCTCACTGCCTCCCATGCTTTTGATGGGCGTCACAATCGCCTTTCCAAGATTGGTCTGACAGCCGCCGAACATACATCCGATGCTATCTAGGATGAGGACCTTCACCCTGTCAATGACCTCTTTCGGATAGTCCTCGAACTTCGTCTCCACTGCATAGGTGGCAAGCTCTTTTGTGACCCAGGTTTCCATGATCTGCCTCCTTTTTTATGTCTAATTCATGTTGCGGTCAATGATCGCCTGAAGTCGCTGCGCCATGCCCTCCGGCAGAGAGAGCGGTTGATATTGGTTAAGCTTCTCTCTGACCAATTCCCGCGCCCGGGCTCGAACACCGAGCTCACCCTGTTCCCGCCAGCCGATGGTGCCGATGCGATCCGAGAGGGTGGGGATCCACATCTCCTGGCGGAAATGGCGCAGGGTGTGATCTTCGTGGATGAACAGCCCGCCCGGCCCCTGGGCAGCGATGAGATCGAGAGCCAGGCGATCCTCGTCAACGGCAAAACCGGCCAACACGCGCTTGACCCAGCCAACCACTTCATCATCAATGACATAGCCTTCCAGCGTCAGGACCAACTCAGCACCATAGGCAGCCGCGCCGCAGATCATGTTCAGACCGGCCAGGGCGGGGAGCAGGGCCGTCCCCAGCTTCTCGTACCCGGCCTGGGCGTCGGGCAAGTTGGAATCCGTCAACAGACCGCCTCCCCCACATGGCAAGCCATACATCTTTGCCAACTGGGTCGCCCCCACCCGCAGGGTGGCAAACTCTGGCGCGCCCAGGGCCACGTTGCCGTACTTCATATCCAGGGTGCGAGCCCAACTGGCGTAGATGAACGGCGCCGATTCATTGACCGCCTTGGCCAGCACAATCGCCGCCAGGACTTCAGCATTGGCTATCGTCAGCGAGCCAGCCAACGTCGAAGGCGCAGTGGCCCCCGCCATTGGCCCGCCCAGGACAAACAAGGGGAGGGAGAGTTCCGCGCTCCCCATGATGACCTCGCAGGCGTCGCGGCGCAGCGTGAGCGGGCTGGTGATGCATACCAGAGGACAGACGAACGGCTCACGGCACAGGTTGTCCAGCCCGCCCGCCAGCTCCGAGGCCATAGCGACCAGGTCACGGAATCCGGCTGCGTCGTAGCACTGATTGACGATGGGCTTTCGGGTGTTGAGCAGACAGGCCAGCCATTGATAGCGATCCACGAGTTCCTCAGGAACGTCTTCGGGCGACAACGGGGGCATGATGAAATCAATGTTGTCTAACACATCGGTCAGGCGAGCGGCTTCTTCGAGATCGCTCAGGCGAGCGTCTCGAAATTCTCCGGTGTGCCAGTCCAACACGGTGGTAGGGTAGCCACAGGTGCCGTAGTGCACCCGACTTCCTCCGATCCGCAGCGGCGGAAGGCCCTCCCGTCCGTGGAGAAGCACCACTGGAGCGCACTTGTTCAACGCGACCTTGACCAATCGTGCTGGGATACGCACCCGCTGCGAACTGCCAGCTATGGCCCCGATCCCAAGCAAAGCCTCTCGCGCCTTCTCATCGTGCACATCAACCCCCACGTTCTCCAACGTGTCGAGGGATGCACAATGAACATCCCACAGCTCCTTATCGTTTAATACCTGGACAGACGGCTTCATGCCTCACATCTCCTTTCTCTAATCTGGCATAAGCCTAACGCGATTTGGCAGCATTCCTGCCAGCGATTCGGCCAAAAACAAGACAGTCGGTAATAGCGCAACTGCCCAAGCGACAGGCGCCGTGAACACCGCCCGCGACTTCACCCGCAGCGTACAATCCCTCTATCGGTTGTTGGTTCAGGCCGATTACCTGGGCCTTGGCATCGATCTGAACCCCGCCCATGGTATAGTGCACTTTTGGCCATAGACGAATCCCATAGTACGGAGGGTGGGTCAGAGAGCTGGCATCGGGCAGAATGGGTTTCCCGAACTCTTGGTCCAGTCTTCTGCCAACGCCCTGGTTGTATCTCTCAACGGTTGCCTTCAGTGCATCGTCGGAAAGGTCGTAGGCCGAGGCTAGTTCTTCCAGCCGGTCGAATTCTTTCACTACGCCCTTTCTCAGACAGCGGACGATTTCCCAGCCCGATTGCTCAACCCCTTTCGTGTCGGCGATGCCAATGCAGGGCTGACCGACATCCAGGATGGCGTCAGCCACCGTCTTGCGGTCGGCCAGCTCGTTGACGAATCGCTTGCCCGTGGTCGGGTCTATGACTATGCCGTATAGGAAGGCGATGTAGTCTGCGAAACCAGGGCCGACGCCATACCCCTTCTCATCCGGGGAGGCCCAGGGCCCAAGCTGGATCCACGAAAGATGCACAGGAGTAGCCCCGATTCTCAGAGCCTCCAGCAAAGCCTCAGCAGTAGCGCTCTGTTTGTTGGTAGTGTCTATCTCTTCGGTCAGCCGGGGGGCCTGAATCGCCCGGAAGGCCACGTCGTTACCGAACCCACCAGTAGCCAGGATCACCGCCTTCTCAGCCTTGATGCGCCTGGGGACTCCACTGTCTGCTTTCGGGTAGTTGTAGCCATCGCGGACCAGCACTCCGCAAACGTCGCTTCGCTTACGGCCTTCAGCGTCTCTGAGAATCGTCTCAAGGTAAACTTGCGTGCGCACTTCCATTCCAAGTTCCCGCACCTTGGCCAGTTGTCGTTTGATGATGGTCGCGCCAGAGATGTTGAGGGGAGTATAGCAGCGAGGCACGGAGTGCCCTCCAAACTGATCCACCCTGTCCAGGTATTCCACGCCCAGGTAGTCAATCGTCCATTGGAAGACCTCGTTGGAGCGCTCCGCGACTTCTCGCGCCAGAGCAGGATGGTTGAGGCCCAGGCCGGCTTTGAGCATGTCATCATACATGAGCTCAGCGGAGTCTGCGATTCCCGCCTTTTCCTGCATCGGAGTGCCTGCCGCGGCGATCCCGCCATCGCTGATGATGGAGTTGCCTCCAGGGGCTTTCATCTTCTCCAAGATGGTCACCGATGCGCCGGCGTTTCTCGCCTCTATCGCCGCCGCCAGCCCGGCGAATCCGCTGCCGACAACCACTACGTCTACGGTTTCGTCCCAGCCCTGGGCCAGGTATGAGGTCATGTTTGGGTTCTCCTTTTCGGTGACGAGCAAGAACCGCGGATTCGCAGGAAAACGCGGATTGGGTCTGGCGAATACTCACGTGCGCAAGACGATGGGTTCGAGCCACGTCGTGTTGAAGTTCACGAGGATGCCTATCGGGATGTTCAGGTGGTGCATCCACGCCTTGAGATTCGCGATCTTGATCTTCTCGACGTTTGACACGGCGACCGGGAAGACCAACGCACGATTGTCAACCTGGAGATGCCCAAGCTTGATTTCCCCAAGATCAATGTCATCCATGAAAACTCGAAACTCGCGGCGGGGCATTACCTCCAGCCCTCGCAGCTTCAGCTCATGAAAGCAAGCATTGGCGTAGATTCTGTGGATGAAGCCCGGTCCGAGGGCCTTGAAGACCTCCAGTGTACCGCCGATGATCTCATGAGTGACTTCTGAATGCAGCAGATCCTCTCGCTCCACCAATGCTGCTGAGTTAGGACTCAGTGTTTCGTGCCAGGCCTTCTGCGTTAAGACTCGCCGGGCAAACTCTGGCTCTGGACCTCCGAAGCGAAAAAGAAGCCCGACTTCCTTGGAAACAGTCCTCAAATAGGACAGCAATTGGGCAAGGTGAATGGGCTCAATGCTACCGACCACCTTCAGTTCGACAACTACCACGCCGGCCACGAAGATGTCAATCTGCTGTACCCCCACAAGCCGTCCCTTGTATCTGATCTCATACTCATCTTGCCGAATACAACGAATTCCAAGCCGCTCCAGGAGCGCGATCATCGCCCGCTCGTAGATGAATTCGGGATAGGTCTGACTTAGCTTGTTGTAGACAAAGTAGTAAACCCCAATGATCCGGCCCGTGAGGTCTCTATGCAGCAACTCAGTCATCATGCACCTCCCAAATCAAGCCCAGATCGCTACTATTCAGGCTGGCGGTTGAAACCGCGCCTGGAGAGCTAAAGCTGACTGTCCACCTACGTGGACAGCGACGTCCACGCAGGTGGACGCCCGGCTGAAAGCCCTGGAGAGGCGATTTCAATCGCGGCACAGGGTAGCCTGAGCAGTCACCCCAGATCTTGAAAATCCGCGTTTTCCTGCAGATCCGCGGTTCTCTACCGATACTTCCGATCATACAACGTCGCATCATACGGCGCCCTCCTGCCCGGACAGTCCTCCCTCGGGCATAGTTGACAACTGGCGAAATCCGCTTCAGTAGGAAAGCTTATCCCTGAGACAGACTTGAGCGGGACCATGATGAGGCTTTGCGTAAGCTCAACCCCGATGTCCTCCTTTGGATCGCCCAGGAGCGCGAACAGCTTCCGCTGCTCTTTGAGGGGCCAGTCTGGGAGAGATCCGGGGTTCATTCTTGACATGCGCCCAGGGCGGAATCGGTCTTGCAGGTGTTCATCCAGCGCTTGCCTCGCAGAGCGCAGAGCCATCTCCTTGATCCTGTCGGCCCAGTAGCTTTCCAGCATATCGTCTATCGAGCTCGACCACTCATCCATCTCCGTTCCACACGTAGCCACGTGGGGGAAAACGCGATGCACCTCCTCCAGGTTGACTCGAAGCACGCGGCTGGTCAGCGTTATCCCATCAACAACCACGTGATCCTCGCCCCTGGATTCGATGAAGGCGACCTTACAGACAGCCTTGGGTTTGGCAACGGCTTGAGCATCCGCTGCAACGGCCTCAAGCCTTGCAGCGGAAGAACTTCCCTCTTTGATGCGAAACGCTTTCATGAGGGAATCTAGCTTCGGCTGAAATGGAATGTTGTCTAATACAACTGGGTTCATAGCGTTATCACCTTTTTGCAGTGTTGAAAGCGGCGGTCAGGGCCGGCACCACCTTGAAGACATCGCCCACAATGCCGTAATGGGCCAGCTTGAATATCGGAGCCTCTGGGTTCTTGTTGATGGCCACAATGACCTTGCTGGTACGCATGCCTACCAGGTGCTGGATCGCGCCAGATATGCCGCAGGCTATGTACAGGTCGGGATTGATAGTCTTGCCGGTCTGGCCAACTTGATGTTCGTAGGGAATCCAGCCGGCATCCACCGCCGCCCGCGACGCCCCAAGCGCAGCCCCCAGCGCGTCTGCCAGTTCCAGAAGTGGCTCGAACCCCTCCGGCCCTTTCACACCTCGCCCGCCCGCCACGACGATTTCAGCATCCGCCAGACTAACGCCGCCCTTACCCTCCAGGAAGCCCGTCACCTTGGTCGCGATCTCCGCCTCAGTAAGAACGCGCTGTACTCTTGTCACCGGCCCAGTTCGCTGGGAGTCAGGCTCACCTCGCTCGAAGGCACGCACTCGCGTAGTGAAGACCTGAGGCCGTCTCACTGGAATCGTGCATCTGGCCATGAGCTTTCCCGCATAGATGGGGCGCGTGGCGACGAGTTGGTCGCCGTCGAACGTCAACGCGGTACAGTCGGCGACGCAGCCCGTATCGAGCTCCACCGCCAGTGCGGGTCCAAGCTCACGGCCCCGAAACGTGGCGCCGATCAAGACAATGTCGGGTTTGGCTTTGCGAACTGCGTCAGTCAGGAGAGCGCAGTGCGCTTCGACCCGATAATCGGCAAGCACGGCATCCTCAGCCAGAAGAACCTCATCTGCCCCAAAAGCGAGGGCTTGTTCAGCAACTCCTGCCAGCCCATCGCCTCCGAAGAGACAGGCCGTCACCCGGCCGCCTTTCTCGTCCGCCAGGCGGCGCGCCACACTCATTGCCTCCCAGGACGCAGAGGCAGGCTGACCCTCAAACTGCTCTACCCAGACGAAGGCGTTTCCACTTCCAAGCACGTCGCTACCCATTCGCTGCCTCCTAGAATACCTTTTCGGCGATGAGCCGGTCAACCAACTGCCCAGCCGCCTCTTCGACCGTCTCGCTCTCGATGATCTCGACCTGGCCTTCTCGCGCCGGCGGCTCAAAAACCTCAGGCCACTGCACACCAGATCCAGAAAGACCAACCTTCTCCAGTTCAGCGCCGATCTGGGCGGCAGCCCAATGTGGGTATTCCATCTTCGCCGCCTTGCGGATGCCCATGAAGGTCATGTGTCGCGGCTCGTTGATGCCCTTGGTGGTGCCAACCACCGCAGGCAGCGAGGCGGAGACCACCTGCCGGCCCTCCTCGACCAGCCTTTCGACGGTGATGGTGCCGCCGGCAGCATCCAGATCGGCGATGTGAATGGTGTACATTAGGGACGGCCAACCCAGTCGTCTGGCCAGCGCGGGGCCAGACTGGCCGGTTTGACCATCAATGGCCAATCCCCCCATGAGGATCAGATCCACATCGCCCAGCGCCCGAATCGCCTGGGCAAGCACATAGCTCGTCGCCAGGGTATCGGAACCCGCGAACGACTCGTCCCAAACCCGGACCGCCTCGTCGCAGCCCATGGCCACAGCGTGCTTGAGCGCCTCGCGCGATTCCTCCGGTCCCATCGAGATGGCTGTGACGGTGCCGCCGAGCTTTTCTCGCAGCTGCAGGGCCTCCTCCACCGCGTATTCGTCCCACGGGTTCATGATGATGTTCGACTCGCCCCACGAGACACGCCCGTCGGCATCAACCGACATCTTCGCCTCGGAGTCGGGCGTCGGTTTCGTACAGACCACGATATGCAAGACCCACCTCCTACTCAGGTTTACATGAAGCCCTCGAACCGCCGCCGAACGACCGCTGAGAACACATAGTTGAACAGCGTCGCAAAGTCGAACACGGGCAGGCCGGTCGCCTCCTGCACCGCAGCGGCGTAGGGCGGCAAGTCGGTGCATTCGAACAGCAGGGCTTTGACGCTGGGGTGTTCCTCGATCAGCGATTGAGCGACCGTTACGACCTCGCTCTCAACCCGCTCGAAGTCAAGCTCGCCCACCTCGGCGTGGATGGCGGCGTAAAAGGCAGGCTGGTCCTCCATGCCGGCGACCACGTAGCGTGCCTCCATTCCCCCCAGAGCAATTCGCAGGTGCTCCGGCGTCAGGCTGCGCTTGGAGGCGGAAATGATACCCACCTTCTCATCGGGCTTGAGCAGCCGCGACACGAAAGGGAGCTGCAGCAGGCTGGACATGAACACCGGTACCGGCAGCTCTCTGGCCAACGCTTCCTGGTAAAGGATCATGAAGCCGCAGTTGCCCGTCACTGCCCTCACTCCGGCCTCGACGAGCCGCCGCCCAGCCTGGAGCATCGGTTCGAGCAGGCTACCGTCCGGTTCATACACGACGGCCTGCATGTCGGCGCCGCGCACGAGTTCGTAGCGGACTGGATAGGAGAACGTCGTGGCATTGCCCGGCGTGCCCGGAGGAAAGGGCATGAAGGTATCCATCATGATGATGCCGATGGCCTGGCCAAAGGTGACCTGGCCACGTTTCACGGTGTAGATCGTCATCTCAATTCGTTCTCCTCGTCTCTATCTTCTCGCTTCTCACTTCTCATTTCTCATTTCTCATTTCTCATTTCGTGTAGATCGTCCAGGCCCAGCTCTCGCAGGCACTCATCGGTCGGTTCCCCGCTTTGCGGATCCCACCCCATGAGTTCATAGTAGCGCTGCTTGCACCAATTGAACGCCTCCTCGGTGATCTCAATACCCTCCAGCGGCCCCTCGGTGAACGCTTCCATCACACGCTTGGGCAGTCGGTCATCCTCGGCGGTGAAACCCTCACGCAGGTTGAACAATCGCGCCAACGTTTGGGCACGCGCTCCCACATCCAGGATGTCCTGAACGCTATATGCCTCTCCAGTCACCCCCGAGAGCGCCTCCGCCAGATGATGGTAGTCATAGCAGTAGAAGAAGCAGTTCAGGGCACAGTCCTGGAAATGCATGAAGTTCAGTTCGTGATAGAAGATCTGCATCTTCTCCTCACTCAACTCATCCTGTGGTACAGGGTCGAGCTTCTCTTCCATCACCGCGTTGACCCGATCGAGCATCCAGCCCTGGTTGATGAAGTCCGTATCGTGGATGTTGATCATGTGGTCCGCGCCGATGGGAGAGACAGCGTAGCCGATGCCCATGGCGTGCTTGAGCCGTGGCTCGTGCATCGGCAGTTCCTGGCCTTTGATGGTGAGAGCAAAGGGCTCGGTCTCCGGACCAAAGCGCTGGCTCATGCGCGCTACGCCATCGGCCATGACGTCGCCAAACCCCTCACGATTGGCGATCATCTCCACGGAGCGAACCAGAAGGTCGGCCTTCCCCCAGCCGTACTCCAGCCCGCCGGTGTCCTCGCTCGTCAGGATGCCCTTTTCGAAACATTCCATCACAAAGGCGATGGACATCCCTGTGGAGATCGAATCCAGCCCATAGGCGTTGGCCAGCTCGTTGGCCTTCAGCACCGCCAGGTTGTCCTCCACGCCACAGCAGGGCCCAAAAGCAGCCATCGCCTCGTACTCGGCGCCGCCGTACACGAGATCGAGTCGGCGATAGGGATCATCAGACTCGTTCTCAAAGACCTGCTTACACCGCGCCGGGCACGCCTGGCAGGTGTCGCGCTCCTTGAGGTACATCTCATAGTTGCGCTCGCCGCTGAGCAGATAGCGGTTTTCGAACATCGCCTTGCTGAAGTTGCGCGTTGGGAGCGCGCCCAGCTCTCCCCAGTTCATCAAGCTATCCTGCGTGCCGCGCCCGATGCCAGCCGTGGCCCACCCCATGCGCTGCTTGTAGTTCTCTCTCAGCCACTTTGCCACCGCTGCCACGCGATCTCGGTCGGCAACCGGCAGGTCCATCGTCCCCCGCACTGCCACGGCCTTTAGGTTCTTGGACCCCATCACGGCCCCCATGCCGTTGCGCCCGGCGGCCCGATTAACGTCGTGGATCACGTTGGCGTATAGGACCTGGTTCTCTCCGGCGGGCCCGATCTGCGCGACGCGTAAGCCGCTACGTACATGTGATGAAGCGGCGTCATCCCCAAGCTCCTCCCGGATCGCCGCCTGTACCGGAGCCGTCTTCTTGCCCCACAGGTGTTCGGCGGAACGGATCTCCACTTCCCCGTCCTTGACCCACAGGTAGACGGGCGACTCGGCACGCCCGTGGACCACCAGCGCATCGAAGCCGGCGCGCTTGAACTCGTGACCAAAGAAACCGCCTACGTCTGAATTGCCCAACGCGCCGGTGAGCGGCGCCTTGCCCCCTACCCCGTGCCGCCCTGAGCCGGGCAGGTTGCTGCCCTGCATGATGCCAGGGGCGATGATGAACAAGTTATCTGGGCTGAGTGGATCCGTCCCCTCCGGCAGATCTCGGAGCAGCAGATAAGAGATCACCGCGCGACCACCAACCAGCAAGCGGTAAAAGTCGTCGCCGGGCTGCTCAACGCGAATGTCGCCGGACGTTAGATCAACGTGCAGGATTTTGCCATAGGTACCACCTATCATGTCTCCTCCTGTGTGTGACATCTACAATTGCATACGTAGAGCAAGTTGGCAACTTGCCCTACCATCGCCCGTTGCCGGGTTTCATATCCTCCGGACGCAGGCGGATATCGAACCGCTCGCGGATGCGCGCATCGTGGGCTGGTTCGACGTATTGCGGATAGTGCTCCCTCATAACCTGCGTCAGCGCCGCGCGCCCGCGCGCCCGGATATCCACGCGCCCGCTTGCTTCCCAGTCCTCGATAGTCTGACGGTCGGCGAGCTTGGGGTAAACGTATTCGCTTCTCATCAAGCGCAGTGTTGAGGCCTGGCCCAGGAAATGGCCCGGCCCGGAGACCACTTCCTTGATGTCCTCAACCGACAGACTGTCGTCGTTGACCTCGATCCCGCGGACGGCCCGCTGCACCCCGGAGATCAAATCCGTGTCGAGAATGAAAGCTTCCTGGGAACAGGCCAGGATGTCGGCCAGGATACCCGTCGTTTCCGCGATCATGTTTCCACCGGCCAGGGCCGGCAGAGTTGCCAGATACCCCTTCTCCCACCCCGACTGCAGGTCTGGCTGCTTGGAACTGGACATGCCTGCGCCGATGCTGGACGGGATGTCATAGAAGCGCGCCATTTGCGCCGCGCTGGCAGCGAGCAGTGCCATCTCCCCCCCACCGCCAGCGAAAGCGCCGCTCCGCAGATCCGTGACAAACGGCCAGTTGCCCATGAAGAGCGGGTGGCCGGGCTTGAGTAGGTTCATGGCGGTGAGCGCGGCCAGCACTTCGGCATTGCCCTGGGTGAGGGCGCCGGCCAGCGCCGCTGGCGCGGTCGCTCCAGCCTGTCCGGCTGAGCAGAGAATCGCTGGCATATCGTTGCGCGCCGCCGCATCTAGGACGCGACAGGCGTTCTTTGCAAGGCGCAACGGCGGCACGACGAAGGTCACGATGGCCTCGGCAAAGGGCCGGGCGCGCCACCTGGCGCCCATGCCATCGCCGCCCAGGGAGAGATCGAACATCGCCACCGCCATCTCCAGATGCTCCGGCTCGAAAAAGCTGGTAGCCATGTGTTTCGAGGTAGCCGACATGATAGCGTAGGCCGTGTTGATGTCGAGCAGCTCGGCCTCCACCATGTCGCGCGCGATGCAGGCGCGGATCACAAAGTGCATGTTGTCCAGCGCATCCTCCAGGCGCGAGATGTCGTAGAGGTCAGTCAGTTGCGTCTCGCGGAACCGGTTGGTGTGGATGTCGAGGATCTGCACCGTGGCACTGCCGCCGCCGAAGTGAACCCGCGCGCCAGATACGTCGAGATCGTGCTTCGGATCGCGCCCACAAACGGTGAAGTTGCGCCCGGCCAGGGCGATGCAATCCTCAACTAGGCCATGCGGAAAGCAGAGCCGTCCCGCGTCATTGACCCAGCCACCGGCGGCGACGACCCGCTGGCGCCATTCGTCGGTGGGATCGGCGACACCGACCTGTTCAAGCAAGTCCAGAGAGGCCGCGTGTACTCGCTCCACCTCGCGGTCGGTCAGGGGTTTGTAGCGGCCACCCACCATACCCGGCCAGATCGGGGGATGCCCACCAGACTGTCTCTGTCTGGATGGCGATTCTGTCGTGTTCTCCTGCATAGTTTCATTACCTCCCGTCTGTGACTACAACGCATCCGCCAGGATGCGTGCGGGGAACCAGTCGTTCATCAGCTTGATCTCCAGTTCACCCCCAGCATCAATGGCTGCGGTGGACAGATAGGCCAGAGCCAGGCTCTTGCCCAGGCAGTGCCCAAAGCCCCCCGAAGTGGTTCGTCCGACGACTTCTCCTTCCCGCGTCCGCACCGGCTCCTGACCTCTCGCGTCGAAGGTTTCGTTGCCCAATACCTCCAGCCGCACGAGGCGTCGCTGAAGGCCGGCCTGCCGCTGCTGAAGCAGCGCCTCTCGCCCACGGAATTCGCCTTTGTCAAAATCAATCAGCGGTTCAAGACCGGACTCCAGGGCGGTGAACGCACGGGTGAGATCGCCCCCCCAGGCTGGCGTTCCCGCCTCCAGTCGCAGCACGTTCAAGGCGCGGGCGCCGACGAGGTGGACACCAAACGAGTCACCCGCTTCCACGAGCTCCAGGAAGACGTGCCTGAGAAACTCGGCCACGACCTGTACTTCCCAGCCCTCCTCGCCGCCGACGCCGGCCCGCACGATCCGCGCCGGCGCGTAACCCACTGTCGCCGATGCGACATCAGCCTCAGCAATCTCGGACCTGGGAACCTGCGCTACCTGCGCGATCAGCTCAGCCGCGCGCGGCCCGAAAACGGCCAGCCCTCCCTCGCGCCCGGTGAGGTTCTCGATGCGAACCGACTTGGAAGTGGAAACGGCACCATCGCCGGGACTCGCCTTCTGCAGCAGATCGAGATCGTAGCGCTCTGCGCCCGCAGCGGACGTGAGTAGAAAACGCCCCTCGTCCTCGCACAGCACGGTGAATTCGGAACGCACCGTGCCCAACGAGGAAAGCGCGTAGCCTGTCGCTAGCTGCCCCGGCTCCGGCAGGCGGGTGCAGAGCACCCGATTGAGCACTGCTTCCGCCCCGGGACCCGTCACTGCGAAGCGGGCGGCGTGGCTCACGTCCGCGATTCCCACGCTTTCCCGCGCGCTGCGGCACTCGTCGCCCACGTGCTCGAAGTAGTTGGGCCGGTAGAATGAACAGATGTCCACTGGCTCGACGCCCTGGGGCGCATACCAGTTGGGCCGCTCCCAGCCGTAGACGGCGCCGAAGACCGCGCCCCGCGCAGCCAGGAGATCGTGAATCGGCGTGGTCTTCAGCGAACGCGCCGCGGGGAGCTCCTCCTCTGGCTTGGGCATACGGTAGGTGTGCTCGTAGGCTTCTTCTGTCTTTCGCGCCGAATAGCGCCGGGTGGCGTAAACGCCAAACCGCCGCGAATCGCAGGGCCACATGTCAATGGACGGTTCGCCCTCGACGATCCACTCAGCGAGCTGCCAGCCGATGCCGCCGGCCAGCGTGACGCCAAATGGATTGCCCTCGCCAAGCCAGAAGTTGCGCAAGCCGAAGGCGGGGCCTGTGGTCGGCATATCGTCCGGTGTGTAGGGCATGGGGAAGTTGGTGACGGCCATCAGGCCGGCTGTTTCGAGAGCCGGCACGCGTTGGGCGGCCTTTTCCATAAAGGGCAGCATCTTGTCCAGCTCTCTGGGCAAGGAGTCCTGCCCGAAGTCCGGCGGGACGCCATCCACGAACATGGTTTCGCCGCGCCCTTCATAACACCCCATGGCCAGGCCAAGCACCTCCTGACGGACGTAGAAGGACTGCTCAGGGTCGCGCATGACTGGCAGCTCCGGCAGCCCTGCTTCCTGGCGCGCTACCAGCTCAGGAATCGGGTCGGTGACTATGTACTGGTGCTTGACAGGCACCGACTGCGCCTTGAGGCCGGCCATGCCCAGGGTCTGCCATGCCCAGTTGCCGCTGCAACTGACGACGTGTTCGCAGACGATGTCGCCCTTGTTAGTACGCACGAGCCATTCGCCATTACCTACAAAGGACTGCTGCTCGAATCCCACCACCTCGGTGTTCAGATAGATCTCGGCGCCGCCCTGTCTGGCCCCTTCAGCCAGGGCATGGGCGAGATCAGCGGCAGTGATGTGGCCGTCATCCGGGTTATAGACGCCGGCCAGGATGCCGTCTGTTTCCAGCAACGGCCAGAGGGACTTGATCTCGTCAGGGTTGAGCAACTGGGCGTTGACGCCAGAAGCTTCGGCAATGCTGAGATAGCGTTTGAATTCGTCGAGGCGGTCGGGGTGGGAGGCAAGGCGCAGATTGCCGCAGATGTGAAAGCCAGGATCGTGGCCGGTCTCTTCCTCCAGCCTGGCGTAAAGCTCGACGCCGTATTGGTTCAGGCGCGAGATGCAGTCGTTGAGCGTGTAGAGAATGACGTGCCCTATGGCGTGACTGGTCGGCCCCGCGGCCAGATCGGTGCGCTCGCAAAGCACAACGTCCGACCAGCCCTTGCGGGTGAGGTGGTAGAGCACGCTGCAGCCCGTGACGCCCCCGCCGACGACTGCAACGCGGGTATGGGTCTTCATAATCACTCCTCCCCTTCCATTTCGGCAAAAACCCGCTTGGCGATGCGGAAACACTCGACCCCGGCGGGGATGCCACAGTAGATGGCCACGTGGTGGAGGATGGCCTGGATCTCTTCTTTGGTCACTCCGTTCTTGATTGCCCCTTTGAGGTGGAGTTCCCACTCGTGCATACGGTTCAGGGCTGCGATCATCGTCAGGTTGAGCATGGAGCGGGTCTTCGGGTCCAGCCGCTCGTCTCCCCAGGCGAAACCCCAGCAGTACTCCGTGACTAATTCCTGAAATGGCCGGCTGAATTCGTCCGCCTGGGCCAGGGACCTCTCCACGTGCTCAGCGCTCAGCACTGCCTTGCGCTTGGCCAGCCCTCTCTCAAATCGTTCCTTGTCCATGATCCCTCCTCGTTCAGAATTACTACGCCGCCAGACGGCAGGCTTCGTCCAGCGCGGCCACGGTCTTTTCGAAGTCGTCCTCGGTATTTGCGGCGCAGACGAAGCGCCGGACGCCCGGCAGCACGTAGACCCCCCGCCGCAGCAGTTCCAGGTCGAGGCGATGCATGGCGTCCCGGTCGCTGTTCACAATGTCCATCTGGTTGGTTGGCTCCGATTCGAGGAACAGCAATTGCCAGAGGGATGCGGCACCGGCGGTGATGGCGGGCACACCATGCCGGTCCAGCACCGACTGCAAACGGTTCAACAGGTCATCTGCCCGCGCATGTAGCGACTCGTAGAAACCGGGTTTCTCTAATTCGGCGATGGTCGCCAGTCCTGCCGCCGCTGCGACGGGATTGCCTCCCATCGTACCGCTGCAATAGGCGTAGCCAGGCTGGCCCTTTTTCCTTGGGTTTGCTGCCTCGATGATCTCTGCCCGGCCCGCCACGCAGCCCAGTGGCCTGCCCCCGCCAACGACCTTGCCGTAGCAGGCGAGATCGGGTACGACCCCGAAGAACTCCTGAGCGCCGCCCAGGGCCAGGCGGAAGCCGGTCACCACCTCATCGAAGATAAGAATCACGCCATGCCGGTCGCATATCGCGCGCAGTCCTGCCAAGAAGCCGGGCTGGGGGAAGATGATGCGCTGCACCGGCTCGACGATGATGGCGGCGAGGTCGGCGGCGTGTTCGGCCACGATCCGTTCGGTGGCAACCAGGTCGTTGTAGGGAGCAGTGAGCACCGATTCCGACAGCAACGCCGGTATGCCGCCAGAGTTCGCGCCGCCAACGAGGCCGTAGTCGTGATTGCCGTGGAAGGCGC
The DNA here is from genome assembly GCA_964390805.1 of uncultured Anaerolineae bacterium. Classification (GTDB taxonomy): domain Bacteria; phylum Chloroflexota; class Anaerolineae; order VGOG01; family VGOG01; genus CAYMKL01. The sequence goes on along the minus strand of CAYMKL010000051.1, from coordinate 12,207 downwards.
CCGCGAATTTCAGGATCTTGTCGCCACCGGTATACAGCCGCGCCAGGCGCAGGGCGTAGAAGGTCGCCTCCGAACCCGTCGTGCTGAACACCAGCTTTTCGGCGCAGGGAATCAACTGAACGAGTTTCTCCGCCAGTTCGACGGCCGTGTCGTGGAGCGTGCCATAGTAGTGCATTCCTCGCGCCGCCTGACGCTGTACCGCCTCCACCACCGCTGGGTGACAGTGCCCCAATATGTTGGCCCCAGCGCCGTCAACGTAGTCAATGTACCAGCGACCTTCGGCCGACTGGATGCGCGATCCCTGGCCGCGTACCGCGACGAACCGCACGTCCTCTGGCAGCGAGTAGGCGCCCAGTCCCCCGCCAGGCAGGTTCTTCTCTGCAAGTTCAAAGTAACCCGCAGAATTGAGCATCTCCATCCTCCTTCAACTGGTCGGTTCTATCAACTTGGTGAGCAACCCCACAGCCTCAACTGCGTCCTTCCCGTAACCGTCGGCCCCGATTTCATCGGCCCATTCCGGAGTGACCGCACCTCCTCCCACAATGACACGGTATCTGTCTCTCAGGTTCAACTCCGCCAGGGCATCAATGACTTCTTTCTGGGCGGGCATCGTCGTGGTCATGAGGGCCGAAAGGCCAATCACATCGGCATTCACCTTTTGGGCCTCCTCAATGATTTGCAGGGCTCCCTTGTCCACTCCGATATCCACCACATGGAAACCATTGGTCTCCAGCACCGTGGCTACGATGTTTTTGCCGATACTGTGTAGATCGCCTTTGACCGTTGCTAGAAGAACAGTCGCCACCTTGGCCATCTCTTTTTTCTGCTTCTGGATCTCAGGATTCAATACCTCCATGGCCGCTTTGAACGCTTCCCCAGCCATCAGGAGTTCTGGAAGATATGCCTCTTCGCGCTCAAACCGCTCTCCGACCACTTCCATTCCTTTGGCCAGGCCCATGTCCACCGCTTCCAGAGGATCTAGGCCGGCACTGAGAGCCTCCTTTGAGCTCTCCCTTGCTTTGTCGGCATCGCCTTCAATGACAGCGACTTTCAGGTTTCCCAAGATTTCGTTCTTCTTCATTGATCTCAGTCCTCTCTCTTTAGCTCGGACGCAGACTAACGCTGATCTACGCAGATGTCGCTTCGCTTACATTCATCTGCGTGAATCTGCGTCCTATGCTGATTCGTTACTACTCAGGCTGGCGGTTGAAACCGCGCCTGGAGAGCTAAAGCTGACTGTCCACCTACGTGGACAGCGACGTCCACGCAGGTGGACGCCCGGCTGAAAGCCCTGGAGAGGCGATTTCAATCGCGGCACAGGGTAGCCTGAGCAGTCACGCTGATTCTATCCGAAGGGTATTCCCAGAGTACTCAATTCCTCTTTCACCTCCCCGTAGAGACGCAGATAGCTTTCCGCCGGTTTGCCGGTATCCACGTCGTAGCAATCCTGGTAGCGGTCGCCTTCAGGGGCGGTGGGAATCTGGGATTCGTATTTCTCCAAAAGCTTGATCACCAGTTCGTTGGCCTGCTGCCGGTTGAGCCGGGAGGCGGCCTTGGTCATCTCAACTCCGAATCTCGTCTCCATAGGAGTAGACGCATCCACCTTGACCCCCTTGGCCGGGGTGGGCATTTTGACGGCATCTGCGCCAGAGGTCACTGCACTCAGAAGATAGGCAGCAGTTTCATAGAAATACATCTTCGTGTTGACTCCGGCAGCCATGTATCCAAGCCAGATCACCGGGATCGGGATGTTTCTGCTCCCCGCCTGACAACTGGTTGACACCACCCAGAGCACGTCCCTGGTAGAACAGCACCCGTGCCTGAAATGAATCGGAAAGCACAGATGATAGTTGGCCTTCATAGCGACCAGGCCCAGGAGGAAGTAGGCCGTGTTCACTACCGCTGTTCCGGGCGCTCCACCACAGTACCCGCCCAGAGAGGGAGCGCCCTGGGCCCCGATGTTGGCGCCCCAGTTCAGTAGATAAGCCACTTTGTTCATGGCCCCGTAGTCAATCTTGTTCTCGGAGATGATCCCGATGATCCATCCATCTGTGGGACGCGCTCCAAACTGGGGTCCACTTGCCCCTATCGTGGTCACAGCAGTCGCAGCAGCCGGAACGAGATTCATCAAGGGCAGTCCAGGTCTCCCGGCCCGTCTGCACGCGTCGCGCGCGACTCTCACTGCCCGAATGCCTGCAACCATCTCCAGCGGCGACCCAGCCTTGACCCGCATCCCTCGGACCGTGTTGGTGACGGAGGAGATGCTGATGGCCTTGGCCTCAGGGTGTGCTACGTTGGCCGCCATGATGTTGATCGCCATCTCCTGCGAAGAGTGAACAGTCCCCCAGTTGACATGGCACCTGGCCATCCTCTCATCATCGGGCTGTCGAACGCGAAAGACGCTGGCGTCTTTCCCCTCTCCGGTCAAACATTCGCCAGGAGCGCTTGCCACGGCGTCCCGAATCTCCGCCTCCGTGAATTGGATCACCCGGTTGGTATCCTGGCAGTAGACGCCAACCTTGGCCAGAAAATCCACGGCAGCATGGTAGAGATCGTCTGCGGCGTTGTCGTCAGCGGGAACGGGGTTGTCGGCAGCGAAGCCGTCATAGCGGATTCCGTATTCTCTCACCACCTCGCTGAGCTTCGGGATAAAGACCTTTAGCTCAAAATCCCGTTCGGTCATGAGGGGGCCTTTCTCAGCCCGTTCGCAAACATCCAAGAAGTCTATCATCGTCTATCCTCCTGCACATTAGTGTCAACTTAAAGCTCAAAGGCCCGTCCCCGGGCCGCCCAGGGGACGGGGCCCAGAGCTTAAGTTGACACTAATGATCCTCCTGCAACATCAAGTATAGCATGTAGAACAGATCTTGTAAACGGCGAAATGCACAAATCCTGGACGGGCATAGATGTGCACGGTGCACACTCAAGTGCCGCAACGCACACGCCAGTCCTTGTTGCCTCACAGCCTGTCCACGTAGCTCTTGCCCTCTTTCATCACCAGTATCAGGCGTGACTGGTCTTGCAGGATGGTGATGTCGTCCAGGGGATTGCCATCCACCACCAGCAGATCGGCCAGCTTGCCCGGCTCCAATGTGCCGACCTTGTGATCCACGCGGCATGCCTCGGCGGAGGTCTTGGTCGCAGCGACAATGGCCTGCATGGGCGTGAAGCCGTAATGAACCATGTATTCCAACTCGCGGGCGTTCTTGCCGTGCATCACATCATCAATCGCGTCTGTGCCGACCGCGATCTTGACGCCGGCCTCCGCAGCCCGTTGGAAGCTGGCTGCGTGAGTGTGTCTGACCTTTTCTACCTTGGCCAGAGACACGGGTGTCAGGCCCATCTCCTCCCCTCGTTCCACCAGATCTTCCATGACTAACAGAGTTGGAACCAGGTAGGTGCCCGTGTCGAGGAACAATTGGATGGCTTCGTCATCCAGCATGCTGCCGTGCTCCACCGACCACACCCCGGCCCTGATCGCATTCTTGATCCCCTGTGTCCCCTCCGCGTGGGCCATGACCGCCTTGCCGCGCGCCGATGCTTCGTACACCATTGCCTCTAGCTCTTCGAGGGTCCACTCGGTGTACTCAGGAGAATCGGCGGGCGATGCGACGCCGCCCGTGGCGCATACCTTGATGAAGTCGAACCCCTGGCGGAGCACCCTACGCGCCGCCTTCTGCACATCGGGCACGCCGTCACACATCTCAACCCCAAAGAAAGGCAACTCCATATCACAGGGGTAGTACTCGTCAAAGTGCCCCCCGGTCTGGCCAATCCCACCGGCCAGCACCAGCCTTGGGCCTTCGATCAAGCCCATCTCCACGGCCTGACGGAAGCCAACGTCATTCAATACTCCAGGCTCGCGGATGGTGGTGAACCCGGCGTGAAGCGTGCGCTTCATAATCTCGGCCGTCTGGAAGATCTCCACGGTCTTGGGCGTAAACAGCCTCTTTTCGATGCTCATGGTGGTCAGCGAGATGTGGCAATGACAGTCAAACATGCCGGGCATGATGGTCTTTCCCACAACGTCAATGACTTCGCAGTCGATGGGAATCTCCACTTCGCCCTTCCTGCCCACCTCCTGGATGGCCGATCCACCGATCACTACGACTGCCTCCGGAAGTGGCTCCTGCCCGGTGCCGACGATGAGCGTCCCTCGAACCAACGCCATCAGCTTTTCTGCTGTAGCTTGTCCTTCTTTGACCATTGGTTTATCCTCTCTTGTCTTGATATTGTGTGGTCCAAGTTGTGCCAGAGAATTGGCAACCCGCCTGCGCCGCCGGTGGCGCAGGGCTGAACCCCCGCGCTGAGACCGCAAAGCCCCTGCGGGGCTACGGCCCTCAGCCCGAAGGGCTTTGTTCTTTCAGCCCGACGGCGCCCGTCCTGAGCAGGGTCGAAGGATCAGCCTCGGGCCTCGCTGCCCTAGATCAATCCAGTCTGTACGCACTCGGGGAAGTGACAGGCGGTCAGACGCTCTTGACCGTCCATTGCCTTCAAGAGGGGAACTTCTGTGGAGCATCGTTCCTCAGCGTAGCGACAACGGGGATGGAACGGGCACCCCGGCGGCGGGTTGCGCGGACTGGGGATCTCGCCTTCCAAGATAATGCGATGCCTCTTGTCGCGCAGCCGGGGATCGGGCACGGCGATGGCCGACATCAGGGCCTCAGTGTAGGGATGCTTGGGTTGCGTGAACAGCCCTTCTGTCCCGGCCAACTCGACGATCTTTCCCAGATACATGACCGCCACCCGATCGGCGATGAAACTGATCACGTTCAGGTTGTGGGTGATGATGATGTAGGTTAGGTCGAGCTTTTCGCCCAGGTCTTTAAGCAAGTTAAGTATGCCAGCGGCTACGGACACATCCAGCCCAGCGGTAGGCTCGTCGGCCACTAGGATGTCTGGATGCAAAGCCAGCGCTCGTGCGATACCCACCCTGCGGGCCTGCCCTCCCGAAAGCTGATGCGGATATTTATCGGCCTGCTCAGCCGATAACCCTACCATTTCCAGCAGCTCGTCAACTTTCGTCTCGTCGTCTACCGGAACACCGTGTATCTTGAACGGCTCCAGTAGGGTGGAAGAAACCTTCATTCGAGGGCTCAGACTGGAGAAAGGGTCCTGGAAGATCATCTGCATGCGGGCGCGCATCGGTCTGATCTTTGACTGGGACAACTGGGTGATGTCCTGTCCCTCCACAACGATCTCCCCATCCGTAGGGCTCTCCAGACGCAGGATGGTTCGCCCCAGGGTGGTCTTTCCCGATCCAGACTCCCCCACTAGCCCCAGCGTCTCGCCGCGACGGATCTCGACGTCCACGCCATCAACCGCTCGGACGGCGCCCCCCCGCTGTCCCAGAATCTGACCTAGCAGGGCCACGTGGTCACGGAAATGCGTGCGCAGTTCCCGCGCTTCTACCACCACCTCTTCCGAGGCGCCCGCCGGCTCCTCTGGCCCAAGAAGCTCGCGTTTTGTGGCCCGGGGTGTCATTTCTTCAGCCGGTTCGTCACCCTCCCAATCCGGCTGGTAGGCATGGCACAGAACCAGTTGTTGGTCCACTTGCACGTGTGCCGGTTCAGTACCGTGGCAGACTTGGCGCGCATGGTCGCAGCGCGGCGCGAATTTGCAGCCCCACGGGAGATCTTTCAGGCTGGGAACCCGCCCGCGGATGGTTCTCAACCGCCTCGCTCTCATGCTGTGCGTGGGATGGGAACCCAGCAGCGCCTGGGTATAAGGGTGTTTGGCGTTCTCGAAGATGCTGTAGGTATCGCCGGACTCCACGATGTTGCCGGCGTACATGACGATGACCCGGTCACAGAGCTGCGCCACCACACCCAGATCGTGGGTGATGTACAGGATGGCGGTGCCCAATTCGTCCCGCAGACCGCAGATCAGATCAATGATCTGGGCCTCCAGTGTTACGTCCAGGGCAGAAGTTGGCTCATCAGCGACCAGCAGCGAGGGATTGGATAGCAGAGCAGTGGCGATCATAATTCTCTGGCGCATACCGCCGGAGAACTGATGGGGGTATTCTTTGATCTGTCGAGCGGCGTCCGGAATGCCGACGCGGTCCAGCATCTCAATGGCGCGCTCTCTCAGGGCCTTGCGCCCCCCCTCAGTCCCCCCCAACCCTGGGGGGGAAGCTTGATGTCCCCGCCCGGTCCCCCTGAGCTCTGGGAGGGAAGCTTGACGCCCCCCGTCAGACTGGTGGGCCCTCAGTGCATCTATCATCTGCTGCTCGACGCTGAAAACGGGGTTGAGGCTGGTCATGGCATCCTGAAAGATCATAGACAGGTCTCTACCCCGCAACTCCCGCATGGAGTCTTGATCGAGCTGGCGCAGGTCTTGACCCCTGAGCAGGATTTGCCCGGCCGTGATCTCCCCGTTGGGCGGCAGCAAGCGCATCATGGCCGAAGCGACCGTACTCTTGCCACAGCCGGATTCGCCCACAATGCCCACGATCTCCGCTTCGCCCACGTCAAAGCTGACATCCCGGATCGCTGTCAGAATGCCTTCGCGGGTGTGGTACTTGATTTCCAGGTCTTTGACTTGCAGTACTGATGTCATCAGGCTCCTCTGGTTCCAGAAAGTCGCGGGTCGAGCACGTCCCGCAGGGTCTCCCCAAACAACGTGAATCCCAATGTGGTGAGGATCAACGTAAGTCCCGCCCAGGTGATGGGCCAGGGCGATTGGCGAATGAAGTTGAACCCATCCGACAGGATCACGCCCCAGGATGGCGTCGGTGGGCGCACACCCAGCCCCAGGAAAGAAAGCCCTGCCTCAAAGGTAATCACCACGGGCAGATCCATGGCGGCCAGGATGAGGAGGGGGGCGAGAATGTTGGGCAAAATGTGAAACAGGAGGATGCGTCCCCTGGTGGCTCCCAGGGATCGTTCGGCTTCCACATATAGGTTCTGCTTGGCCGAAAGCACCTGAGCCCGCGTGATTCTGGCGTAGCCGGGAATCCAGGCCAGGCCAATGACGATGATGACGTTGACCAGGGATGAGCCCAACAGAGCCAGAATCGTGAGGGAGAGAACGACGGCCGGGAACGCCTTGAGCGAATCCAGAATCACCACCACGATATCGTCAACGATTCCCCCCAGGTAGCCCGACAGAAGCCCCAACACGATGCCACCCGCCAGGGCGATGCCGACGGCAGGCACGGCGACCCCCAGGGCTATACGGGAACCATAGATGAGGCGCGACAGCAGATCGCGGCCCAGATGGTCGGTACCCAGCAAGTAATCCCTCGACGGCCCTTGCAGCATGCTGGGGATGTCTTGCTCCTCATAGCTGTACGGTGCTATCACAGAAGCAAAGATCACCGTGAGCATAAAGCCCAGCACGATCAAAAAGCCCAGCGCACCCAGCGGACGTCTGAGGACATCCCCCAGCACGGGAATGCGGTCGAGAAACCGCTGAAAGCGATTGGTGGGTCTGGCGACAAATTCCATGATCAACCTCCCACCTTGTCGAGCTGAATTCTCGGATCGAGATAGGTGTATACCAGATCGGAAAGCAGGTTGGCTGCTACGAAGAGAAATGCGATTATCAAAACGCCGGCGCGGACAATGGGATAGTTGCGGCTCTGGATGGCATTATAAATCAGTGTGCCCATGCCGGGCCTGCTGAAGATGAGTTCCACAAAGACCGCGCCGCCCATGAGATTGCCGATGCCCACGGCCAATACTGCCACCGTCGGGATAAGGGCGTTCTTGAGGGCATACTTGTAGAAGATCAGCCGCTGGGACAGGCCAGCCGCCATCGCGGCCCGGATGTAGGTCTCGTTAAGCACCTCAAGCAGGCTGGCGCGCACCAGCCGGGCGAGATACCCTACCCAGGTGATGGCCAGGGCCGTGGCCGGCAGGATCAGGTGTTTGACGTAGTCGGCTACGTCGCCGTCCTTCCCCAGGCCGATGGCGGGCATGACCCGCAGTTGCACGGCAAACAGTAGCAACAGGAACAGCCCGCCCACGTAAGAGGGAACGGTGATAAAGGAGATCGAGACGACAGCGGTGATACGGTCCAGCCAGGAATCGGGGTGTGTCGCTGAGAAGACGCCCAAAGGCACGCCCACGATGACAGCCAGCCCCAGGCTGACCCAGGCCAGGATAAGAGTATGCGGGAGCGCGCTGCCCACCAGCATCCCGATGGACCGACCTGTGAAAACGTCCGTGCCAAAGCTGCCGTGCAAGACATTCCATAGGAAATTGCGCACCTGTACCGGGACCGACTTGTCCAGATCCATGGCCGCACGGGTCTTGGCGATCAGGTCAGGGTTGGCGCGAGGTCCAAGCAAGGTCTTGGCCGGGTCGCCGGGAACGATGTGCACCAGCAGCGACAGAAAGGTAATCACCAATATTAGCACCAAAACGGTCATGAAAAAACGTTTCAAAAGATAGGCTTGCACTTTCTGCAGCGCTCCTTTCTGTCCAAGTTAGTGTCCAAGCTCCATAGGAAAGCTAGTTGCAAACTACACTTTTTAAAGTGTAGTGCCTCAAAAACCCGATAGCATGCGGTCTATGGGGCACCACACATTAAAATGTGTGGATTGCGACTGAATCGCCCTCAACTGACCCGCGCGTCCTATGCGAGTGTGCAGTCGCCACCAGCGTGTCTATCAGGCGGGGATTGGTATCCAGGGGAAATGGACTTCCCGTGCTGACCACAAAGCCTTTGGCCCGGGCGCCGATGCGCACCTGGCGCTTGACTTCCGCCGCCATCTCCTCCATGCTAGCATGGAGGCCAAACCGCACAGCGTCAACGTTGCCGAAAACAGCCACTCGCCCAGCGACACGGTCCACCACGTCCTCGATCTCAATGGCGAAGTTCTTCTTGCTCTCCTCAACGGCCACGGCCGCGATGTCCAGTTGCGCAATCCGATCCAGACGAGGGACGACGTCTCCGCACACATAGTGGACCGGCAACAGCCCCAGCCCACTCATGTGGCGGAAGTAGGGCCGGTTGTAGGCGAACACAAACTCGTCGTAGCTTCGCGGCGAGATCAGGTCCGCCCCGGTGAAAACCTCCTGCACGTAGACACCGTGGACGCCTATCGTAGCCCAGGCTTCCATGACCTGCTGCGTCTTGACCAGTTGTCTTTCCAAGAGATAGTGGAACAGATCAGGACGATCATGCTGGATCAACATGAGTCCCTGGAAACCCAACAGATCGTACGCATCGGAGAAGGGTGTGTCGAGGATGGTGGAGATGAAGTAGTGGTCGCCATAATCGGCTACCACCTGTTTGGGCAGGTCGAAGTCACCCCGCGCCAGCAGCTCGTCCGCGCTCAGGATCGGTAGGCGCGCGTCAATCTGCTCTTTGCTCCGCACCTGCTCCGAAGTATCCCAGCGGTCTCGCGCCGCTCTGTTCCCAACCACCATCCGCCGATCCCCACGAGGAAGGGTTGCCTCGCGCATCGGCAGGCGCGTCCCCGACACCTTGTCTTCGTAGTAGAGGATACCATCCTGCAACACGATGTCTGTCTGCTCAGCCCAGGCGCGGCTGGCGCCTCGAGTGATCTCAATCCAGTCGGGTCGCGTTTTGAAAATGCCATAGGATTGAACCCTCGCCCGCGCGCGGAAGCGGGTATCTTCGCCATGATCAATCGGGTACCGCGAGAGCCCGCGCATTCGAAGCCGGTACTGCTCAACGTAAAAAGCCCGCTCGAAGTCGGCGAGGAAGAGACCAGGATAAGCGGGCGCTGCCGGAATCACGTCGGGCTGTTCTCCCTGCAAAGCCCTGAACATTCTTTGTTTAGATGTCATACGACTATCCGTGGTTAAAGGCGCCAGGGGGTTCCCAACTTGTTGGGGGCGCGGCGCGATGAACCTCAACAAGTTGGGGACTCCGATATTGTGACTCTCGCCGCAAGTACAGTGTGTGGGGCCTGCGCTCACACGCAGGCCCCACATGTCTCTAGCCACCACGGCGGTGGCGCGAGCGTCCTATTTCCCTGGCCCAAAGAAGTGATACTGAGGCGTTCCATTGGGCGTGGTCGCAGGGGCGATGTCGGGCGTATAGGCGTAGGTCATGACGCCGTGGGTGATCCAGATGGTCTGAGCTGCCTCGTCCCAGATCTTCTGCATCTCGATGTAGATCTTGGCCCGCTCTTCCAGGTCCAGCGTGACGAGGCCCTTGCGGTGCAGTTCGTCGTATTCCTCGCTGCACCAGCACTGCGTGTTCCAGACCGTGACCTGGTCACAGGTGAACCACATGGTGGCCCAGGCCGGATCGGGGTTCATAGAGTAGTTGCTGGTCAGAAGCTCGTTGTCAATGCATGCCTGTTCGCCAAAGCTGGTGGACCAGTAGGCACCGGACTCCATGGCATTGAGGGTCAGGTTGATGCCGATGTCCTTCAGATTCTGCTGGGCGATCTCGGCCCAAGTGCGGTACTCGCTGGTGTCCTGCAAGATGAGCTCCAGATCGAGCGTCTCCAGTCCGGCTGCGGCCATGTATTCCTTGGCCTTCTCTACGTCCCGTTCGTAGCGCGGCGCATCCGCCCAGAAGCCCACCAGTCCGGGCGGGACCAGGGCGAATTCCTGCTCGACCTGGCCCATGTAGGTGGCCTGCAGGATGCTAGGCACGTCAATGGCGTGGATGATGGCCTTGCGCACGTTGATGTCTTGCAGCTTGGGATGCAGGAGGTTCATGGCGATCCAACGATACCGCAGCGAAGGAGTCTTCCACACCTCGAAGTTGGGATTGTCCTCGAAGCGTGGCACCGACGCGTTGGCGATGCGAGCCCAATCAATGTCACCCGCTTCGAGAGCAATCTCAGCGGACTTATCGTCCTCGATGGGGATCAAGTGGATCTCGTCCCAGTATGGCTCCTCGCCGTAGTAGTCGGGATTCTTCTTGAGAACCACCTTAACTCCCGGCGTCCAGTCAGAGAACAGGTAGGGGCCGCTGCCAATGATGTCCGTGGCAAAGGCCTGGTAACCGATTTCCTCGACGTACTTCTTGCAGACGATGGTGCCGCTGCCCACAGGCATGGTGGAGGTCCACAACGGGGCAAAGGGCTCTTTGAGGATGATCTTGCCCCTGTACTTGTCAATGATCTCCACGTGGTCCAGGGTGGCCCAGTCGTCGGCGTAGGCAGCAGCCAGCTCAGGATCGAGGAAGCGCTCATAGGAGTACTTGACGTCTTCCGTCGTCACCTCACCGTAACCCTCGTGCCATTGGACGCCCTCCCTCAGCTTGAAGGCAATCTCCAGGCCGTCTTCGGACTGTTCGATGGACTCGGCCAGCTCGTTGCAGAGCTCGTAGGAGTTGGGGCAATAGCGTACCAGGCCGTTCATCACGGCGTTGGCAACCACGGTGTCATTCTCCGAAATCTGATGGGCGGGGTCCATGTTCTGGATGTCGCCGTACAGTCGCACCTTCAGGATCTTCGGTCCGACCACTTTCTCCACGATCACTTCCTTCTCCACTTCGACGGTCTGAATGACCTCCTTCTCGACGATCACTTCCTTCTCCACCTCGACGGTGACCGGCACCTGTTTCTCGACCACCACCTCCTCTCTGATCACCTCAGGGGTGGGTGCGGCACAGGCTGCCAACAGCAGAGCCGGGATCACCAGAAGGCTGATCCATAGCGAAGTCTTGTGTTTCATTTGACTAACACTCCTCCCTTTTTGTAGTTGAGTGTCCCCATAGGGACCTTATGGAAGAACCGACCAGCAAACAAGTCTTTGCTTTTTCGCATCACCTCCTCAATGACCAATACTCAGTAGATGGAGAACTATCAGCAGGGGCGGCTCCCACGCCGCAGAAACGCGGGCATGGGAGCCCACTCTGCTTCAAACCTTCCACCCACTGAATCTTTAGTACAGCGCCGCGTAAATCGGAGCACATTTGTGCAGCGCTGTACTAAGCCATTACGCCTCATGAAACACAAGAGAGAAAGACGAATAGAGCGGAGCCACCAGACGAGAATCCGCGGCTTCTATCTAGTTTCCTACTTGACTGTATAACTTCTTCGTAATCTTACGAACAGAACTAGTGCACTTACCCCATAGACAACCGCCATGAAGATTAGAAAAACGGTTAGCCCTATGGGCACAACATCGACCGCAGTAGCATTCGGTATTACACTGAAATCAAAAGGGAATATGAATACCAATGAGGTAACCACAACGATACCAACGATTTGGAGTAACTACTCAGGCCGTAAGCGTTCGTCAAGATGTTCATAAAACCTCCACGAGA
>CAYMKL010000050.1:1172-42804 GCA_964390805.1 uncultured Anaerolineae bacterium | reverse complement strand
AGACCCCGGGGACACGCTCGTTAAAGTACGAAGTTATTCTTGGACAGATCCTAAGCTCGGCCAGCCGCGCCTCAGAACGGGCAACCCTGGCTTTGCGCCGGGCTACTTCCCTTTCCAGGAAGTTCGTGGCAAACAGGTGGTCAATGAGGCCCATGCCTGCCAATAGGATCTTATCGCCTATTCTCATGGCCTTCAGCTTTCAGCAAAACCTCGTCCCCGGCTTTTGCCTCCAGGGTTTGGGACGCACTACCGCCCGACACGGCGATCTCCAGGTGATCCGAACTGCCGATGAGGACCAAGAGCTTCCCCGGCACTCTCGCGGCGTAGTTGCTCGCTATGCCGCGGATGGTCTGCCCTCTGACCTCGATGAGATAATCTCTCAGCAGGGGGTGATCAACCAAATCTCTCGACATAATGCTCGTGATCAGATTACCAAAGCGGTCAACGTGTATGACCTGGCCGGCGATGATCCCGTCAGGGCGCACCTGGGGCCGGGGCAGGGGGAAGTTGACGATCTCGGTCAGGGGTTGGCCCAGTTTGGCCAGAGGGATATCTCGGGCCAGGTGTGCGGCGGCGGGGGCAAAGATGTCGCGCCCGTGGAAGGTGCAGCTTACCGGGGAAAGGTGGTAGACAGGGTTGGTCAGGTGCACTATCTCTTCCACCCTCTCGCTAGCGACCACGTAGCTCAGCACGCCATTGTCGGGAGCCACGAAAGTGGCCTGGGGTGTCCGCAGGGCGATGGCCTGCCGTTCGCTACCCACTCCCGGATCAACGACTGCCACGTGGATGGTGCCCTGGGGGAAGTATGGGTAAGCAGCGTATAGGGTATAGGCTGCTTCCCGAACATCTTGGGGCGCGATCTCGTGGGAGATGTCAACTATGGTGGCTGCAGGGTCAATGTCCAGGATGACGCCCTTCATCGTCCCCACGTAGCCGTCCGCCAGCCCAAAATCGGTGGTCAGTGTGATAATGCTCACCGCTTCTTCCCTCCCGTATTATTTTACTCCAGAGGGTGATTCTCGTCAAGCCCGTTTGACAAGCGAGTCAGTGTTCTATATAATACAGTAGATTTCAAGGGGATTTTCTTCCCGATATCCGGGGCGTTCGGCTGGGGCAATTGGCAAAATTCCCTATTGACAAAATAGAACATTTGTGCTACAATTAGAATGGAGTTATTCTCTCTCAGGAGGCGGCTATGCCCACAGAGTACGATACCAGCGACATTCAGGTGCTGGATTACCCGGAGAACATCCAGCGGCGTCCGGGCATGTACGTTGGCGGTACTGGCCTGGCTGCTCTGCATCACTTGGCCCATGAGTTGGTGGATAATGCCGTGGACGAGGTCATGGCCGGGGCCTGCACCCGCATAGAGGTCGAGATCCACCGCGATGGCTCGCTCACCGTGACCGATGACGGGCGCGGCATCCCCACTGGGGTGCACCCTGAAAAAAAGCGACCTACACTGGAGTTGATCTTCACCGAGTTGCACGCCGGGGGCAAGTTTAAGGAAGGCAGCTACTCGACCAGCGGCGGGCTGCACGGCGTGGGCGTCAAGGCCACCAACGCGTTGTCCGAGTGGCTGGAGGTGCGGGTGCAGCGGGGTGGTGTGATCTACTTTCAGCGCCACGAAGATGGCCTGCCCGTCACTCCGGTCCAGATTCTCGATCCGGCTACCGAGAAAGCAGTGAGCCAGGTGGGGGAGAGGGGGGAGGCGAAGGCGATAAAAGCCTACGCTGACAAGAATCTGGGCACTGGCTCATCCATCACCTTCAAGCCCAGTCCCCGCTTCTTGGATACCACCGACTTTGACTTCGACGTTATGGCCCGGCGTTTGCAGGTTGTCGCTTTTCTCCTGCCGGGCGTGACCGTGGAGTTCACCGATGGCCGCAAAAAGAAAAAGCGCCGAAAACGCTTCTGCTACGACGGCGGCCTGGTCGAGTACGTCAAATGGCTAAATGAGGGGCGCAGGACTATCCACCGTTCCCCCATTGAGGTCAGTGGTGAACAGAACGGGGTCTCCGTTGAGGTGGTGCTCCAGTGGCACACCAGTGTGGACGACAGCGAGATCGTCAGCTTTGTCAATACCATCCCCACCCCCGACGGGGGCAAACACGTGGCCGGCTTCAAGAGCGCCATCACCAAAGCCATCAACCAGTTCGCCTCAGAGAAGAAGCTGACCAAAAGCAAAGGGCAAGCCAGTATCCGCGGCAGCGATACCCTGGCTGGGCTGACGGCGGTGCTCAAGCTCTCGATGCACGATCCCCATTTTACCAGCCAGACGAAGACGCAACTAGCCAGCGACCACGTGCAGGGCATCGTCCACAGCATCGTCTACGAGGGGTTGCTGGAGACGCTCCGTAAAAAGGTGGCGTTGGGCAGGACCATCATCCAGCAGGCCCAGGCAGCGGCTCATGCGCGGGTGGCGGCCAGCAAGGCGCGTTCGCTGGTCATCCGACGCAGCGTGCTGGATGCAGCGGACTCTGGCCTGCCGGGCAAGCTGGCCGACGTGAGCAAGGGCACCCCGACCGAGCAGACGGTGCTGTACATCGTCGAGGGGGACAGCGCGGGCGGCTCTTGCAAGCAGGCCCGCGACCGGCGCTACCACGCTATTCTGCCCTTGCGCGGCAAGCCTCTCAACGTGGAGGGGGTCAAGTTGACCCGCCTGCTGAGCAATAACGAGATCAAGGCCGTCATCGCGGCGGTCGGTGGTGGTGTTGGAGCTGACTTCAGCGTTGAGGATATGCGCTACGGTGGGGTTGGCATCCTCGTTGACGCCGACGTGGACGGCGACCACATCCGCACCCTGCTCTACACCCTGTTCTGGCGCTACATGCGCCCGATGGTCGAGGCTGGCCGGCTCTACGTGGCCGTGGCCCCTCTGTACCTGCTGCGCAAGGGGAAGCAGGCCCGCTACGCCTACTCGGACCGGGAGCGTGACGCCATTCTGGGAAAATGGGGAACCAGCGGCGTGACGACCCAGCGCTACAAGGGTCTGGGAGAGATGAACCCTGAGCAGTTGCGCGAGACGGTGTTCCAGGTCGGTGATAATGGCCCATTTAACGACAGCTTGCGCCGGGTGACGGTTGATGACGTGCATCACGCCAACCGGATCATCAGCACCCTGATGGGCCGGTCGGCCCAGAACCGCCGGGTTTGGATATTGGAACGCTGGCGTGAGGAAGACAGCGGTGAGAACGGGAGCGGAGAGGCAGAGGTGACATAATAAGATGCTGACTGAGACGATTTCCCTGACGGCAGACCTGGAGCAGGCGTATTTTCAGTACGCCGTCGAGACCATCACCGACCGCGCGCTGCCCCGCGTCGAGGACGGGCTCAAGCCGGTGCAGCGGCGCATCCTGTACTCCATGCACGATATGGGATTGCGCCACGATCGGCCGCACAGAAAGTCGGCCCGCGTGGTCGGCGATTGCCTGGGAAAATATCACCCGCATGGCGATCAGTCAATCTATCTGGCGATGATACGCATGGGGCAGGATTTCTCCATGCGCGCCCCTCTGATGGATGGCCAAGGCAACTGGGGCAGTGTTGATGGCGACAGCCCGGCGGCGATGAGATATACAGAGGTAAGGCTGGCGGAAATCGCTGGCTTTGTGCTCCAGGACATTGACCAGGACACGGTGGAGTTTGTGGACAACTTCGACGGCAGCCTGCAGGAGCCGGTCATCCTGCCGGCCGCGCTGCCTAACCTGCTGGTCAACGGGGCGACGGGCATCGCCGTGGGCATGGCCACCAACATCCCGCCCCACAACCTGGGCGAGGTCTGCGACGCGGTGGTCTACGTGGCTGGCCGCTGGCGCAGGCGGGCCAAGATCACCGTGGACGAGTTGATGAAGATCATCCCCGGCCCCGATTTCCCCACCGGTGGGGTGCTCTATCGCTACCGGGACGATCCGTCGGGTGAGGGTAAGGTTGACATCATCCGCGCCGCTTACGAGACCGGGCGAGGGCGTATCATCACCCAGGCGCGGGTGGATATGGAAGACATCGGCGGGGGCAAGGTCAATATCGTGGTCACCGAACTGCCCTATGCCGTGCAAAAGTCCACCGTGCTGGAGCGCATCGCCCGCGAGGTGCGAGAGGGCAAGATCAGCGGCGTCACCGATCTGCGCGACGAGTCGGACCACGAGGGCATGAGGTCCATCATTGAGGTCAGCCGGATGGCCGACGCCCACGAGGTGCTGGAGAGCGTCCTGAGTCATAGCCAGTTGCGTGAGACCTTCGGCGTCAACGCTCTGGCCCTGGTCTCGGAGCGGGTCAACGGTGACACCATTGTGCGCCCGCAAAGGCTCTCTCTGCGCGAAATGCTGGTCTACTTTATCGAGCACCGGCTGAGCGTCATCGTCCGCCGCAGCCGCTACGAACTGGCCAAACGCGAGGCCCGGCTGCACATTGTCCAGGGGCTGTTGAAGGCGCTGGACGTGATTGACGAAGTGATTGACACCATCCGCCGCAGCCGCACCACCGAAACGGCGGAGCGAAACCTCATCAAGACGTTCAAGTTCAGCCAGCTCCAGGCCCAGGCGATCTTGGCCATGCAGTTGCGGCGACTGGCAGCTTTGGAGCGACGCAAGTTGGCCGATGAGGAAAAGGAGCTTAAGGCCCGTATCCGGTACCTCAAGGGACTGCTACGGTCGGAGAAGCGCCGGCTGGAGGTGGTGGTCGAAGAGACCCTGGCGATCAAAGAGAAGTTCGCCACGCCGCGCAAAACGGTGATTCTGACCGAGGAGAGGCCGCGAGGCAGCATCGTGACCGAGGCTGACCTGGCCGTGCCCGAAGAGCCGCAGATGGTGGTCGTGACCACCCGCGGCGTGCAACGCCACGACGCCAGCCGCTTCGGATACCGCGTAAGGCCAGGGACCACCAGCCGGGCGGTCGAGGCCCACCGGATGTACCTGCTGACCGAGCCGGAAGATACGGTGGTGTTGGTTTCCGATCAGGGACGAGCCTGGTGGGGAACGGTAGGTCGTCTGCCCAGGACGACCAGTTTTGAAGAGTTGGGGTTGAGCAAGGGAGGGCGGGTGGTTGGCGTTGGCGGCCTGTCAGATGAAAGCTGCCTGGTCTTGGGTACGCGCCAGGGCCGGGTCAAGCGCGTCAAGGCCGAGGACGTCAAGTCTACTGCTGAGGCATCGTGGGCCACGGTGGTTGGCCTGGCGGGCGCAGATGACGAAGTGCTCTTTGCCGGCGTGGGGGGCGATGAAGCCCAGGTCATGTTCTTTGGCACCAGTCTGGCCAATCGCTTCGTCGCCGGCGATGTCAACCCCCAGGCCACCCGCTCCGCCAAAGGCGTGGCGGGCATTAAGGTGCGCAGGGGGGATCGGTTGCTGAGCGGGATGGTCGTCAGTGATCCCGCTGCCGACCTGGGCGTGGTCGTGGTCAGCAAGAGAGGCTACGTCAAGCGGGTGCCGCTGGGCGAGTTCTCGGTGCAGGGCAGGGGCGGCCAGGGTGTGTTGTTGCTCAACCAGACCAAAGCGACCGGGCCGGTGGCGGCGGTGGCGGCGGGGCCGATGGACGGCTCGGTGGATTTGATTTCGGCCGATGGGAAGCGACAGCGCGTGGACGAAGTGCCAGTGACGAAGCGGGCCAATCGCGGCGACAAGCTGGTTGAGTTAGGAGAAGTGGCCGAAGTAGTGGTGTTGTGAGGGCTATGCGCAATCCAGCGGGGGTTGAGTGTAGGTTTTACTACGAGGATTATCACCGGGGGCGGGAACAGCAGGAGTGTCGCCTCATTGCCCGCAGTCGGGCTTCGGAGCGCTGGGCTCCGAAGCTATGCCAGACTTGCCCGGTGCCCCGTATCCTGCAGGCCAACGCCTGTCCCAACATGATCCTGGAGGCCCGAGTGGGGCGGCGCTTTGGCCTGGTGCGCCGCGTGCAGGTCGAAGCCTTCTGCACGCTGCAAATGAGCGAGGTGGCCGATCCCATGGTGGGCTGTGGTGAGTGTCATCGGCACCGACCAGGTGCAGCCATCCTGGACCTGGACGAAAGCTAGGGTGTCCAGGCGCTATCGGATCAAGAGAGCCGCTCCGCTTTCGGAGCGGCTCTTTGTGCGTATCCACGAAGCCCAACCTTCAGCTTGAATAGCCGTTGCGGAATTCATTCCAATTTCACGCTAATTTCATTGACAAGCGAGGAAAATGCTGTTATATTATAGTGGATGCCAGCATAGCACTTTTTCCGCCGCCTTGCTGCTCATTTGGGAAGTATTGCAACGTTGTATCTCCGTTTGCAACTACTCACCTGCTCTCGCTGGACCCTAGTCCAGCGGCCTCAGCGGTCGTTGTGGCCCTGGCCAGGCATAAGCTTCACAGTTTTCAACGTTGGCCATCCCTGGAGTTGATTCGGTGCATATAGTAGTGTTGTTGCTATCTACCACTATATCTAGTATGTTTTAGCTTGTCGTTTCTGCTTTGAACATCTTGCTTTAGGGTATTTGCCTTTTGGGAGAATCCATAGTATAATCACTGCAACTACGACTCCTTTCCCTTCGCACGCTATCCATCCCCAAATCCACGGAATCGCCCCTCAACTTGCTGGGGGAAGTGATGCTAAGCACTCGGATTGGTACTTTTGCAGCGGTAAAGATGCGAGGCAGCAAATTACGAGCCACTCTATTGAAGCCATAAGAAAGGGGGAGCCATGCGTAAAGCACTCTCAGTAAGAAGGCCGCTCGTGCAGATAGTTTTGATCATCCTGCTCTTGGCGGTGGTGGCGGTGGTATTTACCAGGGCGCAGGATTACACCTGGACGATCTCCAGTGCAGCCACTTACAACACCCTCAGGGTCTACGGAGGTCCAGGTTGGCCCAAGCTGGTGGGCAACATGGGGGCTGGCTCTAGTATTGCCACTGATGAGATCACTGGACATCTCGCCGAGACCCAACCCTACACGGAATCGCTGTCCATATTCAACCCCCAACTGGCCCAAGCTCCGCGGAAGGACTCCATCACCTGGAATCCCCTCTGGATGTCGAACCTGGAGACCTTCGACGAGAACTGGGCCACGGGGTTGTATGGCCGCATTGAGGCCACAGGCCTCGATGCCTCGGAGAAGGTCTGGTTTCGGATGTGGTATGAGCCGGAGCACTGGGACAAGGACCTCAACGCCAGTGGTGACCTGGACCGCGATACATCGGGCCAGCCCGAGGCTCCCGTCAACCCCACTCCCACGAGCATTGATGAGTGGTACCCTGCCATCATGCAGGAGTTCACTTATATGCTGATGGACTTGCGCCCCATCGCTGATAAGCCGGAACCGCTGGCGGGGCAGGCCGGTACGGTCAGCTTCGTCTTCCCTGTGGGCATGAGGGCGACAGATCTTGTTGACCTCTATGGCTATGGCCTAACCAGCCTGGATGCCAACTTCGATGGAACCCCGGACATCGTGCACGTGGAGAGCGAGCTCACTCTCTTCAACAGAACTGACATCGCCGCGGACTTCGACGGGGACGGCTTGATAGACCCGTTGGATACGGACGGGGTCCCACTGAGCGGGGACGAATTGGCGGTATTGCGCTTGGATACTATGTCCGTGCCGTTGTTGCCCGTTGGAGAGAGCTATATCCAATTCCTGGACCATCTGGTCAGGTTGGATTCCGTGTACGATTATGGCGTTGTGGTGGAGGTCTATTATACCGGCGATGTAGTGCCAAAATCCCTGGGGACCCAGCTTCTGGGCATAGGGGACATGGCCCTGGCCGGCAGCGCGGGGCCACCGCAGCTCATTGAGGCGATAAGCAACGGTGGGCCGGGAACCAACATGTGCGATTTCCCCACAGGGCCTTTCTTCGTCTACCTCGACAGCGTTGACACGCCTGAGGAGACCGCCAGGCTCATGCTCGGCCGCGCTCTGGGCGCTACCCACAGCGCCATGGAGGATGCGCCTGGCTTGCCCGACAGGCGGCCTGGGGATCCCTGGTTCCTGAAGCGGTTCTACGTTGACGGCCACGAGTACAACGTGGTGGCCATCAAGACGGAGACCGAGCCGCCCATCACTACGCCTTACGATGGCCGTTGCGACTTGGACCTGGACGATGATGGTCAGATTGACGTCGCTCCCTGGGAAGATACCACCGACTTCAAGTTCATCACCATCAGAACCCCCATCCCCAAGGTGCCGGTCCTCATCGAGCAGCACTCGGTGAACTTGCAGGACTATGACCTTGAGGATTGGCTCTCGGTGATGCCGCCCTACAACTACGAGCACTACATCATCCTGGATGTCCAGGCCATCACCGAATTCATGGAGGATCAGGACGAGTTTGCGCTTCCCGATTTTGACGAAGTGGACTATCTTGGTAAGCTGGTAGGGCCGGTGCCGCCTATCCTGCAAAAGAATGGCCCCATCCCCTACGTAGGCCACGGGGCTTACAGTCCCTACAGCGACGAGAGGGAGATGTACCTCACCTATATTGATGAGGACGAGAATCCGCAGTTCCTGGGCGAATTGAAGGAGAAGTACGGTGAGACCCCGGACGAGATGGAATTCTGGTACGTGGAGCAGTGGTGGACCCGCCCCTGGCAGTACACCGAGTTCGTGCTGCCGGACATCCGCGAGGCCATCACCGGAATGGACGATCCAGACCTGTACTTGCTGACCAGCGCCTTCACCGCGCCGCAGGCTGAATACGTGCAATGGATCCAAGGTGGGCCGTTGTATCCGTATCCTGTGTACAATCTGGAGTGGGCTTGCAATTATGCTACCGTGCCCCCGAGCTGTGCCTGGGTTCGCAATGAGGGGGTAAATGACATGCCGACGGGATGGCGACCCAGAGTCAAGTTCTGGTTCGATCCGGCTGTTGGAGGCAAGACGTATAAGGATGAGAATGGTCTGAGGATTTTCAGCATGGATCGTCCGAGCGCAGGGGTGACGCTGACCGATTTCTACGTAGGTCCTGGGAGTACAAGTACGGCAGTAGTGGACCCGGAAAACAGCGACTATCCGATTGAAATCCCACCTTACACTGATCCCTGGGCTCCCTTCAACCCCGAACTTTCCGAAGCACCGCGCAAGGACTCCCTCACCGTCAATCCAGCCTACATGAGTGAGTTCCACTACCCTGTTGATGACCTGTGGTTCCTCTATCGCCAGATAGCCATCGAGGAACGCGATGCCAGGGAGAAGGTCTTCTTCAGGATGTGGTACGAGCCGGAGTATCTGGACAAGATCCTGGTGGGGACCCGGCTTGGCTACAGCGAAGTCTACACCTTCTCTGCGGTGATGCAGGAGTTCACCTACATGTTCCTGGATACCCAGGACTGGCCCAGCCATGGGCAGCCGAAAACGAGCCGGTTGGCCTTCCCCATCGGCACGGCAGCCGATGAACTGCCGGCTCCGGATTCAGCCACCGGAGACCTGCGTGCGGCCGACCTGCCCAGTTTCGGCTATGGCCTGACCACCTTCGATGCAGACTTCGATGGCAGCCACGACATAGTCACCATCCACAGTGAGGACAGCTTCTTCGATACTTTCAACATAGAGGTGGATTTCGATGGAGATAATGTGATTCAGCAGCTTGACACAGACCCGCTGGCGTTGGTGGAGATGGATGGGGACGAGCTAGTGATCTTCACGGTGGAGAACATCGTCTTGGCGCGGGGTGAGAGCGCCATGTTCCTGGATCACATGATCAGATTGGACAACGTGACCGCCAGCGGCGCCGAGTTCGATATCTGGTACACAGGCGGGGGACTGCATCCCCCAGAGTACTCGTTGCATCCAGATAAAAAAGGGACGGAGAGTCTCAGCCTGAGAGAGATGGCCTTGGTCTACAAGAACTCCATCAGGACGCGCAGTGAGGGTCAGAGCACCCGCAACTGGCCTGGTGGGCCATGGGGCCCCTGGTTCGTCCATCTTAAAACCACCAACACGAGCCAGGAGACAGCCGTGGTGACCATTGGCCGGGCCTTAGGAGCCACCCACTCGGCCATAGACAACGGCGCTGGCGGACACGACCTGGAGCCGGGCGATCCCTGGTGGCTCAAGCGGTTCTTCGTGGATGGTCACGAGTACAACGTGGTGGCCATCAGGACCGTCGCGGCCGATATCACAAACCCAGGTGACGAAGACTACGAGTTCAAGTACATCGTCATCAGAACGCCGGTACCCAAGGTCAACTTCGTCAACAACCAGGATTCGCAAAAGCTGGAGGGATATTTCCTGGGCATGGTCCGCGGCGAGGATACCAGCATCATCTCGGTGATGCCGCCTTTCAACTTCAACCACACGCGGCTGCAAGACATCCAGAGGATCGAGGAAAAGGCGGTGCCCGAAGGGGAGACTGAAGAGGAGACTGTTTTCGCCAATCGCAAGTTCTATGAGGACGACTGCATGGGAGACGTGGAAGGCAACGTTGATCCTCTGGTGATCCGGATTGTGGATGAGGATAGGAATGAGCAACTGTTCGGGGAGCTCAAGGAGAAGTACTGGGAGTACGATGGGGAGGAGATATGGAGCACGGAGCAGTTCCACACCCTGCCCGATCAATACACCGATCTGGATTTGCCGCATGGGCAATTGTACCTGCTGACCAGCGATTGGGAATCGGATCAGAGCTGGCTGCACTACTACGGTTGCAACCCAGCCGATGGCACCTTCACCCAAGATCAGCTCCATGGGTGGAACTCCGGCATTCCAGCGACCAATGCCGTCATCACCTTTACTGACGGCATAACCAACACCTACTTCAATGCCACTGTGACAGACACTGTCAGGGTCAAGTTCTGGTACGATCCGCAGGACAGCGAGGACATCTACAAAAACACCTGGTATACCGGACCTACGCCGACGCCTACACCCACCTCCACGCCAACCAATACGCCTACGCCGACTAACACACCGACCCATACGCCTACACCTACTAACACACCGACCAATACGCCTACGCCCACTTACACGCCGACTAGCACGCCTACACCAACCAACACGCCGACCAATACGCCGACCAACACGCCCACGATCACGTCTACGCCGACCAATACGCCAACTTCAACCAACACGCCCACGCCGACCAACACGTCGACGCCGACCAGCACACCCACCAATACGTCCACGCCGACCAATACGCCCACCCGTACATCTACGCCTACGCCAACGAATACGCCCACGCCAACGCCGACCTATACGCCTACGCCAACGCCGACGCACACGAGTACTCCCACACCGACCTCTACGCCTACGGTGACGCCAACGCCGACTAATACCCCCACAGTCTATGTACAGTACTTGCCTATCGTAGCCAAACTCTATCCGCCGCCTACTCCGACGCCTACGCCGACGAATACACCCACTGTAACGAATACACCCACTGTAACGAACACACCCACTCCAACCAAAACACCCAAACCGCCCACACCAGTTCCTTGCGACGAGAAGATCTGCAACGGCGGCTTTGAGGCGACGACGTGCTGGAGCATGGGTAGCACTCCGCGCCCAGCGGGCTACTCCACGGCTATGGTTCGGTCGGGCTCATGGGCCATGCGTCTGGGAATCACTTACCAAACCGATGTCCAAAGCTACTCTTCTACCTACCAGACGGTGACCATTCCCGCAAATGCAGCCAGCGCTACACTGTCGTTCTGGTACTACCCCATCTGTAACGATCCCGGCTACGATTGGCAAGAGGCCATCTTATGGAACCAGTCCTGGGGCCTCATAACCCGTCCGATGCCGAAGATCTGCTCCAACAGCCAGACCTGGACGCATCACACTTTCGACTTGACGCCCTACAAGGGGCAGACCATCATCCTCTACTTCAACGTCTACAACGATGGGATCGGCAATCAGAAGACGGCCATGTACCTGGATGATGTCTCAATACAGGTATGCTACTGAGGCCATTGACCTGGCAAGCACAAGGTGTTTGTAGAGATTTGTAGAGAAAGGGAAGGGCTGCCCTGTTAGCGGCCCTTCCCTTTTTGTTCGTAGCGTGATATAATGATTGAAAGGGGGAATCATGCGCAAAGCACTCTTGGTGAGAAGGCCGGTCGCGCAGATAGCATTGGTTCTTCTGCTGTTGGCAGTGGTTGCGGTGGTATTTACCAGGGCGCAGGACTACACCTGGATGACCTCGAGTGCGGCCACCTACCATACCCTCAGGGTCTATGGAGGCCCAGGGTGGCCTAAGCTACCGGGCAATATGGGGGCTGGATCCGGTGTTGCCACTGACGAGAACACTGGGCGTTTGGCCGAAGCCCAACCCTACACCGAGACGCTATCCATATTCAACCCCCAACTGGCCCAAGCCCCACGGAAAGACTCCATCACCTGGAATCCCCTCTGGATGTCGAACCTGGAGACCTTCGACGAGAACCAGGCCAAAGGACTGTATGGCAAGATCAAGGCCACAGGCCTCGATGCCTCGGAGAAAGTCTGGTTTCGGATGTGGTATGAGCCGGAGCACTGGGACAAGGACCTGGACGCCGACGATGAGTTCGATCGGGATCCGCTTACTGGGCAACCCACTGACGTTGATGAGTGGTATCCGGCCATCATGCAGGAGTTTACTTACCTGCTCGTGGAACCGGATGCACTGGCCGATAAACCGCAACCCACCCATGGACAGGCTGGCCGTACCAGCTTCGTCTTCCCCGTGGGCATGAGGTACGAAGGTCTTTTTGACTCCTATGGCTACGGCCTGACCAGCCTGGACGCCAACTTCGATGGTGTCCCAGACATCGTGCACGTGGAAAGCGAGCTCACCCTCTTCAACAAGACCGACATCGCCGCCGACTTCGATGGGGATGGAGTGATTGATCC
The DNA here is from genome assembly GCA_964390805.1 of uncultured Anaerolineae bacterium. GTDB lineage: Bacteria > Chloroflexota > Anaerolineae > VGOG01 > VGOG01 > CAYMKL01. The sequence continues at coordinate 30,033 of CAYMKL010000050.1, read as the reverse complement.
ATTGGATACGGATGGGGACGACCTGAGTGGCAACGAACTGGTGGTATTCCGCTTAGACACCATGTCCGTGCCGGTGTCGCCAGCTTCGGGGAGCTATATCCAGTTCCTGGATCACCTGGTCAGGCTGGACTCTGTGTTCGATGATAGCGTTGGGGTGGAGATCTATTATACCGGCGACGTAGTAACTAAATCATTAGGTTCCGAGGTCTTGTATATAGGGGATATGGCCTTGGCCGGTAGTGCTGGATCGGCACAGCTCATTGAGGCAGTGGGCAACGGCGGAGAGGGAACCAATATGTGCGACTTCCCTACAGGCCCCTTCTTCGTCTACCTGGACAGCGTTGACACAGATGAAGGTACCGCCAGGCTGATGCTGGGCCGGGCTCTGGGTGCTACCTACAGTGCCATGGAGGACGGCGTCAACCCGTTTGACTTGCAGCCTGGGGATCCCTGGTTCCTGAAGCGGTTCTACGTGGACGGCCACGAGTACAACGTGGTGGCCATCAAGACGGAGACCGAGCCGCCCATCACTACGCCTTACGATGGCCGTTGCGACTTGGACCTGGACGATGATGGTCAGATTGACGTCGCTCCCTGGGAAGATACCACCGACTTCAAGTTCATCACCATCAGAACCCCCATCCCCAAGGTGCCGGTCCTCATCGAGCAGCACTCGGTGAACTTGCAGGACTATGACCTTGAGGATTGGCTCTCGGTGATGCCACCCTATAACTACGAGCACTACATCATCGAGGACGTCCAGGCCATCACCGCCTTCGACGTAGACGAGGGCACAGTGGACTATTTTGGCAAGCTGGTAGGGCCGGTGCCGCCTATCTTGCAAAAGAATGGTCCCTTGCCCTACGTGGGCGTGGGGCCCTACAGCCCCTACGGCGACGAGAAGGAGATGTACTTTAGCTACTTCGAGGAGGACGAGAATCCGCAGTTCCTGGGCGAGTTCAAGGAAAAGTATGGCGAATATCTTGCACCGGCCACACCAACCGCGGAAGTGGAGTTCTGGTACGTGGAGCAGTGGTGGACCCGCCCCTGGGAGTACACCGAGTTTGTGCTGCCGGACATCCGTGCCGACATCACCGGCGTAGACGACCCAGACCTCTACCTGCTGACCAGCGCCTTCACTGCGCCGCAGGCTGAATACGTGCAATGGCTACAGGATGTGTCCACTCCTATCAGCTACACTATGACTTACACCGGGATGGTAAGCACCATGCCAGATGGATGGAGGCCCCGGGCCAAGTTCTGGTTCGATCCGGCTGTTGGAGGCAAGAAGTACAAGGATCAGAATGGGCTGAGGATCTACGGCATGGATCGTCCCGTTGTATCAGGTCCGCTTGCTTCATTTTACACAGGCCCTGGGAAAGTGCTGGCAACGGATACGGCTAACATTGAGTATCCGGTGGAGATCCCGCCCTACACCGACCCCTGGGCTCCCTTTAACCCCCAACTTTCCGAAGCGCCGCGCAAGGACTCTGTGACTCTCAATCCAGCCTACATGAATGAGTTCAACCACGGTGGCGAGGACCTGCAAGCTCTCTATGACCAGATAGCTATCGAGGGGGACAACGCCGGGGAGAAAGTCTTCTTCAGGATGTGGTACGAGCCGAATTATCTGGACAAGGTCCTGCGCGGCGGGGTCTTCACTCCAACCAACTCTATCACAGTCACCGAGGTCTACACCTTCCCTGCGGTGATGCAGGAGTTCACCTATATGTTCCTGGACACCCAGGACTGGCCCAGCCATGCCCAGCCGAAAACGAGCCGTCTGGCCTTCCCCATCGGCACGGCAGCCGATGAACTGCCGGCGCCGGATCCTGTGACTGGAGGCCTGCCTTCCGCCAATCTGCCCAGCTTCGGCTATGGCCTGACCACCTTTGATGCAGACTTCGATGGCAGCCACGACATTGTCACCATCCACAGCGAGGAAACCATCTCCGAGACTTTGGGCATAGGAGTAGACTTCGATGGGAACGGCTCCATTGATCAGCTCGACATAGACGGGGTGGAGCTGACTGGGGATGAGTTGGTGATCTTCACCGTGGAAAGCATCACGCTGAGGCGTTACGAAAGTGCCATGTTCCTGGATCACATGGTCACTCTGACCAATGTGATGGCCAGCGGTGCCGAGTTCGATATCTGGTACACGGGCGGGGGGCTGCACCCATTGCCATACTCGTTGCATCCAGACTACAAAGTGACGGAGAGTCTTGGCGTGGACGAGGTGGCCCTGACTTATAAGAACTCCAGCAGGACGCGTAGCCAGGGTCAGGACACCCTCGGCTGGCCCGGTGGGCCATGGGGCCCCTGGTTCATCTATCTGGAGGCTACCAACACGGGCGACGAGACGACGTCAGTGACCATCGGCCGCGCTCTGGGAGCCACTCACTCGGCCATAGACGATGGCGCGGGGGGACACGACCTGGAGCCAGGCGATCCCTGGTGGCTCAAGCGGTTCTTCGTGGACGGCCACGAGTACAACGTGGTGGCCATCAAGACCGTGCTGAACGACCAGGTGATGGACTACGAGTTCAAGTACATCACCATCAGGACGCCCGTACCCAAGGTCAACTTCGTCAACAACCAGGATTCTCAGAAGCTGGAGGGATATTACCAGGGCATGGTCCACGGTGAGGATACCAGCATCATCTCGGTCATGCCGCCCTTCAATTTCAACCACACGCGGTTGGAGGACATTCAAAGGCTCGAAGAGGGGCAGTTTGCTGATTTGGGTTCGTATGAGGGTGACTGCATGGGAGACGTGGAAGGCGACGTTGATCCCCTGCTGATCCGGATCGTGGACGAGGATCGGGAGCCGCAGTTCTTCGGGGAACTCAAGGAGAAGTACTGGGAGTACGGCGTGGAGGAGATATGGAGCACGGAGCAGTTCCACATCCTGCCTGATCGGTACACCGACCTGGAGCTACCTGCTGAGCAACTGTACTTGCTGACCAGCGACTGGGAGTCGGACCAGAGCTGGGCGCACTACTACGGTTGCGACCCAACCGATGGCTACTTCTGGCAAGATCAGCTCAATGGGTGGCATCTCGACATCCCAGCTATTAACACTGCGAGTTTATCAATTCCCGGCCTCGAAGACTTCTTCATTGCCAGTGTGGCAGAGCCCCTCCGGGTCAAGTTCTGGTACGATCCACAGGACAGCGAGGACATCTATGTAAACACCTGGTATACCGGCCCTACGCCCACGCCTACAATTACCTCCACGCCGACTGATACTCCTACGCCAACCAACACCCCGACCAGCACGTCCACGCCTACGTCCACGGCGACCAACACGCCCACGCCAACCAACACACCCACCAACACATCTACGTCCACGCCGACCGATACGCCCACACCAACCAATACACCCACGATCACCTCCACGCCGACCAACACGCCCACGCCGACCGATACCTCCACGCCGACCGATACACCCACGCCGACCAATACATTCACGCCAACTAACACGCCCACCAATACGTCTACACCTACCAATACGTCTACGCCGACCAACACGTCCACGCCGACCGATACGCCCACCAATACGCTTACACCTACGAGTACACCAACCTATACACCTACTTCTACGCCGACGAACACTCACACTCCCACACCGACTTCTACACCTACGGTGACACCGACACCGACTGCCACTCCTATGCTCCTGTACCTGCCCATGGTCGCCAAGAACTATCCACCGCCCCCTCCGACGCCTACGCCGACGAACACCCCTACTCCAACAAACACACCCCCGCCGGTTCCTTGCGAGGAGAAGGTCTGCAACGGCGGCTTTGAGACAACAGCGTGCTGGAACCTTGTGAACACCCCGCGTCCAGCGGGCTACTCCATGGCTGTGGTTCGGTCGGGTTCATGGTCCATGCGCCTGGGAATCACGTACCAGGCCGATGCCCAAAGTTATTCCTCCATCTATGAGGAAGTGATCATCCCTGCAAGCGCAGCCAGTGCTACTCTGTCGTTCTGGTACTACCCCATCTGCCAGGATGCCTACCCGTGGGATTGGCAAGAGGTGATCATCTTCAACCAGTCTTGGGGATACATAACCCATGCGATGCCGAGGATGTGCTCCGACAGCCAAACCTGGACACATCACACTTTCGACCTGACGGCCTACAAAGGGCAGACCATCATACTCCACTTCAATGTCTACAACGACGGGATCGGGATCGGCGAGCTCTACAAGACGGCTATGTACGTGGATGATGTGTCGGTAGAGGTGTGCTACTGAGTGGCTTTAAAAGCTGTTTTTGCAGCTCTATGTAGGAAAGGGGGATTCCATGTGTAAGGCACTCTTAGTGAGAAGGCCGGTCGTGCAGGTAGTTTTGATTGTTTTGCTCTTGGCGGTGGTGGCGGTAGTATTTACCAGAGCGCAGGACCAGGCCGGGACAGCCCCGCCATACCTGGGCACCTACTATACCCTCAGGGTCTATGGTCGAGATAACACGGGGCCTGGTGATGACGCTGTCACCGATCCCGAAACCGTTCTCCGGCCCGAAGACCCGCCGTATACGGAGCCGCTGTCCGTGTTCAATCCTCAACTGTCCCAAGCCCCGCGGAAGGATTCCCTCACTTGGAACCCCCTGTGGATGTATGCAGGGGAAACTATAGACGAGAATCAGGCCAAAGGGCTCTACGGGAGGATCATGCGTACCTTGGACCTGGATGCCTCGGAGAAGGTCTGGTTCCGGATGTGGTATGAGCCGGAGCACTGGGACAAGGACCTGGACGCCGACGGTGAGTTCGATCGGGATCCGATTAGCGGCGCTCCCACTGACGTTGACGAGTGGTATCCAGCTATCATGCAGGAGTTCACCTATCTGCTTATGGAGCCAAGGCTCCTGGCAGATAACCCGAAGCCAATCGCTGGACGGGTTGGTCAAACCAGCTTTGTCTTCCCTGTGGGCATGAGGTACGATGATCTCTTTGACCCTTATGGCTATGGCCTGACCAGCCTGGACGCCAACTTCGATGGGGATCCCGACATCGTGCACGTGGAAAGCGAACTCAGTCTCTTCGATAAGACCAAAATTGCCGCGGACTTCGATGGGGATGGCTTGATTGATCCATTGGATACGGATGGGGACGACCTGAGCGGGGACGAGCTGATGGTACTCCGTTTAGACACCATGTCCGTGCCGGTGACGCCAACCTTGAACTATATCCAGTTCCTGGACCATCTGGTCAGGCTGGACTCCGTGTTCGATGATGGGGTTGCTATTGAGATCTTTTACACCGGAGACCTGACACCCAAATCCCTGGGGTTGCGGGTGTTGGGCGAAGGGGACATGGCTCTGGCCGGCAGTGCAGGGCCACCGCAGCTCATCGAGGCGGTGGGCAACGGCGGGCCAGGAACCAATATGTGCAACTTCCCCACGGGGCCTTTCTTTGTTTACCTGGACAGCGTTGACACGCCTGAGAACAGCGCCAGGCTCATGCTGGGCCGTGCCCTGGGCGCTACCCACAGCGGCATGGAGGATACGCCCGGCCTGCCCGACAAGCGGCCCGGGGATCCCTGGTTCCTGAAGCGATTCTACGTTGACGGCCACGAGTACAATGCGGTGGCCATTAAGACAGATGGAGCCGGCCCAGACTATGACCACGATTGCGATCTGGATGACGACGACGATGGTGTGATTGACTCAGCTCCTGACGAAGACATCACCATGTTCAAGTTCGTCACCATCAGGACGCCCATCCCCAAGGTGCCGGTCCTCATCGAGCAGCACTCGGTGAACCTGCAGGACTATGCTCCTGGGGATTGGCTATCGGTGATGCCGCCCTACAACTACGAGCACTACGTCATCCTGGACGTCCAGGCCATCACTGCTTTCGACGTAAGCGAGGACACGGTGGACTACCTCGGCAAGCTGGTAGGGCCGGTGCCGCCTATTCTGCAAGAGAACGGTCCCATTCCCTACGTAGGCGTGGGGCCTCATAGCCCCTACGACGATGGGAGAGAGATGTACTTGAGCTACTTCGAGGAGGATGAGAATCCGCAGTTCCTGGGTGAGCTCAAGGAGATATACGGCGAGGCCACAGACGAGACAGAATTCTGGTACGTGGAGCAGTGGTGGACCTTGCCCTGGCAGTACACCGAGTTCGTTCTGCCGGACATCCGCGAGGACATCACCGGCGTGGGCGATCCAGACCTGTACCTGCTGACCAGCGCCTTCACTGCGTCGCAGGCTGAATACTTGCAGTGGCGACAGGGTGTGGCTGATCCCCTGACCTACACCGCGACGGTAAACGCCATGCCGGCGGGATGGAGACCCAGGGTCAAACTCTGGTTCGATCCGGCCGCGGCAGACAAGACGTATAAGAACGAAGAGGGCTTGAGGATTTTCGGTGTGCGTCGTCCGTCCGCAACGGTCACGCTGGCCGATTTCTACTCAGGCCCTGGGAATACGGCAGCAACCGATACGGTCAGGGCTGACTATCCGGTGGAAATCCCGCCCTACACTGACCCCTGGTCTCCCTTCAATCCACAGCTCCCCGAAGCGCCGCGCAAGGACTCGCTGACCTTCAATCCGGCCTACATGAACGAGTTCGACCACGGTGGCGAGGGCCTGTCCGATCTCTATCGCCAGATAGCCATCGAGGAGCACGACGCCCGGGAAAAGGTCTTCCTTAGGATGTGGTACGAGCCGGAGTATCTGGACAAGATCCGGGTGGGGACTACGCTGGCCTACACTGAGGTCTACACCTTCCCTGCGGTGATGCAGGAGTTCACCTACATGTTCCTGGACACCCAGGACTGGCCCAGCCATGGCCAGCCGAAAACGAGCCGTCTGGCCTTCCCCATCGGCACGGCAGCCGATGAGTTGCCCCTACCTCCCTTCAGTCCGCCCAGTTTTGGCTATGGCCTGACCACCTTTGATGCCGACTTCGATGGCAGCCACGACATTGTCACCATCCACAGCGAGGAAACCATCTCCGAGACTTTGGGCATAGGAGTAGACTTCGATGGGAACGGCTCCATTGATCAGCTCGACATAGACGGGGTGGAGCTGACTGGGGATGAGTTGGTGATCTTCACCGTGGAAAGCATCACGCTGAGGCGTTACGAAAGTGCCATGTTCCTGGATCACATGGTCACTCTGACCAATGTGACGGCCAGCGGTGCCGAGTTCGATATCTGGTACACGGGTGGGGGGCTGCACCCATCGCCCTACTCGTTGCATCCAGACTACGAAGATACAGAGAGCCTCGGCCTTGACGAGATGGCTCTGGTCTACCAGGGCCTGATTGATACGCTGAACCAGGGTGGAAACAACCTTGGGTGGCCGATTGTGCCGTGGGGTCCCTGGTTCGTCTATCTAAAGGCTACCAACACGGGCCAGGAGACAGCGGTGGTGACTATCGGCCGTGCCTTGGGAGCCACCCACTCTGCCATAGATGATGGCGCCGGATTTCATGACGAGGAGAGGGGCGATCCCTGGTGGCTCAAGCGGTTCTTCGTGGATGGCCACGAGTACAACGTGGTGGCCATCAAGACCGTCGCGGCCGACATCACCAACCCGGGTGATGAAGACTACGAGTTCAAGTACATAACCATCAGGTCGCCGGTGCCCAAGGTCAACTTCGTCAACACCCAGGATTCTCAAAAGCTGGAGGGATATAACCTGGGCACCGTTCATGGCGAGGATACCAGCATCATCTCGGTCATGCCGCCCTTCAACTTCAGCCACACGCGGTTGGAGGACATCCAGAGGCTTCAAGAGGGGCAGTTCGCTGATTTCAGCTTCTATGAGGACGACTGCATTGGAGACGTGGAAGGCAACGTTGATCCCCTGCTGATCCGGATCGTGGATGAGGACACAGATCAGCAGCTCTTCGGGGAGCTCAAGGAGAAGTACTGGGAGTACGATGGGGAGGAGATATGGAGCACGGAGCAGTTCCACATCTTGCCCGACCAGTACACCGATCTGGAGTTACCGCCTGGGCAACTGTATCTGTTGACCAGCGATTGGGAGTCGGACCAGAGCTGGGCGCACTACTACGGTTGCGACCCAACTGATGGCTACTTCGATCAAGATCAGCTCAGTGGCTGGCACTCCGGTATCCCGCCCGAAAACCGAGGTGACATTACGGGCCTCGAACCCTTCTACGATGCCAGTCGGGGTCCTAGCCCCCTCAGGGTCAAATTCTGGTACGACCCGGAGGACAGCGAGGACATCTACAAGAACACCTGGGAGGTCACGCCTACGCCGACGCCTACGTTCACATCCACGCCGACCAACACACCCACACCGACTAACACACCCACATCCACCTCGACGCCGACCAACACGCCCACCAATACCGCCACGCCGACCAGTACGCCCACGCCTACCTCGACGCCAACCAACACGCCAACGCCAACTAACACGCCGACCAATACGCCTACGTCCACGCCGACCAACACACCCACCAATACCCCCACGTCCACGCCGACCAACACACCCACCAATACCCCCACGCCGACCAACACGCCCACCCATACCCCCACGCCCACGCCAACCCCAACACCCACGTTCACGCCGACTCACACGCCAACTAACACGCCGACCAACACGCCTACGTCTACCAACACACCCACACCGACTAACACGCCGACTAGCACACCCACGCCAACTAACACACCTACACCCACTAACACACCCACGTTCACCTCGACGCCGACCAACACGCCCACTCCGACCTCGACGCCAACCCCAACGCCCACGCATACACCAACGCCAGTGGTAGCGTGCTACTACTCTTCCCCTGGGGATAGCATTTACCGCATTGATGCCTCGGCCTTCTCTGGGTACACGACGATATCAGCCGCCGATTCCCCGCTTTTCCACGTGACCTCTCCGCCAGCCCCCTCGGGGTGGAATCAGCCGGCCTTCGTCCCCGATGGCTCCTGGCAGCCTGGCTCAGAGGTTTGGTGGGATTATTGGACCGCCCCCGGATGGACTCCTTTGCCTGCCGATTGCACACCCATCGGGCTGCGGGCAGATGGAGGCCGACTGGGTCTGAACGGGACGACCTTCCTGTATCGGCGTACTTTGACGCTCTCGCCTCCTCGAGCATGTATGCAGGTGATAGGAGCTTCCCTGGAGATGTGGAGCGACAACAAAACGGAGTGGTGGTGGCAGAGCGCCTCTGTCATGTATGATAAGCAGGGGTATATCGGCTCGGTTGAGCTTTTCCCCGCCCACGTCGGGCTATATGGTGGAACCTACCTCCTGGCCATCCAGAACAGCAACGACTACATGTGTCCCAGGGAGGATGATGACGATTGTAACCCTCACGGGACAGCCTGGCGTCTCTGTGTCACCTGGCATGTCGCAGGCCCTTGCGATCACGTTTACTTGCCTCTTGTCTTCAAGGTGTATCCATAGGGAAGACGCGTTGACAATGGAGGGAAGGGTCGCAAGGGCGGCCCTTCCCTTTTTGTCCATACCATGATATAATGGCCTGCAAACAGACCAAGGAGGAAAACAGTTTGGGCACAGCTTACGTGTATGATCCCATCTATCTGGAACACAACCTGCCCGGCCATCCTGAGAGCAAGGAGCGGCTGGTGCGGGTCGTGGGACTCCTGGAGAAGCAGGGCATGCTGGAGAGGTTAGTGGCTGTGGAGGCCACCCCTGTTTCGCTGCAGCGCCTAACCAGGAGCCACAGCCAGCGCTACGTTGACACCGTGCGGCAAATGGCCCAGAGGGGCGGCGGCCATCTAGACCTCGACACCTATATGGGGCCACGGTCCTACGAGGCGGCACTGATGGCCGCCGGCGGGCTGGTGAACGCCGTCGAAGCTGTGCTGGAGGGGGAGGTGGATAACGCCTTCGCCCTGGTGAGGCCGCCGGGCCACCATGCCCTGACTGCGCGGGGCATGGGCTTTTGCCTGTTCAACAACGTGGCCGTGGCCGCTCGCTACGCTCTGGAGGAGAAAGGGCTGGAACGGGTGCTTATCGTTGATTCCGACGTCCACCACGGCAACGGCACCCAGGATGCTTTCTACGAAGAATCATCCATCCTCTACTTCTCCACCCATCAGTACCCCCACTATCCCGGCACCGGCAACTGGAGGGAGATCGGGAGGGGAGAAGGAGAAGGCTACACAGCCAACGTCCCTCTGCCGGGAGGCGTCGGCGACGAGGGTTTCGAGCGCATCTTCGACGAGTTTCTCTATCCCCTGGCTGAGCGTTACCGTCCCCAGCTCATTCTGGTCTCGGCTGGCTACGACGCCCATTGGGCCGATCCCCTGGCGGGGATGTTGCTTTCGATAACGGGCTACACCCGTCTAGCGCGCACGCTGAAGGCGATGGCCGGTGACCTGTGCCAGGGCAGGCTCGTGTTCACCCTGGAGGGAGGCTACCAGCTCGAGGTGCTGGCCTACGCTGTGCTCAACACCTTCCACGTGCTGCTGGGTGATGGTATCACACGTGATGGTATCACACGTGATGAGGAGATCCATGATCCGCTTGGCCCTGCCCCCCGCTCGGAGCGAGATGTTGGCGAGCTGGTTGATCAGCTCAAGGGTTTGCACAGGCTGGTGTGAGGCTATGCCGATTGACATTTCGAGCGAAAAGTTGCATAATTTGAGTGCAAACTTTTGATAACATCTCACTAGCAAGGAGGAACCAGTGGAACGAACTCTAGTCATCGTCAAGCCCGATGGCGTGCAGCGGGGACTGGCCGGGGCGATCATCAGCCGCTTCGAGCGCCGGGGGCTGCGCATCGCGGCCCTGAAGCTGATGCAGATGTCGCTGGAGCTGGCTCAGCGGCACTACGCCGTTCATAAGGGCAAGCCCTTCTATGAGCCGCTACTTCAGTACATCACCTCTGGCCCCGTGGTGGTGATGGTGCTGGAGGGGAGGGACGTCATCGAGACTGCTCGGCGGACCATGGGGGCCACCAATCCCGCCCAAGCTGCGCCGGGCACCATTCGCGCCGACTTCGCGCTGGAGACCGGCCGCAATCTGGTGCACGGCTCCGACTCGCCGGAGACCGCAGCTTATGAGATACCGCTCTTTTTCGACGATAGCGAGATCCTCTCCTATCCCCGCGACGCCGATCGCTGGATTTTCGAGGTAAAATGAAGCGGGGGTTATGGCGCTTCTTTGGCTCGCTGAAGCTGGCAGTGATCCTGCTTATAGCCTTAACCGTTGTCCTCCTCCTCGGCACCTTATTCCCCCAGTTGCCCCCTGGGGTTGCTGGCGACTCCCAGGCCAGCGCCAGATGGCTGGGTATGGCCCGTGACAAATACGGTGCTCTGGCCGGGCTTTATGAAACCCTGGGCTTATTCAACCTCTACCGTTCCCCCGGTTTTGCTCTGCTCATCACCGCTTTGATCCTCAACACTCTGGTCTGCTCCGTCAGGCGTTTCGAGGCCACCTGGAGGGCGATCACTGCCAGGCCACAGGTGGTGATGTCCGATGCTTTCTACTTCCCTCCCAGAGTTGGGGGGGACGGAGGGGGGGCGAGGATACCTTGCCATGCTTCGCTGGGCCTGGTTCAGGAGGCCGGGGCTGCCGCTGCGGCACGGCGGGTTCTGGCCCGGCGCCGCTACCGGGTGCTGGCTGAGGAGCGGGAGGAGGTAACCTATCTCTACGCTGATCGCAATCGTTGGGCCAGGTTGGGGACACTGATCACCCATCTCAGTGTAGTGTTGATTGTATCAGGCTTCGTCTGGAGCCAGGGTTGGGGCTGGAGAGAGCCGGCAGTGGCTCTTGGCCCTGGCCAGCTTTACCAGGTGGGACACGGCCACAGCTTCCGGGTTCGCTGCGACGGCTTCGAGGTGGAGCGCTATGCCGATGGCTTGCCCAAAGACTATCGGGCTCGCCTGACCGTTCTCCAAGGCGGTGCGGAGGTCGTTAGTAAAATCGTCCGCGTTAACGAGCCCCTGTCCTATCGCGGCGTGGTTTTTCACCTTTCGTCCTACGGACCTGCGGCCAGGGCGCCGGCTTATGATACAGGAGACGCCGAGTCTGAGCTCGCCCTCGATCGCTACGTCGTCTTGCAGGTGGTCAGCGATCCCGGCTTCAAGCTGGTCATCTTCGCCGCCTTTTTGTTCATGGGCGGGCTGATCCTCTCCCTCTACTTTCCGCACCGCCGCATTTGGGCCAAGGTGACAACAGATGTAATTCACTTGGCCGGGCTGACGGTGGGGGACAGGGTTGGCTTCGAGAGAGAACTCGCAGCCGTAGTCAGGGGGATCGGAGGTTAGAAGTTGGAGGTTGGAAGTTGGAAGTTCGATGAATCTTAACGAGATGATGTTTTTCAGTATCGCTTATCTTTGTTTCTTTGTTTCTACTATCGCCTACATTGTTCACCTCTTGAGGCCAAGAAAGAGGGGGATCGGCTGGGTGGCGACTGGCGTGAGCGCGGCTGGCTTGGTGATGTTGACTCTGGGTTTGGCTGTGCGCACCGTCCAGGCTGGCCACTGGCCCCTGGCTAACACCTACGAGCTCACCCTGGTTTTTCTCTGGGGCATCGTCTCAGTTTATCTCATTTTGGAGCGAGTGACGGCCCTTCGACAAGCTCAGGACACGGGTACCAGGGCGGGCGGCGCCTTCATCCTCCCCATCGCCGTCCTCATCGGCACCTACGCGTGGGTTCTCACGCCGGATTCGGCCCAGGCACCGCAGCCACTGTTGCCTGCCCTGCGGAGTATCTGGCTGCAGCTTCACACCGTCACCGCAGCCGTGGGATACGGCGGCTTCACGGCCTCATGTGGTGCGGGGCTCATGTATCTCATCAAGGAGATGCGTCCTGGTCTCGCTGACAGGCTGCCCTCGCTTCGGAAGATTGACGCCTACAACCACCGCGCTGTGGCCTTCGGCTATCCCTGGATGAGTCTGGCCATCATAACGGGGGCCATCTGGGGCCAGGTTGCCTGGGGCAACTATTGGAGCTGGGACATCAAGGAGACCTGGGCGCTGATGGTCTGGCTGGTCTATACCCTTTTCTTCCACACGCGGGTCACCAGAGGTTGGCGGGGCCGGCCCACTGCCATCATCTCCATCGTGGGTTTCCTGGTGGTGCTTTTCACTTTCCTGGGCGTAGGCTGGCTGGCCCGACGGGTTGGCCTGGAGAGCTTGCACGTGTATTAGGTAGTGCTACTTCCCCACCTGCTCCCGATGGATCCCTTCGGCAGGCTCAAAACAAGCGCCAGATCCGTCGGGCCTGGATTTGGCAATCCAGGCCGAGCAGAACAAGTAGTTACGGTGACGATGGTAATGAGACAGATTTCACGACGGGAGTTCATCGAAGGGTTGATGGGCTTGGGCCTCTGTGCTTTGGGCGGAGGCGTGCTGGTTTCGGGGCTCTCCTGTGCGACGAGGGAGGAGACATCCGAGGCATCGTTGATTGGACTAGCATTGCCTACCCCATCCCCCCACGTTCGCGAGGCCATGTACTACATAGGTGTCGAGGGTGGCTTGGATTGCCAGGTCTGCCATGGGTCAACCGAGCCCTCCCGTGTCCTTTACTGCCACACCTCCCACGCCAGCAATCACGTCAAGTGCCAGCTCTGTCCCAGGGGCTGCGTCATCTCCGAGGGGCATCGCGGGGAGTGCCGTGTGCGCGAGAACCGAGGCGGCAAGCTCTACACCATGGTCTACGGCAACCCCTGCGCCGTCCACGTTGATCCCATCGAGAAGAAACCCTTCAACCACTTCCTGCCCACTACCCTGGCCTTCTCCATAGCCACGGCTGGTTGCAATTTTCATTGTTTGTATTGCCAGAACTGGCAGATCTCCCAGCTTCCGCCCGAGGAGACGGAAAACGTTGATCTGCCGCCGGAGGGGGTTGTCCAATGGGCCTTGAAGACTGGCAGCCGTTCCATTGCCTATACCTACTCCGAGCCGGTCGTCTTCTATGAATACATGCTCGCTACGGCCAGGCTGGCCCGGCCTGCTGGAGTGAGGAACGTGGTGATCACTGCTGGTTACATCAACCCTGCTCCTTTGAGGGAGCTTTGCCGCGCTGTGGATGCCATCAGGATAGATTTCAAAGGCTTTAACGAAGAATTCTACGAGAAGGTCTGCTTTGGAACCCTCTCGCCGGTGCTGGAGACCATAAAAGCCGTCCACGAGGAGGGCGTCCACCTGGAGCTTCCCATTCTGGTGGTGCCTACTCTCAACGACGATGAGGGTGAGATTCGCGCGATGTGCCGCTGGATCGTGGACAACGTAGGCCCTGACGTTCCTGTCCACTTCAATCGCTTCACCCCCATGTACAAGCTGCAGAATCTCCCTCCCACACCAGTGGAGGCCCTGGAACGGGCTCGGGAAATCGGCGCTGAGGAGGGCATCAACTACATCTACATCGGCAACGTACCTGGCCACCCTGCCAACAACACCTACTGTGCTCACTGCGGCCAGTTGATCATCGGGCGGATGGGCTTCTACGTGACGGAATATCACCTCGTTGGGGGGAAGTGCGAGTATTGCGGGAATCCCATTCCGGGCGTGTGGGAGTGAGACATGGGAGCTGTTGAGGTTAGCATTAGCGTGGGAGTTGGCGCAGTAGTCTTGGACGACGATGGTCGGATCCTGCTGGTGAAGCATGTTCCGAAGAAAGGGGATTTCTGGGGCGGCCAATGGATGGTTCCGGGCGGCGGCCTGGAACTGGGAGAGACCCTGGAAGAGGGAATAGCCAGGGAGGTAGAGGAGGAGACCAGCCTCAAAGTAGAGGTGCTGAGGCACGTATCCACTTTGGAGAGGATCGTGAGGGAGGGCGATGAGGTGAAGATTCACGTGGTGTACGTGGATTTCCTGGTTCGTCCTGTGGGTGGGCAACTGTGCCCCGGTTCGGACGTTGGAACGGCCCGGTGGTTTTCCAGGGATGAGATCGAGGCCGACTGGGATAAGATTCATATTGACACCAGGCGCCTGTTGGAAAAGATTGGTTTGGGGAAAGCATCTTGTTCCTCTCCTTCTTGGGGGGAGGCTGGGAGGGGATGGGTTTGACGACTATGAGAAGAATCATGATCTTAGCAATGGTGATACTGGTCGCAGCCTGCGCTGGCCCAACGGCTACACCACTTCCGACAGAGACTCCAGAGCCCACTGTGGCTCTCACCCCAACGGCGGTGCCTACTCCCAGCGAGGTGCGCAAACCTGCGGTGGCTGGCCAGTTCTATCCCGACGATACTGAGCAGCTCTCAACGATGGTGGACGCCTTGCTCGCCCAGGCGGAGGAGGTGGTGGCGGAGGGCCAGGCCCGCCCGGAGCCCATCGCCATCATCGTCCCCCATGCCGGTTACATCTTCTCAGGCCAGGTGGCGGCTCAGGCCTTCAAGCAGGTTAAGGGAGTGGACTACGACGTCATCGCAGTGTTGGGCACAAACCACACCTCTCCGGGGTTCCGTCAGGTCTCGGTCTACGCTGAAGGCGCCTTTGAGACGCCTCTGGGGCTGGTTCCCGTAGACACGGAGTTGGCCGAAGCCCTCATCGCCGCCAATGAGCGCATCGTCTTCGACCGGGATGTGCATCGGGGCGAACATTCCATCGAAGTGGAGTTGCCGTTTCTGCAAAAGCTGTACCCTGGCCATGCTATCGTGCCCGTCATCATCGGAGAGCCCTCTCCCGGAAACTGTGAGGCTCTCAGTGAGGCATTGGCTCAGCTCTTGTCTGGCAAGAAGGCGCTCATTGTCGCCAGCTCCGATCTCACCCATTACCCAAGCTACGACGACGCCCGGCGCGTGGACTTGGCGACCTTGGCGGCCATCGAGACCATGGATCCCCAGCGGTTGACCGAAGTCATTAGCCAGTACATGAGCGAGGGCATCCCCAACCTTCACACTCTGTGCTGCGGCGAGGGGCCCATCCGGGTGGCCATGATGGCGGCAAAGAGGCTGGGTGCAAATCAAGCCACTGTGCTCGGGTATGCCAACTCAGGAGATACGCCCTTTGGTGATCGGGATCGAGTCGTGGGTTACGGGGCGGTGATGTTCTGGAAGGGGGAGCACGACCTGACTGACTTCGTCACATCCGCTCCGCCCAGCCCTCCGGAGGAACTGGCCCCTCTGAACTCCGATGAGAGGGATGAGCTGCTGGTCATAGCCCGCCAGACCATTGCCCAGTTTCTCGACACGGCTACGGTGCCTCAGTTTGAGGTGAGCGAGCCCAACCTGGTCCAAGAGACGGGGTGCTTCGTAACCCTCAAGAAGCAGGGTGATCTGCGCGGTTGCATCGGCCACCTGGTCTCCGGGAGCCCCCTCTACCTCACCGTTCAAAACGCGGCCATCTCGGCGGCTATCGGCGACCGCCGCTTCTTGCCAGTGACAAGAGAGGAATTGAAGGACATCAGCATCGAGGTGTCCGTCCTCTCGCCCATCGAGCCAATTGAAGACGTCAGCGAGATCGAAGTGGGGCGTCATGGCCTGGTTATAGTCAAGGGGCAGAATCAGGGCGTGTTGTTGCCTCAGGTGGCTACAGAGAAAAACTGGAACCGGGACGAATTCCTGCGTCAAATCTGCATGAAGGCGGGTCTGCCAGAGGATGCCTGGCAAGAGGGGTCGCAGCTCTACGTCTTTACAGCGGAGGTATTTGGGGAATGAAGTATTAGGTGCGCCCTCGCCAGGGCAAGAGCGCACCTAATATCGCCTAATCATGTCGTCAGGTTAGCCCTGTAGCCTGCGGTACTTGGCCATAAGCTCCTTCTGGGTCTCCTCGTGGTCGGGGTCGGGCACACAGCAATCCACGGGGCAGACCAAAGCGCACTGGGACTCATCGTAATGGCCCACACATTCCGTGCACAGCTTGGGGTCAATCTCGTAGATCTCCTTCCCCTCAGTGATGGCCTCGTTAGGACACTCCGGCTCACAGGCTCCGCATAGGATGCACTCGTCAGTGATCATGTAAGCCACGGCGTTCACCTCCTTCCTTTGTTAGCATTGAAGGCCGGCCCTCGCGCATGTATCATTAAGGGCAACGGCCAAATTATGCAGGGCTTGCTCAAATTAGGCAAGCGACAGATACTTTACAACGGTATGGCGTTTTTGTCAAATCCTGCTTTGGCCCTCGCGAATCTCTAATCAAAAGGGTGCGTTTCATTTCAGTTGGCGTTGTTGTCGTGGGGCACTGTCAACGGATTCAGGGAGCGGATTGAACAGATTTAAGCTCGGATCAGAGAGAAAAAGTCTCGCTGGATAGGCGATCATCCGTTCAATCTGTTCCAAGAATCCGTTGACAGTATGCCCTCCCAAGAACTCCCAACCCATTTGAAACACACCCTAATCAAAAGACCTCGGAGGTCTCCCCAGACCCCCGAGGTCTTTTCTCGTGTGCGCGCTATTGCTAGGCCGCTCCTTCTATGGTATAATCAACCACAAAGAGCAGGTTGGGCTTATGGCGATGAAATGCCAAGGGAAGTGGTTGAGGATAATAGTTCTGGTCGTGGCTATGATACTACCGATGGGTCTGCTGATAACTCGCGCAGTCACTGAGAATGTCTACTACGTCTCTCTCGACGGGGACGATGCCAATCCAGGAAGCTTCGACCAGCCCTGGCGCACCATCCAGCACGCGGTGGACAACGTCGGGCCGGGCGACACCATCTGGGTGCGCGGCGGTACGTACAACGAGGGGGTGGTCATCGAAACCAGCGGCCTGCCAGGACTGCCCGTCACCCTGGTTGGCTACCCAGGCGAGGCGGCGATCCTGGACGGCAACGGTCTAGAGTTGCGTGACGGCATCGTGATAGGCGGAGCCGGCTACTGGACCATTCAGGATTTGGTGATCCAGGACTATATCAGTGAGGGAGAGCGGGGCTTCGGCTTCGTCTCTTGGTATCATAGCCAGGGCATCACCTTGCGGAATCTGGAGCTCTCCCTGGTGGGCATCCCCATCAAGTTCCACCAGGGCGGGGAGGATGTCCTGATCGAGGACGTCTACGGCCACGACTACGACTACGCGGGCTTCGACTGCGGGCCAGCCGGACCTTGCCGCGGCTTCACCCTGCGACGGGTGACCATGATTGGTGGACCCAAAACTGCTCTAAGGGGATTGCGTGCAACCGCGGTTGCCTCCCGCTCTTGGCCTGGATCTGACGAGGGCAACGACGCAGATGCGGATGGTTTCGCTGTGGAAGAGGGGATCGCCATTCTAGTGGAGGATTGCATCGCCGAGGGCCACGCCGGCGACGGCTTCGACTTCAAGTCGGACCGCACCACCTTGCGGCGAGTCATCTCCCGCGACAACCACGGCGACAACATCAAGCTGGGGGGCTTGGACAGCAGCCTGATCAACAGCCTGTCCTACGACAGTGGGCTGACCAACCTGGTGCTGGCCGAGGGCGGCAGCTACACCATCATCAACAACACCATCGCCAACCGCTCCAGCTACGGCTACCTGGCCATGTTGAGTGGCCAGGAGACCTCCATCCCCACCAGCATCAGTTTGTATAACAACGTCTTCTACAACGACCATCCGGAGATGGCCGCCGCCACCGTCTACTATCCCGAGGGCGCTGTCCTGACCGCCGATCACAACCTGTATTACAACCCCTACCGCGAGGAGGAGGTCATCTGTGCCGACGGCTACGGCCAAGCAGGGCGGTGCTTCAGCAGCAGCGAGGTGAACGATGGCACGTGGTATGCCGAGACGGGCAACGGCCAGCACAGCCTCTATGGGGATCCTCTGTTCGTCCCTTCGACAGGCTCAGGGCACCGCAGTGCGGCCAACCGCGATTATCACCTGTCCGCCTACAGCCCGGCCATAGACGCTGGCACATCGGAGGGAGCACCTGCTGTTGACCTGGACGGCGTCTCCCGTCCGCAGGGCGAATTCTACGACATTGGATCCTATGAGTACCTCCTGACCTACATCGTCAATACCACCGATGATGCGAGCGACGGCCTCTGCGATAATATCCACTGCTCCCTGCGAGAGGCCATGCTCGCTGCCAACTTCAGCCCCCGCCCCAACACCATTGTCTTCGACATCCCCGGCTGCGAGGGTGTCTGCACCATCCGGCCCAACAGTCCTTTGCCTGCCCTGACGGACGCCGCTACAATCATTGACGGCACCACTCAGACAGTTCATCGAGGCGACTCTAACCCCGTTGGGCCTGAGATCGAGATTGACGGGACGAAGGCCGGGACGGCAGCCGGCCTCCGTATCGAATCGGCTGATAACGTCATCAAGGGGCTGGTGGTAAGCCGCTGCATCGCGCAGGGGATAGTCGTGTCTGGGGACGGAGCCTTTGGGAACACCGTTTCTGGAAGCTACATCGGTACCGATGCTACGGGCGCTTCGGCCCTGGGAAACGGGAGGGAGGGCATCCAGATTGCGGGCGGCGCCCATCACAACACCATTGGCGGTACGCTGGCCGAGGAGAGGAACGTGATCTCAGGGAATGGTCTCAGTGGCGTTGAGATCAATGAAGCGTGCAATAATCTCGTCATTGGCAACTACATTGGCACCGACGCCAGTGGCGTGGCGGCTGTGGCAAATGGCAGGTCTGGCGTTTTCATCAGTCTGCGCGCTCAGGGCAACGTCATCGGCGGAACGGCGAGCGGGGAGGGGAACGTCATCTCAGGCAATAGCTCTATGGGAATCTACATCCATGCCAGCGGCACCATGAGCAACACCATCGCCGGTAACTGCATCGGCACCGATGCCACAGGCACAGCATCGTTGGGCAATCAGCATGGCGGCATTTACATTGGCGAGCCTATCGGAGGTGCCCAGGGCAACACCATCGGGCCGGGCAACGTAGTTTCCTACAATGGCGGGAGCGGCATTGTGGTGGACGGCCCAAACACCACCGGCAACACCATCACCGCAAACTCTATCACTGACAACGCTGATCTGGGCATCTATAACTTAAACGGTGGCAATACTGGGTTGGCACCGCCCATCATCACCAGCACAACCGAGGACTCTGTCACTGGCACCGCTTGCTCTAACTGCGCGGTGGAGATCTTCTCCGATCCAGGGGACGAAGGCCGGACCTACGAGGGCGCAACCATTGCCGATGGCGATGGCAACTTCACCTGGGCAGTGAGTGTGGCTGGTCCCTACGTCAAGGCAACGCAAACCGACAGGGCTGGCAACACCTCGGAGTTCTCGCCGCCCATCTTGCCGGCTGGCACAGCGACACCGACCAACACCGCTACACCGACCTCGACTTCAACTCCTGCCGTCACAGTGACACCTACGCCTACCGCCACACCGACGACTACTCCCACTGATACACCTACGACTACTCCCACTGATACGCCTACGCCTACTCCCACCGCCACACCGACGCCCACTTCCTCCGCCACGCCTACTGAACCTGCGCCCACCCATACACCGACCGCTACCCCGACGGCCACAGAGCAAGCAAAGCATTTCACCTACTTGCCGCTTGTCGTCAAACACTACCGGGGTGGCCATTGACCATGACTCTTGCTCGCTTAGGGTAAGCGGCTGGGAGATGTGGCCTTGTCCTTTTCGGCAAGCTATGCTAAAATAACCTGTGAGGATCACTAACAAGTATTCACTTGAATATGGGACACTTCTTGGACTTGCAAGCGCGGAGAAGTTATGCGTGTTCAACTAAACCTGCTCATCGTCATCGTCAACTACAACACTCGCGACCTGCTGAGAGATTGCCTGGCTTCTATCTACGAGAGCCGGGGCGACTTCAGTTGTCAGGTCTGCGTGGTGGACAACTGTTCCCAGGACAACAGCGCGGCAATGGTGCGTCAGGAGTTCCCCCAGGCGCGGCTCATCGAAAGCCCCACCAACGGCGGATATGCCTACGCCAACAACCTGGGGCTCACGGCCTTCGGCTTCCAGAGCGCTCCTCTAGCCCGCCATACCTCTCCCCCCGTTCCCCCCAATCTTGGGGGGCCAGGGGGGCTTGTTCCCAGGTATGCTTTGCTGCTCAATGCTGATACCTTGCTTCCCCCCTCGGCCCTCCAGGAGATGCTGGACTTCATGGAGGCCCACCCGGAGGCGGGGGCGGCGGGGCCCAGAGTGGTCCGCGAGGATGGCAGTCTTGACCTGGCCTGCCGCCGTGGCTTCCCTACACCGAGCGCGTTTTTCTATCGCATGATGGGCCTGAGCAAGCTCTTCCCCCAAAGCCGCCGCTTCGGGCGCTATAACCTTACCTATCTCAGTCCCGACGAGCTGACCGAGGTGGACTCGGTGATGGGGGCCTTCATGCTGGTGCGAGCCGAGGCCATCCGCCAGGTGGGACTGTTGGATGAGAGTTTCTTCTTGTACGGCGAGGACCTCGATTGGGCCTATCGGATCAGGAAAGCTGGGTGGAAGATCTATTACAACCCCCGGGTGACGGTGCTTCACATTAAGGGAGCATCTACCAGACACAGCCGCAGGGCTCGCTACGAGTTCTATCGCGCCATGGACATTTTCTATCGCAAGCACTACGCTGCCACGACCCCGTTTTGGCTTCACTGGCTGATCATCGCTGGTATTGTCTTGCAGGGAGGGCTGGCCATGCTGCGCGAGTTTGTGAAAAGTTCGTCGTTACCATTGCGAAGGTTGCATGTAGACTCGTCCATGAAGTAGCCCTTGGTCTGCGCGGACGCTTTCGGCTTGAAAGTTACTGCCAGAACTTCGCAAGGGTTGAAGATTTCTTACGGAGGCAACGAGATGAAGAATAGGGCTAAATTGCTTTTCACCATCTCCCTGGTGGTGCTTGATATTTCGGCCATCGCCTTGGCCTTTTATCTGGCCTACGTGTTGCGCCAGCGGATCGAGTGGCCGACTCCTCCTATGGACATCGGTCCTTTTCGTGGTTACCTGGGGATGATGGTGGTCCAGGTGCTGGCCATGCTAACGGTCTTTTTCTTTTCCCGGTTGTATCATCGCCCCCGAGCCCCTTCCTCCATTGACGAATTCTATTCCCTCTTCGGTTCTGTTTCGGTCGGTACCATCTTGGCCATTGCCCTGAGCTCATTGATGTTCAAGAACAGCATTCTGGAGTTGGACTACTCGCGGGGCATGGTTCTCTACGCCTGGCTGTTGACCATCATCCTGGCTGGCATCGGGCGCTTTGCTCATGGTCGGGTGCAGCAGGCGCTGCAAGCCCGTGGTCTGGGTGGGACTCGAGTGCTCATCGTGGGCACGGGCGAGGTGGGACAGATGATCCTGCAGAAGATCCTCTACCTGCCGGGGCTGGGCTACGAGGTGATGGGGTTCGTGGACGGCGATGGCCTAGAGACCGTGGTGGGAGTCCCCGTTTTGGGCCGGATCGGTGACCTTCCCTCTCTCATTGATGAACATTCCATTGATGAGGTCATCATTGCCCTGCCCGAAGCTTCCCACGAGGAGATCCTGACCATTATCTCCCTCTGCGAACGGGGGAAAGTGAGCATCAAAGTTTATCCCGACGTCTTCCAGATCATAGCCGCCCAGGTCAGCATCGGCGACCTGGGAGGGCTGCCCCTCCTCACCGTCAGGGATATTGCCCTCAGGGGCTGGCGGCTGACTCTGAAAAGGACAGTGGACTTGATAGGCAGCGCCATTGGTCTGGTTGTGCTTTCTCCCCTTATGCTGCTGGTTGCCGCCCTGGTCAAGTTGGACTCGCCGGGCCCCGTCTTCTATGCCCAGGTGCGCATGGGGCTGGACGCCAGGCCTTTTTGGATGATGAAGTTTCGCTCCATGCGGACAGACGCCGAGGCCGAGACGGGTCCCGTTTGGGCCACCGAAGACGATCCGCGCCGCACCCGGTTGGGGGCCTTCATTCGTCGTCTTTCCATTGACGAATGGCCCCAATTCATCAACGTCCTTCTGGGTGAAATGAGCCTGGTGGGGCCACGGCCAGAGCGCCCCGTCTTCGTCGAGCAGTTCAAGCGGAGCATCCCTCGTTATATGGATAGGCACCGTGAGAAGGCCGGCCTCACTGGCTGGGCCCAGGTCAACGGCCTGCGAGGCGATACCTCCATCGCCGAAAGAACCAAGTACGATTTGTGGTACACCGAGAACTGGTCCCTTCTCCTGGATTTCAAGATCATCCTCAGGACCATCTTCAATGCCTTCACCAGCAAGAACGCCTATTAGTAGTCGGGGGGCTGAACGAGCCGACGGAGCCGCTCAGGACACCGCAGGTTGGAAAGGGGCACAAAAATGAGAAGATCCATTCGCTTTATTCTCCCGTTGCTTCTGGCGGTCACATTGCTCGTAGCATTATTGGTCGCCGTTCGAATGAATCTTCCTCCAGATTGGCAACTCGAACTCGATAAGTACGTCCAATACAAAGACTCGGTTTCGTCTGGGACGACTACGGTGCGGTTGGTAGATCGAGCGAGTAAGCCGTGGAATTTCAGTCGAGAAATGAGCCACGCCGTTTTCGGCGACAGTCCCTACTATCAAACTGATTATAGCTACAGCGGAGAGAGGAGAAGCGGGCCCAAACCGCTGCCATTCCCGCCAGATGACGTGTGGTGTGTTCTCTTGGATCGAGATCACGGGACGCGCACGATCGTGTTTGTGGCTGAGCATCAGGACCTCTACGACGCCGACGTGGTGATCCACGAGGGAGCGAGCGACCTGTCCAGCCAGTCATCCGTGGAGAACGTATCGCAGATTGGCTGTGACCTGGTGTTAGCGCAGTTGCGTCCGAGCGACGTTCGCCCTTGATCGTACCTACATGGACACACAGCCGATTTGCTACGTGATGCAGATCTCACTCCGGCCCGCGACCCGAGAGGATTACGACTTCCTGTGGTGGTTGCATCGCGTTGCATTGAAGCCCTACGTTGAGAAGACCTGGGGTTGGGACGAACAGTGGCAAGCCCGGCACTTTCACGACCGCTTCGATCCCGCTACTCGCGAAATCATTGAGGGCGACGGAGTGCCCATCGGGTGCATCTCGGTCGAGCGACAAGAAGACCGTGTTTTTCTCGCGGTCATCGAGATCGCACCAGACCATCAGAACCGGGGGATCGGGACAAAGCTGGTCCAAGCCTTGTGTGACGAAGCCGACGGCAAGGGCGTTCCTGTGGAGCTGCAAGTCATCAAAGTCAACCATTCAGCGCGACGGTTCTACGAACGGCTCGGCTTTGTTGTGGTTGGGGAAACCGAAAGTCATTTTCGGATGAGGCGGCCGCCAGAAGGCGTGGGAGTATAGCAAGTGTCCCTCTCAAGCGAAAGGGAAACCAGAAGAGACCTCATTGACCCGGCCCTGGAAAAAGCGGGATGGGACGTCAATAACCCCCACCAGGTGGGCATTGAGATCCCCGTGGATGAGTTTGATCCCCAAGCGTGGCGTGCACTCGAAGCCAGGTTGAGGCGCTTGCGGGAGACTGGGGTGGTCTACGAGACCGAATTTCCGAAGGGGGTGAGCGACTACGTCCTCTACCGCCCCGATGGCGACATCATCGCCGTCGTCGAGGCCAAGCGCAGCAGCATCGCGCCCCTACTGGCCCAGGCACAGACCGAGTTCTACGTGCGGGAGATCGCCAAGCGCCAGGACTTTGCCCCCTTCGCCTTCATGACCAACGGCTACCGCATCGAGTTCTGGGACGTCGGCCGCGCCAACCCCCGCCAGGTGGCCGGCTTCTTCTCCCCCGCCGACCTGGACAACCTCTTCTACATTCGCCACAACCAGACGCCTCTCACCGCCGCACCCATCAACCTCGAGATCACCGACCGACCCTACCAACTGGAGGCCATGCAACGCCTCTGTGATGCCTTCGAGAACAAGAAGAAGCGCAAGGCTTTGCTGGTCATGGCTACCGGCACCGGCAAAACCCGCGTGGCCATGTCCCTGGCCGACGTCTTCATGCGCACCAACCAGGCCCGCAAGATTCTGTTCGTGGCCGACCGCGACGCCCTGGTGCGCCAGGCGCTCTCCGAGGGCTTTGAGGACTTCCTGCCAGACGAGCCCTGCGCTCGCATCTTCTCTCACAGCACTGACCAAGTCAAAGCCAATCGCCTCTTTGTCGTGACTCTGCAGACCTTGAGCAACTGCGTGCGTAGACTTCACGCCCCGGACTTCACGCCCGCCTTCTTCGACCTGATCGTCTTTGACGAGGTTCACCGCTCTATCTTCAACAAGTGGAACGAGGTGCTCCAGTATTTCGACGGGCGCATGATCGGCCTGACCGCCACCCCAGCCCAGTACATAGACCGCAACACTTTCCTCGAGTTCGACTGCACCGACGAGGTACCCACTTTCTTTTACTCGCGTCAGGAAGCCACAGACGAAGGCTATCTGGTGGACTACGAGCTCTACGCAGCGCAAACCAAGTTCCAGCGCAAGGGCATTCGGGGCGTGGACCTCTCCGAGGAAGAGAAGCAGGCCCTGATTGACGAGGGATATGATCCAGACGCCATTGATTTCTCCGGAACTGACCTGGAGCGCAGAGTTTCCAATAAGGACACCATCCGCAAGCAATGGGAAGAGATCTGGGACGTCTGTCTCAAGGACCAATCGGGCCAGTTGCCGGGCAAGACCATCGTCTTCGCCATGACCCAGGCCCACGCCCTGCGCCTGTTGGAAGTCTTCAACGAGATGTTTCCCCAGTACCTCGACCTGGCCCGCGTCATCACCTACAAGTCGGAGCACAAGGGCACGGCCATCAAGACCTTCAAACGGGAATCACTGCCGCGCATTGCCATCTCCGTGGACATGCTGGAGACCGGTGTCAATGTGCCCGAAGCCGTTAACCTGGTCTTCATGCGCCCCGTGCACTCGCCCATCAAGCTGGAGCAGATGCTCGGCCGTGGCACGCGGAACGACGACGCCTGCTCGCATCCCCAATGGCTGCCCAACGGCAGAAAGGACAGATTCAAGATCGTAGACTTCTGGGAGAACGACTTCGAGAAGCGCGAACCCACCGAAGAATCGCCCACCACCCCCGTCCTCATCAAGCTTTTCAACACCCGCCTGGACCTGCTAGGATGTTACGATGACCAGCAGTCCGCCGAGGCCCGGCAGGTGATCGCCGACCTGCGCGCCCAGGTCGCCGAGATACCCCTCGACGCCTATTCCGTCAAGAAGGTCTATCCGGAAGTCGAACGTGCCTGGCAAGATACCTACTGGCTCTATCTGACCAGCGGCAAGCTGGAATTCCTGCGGCAAAGCGTTGGGCCGCTCCTGCGCTTCGCACCGATGGGCGATGTTCCAGCCGTCGTCTTCACCACCAAGGTGGAACGGCTCAAGCTGGAAAGGGAAACTGGCAAGGACACCACCGCCACGGTCAGATCCATCGCCGAAGATGCCAGCCGCCTGCCCGATTTCGTCTACGAGAACCCGGACAGTGAGCAAGCTGCCATCTTGTGCCAATCACCCCAGGACCTCCAGAACGCCACCGTGGACCAACTCAACCGCATCATCCACACCCTGGCCAGCCAGATGAAGAACCGCCGCAAAGAGGAGACCTTGGTCAAGCTCGACCTGGGCGACGTTATCGAGTTCCGCAGCTACATCATCCTGGACGAGAGAGGCGAGCCGGTCTACGCCCAGGAATACCGCGACCGCGTCCAGCGCAAAGTCATGGCCCTGCTCCAGTACAACCCAACCCTTGCTGCCCTGGCCCGCGGCCAGCCCGTCAGTGACCTGGAGCTGCTCGAACTGGAGCAGGTTCTGCGGCAGGAACTTGGCGCTCCAGACATTCAGCTCACCCCCGGCAACATCCACCGCGCCTACGCCGTCCGCGTCGGGTGCCTGACCGAGTTCCTGCGCCAACTCCTGGAAATGGAGGACATCCCCGACTACGCCGACATCGTCCGCCGCCAGTTCCAGACCTTCATCACTGCCCATTCCTTTAACGCCAACCAGATCCTGTTCTTGCGCACGCTACAGAGCGTCCTGGCTCAGAAGCACCGCGTGACCTGGGCCGACCTGTACGCGCACCCTTTCACCAACCTGGGCGCGGACGCCGTAGGCCGCTGGTTTACCTTTGACCAGGCCGACGAGATCATGGCCTTCGCCGAAACCCTGGCCATAGGAGGCTGATTTGCTCACCGATCCCAAGCTCCGCTCTCAAGTAGACCAACTGTGGGACAGACTCTGGTCGGGCGGGCTCTCCAACCCGTTCGACGCCATCGAACAGGTCTCCTTCCTGCTCTTCCTCAAGCGGCTCGACGACCTGGAGAAGCAGAGGAAACGGCATGCCCAGCGAGAGGGCAAGCTGTACCTTCCTGACCTGCCGTCCGAACTGCGGTGGGACCACTGGACCAGAATGAAGGCCGCCGACGCCCTCAAGCACCTGAAAGAGGTGATCTTCCCCAGGCTGAGGGAGATGGGCGTCGAGGGTAGCTCCTTCGAGCGCTACATGCAGAACGCCGAGTGCAAGATCAACAAGCCCAGCCTGCTCATCGAGGCCTGCAACCTCATAGACCAGATGCAGATCTCGTCCCAGAACCAGGACGTCCAGGGCGACCTCTACGAGTACATGCTCAGCTACCTGAACATCGCCGGGCGCGGCGGCCAGTTCCGCACCCCGCGCCACGTCATCCGCATGATGGTCAAGATGATCGCTCCCAGGCCCGGCGAGCGCATCGGCGACCTGGCGGCCGGCACCTGCGGCTTCCTGGTCAATGCCTACCAGCACATCCTGGAAACCCACACCTCCCCCGACATCCTGGAATACGACCGGCAGGGCTGGCCCCACAACCTGGTCGGCGACCAGTTGACGCCCAAACAGTGGAGGTTCCTGCAGGAAGAGGCTTTCCAGGGCTACGACAACGACTCTGGCATGACCATGCACCGCATCGGCTCCATGAACCTGATGCTGCACGGCATTGAGAAGCCGCGTTTCGACTACATGGACACCCTGTCCAAGAGCTTCACCGAGGAGCGAGACTACGACGTCATCCTCATGAACCCGCCCTTCAAGGGCGCCATGGACAAGGACGACGTCAGCGACACCCTGCCCCACAACACCACCAAGTCCGAGCTCCTCTTCGTTCATCTCATCCTCCGCGCCCTCGACATGGGCGGGCGCTGCGCCGTCATCGTCCCCGACGGCGTCCTGTTTGGCTCCAGCCGCGCCCACGTCGCTCTGCGCAAGAAAGTGGTCGAGGAGAACCGGCTCGACGGCGTGGTCTCCATGCCCGGCGGCGTGTTCAAGCCCTACGCTGGCGTCTCCACCGCCGTGCTACTCTTCACCCGTGGGGCCAAGACCGATCGCATCTGGTTCTACGACATGGCCCACGACGGCTTCTCCCTGGACGACAAGCGCCAGCCCGTGCCCGAAAACGACATCCCCAATATCCTGGAGTGCTGGCACCACCGCTACGACCCCGACTTCCAGGCCGCTCGCCAGGCCCTCCTGGAGGAGCTTCGGGCCCAGGTCGCGCCGCTGAAAGCCGAACGGCTGAGACTCCAGGGCGAGATCAACCGCTTGACCTTCGAGAGCGTCATCGCCCCCGACGGCGACGAGGCGCCCCGCACCGCGTTGGACGACGTCAACGAGGAACTGTCCGGCCTTGAGGCGGAGATTGCCCCGATCCAGGCGCAGATAGACCAACTGACTCGCCAGTTCTGGGTCACCCCGGCGCAGGTCAAGGCCAACAGCTACGACCTCTCCGCCAGCCGCTACCGCCAGGTGGAACAGGATGAAGCCTATTACGAGAAGCCGAGGGTGACGATGGAGCGGTTGTTGGAATTGGAGCGGGTAATGGCTGAGGAAGTGCGAGAACTGGAGGACCTGCTTAGATGATCAAGTCCTCCGAGTGGCAGCTCATACCGCTTCGTCGGGTCATAAAGAGTGCACAATCAGGATTTGCTTCGGGCGCGAGAGATGTGGAGGGTGTCATTCAGCTCCGGATGAATAATGTCACTACTGACGGCACCCTGGATTGGACATCATTTATCCGTGTTCCTGCATCCGAAAAGCAGCTCGATAAGTACCGACTGTGTTGGGGGGATGTGCTGTTCAATA
>CAYMKL010000050.1:0-1162 GCA_964390805.1 uncultured Anaerolineae bacterium | reverse complement strand
ACGAACAGCCCGAATCTGGTTGGCAAGAGCGCGATGTTTGTTGGATACACTGAACCTGTCGTATTCAGCAACCATTTCGTGCGCCTGCGCGTGGATGACACAAAGCTCGAACCTCGATATTTGGCTTGCTGGCTCACATATCGGCAGCAGCAAAGGTTTTTTGAGAGCATCTGCACGCAGTGGGTGAATCAGGCAGCAGTACGGAAGGACGATTTGCTCTCCCTTCAACTGCCCCTTCCCTCACTTCCCGAACAAAAGCGCATCGCCGCCATCCTGGCCAAAGCGGATCGCCTGCGCCGCCTCCGCCGCTACGCCCGCGAACTCAGCGACACCTATCCGCAATCGGTGTTTTTGGAGATGTTTGGGGATCCGGTGTCGAATCCGATGGGGTGGCGTATCGTTAAGCTGAGCTCAATTGGTAGATTGGATCGAGGGAAGTCAAAGAATCGTCCCAGGAATGCTCCGGAGTTATATGGTGGTCCATACCCGTTTGTTCAAACTGGCGATGTAGCAAACGCATCTGGATACATCAGAGCCTATAAACAAGCCTACTCAGAATTGGGGCTCAAGCAAAGCAAGCTATGGCCCAGCGGAACTCTCTGTATAACCATTGCTGCCAATATAGCCAAGACGGCCATTATGACTTTTGATGCCTGTTTCCCCGATAGTGTGGTTGGTTTTGTTCCAAACGAGAAAACGAATGTTGAATTCGTTCAGCAGTGGTTTGTATTCATTCAGGGAACCCTAGAAGAAACGGCCCCTGAATCCGCACAGAAGAACATAAACTTGAGAATCCTGAGAAACCTGGACATCCCACTTCCTCCTCTCCCTCTCCAAGGAGAATTCGCCCACATCGTCCACGAATTCGAGCGGTTGCGCGCCCAGCAACGCGAAGCCGAGCGCCAGGCGGAGCATCTGTTTCAAACGCTGCTGCACCGGGCGTTTCGAGGAGACCTGACAGGTCTTTCAGAGGCCGCGTCCAGGCCCAAAGCTGACCCAAGTCATGGCATTTCAATGGACAAGGTATCTTCGTAGACCTGTCAGGTCTGCCCACAGCACCGCTGCACCGGGCGTTTCAGGGAGACCGTGACGGGTCTTTCAGAGGCTGCGTCCAGGCCCAAAGCTGACCCAAGTCATGGCATTTCAATGGACAAGGTATCTT
>CAYMKL010000049.1:0-43284 GCA_964390805.1 uncultured Anaerolineae bacterium | reverse complement strand
GTGGCTCTGCGTCGGCGTAGGCCGACGCCCGGCCGTAGGCCCTCCTGCCGCACACTTCAGTGTGTCGCCTCGTCGGCTGGCCATAGAGCCGCCGATTGAAATCGCGGCTTGAGGGCGCATTCGCGCCGGCCGACCGCCTGCGCGGTCGTGGCTCTGCGTCGGCGTAGGCCGACGCCCGGCCGTAGGCCCTCCTGCCGCACACTTCAGTGTGTTGGCTCCCGCAACACCCCTGCCACCAACAGCGCCCCCACCAGCAGGACGGCGGCGTTGAGGTAGAAGGGCGTGGCCTGTCCCAGGTTGTCGTACAGCCAGCCGCCCGCCAGCGGCCCCAGGGCTGCCCCCAGGAAGTAGGCGAAGGTGTAGAGGCCGTAGCTGGTGCCTCGCGTATCCTCGCCCGCGATGTCGGCTACGAAGGCGCGCTCTGCCGGCATTGAGGCAGTGTAGCCCAGCGACTCCACAGCCCACAAGATGATCAGCGGAACGATGCTGCGCAGGTTGGGAATGAGCGCCGAGGCTGCTGCTCCCACGATCAGTCCGGCCATCATCGGCCTCTTGCGCCCCAGGCGGTCCGCGATGCGCCCCATGCGCGAGGGTAGGAAGGCGCTGATCAGCGCCGCTGGCAGGTAGGCCCACGCCAAGACTGACACGTCGGCCTGCAACGCATCCTGGAGGAAAACCATCAGCAGCGGCCAGACCATGGTAGTGGAAGCACCAGTGACGCAAACGATGCCCATCAGCGCCACCAGTTGGCCGGAGATGGGACGGCTCTCGATGGGCTGCGTCACCGCTTGCGGGCGCGTCTCCGGCACGCCCCGCCAGCCGCTCCACAGCGACAGCAGCGCGGGCACGGTGTAGGCGGCGAAGAGCCAGAACCAGACTTGTCTCCCGCCCAGTCCGGTGTTGCTTAGCGCCGTCCATAGAAAGAGCCCTGCCATGGTGCCGATGATTGCCCCCCGGCTTTGTGCTTCGTCAATGTTGCCAAATCTGTGCCCGCGTCCTGTCTCTTCGGCAGCGTCGGCCACGATGGTGTAGGCCGAAATCCAGAGGAAGGCCTGTCCCAGCCCTTGCACGAAGCGGGCGACGGTCAGCAGAAGAACCGTATCGGAGAGGGCAAACACGATCATGGCCACGGCATAGCCAAGCAACCCCAAGAGTAAGAAGGGACGCCGTCCCCAGCGGTCCAGAGCTCGGCCCAGGAAAGGTCGCACGACCAGCGGCACGAAGGAGTTGGCCGAAAAGAACCCTCCCACCTCCAGCGCCGTGGCGCCCAGTTCCCTGCCGTAGATGGGCAGCACGAAGGAGAGAATGCCGAAGGGAAAGGCAATGAGAAAAATCGCGCGCCAGAGCATACTCAGTGTTCGGGATTGCGGTAGCGTTGATGATTCGTTCACTCTGATTCCCTTTCTACGTCCAGAAAATCATCGCCACACCCACCATCGCCACCACTGTCCCGACGATGGCCCGTTGGGTGATGCGTTCCTTGAAAACCCAGTGCGACAGCGGCAGCAGGAACACTGGGCTCAACGCCATCAACGTGGAGGCGATTCCCACCTGGGTTGATTGCACCGCTGCTAGCGAGAGCGTCATGCCGATGAATGGCCCCACTACCGTCCCGACCACGATGGCCCATCGAGCCCGCCTGATGCGCAGTCCCTCAATGGTGGGGCGGAGCTGGCCCTGAATAAACGCCCACAGCCAGATCACCAGGGACGCCGTCGTCAACCGTATCAGGCTGGCCGAAAGCGCCGGGAAGTCGCCGACCATTCCTCGCTTGGACAGGATCAGCCCCAACGCCTGCCCGGACGCGCCGCCGATTCCGCACAGTACACCGATAACGTAGCTCCTGGGGTTGCCGTCCACAGAGTTGGAGTTCCTCTGTTCCGAAACCACCCAGGCTACGCTGCCCATCGTCAAGATGATCGCGCCGATCTCCAATAGGCTCAGCGTTTCGCCCAAGAACATCCATGCCAGCAGCGTGCCGATCACCGGCGTCAACGTCATCAACAGCATCGCCAGGCGTGCCCCGATCAGGACAAATGCCTGGAACAACATCGCATCGCCCAGCACCAGCCCGCTGATGGCGGACAATCCCAGCCAACCCCAGCGGGATGGTTCTGCGTGGATGGGCAGCACCTGGCCTTGCCACAACAGATGAGTGATGGCCAGGAAGAAGGCCGCCAGCGGCAGTCGCACCCGGTTGACAACCTGGGAACCGACCTGCTTGCCAGCAATCGTGAAAAAAAGAGACGTGGCTGCCCAGCACACCGCCGTGGCCAGGGCAGCGATTTCACCCAAGTAAGCCTGCAAAGCTAAACCTCACTCGCTTGAGAACCGCTGAATCGCTGAAAACGCTGAATGCGCTGACGTCCTCGGCGTCTTCAGCGCCCTCAGCGCCTCAGCGATTCCACCTCCCCCTCCAACTCCGTCACCTCCCCATCCCTCCGACGATACCCCATCTTCTCGATCATCCCCTTGGCTTTGGCCAGACTCTCCCGCGCCTTTTCCTTCTCACCACGGGCCAGGTGCAGCCGGGCGTACTCCAGGTGGCAATCCGCCTCGAACAGCCGCATCCCTCCGCGCGTGGCGATGGACATGGCTTCTTCCAGGTCGGTGCGGGCCTGGTCCAGAGAGCCCATGACCCGGCGCAATTCCGCCCGGGCCAACAGGCCACTGATGAGAGAGTCTTGCCACCCTGCCTCTCGTAGACCGTCTACTGCTTGGTTCAGATGGGCCGTAGCTTGGTAGAAATCACCTGTGCCTTCCTGCCGAGTCTGAAGCAAGAAAGCTCGGCCTAGGGAGAGGTGGTCAAGGGCGATGTCGAGAAGGGAATCGCCTGGGTCGCGCCATTCAAATAGCTTTCTCGTCCGGCTTATCACTTCCTGGTACCTGTCTTGGTCCAGCAACAGATCGCAGAACAGAAAGCTTCCAAGGGAGTAGAGCAGCGGGTAGTGTGGCTGATATTCCTTTTGTATCTCCTCAGCTTCTCGAAAGGTAACCTCTGCCTCCGGCAGATGACCCACTTGGTGCAGGGCATTGGCTAGCTTTGCTCGCTGTTTCAGTCGCTCAAAGTGATCGCCACTGCGGTCGGCTAGGGCCGCGCTCTGTTGGGTGGTTTCCACGGCCTGGGCTAAGTCACCGCTCATCAAATACACTTCACTTAGGATGCCGGCGCGGGTAGCGGCGTTCAACCAGTCGTGTTGTGCAATCGCCGCGTCCAGACTAGCCCGCATGGACTGGACCGCTTCCGCTAGTCGGCCCAGTGCCCGGAGGTACAGGCCTGCCTGACCCAGGACAAAGGCCTTACTGACTCCCCAGAGCCCGTCCACGGGCCTGTGCCACGGCAGATCAAAAAAGCCGGACAGGGCAGCCAAGTCAGCGCCAAACGCGCCGAGCTTATGCATGCTAAAGTGCTTATCCCTTCTTAGAATCCGGTGCCAGTACAGGCCCTCTGCCTCCTGGTGACGACCAGCTTGGCAGCCGTGGGCCACCGCGGCGTAGAGGGGGGCCATCTCCTCGATGGTGTCGGGGTATTCTTTGGTCATGTCCTTCAGGTGCTCGTAGAGGCGGTTGTGGCCCTCCCGCCAGGCGTCGGGGTGGTCTTGCCGGAGCTGGTGGCCGAAATGCTCGCGCACCAGGGGGTGGGCGTCCAGCATGTCAGGACGGTGCCTGCTCTCCGGGGCGATCAGCTTGACCTGCCGCAACTTGTCCAGCAGGCGCAGCCACTCGGCCTCGGACAGGCCCTGGATGTGCTCCGTCAGGTCGGGGATGGGCGGGGTGGTTCGCAGGGCGGCGATCTCGTCAGCTTTGGCCGGACGGTCGAACAGGCCCAGCATCCGCAGCAGCTCCACCTCGGGGGCGTCGCCGAAGCGCACCTCGAAAGCGGCCATCACCCGGCGGGGGTGTTTGCCTTCTTCTTCCGGCACGTCCAGGTCCGGAATCTGGGATGCGTTGGAAATGTAGTGGCCGGGGATTTCGTGCAGGTAGGCGGCCAGCAGGTTCAGGGCCAGGGCGTGGTTGCCAAAGCCGCGGGTGGTTTCCTCCAGTTCGGCGTCCGTGCCCCGCACCCCGCCCACCCGCAGCAGGGCCCGCCCGGCCTCGGCGGAGATCTGCTCCAGGTCCTCCTGGCGGGTCGTCTCCGGAAACGGCGCCAGGTCGGCCACCGCTACCCGCGTGGTGATGACGCACAGGCCCTGGTTACGGCGGGCCAGTTCCGCCAGCAGGATGGTCAGGGCCGGGTCCTTGACCTTGCCGCGCTCGTACTCCAGGCCCGATTGGAGGGGTTCCATCCCATCGAGCACCAGCAGGGTCTTTTCCCGGCGCACCAGGCCGGCCAGCCTTTGCCCCTTGTCCCAAGGAGAGCCTGTGGTGGGGTCGGGGTCGCCGAACCAGGTCAGGGCCTCGGAGAAAAACAGGTCGGCCGAAGTGACTCGCTCGCCGGTGCCCTGGCTGTAGAAGGACCAGCCGTAGACCCGGCGCGCGCCGCGATAGTTGTCGGCGGCCAGCCTTTCCAGCCACTTGTTGACCAGGGTGGACTTGCCCACCCCACCCCACGCGACCAGGCTGACCACGTGGGTCTGATCGGACTCCCAGGCTTCGTCCAGCAGCTCCATCTTCTTCTGCCGACCGAAGAGCTCCGCGCCGGTCACCGGCAGGCGGTGGATGTCCACTTTCTCCGGAGGCGACCAGCGGGGAGGGGGTGGCGCGGGAGGTTGGTAGGCAGGATCTTCAAGTATCTCGAAAATGTGTTCAGCTACCTCGGCAAAAGGCACATCCCAGTCGTCTTTGAAATCGCTGGAGACGCATTTGCCGTCGCGAGGCAGCATCTGAATTGCTTTCAGCCAAGGGACGGCCTTCCAGAGGCAGGGTCGCAGCAGCACAGGAATGAGCGTCATCCCATTGCGAGCACGACGTTCCAGCAGGTAGGGAATCTCTTCTTTGACGCAGAAATCGGAGGCCAGATAGTCAGCCGAGATCAGGCAGACCGCCACCGCTGCTCGCTCCATCGCTTGCGTGATCTCGTCGTACCACGTGGCGCCGGCATCAATCCGCCGGTCGTCCCAGATGTCAATGCGACCGACTTTCTCCAGCACCCCCAAGTGGGGCCGCAGGCGGTCTTTCCAGGTCTCGTCCCTGTGGCTGTAGCTGATGAAGACGGTGGGTTTGGTCATGGTCTTACCTTCCTCTCGCCGCAACAATGGCCGCCGATTGAAATCGCGGCTTGCGGGCGCTTCGCGCCGGCCGACCGCCTACGCGGTCGGTGGAGCGTCGGCGGAGGCCGACGCCCGGCCGCAGGCCCTTCCGCCGCACACTTCAGTGTGTCGGCTGTCTACCGCTCGGCCCGATCTAGCACGGTTTCCAACCGCCGGAGCGCTCTCCGAACGCTCTCTTCCATCTTCCACAGCGTATCCAGATCGTCCGGGTCGTGGACGGCGGCCTGGGCCGGGCGGGCGCTGGCCTTGAGCACACCAAAGGCTGGGCTCTGCACCGGCGACTGGCCTCCCTTCAGTTTCTCGGCCGTCTTCACCAGTTCGTCCACCACCGGCCGCCAATCGCGAGAGGGCTTACGGGGCGCTCGCTTCTTCGGCCGCCGCTCAGGTTCGAGCGTCTCGATGATGCGGTGGTTCTGTTTGGCCGCCATGTAGATTTCCTTCAACTCCCTCCGCATGTTCGATCCAAAGTAGATACCGTAGACAGTGAGCAGACCGTCGAAAACGATTGTCCCTTTGAAAGGGAGCAGTACCGTTTCGACCCAGATCGGCGGTTTGCGATG
This sequence comes from uncultured Anaerolineae bacterium, assembly GCA_964390805.1. GTDB lineage: Bacteria > Chloroflexota > Anaerolineae > VGOG01 > VGOG01 > CAYMKL01. The sequence goes on along the minus strand of CAYMKL010000049.1, from coordinate 37,514 downwards.
GTAAAGGATGTCCTGTAGGCTATCCGTCAGGCCCAAGACGGCGTACACCTGCGGGGTAGCGCTCGAGTCAACAAAGATGGCGGCCTTTTTTAAGAAGCGCTCGAGGTAGAAGTTGCCAGCCACAAAGCGTTTCCAGTTCTGGACAATCGCCAGCTCGTCGGCGGAAAGATGGGCTGGGTTGCCGGCGACGAAGTCGTCCAGCAGGGCGATGTTCTCATACAGGGCGTTGCGGACTTGTATCTTGTCCTCCTGGGGGCACGAGATGTACTCCTCGAGCGAGTTCACATGCGGGAGGATCTGGCGCTGCTGGTTGACGTAGAATTGCAGCGGCCACATCAGTTTGTAGAACAGGTTTACATCTTCGCAGGGCAATTTCATAGCGTTTTCCTTTCTGTATGGTTGAGGCTCTGCGTTGGGCAGGCTCTCCTGTTGTCCACTTCACTGTGTCGGCGAGAGGGGTACGTCTGGAAGAACAACAAACGTCCCAACCCCGTGTCCGATCCAACGGCCTTGCCCGTCGTACAAATACATTTCCACGACGACTTGACGCTTGCCGTGCTTCAGTAACCGTCCGACAGCACGAAGAGACGTGCGCTGTGCGGGCTCCAGGAAGTGAATGGACAACTCTGAAGTCGCAACCCAACAGGATACGTTGTGTGCCGCTGCTGCGGTGAACCAGCCCGCATTGTCGAGCATGGTGGCATACACGCCGCCATGGATCCCCCCGAAGGCGTGATCCAGGTTCGGGTTGTAGGGAAGGTCAATGACTGCGCTGACTTCGTCAGTAAACGAGAGCTTCATACCGAAGTAGCGTGCGATGGGAGCATTCTCGTTGAACATCCGAAGTAGCTCTGCGATGCGTTCAGTGTTCATGGGATCTTGCCTCCATTTTCACTTCCAAACGTCTTTTGTAGACCAGTGGAAGCACTAGGCCGACCAACCTGTACACAACTATCGAAGTGATGACGTAGACTTGCGGAATTCTGAGAACCCAGGGGATGGTGTAGTGGGCCTGAGAGGAGATTATATCTCCAAAGTGTTGAATTGACAAGTCGTAAACCTGATCGCCAAGGAGTGCGCCGAAAACATTGAAGTAGAAAGATTACAAGCCCGTATGTCGCTGGAAGAATGAGGAGCGGTACGATGATACCGACGAACATGACATCAGCTCGCTGGCGGGATACCTTCTCGTCCCGTCTGGTGGCCGTTTGACCCTGAAAATCGGGGCGGGGACGCCCCTTCGTAGCAAGGGAAGAGTCGTAAGAACTTATGTGGCCGTTACCTCTCAAAACTGGTATCCCCTCGCCACCCAATAGTGCCAATCCTCTATCGCCTCTTGCGTCTCGCTATCGGCTTCAATTGCCTCTAGCTGAGACAAGGGTATGCCCAATGTCTGCCCTGACCAGCGCAGCTCAACGAACATTTCGTGAATGCAGTCATCCTCTGGGGCCATCCCCATCGCTTGCACTTCTTCCCCCATTTTCAGGGGCGAAATGTGTCTTTCCACGATGCACTGAGCCCTGAAGGGAAAGCGAAGCATATCTTCGAGGTAATAGTACCACCCCATAGCACGCTCTACCTCATCGTATGCGTCAACGACGATCTCCATATCAATTCGATCTTCTCGAACCTCATCTCTCTCGACTCTTGGCATATAGCACCTCCTGATGGCCTGGTCCTGGTGATTATGAATCAGGAATTCCGGCGAAAAGTTCTTCCTGCACTGCAATCAACATAACGAAAAGGGCAATCGCCTTTGGACTGAGAATGCTTTCATGGTTGCCTCCGTTGATAATAGCTCGTTTCTGATGGTTTCACAAGAATACCGCGTGTCTGGACGCGCTTTGCTTAGCCGACGCTGCCGAGGCGGGTGGTGTGCTGGCGGATAGATGGGGCTACTTTGCATAAGACGTTGGACGTCTAGTCCCTGCTTGTCCGGCGCGTCAGAGCCTACAGCGTGATGTGCACCCCGCGCCTTAGCCACTCAGCCCGCACCAGCGGCTTGCGGCTGGGGGTGGTGGTGATCACCAGATCGGTGTTCCGCAGGGCGGCCTCGATATCCGGGGCGACGGTCACGTCTACGTCCAGCTCGGCCACCATCTCCCGGGCGTGGGCATCGGCATGGCCAGGGGTGCGGCTCCACACTGCCACCCGTCCGGTCAGTTGCCGCACCACGGCCAGAGCACGAAGTTGAGACCGATAGTATACCAGATTTCAACTCCTTTGGCAACAACAAGAAGCCCCCCGTGCGGTTGGTGTAGATGGCCTTCTAGGGCAGGATAGCACAACAGCTTCTAGACAAGGGCCGAGTTTTATGATATAATAGGGCCATCTTGAAAAGCCCTTCGGGTTGGCCGAAAGGGCTGAACATTGACTTAACCATGAAAGGAGAGTAAGAACATGGACATGAAGCAGCATGTCACCGTTGTAGCGGCGCTCAACATCGCGCTTGGCGCCCTGGGGGTTGTGCTTGCGATCATCGCCTTTACGGTTTTGGCTGGGATCGGGCTTCTCTCAGGAGATCCGGATGCGTTGCCCATCCTGACGTTCATCGCAGTAATTGCGGCCGGATTCCTCCTCATCATCTCTGTGCCTGATATTATCGGTGGTATCGGGCTAGTGAAGCGGCAATCTTGGGCAAGGATTCTGGTACTGATACTTAGCGTCATCAAGTTGATCAACGTCCCACTCGGAACTATTGTGGGGGTCTACAGTATCTGGGTGCTAATGCAGGACGAAGCGATACAAATACTTGACCGCTAGCTTATAGACGATTTCGTCTACCGCTAGTATGCATCACAACCGAGAAGGCCGGCGCAGCCCTGCTGTTTTGCTGGGTAGTTCCCGCACGGCATGGCAAAAGCAAAGCCACCCCATTCTGTCAAGGGTGGCTTTTGAGTGTGCTGGGGTATCAGTCAAAGGCATGCTACTCCATACTCACTTGAACGCCACTACGCCAAAGGCGCGGGGGCGGCGCGCGGCGCGCGAGAAGCCGGCTTCCTGGAGACGCCTTATCACGCCGCGGGTGATGTTGCTGCCCGACTTGCTCTCCGGATTGCCAACGTAATGAAACAGGCGGCCACCGCGCCGCAGCACGCGGTGTAGCTCAGCGTAGAATTCGCCAGAGTAGAGATGGCCGGCCAGGCTGAAGGTCGGCGGATCGTGGATGATGCGGGCGAATGTCTGGTCGCCGAATTCTTCGATCACATCGTAGCTATCACCGATGCGTTGGGTGATTTTGGGGTTGTCGAAAAGGGTTCGTGACCAGGGGTTGAGCCGGGCGATTTCCAGCGCGGCCGGGTCCAGTTCGATGGTGACCACGTGGTCGGCGGTCTTGGCCGCTTCAATAGCGGTGTAGCCCAGACCTGTGGCCGTGTCCAGGACGCGACCAATGACGGGTTTGACGGTTTTGATCTTCTCCAGGGTGTCGTGGTGCGGATCGGTGCCCTTGATGCGGTGCATCGGTATGCCGGAGACCAGCATGGTAGGCGCGGTGCGCGTGGGCATCAGACTGTAGAGCAAATTGGTGAACTCCGAAAAGACCTGGATTTTGTGTGGTTCACCATTTGCGATGACGAAGCAGTTGTTCTCAGACGCGCTGATTCCTTCGATGGCATCCCAGGGCAGCGAGTCGCCGTTGGGAAACCGCACCCCTTCTGATTCGATCACAACCTCAACCGTCGTGAGCCCCAGGTCTGGCGAGACTTCAACGCGACGCTGGCTGGTCTGTCGAGCTTGCAGAAGGGGTTGTGTTTGGATGTGCGAGAGGACGACGATGGGATACATCAAGTGGATTTCCGTTGTGTTCCCAGAAAAGACCATCTCACTCTTCTCGAATTGACCATTCCACCACGAGAAACGAGGTGAGGGGAAGCCCCAACTTGATTGCTGCTTCCAGCCACTGACGTTGAGAGTCTCTGAACTGATCTCGACCTCGCCGCTTCGCTTCAGCGAATAGTAATTGTCGGTTGTCTTTCCAGCAGAATACATCCCAACAGCCTTTGCTCGTTCCTGCCCTTCTGTAGATTCTTTTCAGGAGCACCTCTTGCTCAATGGGCAGATCAATCTCGTAGTTGTCTACCCAATACCCGACGCGATATTTCTTCTTGAATGTATCCACCCAGACGCCGTCCCAGCCAGAGTCTTGAAGCGCCCTGAGGATAGCTAGTTCCGCAAACACAGGTTCTCCGTCGAAATCGAGGATCATTTTACCCCCGTAGCTATCTTTGATTGGTTCACCTCTCCACCTGGCAAAGATGGGAGTCGTCTTCGGAACCTTCACTGCACTACCGGAAGGTAGAAGAATCTCCTCCACTAATTCTGCTCGTAGCAAATCTGGATAGTCCATATGCGCTCCTTCATGTGCGCTCTCACCCTCTCACACTCAGCAGGGTGAGCAGGCCAAACGCGGCGATGACCAGGCCCGAGATCCTGTTCACCCACCGCAGGCCGTGAGGGGTGAACTTCGTCCTAAACAGGCTGACGCCAGTGCTAAGGCTAAGCCACCACAGAGCCGAGCCGGTGAACACGCCCAGCACCAATACTACCGCAGAAACGTAGTCCCCGCTTGCTCCCCCCAACCCGGCGAATATGGCTGCAAAAGAGAGAATGGTCATGGGATTGGTGAGTGTCAAGAAGAACGTTGAGGTATAGGCACCGATGAGGCTACTTGCGCCGACTGGTGCCGCTTGTTCGGCGGGTCTGGCCAGGAGCGTCTTGAGGCCCAGATAGCAGAGAAATGCGCCGCCGATAAGGCGAAGCCACACTTGTTGGCTGATCAGGGTGCCCGAAATGAAGGTCAGCCCGAATCCAGCAACGCAGCCATAGACTGCATCAGCGGTGGCAGCTCCCAGTCCAGAGACGAGGCCTGCTGCGCGTCCTTCAGCCAACGTGCGTCGTATGCACAGCACCCCGATGGGTCCTACAGGTGCGGCGATGGAGAAGCCGATGGCGAGCCCTCTAAGAAAGAAACCGATGTCCATAATTGCTCAGCGTGTCTAGAACTGGAATTCCCTAAGTTGTTGGAGTCGGGCCAACAGACTCCGAATAGTATATTCCAAAAAGCCACCTGCGTCAAACGCACGCATTGGTGGCTTGTGGTTTTTTTTTGCTGTTGCCAAACGAGCCGAAATCTGGTATACTATCAGCCAGATACAGAAGGGATTACAGAGTCATGGCTAAGGGAGATGCTTTATGAAGCGAGTTTTACGCGAGTACCGAATAGAGTTGTTTGCCATACTAATGGCCCTTCTGGGCATCTTTTTGCTGGTAGAGCGGATGCAGATCCGTGTCACCATCCTCTCCTTCATGCGCGCTGCTTGGCGTACTGTCAGCGGAGCGGTGTGGGCCGTCGTCAGCGCTGTGGTCAACCGCATACTTCATACCACCGTCTCAGACATGACCGGACTGGTGTTGATCATTCTGGCCATCCTCATAGTGCTGCGGCGGTTGCGGCTGCGGCTGCTGTCCCGACTGCAGAACCGCCGCGCCTGCCCGGTGTGCGGCGGAGAGTTGCGCCGCACCCACCGCCGTTGGCAGGATCGTTTAGTGTCGCGGCTGGTGGTGCGGGTGGCTCGCTACCGCTGCAAGAACGAAGAGTGCCACTGGGAAGGGTTAGTATTGCGGACCCACCATTGACCCGTTCTGCCTCAATAGGGCTTCTCAATGAGGAAGTCGCCTGCGCACACGAGAAGAAGAGGGAGGACAAAGAACTGTGGTATATGAGCCTCTATTCGCCTGAAAGAGGGAGTCAGAATCATGACAAATCGTGAAGCTGAAAAGCCCCAGGTAGGGAAACGCTGGCGAAGAGCGCCTGAGCTTCCTCCAGAGGTGTTCGAGGCGTTGCACAAGCCCAACAGGGGGATCAATCCTGTCACCATCGTGGCCACTGTGGACGCGGATGGAACGCCCCGCACTGCACCGTTTGGCAGTGTGCGGGCGGTCACGCCTCGATTGCTGCGGATGATCTCCCTGCACTACCACGACACTTACAAGAATCTCTGCCGAGATGGGCGGGTGATGGTGGCCGTGGTGGCCCCGCCCAACATCGCCGTGAGCATCCGAGGACGGGCCAGGGTGGTGAGGGAGCGGATGAACACCCACGAGCACTCCGCCATCCTGGAGATTGACGTCGAGGAAGTGAAGAACGACATGCCTCGCAGGGGCGACATCGGAAGTGCTATCACCTTTTTCCCCCAAGACGAGCACCGGGATTGGTTCGAGGCAGTCCTGGCCGAAGTGGAAGAAATGTGACGGAGGGTGTTACTTATGAAGAGCTATCGGAAAGAACTGTGGTTCAACGTTCCTAGACGCCGGGCCTTTGTCAACATTACGCGCCAGGTTGACGAGTGTCTGCGTGAAAGCGGCATAAAGGAGGGGTTGGTGCTGGTGAACGCCATGCACATAACCGCTTCGGTGTTCATCAACGATGATGAACGCGGCCTTCATCAGGACTACGACGATTGGCTCGAGGAGCTGGCTCCCCACGAGCCCATCAGCCGCTATCGCCACAACCGCACTGGCGAGGACAACGGCGATGCGCATCTGAAGAGACAGATCATGGGTCGTGAGGTGGTGGTGGCCGTCACGAATGGTCGCCTGGACTTCGGCCCGTGGGAGCAGATTTTCTACGGCGAGTTCGATGGGCGTCGTAGAAAGCGCGTCCTGGTCAAGATCATGGGCGAGTGATGGCAACTCCAAGATCACTACCTGAGCTGATATCTCTGAAGGGAAAGCGAGCTCTGATCACGGGCGCGGCTGCTGGCATTGGCAAGGCCATCGCCTACAGATTTGCGGAGGCAGGGGCAGATCTAGAGCTGGTAGACATTGACAATGAAAGACTGGCGGCCACGAAGAAGGAGCTAGAGAGATTCGGGGCGGAAGTCAACATTCACGAGACGAACATATCGAAGCAGGAAGAGATAGACAGGCTTTGGGAGGCGTTGAGCGGGGATGGGCCGGACATACTGGTGAATAACGCCGGTATCTATCCCTTCAAGGAGTTCCTGGATGTTGACGAATCCTTCTACAAGAGGGTGCTCGAGACGAATCTGGATTCAGTCTACTGGATGTGCCAAAAAATGATCGGCAGGCGGTTGAAACTGGGGGGCGTGATTGTCAACGTGGGGTCTATAGAGGCTGTCTTGGCATTCAAGGAGGACCTGGCTCACTATAGCATGAGTAAGGCAGGAGTCATGGCCTTAACGAGAGCCCTGGCCAAGGAACACGGCAAGCATGGGTTCAGAATAAATGCCGTAGTGCCTGGGGGGATCATTACCCCTGGGACAAAAAGCAAGGCTGCTCAGGGGATATTTCATTTCGACTTTGGTCTCATCAAGACGGGCATCGAATTCAAGTGGCGGCTGCCCATAGGCCGGCTGGGCCAGCCAGATGAAGTGGCATGTATGGCTCTGGTTCTTGCCAGCGATATGTCCAGTTACGTACACGGCGCAGCGATACCAGTGGACGGCGGATTCTTGGCGGCATGACCGTGCAAGCCACGGCCGACCAGCGATGCCAGAAAGGGAATGATCAGCAAAGAATGGGGTAGGTTAGGGGGGATCAGCAGCGAAGTAGTGATTCTGGCCACGGGTGCGCAGGTGACGGTGACGGGGATCAGCATCCTCCGTATCGAAGGCGGCAAGATCGTGGAAGAATGGGGCGAGATGGACAACATGGGTCTGATGGCCCAGCCTGGCGTAGAGATGGGCTAGTTTTTGGTGCAGAACTCAGCAGAGGCGGCTCCCACGCCGCCGATTCGCGGGCATGGGGAGCCCGCTCTGCTTCAAAACTTCCATCTACTGAGTCTCAGGGCTGCCCCGTCGTTGCCGTAGCAGTTCGTGTGGATGTAGCTATCGGTACTGGTGTTGCCGTGAAGACCTTCCAAGCTTTCGCAGCTTTGCATTGCGCTGGGCACGCCGCCATAGCCGCTTCGTGGCCTCCTGACAACGTGGATCAGATTAGACGAAATTACAGATTTATGGTATAATAGAAGCAGAGTAGGGCTATGTGGGCTCTTTGGAAAAGCTAGACAGAAAAGGCTATGAACAGGAGCAGTAGGCCGTCCCCACAGAGAGCCGGGCAAAGGTGGGATCCCGGCAAGGCGCCGATGGGGAGCGTGGAAAGGCCGAACTCGCCTGGGAGCCGCAACGGTGAAATGCAGAACTAGTCGTTGCCGGGTGGCGATCGTTACCTCGCCTGAGAGCGGATGGAAAGCGTGGGGCTGTAGCGCAGTTGGGAGCGCGTCTCAATGGCATTGAGAAGGTCAGGGGTTCGAGTCCCCTCAGCTCCACCAAGTGCCAGTGATCAGTGATCGGTATTCAGTGATCAGATCGGGTTACTGGGCCATCAAGCAGGGTGGTACCGCGGAGAAGTTCCCTTCGTCCCTGAGACGGGGGGAATTTTTGTTGGCGGCGGGTCTAAGGGCGCTGCAATCCGATGGCTTCTTCAAGACGTTGGTCCAAATCTTGCTGAATTTGCGGGCCTACTTTCCCCAAACGCCGTAGGATCAAAGAGCGATGAAGAGTGCCCAACTTGGCCATCCTGAAAACGGATGCAGTCCTCAAGCCGGTCAAATGGAACTCTGGGTGGGATTTGTCAAGGAGGAAATCTGTAGAGAGCAAAGGTGAAGGGACAACAGAGGTTATGAAGGCAAGGACTATGTCCTTCCCTATGGGATCAGGGGAAACGATGACTGCAGGGCGTACCTTTCGCCCTGTCAGGTCTGTAAAGGGGAATGGTACGAGGACGATGTCGCCCCGGTGCAACATGGCGGAGAACCTCATCACACCGGTTCCCCATCTTCCAAAGTGTATATATCTTCCCGTGGATCGGCAAGGAAAGCGAAAGAGGGACTGTCCTCTGCTAGCTTGGCCAGAGCCAGAGAAGAGAGGTCATCCTCCAGTGACAAGAAGACCAGTTTCACTTCAGTTCGATCCGGCAACGAGACCGATTCCAGTGGGTGGAACAGACCATTTTCATAAACGGCTTTGATAGTCTTCAGCATTTCTCTACCCCCTACATCATTGAAGCAAGGCTTTACCATCTAAGATTGATTATATCATCTTCGAGTGAGGATGGCAAATTCAGGAAAGGAGAAGACCAATGACTGATAAATACATACCTCAACAGATCGAACCCAGGTGGCAGCAACGATGGGAGGAGGACGGGCTCTACCGGACGGTGGAGGATCCGACCCGACCCAAGTACTACCTACTGACCATGCTGCCCTATCCGTCGGCCAACTACCTGCATATCGGCCACTGGTACGTGATGGCTCCCTCAGATGCCCGCGCGCGCTACATCCGAATGAAGGGCTACAACGTCTTCTACCCCATCGGATACGATGCCTTTGGGCTGCCGGCCGAAAACGCGGCCATCCAGCGTGGCATCCATCCCTTCAAATGGGCCTGGGATAGCATCGAAGTCATGCGCCGCCAGCTCCGCTCGATGGGGGCCATGTGGGCCTGGGATCGAGAGGCGGCCTCTTGCCTGCCCGGCTACTACAAATGGACCGAGTGGTTCTTCCTCAAGTTCTACGAAGCGGGCCTGGCCTACAAGAAGATGTCGCCAGTAGACTGGTGCCCCCAGTGCAACACCACCCTGGCCCGAGAGCAGGTGTGGGGGGAGGATCGGCACTGCGAGCGTTGCGGCACGCCGGTCATCAAGAAGAATCTGGAGCAGTGGTTCTTCCGCATCACCGACTATGCCGACGAGTTGTTGGACCACTCCAAGATAGACTGGCCGGAGCGCATCTGTACCATGCAGAAGAACTGGATCGGGCGAAGCGAGGGGGCGAACACGACCTTCGTGTCGGAGCAGGAGGACCCCATTGTCGTCTTCACCACCCGGCCCGACACGCTGTGGGGTGCTACCTTCATGGTGCTGGCCCCGGAGCATCCGTTGGTGGACAAGCTGACCACGCCGGAGCACCGGGAGGAAGTGGAAACCTACAGATTCCAGGCCGCCCGCCAGAGCGAGATCGAGCGGCTGAGCACCGAGCGGGACAAGACCGGCGTCTTCATCGGCGCCTACGCCATCAACCCGGTCAATGGTGAGCGTATCCCCATTTGGGTCGCCGACTACGTGATGATGACCTACGGGACGGGGGCCATCATGGGCGTCCCCGGTCACGACGAGCGGGACTTTGAGTTCGCTCTCAAGTTCGGCCTGCCCATCATCCCCGTCATTGACCGCCCCGACGGCGCTGCCAGGTCCTTCGCCATGCAGGGCACGATGAAGGGGGGCTTCGCCGAGGCATTGACCGAAGCCGGTATCTCCTTCGAGGAGCAGGATGGCTCGTTGTACGTCACGATGGACAAGGGGCAGGTGGACCGCTATATCGGGCTGGCGCAGGCGCACGTCAAGCCCGGCTCCTGGACCGAGGTGGTCGGTGCCTGCTGGGTCTTCGTCTTCGACGACGGCGTTCGGGAGTTCGATTCTGTGGAGGCTGATGGCGAGATCACGGCTCGCTGCAAGGAACTGGAGTCGACGGTGGGGGATAGGCGCACGGTGATGGAGATGTTGTGGGACGTGGAGTTCTACCGCGACATACTACTCCATGTTGAGTATGCCACGATGATCAACTCTGGTCCCTTCACCGGAACGCCGGGCGACGTGGCGGTGCAGAAGGTGACGGAGTGGCTGGAGGAGCAGGGCACTGGCGAGTTCGCTGTCAACTATCGTCTGCGCGACTGGCTGATCAGCCGCCAGCGGTACTGGGGCGCGCCCATTCCCATCATCTACTGCGACGAGTGCGGGATGGTGCCGGTGCCCTACGAGGACCTGCCGGTGCTGCTGCCCGAGGACGCCGAGTTCCTGCCTACGGGCGAATCGCCCCTGAAGTTCCACGAAGGCTTCCGATATACCACTTGCCCGACGTGTGGTGGCCCTGCTGAGCGCGAGACCGACACCATGGATACCTTCCTGTGCTCCTCATGGTATCACTACGCCTACGTGACCCCCTACCACAAAGAGGGTGAGTCGCTGCATCGAGACGATTGCCCCTGGGACCCGGAAGCGGGCCGCTACTGGCTGCCGGTGGACATGTACACCGGTGGGCCGGAGCACGCCGTGATGCACCTGCTGTACACGCGCTTCTTCACCATGGTTATGCGAGACATCGGGTTGGTGGATTTCGACGAGCCGATGCTGGCCCTGCGCAACCAGGGCATCATCCTGGGCTCCGATGGAGCCCGAATGAGCAAGTCGCGAGGCAACGTCGTCCTGCCCGATGACCTGATACAACGGTACGGCGCCGACACAGTGCGGGCCTACCTGATGTTCGGCTGGCGCTGGGAGCAGGGCGGGCCGTGGGATCCTCAGGGCATCGAGGGAGTGGTGCGCTGGCTGAACCGGGTGTGGAACTGTGTGCTGGACGAAACAGCGGCCAGCGGCCAGCGGCCAGCGGCCAGCGCGGACGAGGTCCGCGCGCTCCGGCGGAAGACGCATCAGACTATACGCGCGGTGACGCAGGACATGGAGGACTTTGCCTTCAACACCATCATCGCCCGACTGATGGAACTGACCAACACGCTGATGAAGGCCAAGGAGACGGCGATCTACGGCGCCGATGCATGGGAGGAAGCGATCGAGAGCCTGCTGCTGATGCTGGCACCCTGCTGTCCCCACGTAGCCGAAGAGTTGTGGGCGCACACTGGTCGGCCCTACAGCGTGCACCAGCAGAGCTGGCCGACGTGGAGCGAGGAGCTGGCCGCCGAGGAGGTCATCACTTTGGTGGTGCAGATCAACGGCAAGCTGCGGGATCGGCTAGAGGTGCGGGTGGACATCAGCGAGGAAGAGGCCGAGGAGCTGGCTCTGGCCAGCGATGGGGTTCAGCGCCACCTGAAGGGCCTGGAGGTGAGGAAAGTCATCTATGTGCCGGGGCGACTGGTGAACATCGTGGCGAAATAGCGGTGTACCCATCTATTGACATAAAAGGCCGCCAGGGGGAAACCCCTGGCGGCCTTAGTATTTACAGGGTCACATCAGAACCCGATGATGTTCAGCAGCAGGTTCTCGTTGTCGGCTGGCCAGTCGGGCCAGACGTAGCCGCCGATGGTCACGTAGCCCATGAACGAGGCGTCGTCCATCCAGTTCAGATCGCCGATGAGCACCACGTCGCCGGCGAAGCCGTTGGCGGACAGGCGCGACACGCCGGTCGGGGTGTCCGTCGCCAGGATGATCGCTCCCGCATCGGGGTGGGAGGTGCCGAGCGCACCTAGCTCGCCCGGCACCGCTCCCACGCCCACGTTGATGCTCGTGGCGGTGTCGAAGTCCAGCATCGTGACGTCACCGGTGACTTGATCGGTTGTGATATCGTCAGCCAGGGCGGTGTTGATCGTGCCAGCCACGAACTGAACATCGGCGCCGGTCAGCGCGTTCAGCAGGGCGTTCTCCACGCTGACTGTTGCTCCTGCCTCGGTCATGACCACGAGGCGGCCGCCGCCCCACAGGAACGGGTCGAGCTGGGCAAGCTGGCCAGGCGTGAAGTTGTTGTTCGCCGGATCACCGTTGGCGTTCCCAGGCCCCAGCAGGAAGATGACTTTGTACTCTTCCAGATCCGGATCGTCGGGCCAGTCGGTGGTGTAGTTCACCAGGTAGCCCAGGCTTTCGAACAGGGCCGCGGCGTCGGCGTAGCCCTCATCCTCACCGCCGTTTCCGTAGTAGAGCAGGATGCGACTCTTGGTCGTCTGGTAGAGCTCGAAGTCTACCTGCGCTGTATCACAAATGGGGATGAACACGCTGTCTGTCGCTCCATTGTACCCCTCGGCCCAGGTGGTCACCCAGGTGGTGGCGCCTGAGTCGAAGGCGAGCTCAATGTCGTAGTACCCACCCGCGTCCGTGGTGGCGGTTCCGCTGCCCATCAAGTTCACTGCGCTAACGGAGGCATCCGCGATGGGCAGGCCGGTCTCCTTGTCGGTGACCCAGCCGAACACGTCAACGGTATCACATAACGGGTACAGCTCGAAGTTGACCACCTGGTCGTCGCAGACGGTGTCCTCCAGGGCCACAGTCCCGGTGACGTAGTCAGCGGCCGACGCCGCCAGGATGATGTCCTTGGGCTCCGCGGTCTTGGGGTACTCTAAGCTGTAGTGGCCTGTGGGATCTGTGGTGTCGTACTCCGCACCATCAATGCTGATCGAAGCGTCGTTGATGGGAGCCAGGGTGATCTTGTCAATGACCTGGCCGGAGATGGTGATGAGGCAAGGCGCATACTCAGACGAGAACGGGATGCCATCGTAGACGGTGGTGATGTCACCGTCCGGTTGGCCCTTGTTCAATACGATAGCGGTAGGCACGACGAGCTCTTGATCTATATGGCCATCCCCGTTGGTATCGCAGAGCTGTTCCTCTCCGATGACCTCCACTATCCCCGCACCTATGAAGCCAGAAACCACGCTGCTCACGTTGGCCAGATCTACCAGCCGCAACTGCTCAGGCCCTAGCCACAGGCTGCTAATAATGGTGTGCCTGGCTCCGGTGGCGTCGTGGATGCTTATTCGGAGCTGGATTCGGTTACAGTTGGAGTTGTTGCGGACGGCAATCGTCGAAATCGCCTCGTCCGATTTACTGATTGACGGAAGGGCAATGTACCTCCATCCCTGGTGCGCGCTCAGCGGATCGGCGTTATAGGATCCTCCCTGGGCCTCGCCTGGCGGGGCCGTTATCCAACTGTTAGAAGCCTCGGAATAGATCAAAGTCTTCTTCACGTCCACCACGGCGGAGATGGGTTGGCCGTCGGTCTCTTTCCCGCTGGGGTAGTCCACCTGGTTATGGGACTGGATGTTGGCCGCTCCTACATAGTTGAAGCCCAAATCGGTGATGGGTGGCAAGAAGAAAGTATTGGCCCCGTTGGGGCACACCCAATCGCCCACGAACAGCAGCTCTCCGCCGCTGTTGTCGCTGAAACTCACTGTGACGAAAGTGGGTAGAGATTCCCGGGTCAGGTTTTGCACCTGGATGCCGGTTTGCCAGCCGTCCCACATTCTGAGCAGGAGACCTGCGTAGAGCAGTGTGTCACCGGCAGGCTTGTAGGGCTGAGCCCAATAGGTTAGCAATGTGCCCCGATCGTGTGAGTCCAGACAGTATTTGGAGAAACTGATCTGGTCTACGACAATACTCAGCGGCTCGTTAGCCTGAACATAGGCTGATCCCAGCCATTCGCAGTTTATCTCATCTGGAACTCTTACCCGGACGGATTCTCCAGGCGCCAACTGCTCGACGTGCTGTATCCATTCGAAGAAACAGGGCGCTTGTTCCCTGTAGTAGATAGTTACGGGGGTGCATTGGTCGCCGCTGTTTTGGATAATCATCTCTGTGTACAAGTTATGATATCGCTTCATGGCGTAAGGAGTGAAATACTGGTAGGGAGGGCCTTCTCCCGGCATAGACTCGGTGAAGCCAGGGTAAGCGCTGGAGACAACAATGCCGAAGGCATTGCTGCCCTTGCGTTGGGCTATCACTGCTAACGGTTCGCCACTGCCCTCGTAAGTGTCCTCCCAGGCCCTCCACGCGCTGGTGTCGCCAACCGCATCGCCGGCGTCTTCACAGGCGTCGTTGAGGACAGGTGTAGCTACCGAATAGACGATGGCCGACTTGGCGTGGATGGGGATATGAGACTTCAGCGTCCAGACAGCGTTCTCCGGCACTCTTATGCAGGCCGTGCGGATAGGGCCAGGGTCGTTGGCTGGGCACTTGCGCGAGTAATCGCCCCAGAAGAACACCACTGCCCCGCTGTCTGTCGCTCCTACGTTTTGCACCTGCACCCAGGTTTCCCACCCGTTCTCATGGTCAATGGCCGGCAACTGGATTCGCTTGCCAGGCCCAAGATGTGCTTCGCCGTAGCCAGCGACTTCATCGTCAGGTTGTGCCAGCACCGGCTTGAGGGGGGGACTTATTGTCCAGAGCGCTGGTACTATGCTAATGCCCAGGAAAACACATAGCAGGCAAAGCAGAGTTTGCCTGCTAGCTTTGGGCCCCCTTGCTCGGGACAGCCAGTCTGTCCAAGTGTTGCCTAAATCTCTGCTTACTCTCATGAATTCATCTGACGGATGTAACATCTTGGCCCCCGTTTTCTATCGCTCTCCACCGGCTATTCCCGAATCTTAAAGCCCTTCGACTATGCATAGATTCCGAATGAAATGGTGAGGATATACTGAACTCAATTGGATTATATCATTCCTGACCGAAATGATGGGTGAAGACATGGTGAAAGTGGCATGAATTCTCCGTGAAGTGCAGTCCGGCTTATTCACAAGCTGTGTATTGTCAATCCGTCTTCTATAAGTAATAACGCAAAAATGCTCATTTAGATACGGCCTGTTTTCAAAATGGGCAAAATTCGTCACTAAAAACCCTGTTCTATCTGCCTTCTCCTTGTTTATTCCTCTTTCGCAGCACTTCTAGATAGCGGGGCACACTCACCGTGTATATTCGGTATGGGAAGCGTGAAATGGGATAGTCGTAGGCTCCGATGTGTCGCACGAATTGGCCTCCAAAGCCCTCTTTGAACCTGTAAACCCCCCACAACGGATCTGATTCGTCCCGGACGTTTGGAGCCCCCCATAAGTCATAGACCGTGCAGCCCTGGGTCTTGGCCCAGTGCATGGCCTCCCATTGCAAGAGGTGGTTGGGCATCAGGTTGCGGTGCAGGTCTCGCGAGGCGCCGTACATGTACCAGGCCTTTTTTCCGAAGCGGAAGAGGATGAGGCCAGCCAGGGCCTGGCCTTCGTACTCGGCAATGAAGAGGTGGGCCAGGTTGGCCTCAATGAAAATCTGCCAGGCATCGCGATAGTAGACAAAGGGGCGGATGATGAACTCATCCCGCGTGCCGGTTTCAGCGTACATATCATAGAAGAAGGGCAGGTCAGTTAGCCCTCCCAGGCGTACCTTGATCCCACGTCGCTCGGCCAGGCGGACGTTGTAGCGAGTCTTGGACTTCATGGCTTTCAATAGCTCGTCCTCTTCCCGCGTCAAGTCGATGAGAATGGTGTTGCGGAATTGGATTTGTTCGGAAGAGAGTTGCCAGCCCTGACTCTCCAAGGTACTAATGACCTGGGCGGTCGGAGGCCTGTGGTCTTCCAGGCAGACGTCGGGGTCAATCTTGATGAAGATAGCGTGATGACGCCTGGCCACGTCCTGCAGGGTGGACAGGACGCGCTTCAGCAACTCACCATTGCCATAGTCGAGAGCTGGCCCTTTCGGCACGTACATTATGCAGAGAGGGAGATGGGGGAGCTTGCGCCGCAGAACAGAGGCGGCGGCCCGTATCGAGCCGTCCTCCTCGAAAAGGAGGCGCAGGGGTGTCCATCCGTATTTGGCTTTGAACTGACCCCACTCGTAGGACTGCAATACATGATTGTAAGGCAGCTTGAGAAGGGCCTCGTTCCAAAGATCGTGCTCTGTTACCTCAGTTACTTGCACTCTGCCGTTAGCCTGGTCTGGCTCTCCAAGTTACTAGCTTGTTGTAAAGCCGGTATAGTAAGGGTGAATAAACGTGGTCATAAGCGCCCAGGTAGCGCACCACCTGGCCACCAAAGCCCCGCTTGAAGCGATAGACTCCCCATAGTCCATCGCTTCGCTTGATGAACTCTCTCTCCAGTACGGCTTCTTCTTCATCGGGGATGCCCCATAGGTCGTAAGTCAGGCAGCCGCGTTCCCTGGCCCATTTGATGGCCTCCCACTGGAGGGGGTAGTTGGGCATGAGGTTGCGGTGTTCGTCGGACGAGGCGCCGTACATGTACCAGGCTCCTTGGCCGAAGGCAAAAGCCATGATCCCCGCTAAAACCTTGTCTTCAAAACTGGCCAGAAAGAGCCTAGCCAGGCCCTGGGGTACGAAGAGCTGATGGGCAGCCTGGTAGTATGACTCGCTATGGATTCCAAAACCATCGCGCTCGCCAGTGATCTGCATCAGTCGGTAGAAGCTATGCAGGTCCTCGGCCGTACCCTCACGCACCGCTACCCCTTTGCGCCCCGCCAGCCGGATGTTGTAGCGGGTTTTGGACTTCATGCGGGCCAGAATATCATCGGCTTGGGGCGTCAGATCCAGCAGGATGGTGCACTGCGGCTGGATGGTCTGCGGGCTGGGGCGGAAGCCTAGTTCGCTGAGTCGTTGAGGCAGGGTAGAGTCTTCGGCCACGTCAGGCTCAATCTTTAGGAGGATGGCGCGCTGCTGGCGGCAAAGGCTGTGCAGGGCCTCCAGCAGAGTCTGTGTAACTTCGTCATCGGCCAGGTCCGCCACGGGACCTTTCGGCACGTAGGCGATGGTCTGGGGCCCCAGGGAGCGGAAGAGGATCTGTGCACCGGCCAACCATTGGCCTTGATCCTCAATGACCAGGCGCGCAACCTGCCAGCCGAATCTCTCCTTCAGTTGCCCCCACTGGCTGGATTGCAGGACGTGGCCTCTGGGGGATGCGGCCACGAAGGAGTTCCAATCGCTTTCGTTTATATCGCTGGTGAAGTGAACTCGCAAACTCAGATCATCCTTTCTTCCGACACGGAACGCGCAACACGTCTTCACGTTTGACGTTTCACGATAATTATACCACATCTTTCGTCAGGAGTCACTTTTCCGCAGTTTGCACATTTGCGAGAAGTGTGCTATAATATCGTCCGTTTGTGACAGTATCAGCAAGGGGCTCGGGCTGCTTGTGACCGCGATTTTGTGTTTGCCCTTTTGCGAGAAGTATGCTATAATAGTCCGCGTTTGTGACAGCATCAACGAAGGAGTTAGGCCTTTGCTGACCCCGTATGTCTTCATCGGCATCTTTGCCGTCATTGCCATTGCTTTCCCCATCATTGCTTTAGCCTTAGCCTTTGTTATCCGCCCCAAGAAGCCAAACCCCGTGAAATCTTCCACCTACGAATGTGGTCTCGAGACTGTCGGCGAGACGTGGGTGCAGTTCAGAGTGCAGTATTACATCTACGCCCTCGTCTTTGTCATCTTCGATGTCGAGACCGTTTTTCTTCTCCCCTGGGCAGTTGCCTACCACAATTTGGAAATCTTCGCCCTGGTGGAGATGTTCATTTTCCTGGCCATCTTGCTCGGCGGCCTGGTCTACGCCTGGCGGAAGGGCGCGCTGGAGTGGGTGTAACTATGTCTGAAGAAGAACTGATTGAAGAGCAGCTCAAACGCAACATCTTTCTCACCACTGTAGACAAGATCTACAACTGGGGGCGCAAGTCGAGCATGTGGCCGGTGAGTTTTGGGCTGGCCTGCTGTGCTTTTGAGATGATCTCGACGGGAATGGCTCGCTATGACATGTCGCGCTTCGGGATGGAGATCATGCGTCCCTCGCCCAGGCAGGCCGATTTGATGATCGTGGCGGGCACCATTACTCACAAAATGGCCCCCCAGGTGCTGCGCATCTACAACCAGATGCCGGAACCGAAATACGTGCTGGCGATGGGCAACTGCGCCATATCAGGCGGGCCTTTCCCCTCCTATGCCGTGCTGCAAGGAGCCGATGAGATCCTGCCGGTGGACGTCTACGTGCCGGGCTGTCCCCCACGCCCCGAGGCTCTGCTTCACGGGTTCATGAAACTGCACGACATGGTGATGAAGCAGTCCATAAAGACGGTGTCGTGGTATCAGAAGTAAATGGAAACCAGTAGTTAGTGAGGGAACAACGTGACGAACGAGGAGATTCTGGGCAAGCTCAAAGAACGCTTTCCCGAGGCTGTGGTTGATGTGCCGGAATTGATAGATTTCACGGTGGCTATCGAACCTGGGGCAGTGGCGAAGGTTACTCAGTTTCTGCACGACGAGTGCGGGCTAGACTACCTGGCCCTGCTGACCGCCGTGGATCAGCCGGAGCGCTTCGAGGTGGTTTATCACCTTTGGTCCATCAAGGATAAGACAACCGCACCTTTTGTGTTGAAAGCCTATATCGAGGACAAGGAGAACCCGACAGTCCCGTCGGTTACCCCCTTATGGCGAGGGGCCAACTACCAGGAGCGCGAGGCTTATGATCTCATGGGCATCCGCTTCGAGGGCCACCCCAATCTCAAGCGCATTGTGCTTTGGGAGGGATTCCCCGGCCACCCGCTGCGCAAGGATTTCGAGAATCGCACCTACACCTTTGAGGATTTGAAGCCCACACGACCCACAGGGCCGGAGTGGTGAGAGAGGGTAGTTGATGCTAAGAACCGAGACTATCGCACTCAACTTAGGCCCCCAACACCCCAGCACCCACGGGGTGTTCAGATTGAGACTGCAACTGGACGGCGAGACTGTGGTGGGCCTTGAGCCGGTCACGGGCTACCTGCATCGGGGCATTGAGAAGCTCTGCGAGGAAAGTACCTATGTACAGGTGATCCCATTGACCGACCGCCTGGACTATGTTTGCTCCATGACCAACAACCAGGCGTACGTGGTGGCGGTGGAAAAGCTACTGGGCCTCGAGGTGCCTGAGCGGGCAGAATACATACGGGTTATCATGGCTGAGCTGACCCGCTTCATCAACCACATGATGGCTATTGGCTTCCTGTGGAATGAGTTGGGCGCCTATTTTACGCCGGTCATGTATTGCTTCCGAGCTCGCGAGCACATGCTAGATCTCTTCGAGATGGCCTGTGGCTCGCGGATGATGTGTAACTACATGCGGCCCGGCGGTGTGTCGGCTGACCTGCCGGAAGACTTCCTGCCGGCTGTCAGGAAGTTCAACGATCACTTCAAAGGCTTCATTGATCAGTTGGATACCTTCCTCAGCGAGAACGAGATCTTCCTGGCCCGTTCTGTGGATGTCGGGGTGCTGCCCGCTGACGTGGCCGTTAACGCCAGCATTACCGGTCCCATGCTGCGCGCCTCCGGCGTGGCCTACGACATCCGCAAAGTGGATCGCTACTCCGTCTACGACCGCTTCGATTTCGAAGTACCCACCTGCCCCAACGGCGACGTATACGACCGCTACCTGCAGCACATCAAAGAGATGCGCCAGAGCGTGCGGATCATTGATCAGACCCTGGAGACCATCCCTGATGGTGAGGTGATGAATCCCCAGGCGAAAAGGGCTTTGCGCCGTCCGCCTAAGGGCGAGGCCTACGGGCGCATTGAGTGCCCCAAGGGCGAGCTGAGCTTCTACGTCGTAAGCGATGGCTCGGCCAACCCGTACCGCGTCCGAATCCGACCGCCGTCGCAGATCAACCTAAGCGCCCTGAAGGAAATGTGCGCAGGGCACAAGATACAGGACGTCGTAGTCATTCTGGGCAGCATCAACCTGACCATGGCAGACTTGGATCGTTAGGGGACAGTTCATGGATGCACTGAATTTCTTGTTCGTCAATCTTCGTGAGGCCATCACCACCTGGCTGGCCGGGTTCCTGCCGATGTGGGCCGCGGATGCCGTGGTACACTTTGGAGTAGGCATCATCCTCGTTGTGATGGCTCTGATGTCGGTGCTGGCTCTCCCCTTGGGCGAGCGCAAGGTCATCGGGCGATTCCAGGACCGCCTCGGCCCCAACCGCTGGGGACCCTGGGGCATCTTCACCCCTATTGCCGATGGCATCAAGATGTTGACCAAGGAGGATATCGTTCCCGATGGTGCTGACTACTGGGTGCATCTCCTGGCGCCCGTTTTCACTATCATGGCTGCGGTGCTCATCTACGCTGTGCTGCCCTTTGGCGAGGGGGCGTGGGGCACTGATCTCAACATCGGCGTCCTGTACGTCGTAGCTATCGCTTCTCTGGGCACCATCGCCATCTTGATGGCTGGTTGGTCGTCCAATAACAAGTACTCGTTGCTCGGCGCCTTTCGCGTGGTGGCCCAGCTCATCAGCTACGAGATTCCGATGCTGTTGAGCATCGTGGCTGTCGTCTTGCTGACAGGCTCAATGTCAATGGTCCAGATCGTGCGTCAGCAATCAGTGCCACATCTCATCACCATGCCGATGGTTTTTCTCGTTTACATGCTGGCAGCCTTCGCAGAGCTGTACCGGGCTCCTTTCGACATGATCGAGGCCGACTCGGAGCTGGTGGCTGGCTTCTTCACCGAGTACAGCGGGATGAAGTTCGTGATGTTCTTCATGTCGGAGTATTTCAACTTGTTCGCCATGTCCGCCGTCATCACCACGCTCTTCCTGGGTGGCTGGCGTGGCCCCATCCTGCCGGGCTACGTTTGGTTCTTCGTCAAGTGCGCGGCGGTCATTTTTATCTTCTGGTGGGTGCGCAGCATGATACCGCGCATCCGCATTGACCACCTGTTGAACCTGGCCTGGAAATTCCTGGTGCCGCTGGCGCTGGCCAACTTGATGGTCGTCGGTCTGGTGGACAAGTTGGTCGCCGATGGGATCGCGCAAAACATCGTCCTGTTGGTCGCCAACGTCGTTGTCGCCGTCGTCGTTATCGGCATCCTTGGCTTTGCTGGTCGCAAGACGCGGTCCAAGCGACTGCAACGCATCACGGCGCAGGGATAGCAGATTTGTTGATTTGCAGATTTGTTGATTTGCTGATTCGTAAGAGGTGTTCATGTTCGGTCTAGGCGTAGTAAAAGGTCTTTGGGTTGCGAGTAAGCATTTCGTCCAGAGCTACCTGGGACACACAGGGCTTCGAGAAGGAACCCGGCCCGATCCCACGTTGGAGGGGCTCTTCACGGTGCAGTACCCTGAGGAGAAGCTGCCCATGTTCCCCCGCTTCCGCGGCGCGCTGATGCAACTGCGCGATGCCGAAACGGGCGAGCCGAACTGCACGGCCTGCGGCTTGTGTGTGCGGGCCTGTCCCAACGACGTCCTCGCGGTGGAAGGGGAGGGCAAAGGCCGGGCGCGAAAGGTGACCGCCTTCAGTTATAAGCTATCGCGTTGCCTTTTCTGTCGCCTCTGTGTAGAGGCCTGCAACTTCAGCGCCATCGAGATGAGCCACGAATACGAACTGGCCAGCTATTCGCCGGATCTGGTGTGGGATTTGGACAAGATGTTGGCCATCGGGGACAAGTACGGCGTCCACGAAGCGGGGAAGGACTGGGAATAGTCATGCTGCAATTCGTCTTCATCGTCCTCAGTATCATAACTTTAGGAGCGGCCCTGGCCGTCGTGACGAGCAAGAACTTGTTCCACAGCGCGCTTTTCCTGATCCTCTCGTTCGTGGGTGTGGCAGGGCTGTACGTCTTGCTGGAAGCTGGTTTTCTGGCTGCGGTGCAGATCATGGTCTATGTGGGGGCCATCTCTATATTGATCATCTTTGCCATCATGCTCACTCGCCGCTTGATGTCCAGGGAGCTGGTGCAGCGCAACGCTCAGTGGGGCATCTCAGGCCTGGTGGCCTTGCTACTGTTCGCCGCGCTGGGCTTCGTCTTGCTTAGAGTGGATTGGCCCGTAGCTGGGGGTGACGTTTCCGCCGAGAGCATAAGCATCCTGGGCCAGGAGCTGATGAACACCTATGCTCTGCCTTTCGAGGTAGCTTCGGTGCTGTTGCTGGTGGCGTTGGTGGGTTCGATCATTATCGCCAGGGAGAGAGGGTAGATGATACCGCTGAGTTGGTACTTGATCGTCGCTGCCGCTTTGTTCTGCATTGGCCTATACGGAGTCCTGTCCCGGCGCAATGCCATCGGCATCCTGATGGGCATTGAACTGATGCTGAACGCCGTCAACATCAACCTGGTGGCCTTCTGGCGCTACATTGCCCCCCAGGCAGTCGTTGGCAAGGTCTTCGCCATCTTCGTCCTCACTGTGGCCGCCGCTGAAGCTGCCGTGGGCCTGGCCCTGATCATCGCCATCTATCGCAGCCGCGACACCATCATCGTAGAAGATATTGACCTGATGAAATGGTAGCCCAATATCCAATATCTAATCTCCAATCTCTAGCTGTGAGGTAATCCATGCGAGAGTTCTTCTTCAATCTAACCTGGCTGATTCCCCTGCTTCCCGCGCTGGCCTTTGGCATTATCATCCTCTTCACGGGGAAGAACCGTAAGCTGAGTCACAGTATCGCCATCGGGGCCATGGCCCTATCCTGGGTCCTAGGCTGGGGTGTGGCGTTCAGCGCCTTTCTTACTCCCCATTTGAATGAACACCCCATTCATTTTTACACCAATTGGTTTCCCACCGGCACCACTTGGTTCCACATCGGCACCTGGATTGACCCCCTGTCGGCAGTCACTCTCTTCATGGTGCCTTTCGTGTGTCTGATGATCTTCATCTACTCGGTGGGATACATGGGGTACGGCACCGATGAGGTGGATCCCAATTATTCCCGATTCTTTGGCTACATCTCCCTCTTCGCCGCAGGGATGCTGGGGCTGGTGGTATCCGAGAACCTGCTTACCCTCTTCATCTCCTGGGAGATCATGGGGCTGTGCTCCTATCTTCTCATTGGCTTCTGGTTCGCGAAGAACTATCCCGACCCCAAGAAGATCACTCCCCGGGAGGCAGGCCTCAAGGCTTTCATAGTCACCAAGATCGGCGACCTCTTCTTCCTGTTGGGCATTCTCTACCTCTACAGCCAGACCGGTTCGCTCAGCTACGAGGTGGTCTTCAGCCAAGGGGTGCTGCACACTTTGGCTGAGCACACCGTTGCTTTGCCCTTGCTGGGCACCTGGTCAGTGGCTTCGGTGATCGCGCTGCTCATCTTCGGCGGGACAGTGGGCAAGTCAGCGCAGTTCCCCCTCCACGTCTGGCTGCCCGACGCCATGGAAGGCCCCACTCCTGTCTCAGCGTTGATCCATGCCGCAACGATGGTGTCGGCTGGCGTGTATTTGGTGGCCCGCATTTTCCCCCTGCTCCACGTGGTGGTCGAAGTAGAGCATCACAACCCGACCATGGGCGTCATCGCCTTCATCGGCGCGTTCACCGCGCTCTTTTCCTCTACCGTTGCCGTGGCCCAGAACGACATCAAGGGGGTGCTGGCTTTCTCCACTATCAGCCAACTGGGCTACATGATCGCCGCGCTGGGCGTTGGGGCCTACGTGGCCGGCGCATTTCACCTGATCACCCATGCCTTCTTTAAGGCCCTGCTCTTTTTGGGCTCCGGCTCGGTGATCATCGGATGCCACCACGAGCAGGACATGATGGAAATGGGCGGCCTCAAGAACAAGATGCCCAGGACGTTCTGGACCTTCGTGGCCGGTGGGTTTGCTCTGTCTGGTTTCCCCCTCATCACCGCCGGTTTCTGGAGCAAGGACGAGATTCTGGCCCACGCCTGGCACGAGTTTCTGCACCAGGGGGTGGTCTCCTGGCCCTTCTTCGTCTGGCTGCTGCTGACCATCGCCGCTTTCCTGACCGCCTTCTACACAGGGCGGCAGATCTGCCTCACCTTCCTGGGCAAGCCGCGAGGCCACGGGGCCGAGCATGCCCACGAGACCCCTGGCTCCATGACCTATCCCCTCATCGCCCTGGCCTTCTTCGCCCTTTTCCTGGGCTTCATGGGCGTGCCCGAGGAGTTCCCTGTGTTGGGGCCTCTGCTTGGCCATAACTGGTTCCACCATTTCATCGGACACGAGTTCCCATCCACCCCGCTGAACTGGACGGTGATGGGCTTGTCCAGCCTCCTGGCCATCGGTGGGCTGTTCCTGGGCTGGGTTGTCTATGGGCGTGTGCCGCTGGCGGCGGGCCAGCCGGACCCGTTGGTCAAGGTGCTGGGCCCGGTGCACACCGTGCTCAAGAACAAGTACTACTTCGATGAGCTGTACCAGGCTACGATCATTCGCTTTACTCTGTGGCTGTCCAGAACATTCTTCTACTTTGACAATCGCTGGGTCATTGACCCCATCATCAACAGGGTGGGCCGGGCGAGCGCGGCCCTGGCCTCCGCCCTCTTCCGCTTCGTTGACGTCCCGATCATTGATGGAGCAGTGAACCTGGCCGGCAGGGTAGGGGCGGCCTTATCTTCCGCTCTCTTCCGCTTCATTGACATCCCGATCATTGATGGCGCGGTTAACCTGGTAGGGCGGGCTGGTGCAGCCCTGGCTACGGCCTTCTTCCGCCTCATAGACCTGCCGATCATTGACGGCTTCGTTGATTCGTTGGGTCGGGTGACGGCGTGGGCCGGACGGGGGCTGCGGCAGGTCCAGACGGGTCGGGCGCAGAACTACCTTCTGGTCGCTTTCGTCAGTGTGCTGATGTTGCTAGCAGTATATTTGATCCGATAAAACTCCAAGGAGGCATCCATGAGCTTTCCCATTCTGACCGTGATAACCTTTACCCCCCTGCTGGGAGCGATCCTGGTCCTGCTCATCCCCAGGGATAGGGAGGACGTCATCAGGAGGCTGTCCATCGTCATCAGCTTCGTCCCCCTGATCCTGGCCATTATCCTCTGGTTCAGCTATGATCAGGCTGTAGGGGGCTTCCAGTTTGAACAGATCGCCGAATGGATACCAGCCGTTGGCATCCGTTTCCACCTGGGGGTGGATGGCATCAGCGTGCCGTTGATCTTCCTGACGGCGCTCCTCAGCACCCTTTCCTACTTCTACTCCGCCTACACCATCAAGAAGCAGGTCAAGGAGTACTACTTCTTCTTCCTGCTTCTGCAGATGGGGATGTTCGGGGTCTTCACGTCCCTGGATTTCATCTTGTTCTACGTCTTCTGGGAGATTGGGCTGGTGCCGATGTTCTTCCTCATTGGCATCTGGGGCGGGGAGCGACGGATATACGCGGCCATCAAGTTCTTTCTCTACACCCTGGTGGGCAGCGTGGCCATGCTGCTGGCCATCCTCTTCGTGTACTTCAACGTGGGCAGCTTCAGCATCCTGGAGGCAGCGGAGAAGTTCCGCCACATCGTCCCCTTCTTCGCCAACTTTTGGGTGGTCAGTCTGGCTTTCTGGGGCATCTTCCTGGGCTTCGCCATCAAAGTGCCTAGCTTCCCCTTCCACACCTGGCTCCCCGATGCCCACACCGAGGCACCCGTCTGCGGTAGCGTCATCCTGGCGGGCGTCCTGCTGAAGCTAGGGGCCTATGGCATGGTGCGCATCCTATTGCCGATCTTCCCCGAAGCTTTTCACTACTACGCTCCATTCATCGGCGTCCTGGCCCTCTTCAGCATCGTCTACGGAGCCCTGGTCTGCATGGCCCAGTGGGACCTCAAACGGCTCATCGCCTACTCCTCGGTCAGTCACATGGGGTACGTGATGCTGGGGATCGTAGCGGCTGCGTCCAGTGTGGGCATGTCTTCGGAGGGGATCACCACCAGCGCGGCTATGGCCCTGAACGGGGCCGTGATGCAGATGTTCAACCACGGCATCATCACAGGTGGGCTGTTCTTCCTGGTGGGCGTGATCTATGATCGGGCCCACACCCGCGACCTCAAGGCTTTCGGTGGCCTGGCAGCAAAGCTTCCCTATTACTATGGCGTCATGGCTGCCACCGGCTTCGCCTCCCTGGGGTTGCCGGGGCTGGCCGGCTTCTGGGCCGAGTTCTTCGTCTTCCGTGGCTCCTTCCACATCATCCCAGTCTACGCGGCCATCGGCGCTTTGGGCATCGTGGTCACGGCGGGCTACATCCTGTGGAAGATCATCCAGTACATGTTCCTGGGCTCCTTTGACGAGGAGAAGTGGGGCAAGCTGACGGACATGGATACCTTCGAGAAGGTGACCATGTGGCCGCTGTTGCTGTTCATGGTGGGCTTCGGCGTCTATCCCACGCCCATTCTGAACCTGATCAACAGTGCCACAGTGGCTCTTCTTGGCAGGCTGTAATGGTCAGGTGGTCGGATGGTCGAATGGTCGAAAGAGACACCTGACCATCTGACCAAGGACCACTTGACCACTTGACCATCTGACCATTCAGGGAGGCTCCGTTTTGACTTTAGCGCAGATCTTGACTTTGCTCTTACCTGAACTCGTCCTCGCCGCCGCTGGGCTGGTTATCCTGGGCCTGGACCTGGTCTGGCGCCCCCCCTCTTTCCCCCCCAAGACTGGGGGGGAGGAAAGGGGGGGAGAATGGCTGCCCTACGTGGCTCTGGCCGGGCTGGGCGGTGCATTGGTGGCTACTGTCTACCTTTGGGGTGCTGAGGCGTCGCTCCCTTTCGGTGGGTCTCTGGCTTCAGCCATCTTCGCCGTTGACCCCTTCACCCTCTTTTTCCGAGTGATCGCCATCCTGGCCGTGGGGCTGGTGCTCCTCTTCTCCGTGGACTATCTGAGAGAACGTACACCCTACCGAGGTGAGTTCTACAGTCTGCTCCTCTTCTCCGCTCTGGCCATTACCTTGGTGGCGGGCGCGGCGGACCTGATCATGGTCTACATAGCTATCGAGCTGTTGAGCATCACCTCGTATATTCTGACTGGCTATCTGCGCGAGGATCGCAAATCCGCCGAGGCAGCCATCAAATACTTCCTTTTTGGAGCCATGTCCTCGGCGGCCATGCTCTACGGGATGTCCCTCCTCTATGGAGTCACGGGGACGACGAGCTTGAGTGCCATCGCCGCTTCGCTAGGAGCAGCCGATGTTTCCCTGCGCTGGCTGATCTCTCCGGCCATGATCTTCCTGCTGGCGGGATTTGGCTTCAAAATCGCGGCTGTGCCCTTCCACCAGTGGTCGCCGGATGCCTACGAGGGCGCGCCCACTCCTGTCACCGCCTTCCTCTCGGTGGGGCCCAAGGCAGCCGGCTTCGCCGTCCTGCTGCGAGTGTTCTTGACGGCCCTGCCCCATTTCCAGGTGGACTGGGTTGCTCTCCTGGCCGGAATCTCCATCGTGACCATGACCCTGGGGAACCTGGTGGCCATCTGGCAAAAGAACATCAAGCGCATGCTGGCTTACTCCTCCATCGCCCAAGCTGGCTACATTCTCATCGGCCTGGTGTCCTGGGACCTCTGGCAGTCGGCGGGGCGGTTCACTGGGATCAATGGGGTGCTCATCTACCTACTGGCCTACCTTTTCACCAATTTAGGAGCCTTCGTTGTCGTCATCGCCTTCGAGCAAGCCACGGGATCGAATCAGATTGAGGACTGGGCCGGCCTGGCCCGCAGCTCGCCGGCCCTGGCGGGTGCAATGCTCATCTTCCTCTTCTCCCTGGCGGGCATTCCTGGTACCGGAGGGTTTATCGGCAAGCTCTTCGTCTTCGGAGCCGCCATCCAGATCCAGTTCTACGCCTTGGCCATCGTGGGCATCATCAACAGCGTGGTCGCCGCTTTCTACTACCTCAACGTGATGCGTTATATGTTCTTCGAGCCGGGAACCGGCGAAGGACTGGCGATTAACACCTCGCCGGCCATCAAGGTCACCCTGGCTGTGACAACCGTGATGACCCTGGTCATCGGGGTCTACCCCCAGCCGTTCATCGAGTTGGCGCAAGGGGCAGCCAGGATGCTTGTCTTCTGAGATAACAGCGACAGTCATTTGACAAGGGTTCTGATTTGTGGTATCATCTGTTGGCGTAGGAGCGGGTGCTTGTTGAACTGGGAATGGGGGGAACGTAGGCCTTTGGAACAGAGAGATGTCTTCCACTCACTGGCCCTCGCCACTCAGGTGGCGGTGATGGTGCTCGTTCTAGCTCTAGGCTGCCTTTTCTTGGGCCTGTGGATTGACAGCAAGCTGCACAGTAGCCCCTGGGCTACCGTGATCCTCATAGCTGTTGGGCTCTTGCTTGCTATAGCAGGCGCCTATCGTTTGGTTTATCCATTCGTAGAGCAAGTGGCTGTCAAACAGAGGGCGGAGATGCCAACGGAAGCCATTCTTCGCTCTCTAACGCTCGTCGCCCGGTTGGGGCTAGTGGCAGTCAGTCCAGTCCTGATCGGGCTGTTTCTGGGCTTGTGGCTCGATGGCGGATTGCAGACTCGCCCCTGGGGCACCTTGTTCCTTGCGGCCCTGGGGATGCTGGTTGGCCTGGTAGGTGTCTATCGTTTGTCTTCTTCGCTTACGGAGCAATTGACAAAAGGTAGCGAAAAGGGGAATTTGTAATGCCTGGAATCAAAATCATAAGTGAAATGCCTGAAATCGCTCTTGAGGCCGAGAAGGTCTTCGCCATCGGTGGTGTCTCCATTAGCAACTCCATAATCGCCACTTGGCTGACGATGCTTATCCTCATCGTCATCGCGATCTTGGCTAGTAGGAAAACGGAGCTCGTGCCCACGGGCTTTCAGAATGTCGTCGAGATGGTTTTGGAGATGTTCTATGAGAGCGTGGCTAAGGCGCGGGCTGGCGATAAAGCGAGCCTGTTCTTTCCGTTCGCGGCTACTATCTTCTTCTTTATCCTGCTGTCTAACTGGTTGGGAGCCCTCCTGCCTGGCTTCGGCACCGTTGGCCTCATGGAGCACCATCATGGCCACGAGGTGCTCGTTCCCTTCCTTCGCTCCGCCAACACCGATCTGAACACCACCCTCGCCCTGGCCTTGTTCTCCGTGATTGGCACTCAGATCTATGGCGTCAAGATCCAGGGCTTCTTCCGCTACATTAGAAGGTTCATCAAAGTGGACGGGTTCGTGGACTTCTTCAAGGGCTTGGCGGGGTTGCGATCGCGCAAACGTTCGATCAAATCGCTGCTCAAAACGCTTATGATGGCCGTCATTGACGCCTTCATCGGGTTGCTGGAGATCTTCGATGAGCTGACTAAGCTGCTCTCTCTGTCCTTCCGACTCTTCGGCAACATCTTCGCCGGCGAGGTGCTGCTCATCGTCATCGCTACTCTCCTCTTGCAGATTCTCAAGAACCTTGCTATCATCGTCTACCCTGCCTCCTTGCTGTTTGTGGGCCTGGAAATCTTGGTCGGTTTCATCCAGGCTTTTATCTTCGCCACACTGACACTGATCTTCATGAGCATGGCCACTGCTCACCATTGATAGCATAGCGGTGAGCCACAAGCCATTATATGAAAGGAGAATGAAAGAATGACAGACAAAAACGTACTGGCAGCAATCACTATTGTCTTGGGAGCGATGGTTCCGGCGCTGATGATCGGTCGGTTCTCCACCGAGGCGATGAGGTCGCTGGGACGCAACCCGGAGGCTGGCCCGTCAATCAGTGCCAACCTGATCCTGTGCCTGGTTCTGACCGAGGCCATCGCCATCTACGCCCTGGTTATTGCTTTGGCCATCAAGTTCGTTTAATAATAAGGAGGTGGCAGCTTGGAAGGAGGATTACCACTAGGTATCAACCACATAGCCTTGCTTGGCCAACTCCTTAACCTGGTTCTCCTGTTCTTCATACTTCGCCGGTTCGTGTTCAAGCGCTTTCTGACGGTGCTCGAGGAGCGCTCGACGCGCATCAAGAAGGGCCTGGAGGATGCCGAAATGGCCAGCAAGAGGGCAGCGGAGGCTGAGGAGGTATACCAGGAAAGGATCGAGCAGGCGGAGAGGGAGAGGCGGGCGATCCTCGCTAAGGCAGCGCAGGAAGCTGAGAAGCTCAAGGAGGACATCCTGGCTGAGGCGGGGGAGGAAGCTCGCCAGATCATAGCCAAGGAACGGGAGGACTTCGAGGTTCAGCGCACGCAAGCCGCAGCCGAGTTGCGCGGGCAGATGACAGACCTGGTCGTCATGGCCACTCGCAAGGTGGTTGAGCAGACCGCGATGGATGAAGCGACGCAGCGTCGGTTGATAGGCGAGTTTCTGGTAGAGGTAGGTGAGCTCGAATGAGAGAAACAACGCCGAAGGATGCCTGGCTTGAAGATCTGGAAGCCATCGGCCAACGGCTGCGCGAACAGGATCTGGTGTCTCCGGAGCAGGTGGAACTGCTAGACGGCCTGGGCAGAGAGCTAGGGCAGTTGGCCCGAGAGGAGCCGACGGCGACGCTGCCTCTGCTGTCGGTTGCCTTCTCAGCTATGGAGTTCGAGCGCATAGCCAGGCAACAGGCGCAAGCGGCGGGGACGGTGGCCCGGGTCAGGAGTGCCGTGCCTCTGACCAAAGAGGAGCGAGCCATCCTCAAAGAGCGCCTCAGGAAGCGTTTCGGCCAGGAGTTCCTCTTGCACCTGGAAGTTGACCCCGCCCTCATCGGTGGCGTGGTGGTCGAAGTGAGGGACCAGATCATTGATGGCAGCGTAGCCAGCAAGTTGGACTCTTTGAAGGAGCACTTGCAGGCCGCTTTCGAGGAGCGCAAGTTGTATCCCTCAGAGCCTGCAAAGTCAAGCGAAAAGGAGTAGATGGAATGCCAGACGTAAGCAGCATAGTGTTCGACATCATTCGATTCCTTGCTCCAGGCCTCTTGTTTATGCAAGTGCTTTACCTTATGGGTTTCACTCGTAGGGGCTCGGATTCCCAGTGGGTTATCCAGGGCATCGTGCTTAGCATACCAATACGTTGGGTGGGAACGCAGGTTGTCACCCGGCTGGGTCTAGAGGCTAATCCTTTAACGTTTGAGATATATCTTCTGGCAGTTGCCCTTGTTGGAAGTCTCGTCCCAGCTCTAGCCAAACGTTTGCTCTCGTTTGAGGATGAGGCCGAAGATTAGCGGGTTTGCCTGAACCGAAGTCCAGGGGGAGACCAGTATATATGGGATTCACCGTTTCCGGCTGACAAGGGCGGCTCGTGTCATGAGATGCAACACTTGGTAGGCTGCTGGGTCAACCTTGGGAAATTGAACTGCGTTTAAGACGTCCGGAGCTGTGTGCCTCCTGACGTTTTTGATTTGCAGCTCCAGTTTGGTAGAGTAGTTGAATTCAAGTCAAACCAGGCAAGGGAGCCGCCGCCAATTGTGCCCCCGGACACATGGGGGCATTTGACTTTTTCTGCTTCCTTTGTAAAATATCTCTACAGCTTTTGAAAGGAGATTCCATGAACCTGATGTTTGTTATTCCCCTGGCCGGCATCACTGGCATGATCTTCGTCGGTATCATCGTCCGGTGGCTCGTCAGGCAAGATTCCGGCACTGCTCGCATGAAGGAAATCGCCTCGTTCATTCAACAAGGGGCGAACGCTTTCCTGCGGCGGGAGTTCCAGACCATCGCCTACTTCATCGTCGGCATCGCTGTGCTGCTCTTGCTCTTCCTGGAGTGGCAGATCGCCTTCGGCTTTGTGATGGGAGCGGGCTTCTCGCTGCTGGCCATTTTCATCGGCATGAACGCAGCCACGCGAGCTAACGTGCGCACCTCTAGCGCGGCTCGGACTTCGGCCGCCAGGGCCCTGACCATCGCCTTCCGGGGCGGCTCGGTCATGGGGCTTTCCATCGTGTCCCTCAATATGCTGGGGATCGTGTTGCTCATGTTCCTCTTCGGGGTGGGGCCGGACGACCCAGAAGCGGTGAGCCTGCTGGTCGGCTTCGGCTTTGGGGCCAGCCTCTCGGCGCTCTTCGCCCAGTTGGGCGGCGGCATCTTCACCAAGGCCGCCGACATCGGGGCCGACCTGGTAGGCAAGGTCGAGGCCGGCATCCCCGAGGACGATCCTCGCAACCCGGCGGTCATCGCCGATCTGGTGGGAGACAACGTCGGTGACTGCGCCGGTCGAGGTGCCGACCTCTTCGAGTCGGGCGCAGACAATGTGATCACCACCATGATCGTCGCCATCTCCCCCATCTTCTTCAGCAAGTACGGCTGGAATGGGGTCTTGTTTCCCATCTTGGCGCGCGCGATCGGGGTGGTGGCCACCCTGGTCGGCGTGTTTCTGGCCCGAGGACGAGATGGGGAAAGCCCTACCAGGGCGGTCTACCGTGGCTTTGTGGGCACCGGCCTGACCTGCCTGGTGCTCTTCTATGGGTTTGCGCGCTGGATCATGCACGACGTGGGCCTGTTCTACGCTCAAATCCTGGGGATGGTGGGAGCCTTCGCCACCGTGCTCGTCGTCCAGTATTACACCGGCGCTCACGGGAAACCGGTACGTGAGACCGCCCGCTATGCTCAGAGCGGACCGGCGCTGAGTATCCTGGCGGGATTCTCCTACGGCATGGAGAGCACAGTGTGGGCCAAGTACATCCTGGGATCTATCATACTCGTTGCCTGGGTCATGGGTGGCGCAGGATTAGAAGGAATTTACTACATTGCCGCGGCCACCATGGGCATGAAGGAGATGAAAGGCATCATCATGGCCGGCGATGCCTTCGGTCCCATCGTTGACAACGCGGCCGGCATCAGTGAGATGGCTGGTTTGAGCGAGGAGACGCGCAAGGCTGGCGACGCTCTGGACGCAGTGGGCAACGTGACCAAGGCCATGGCCAAGGGGTACGCTATGAGTTGTGCGACGATGGGCGGTCTGAAGATTCTTATGGCCTATCTCTTCGAGGTCGCCCGGCTGCAGGGCATCCACCTGACCGGTATCAATGACTTCATGGTCAACCTGGTTAACCCCCCGAATATCGCTGGCTTCTTCTTTGGGATTTCTACGCCCTACCTGTTTTCGGCGCTAACCTTGCGCTCGGTCAACGACGGCGCGTTTAAGATGATCGAGGAAGTGCGGCGTCAGTTCCGCGAGATTCCAGGATTGATGAAAGGGGATGCCCCGCCAGACTACGCGCGCTGTGTTGACGTCGCGACGGCCAATGCTCTGCGGAAGATGATGGCACCCACCCTCATCTCGATGGCCATCCCCATCGTGGTGGGTTTCATCATGGGGCCCTGGGCCTTGGCGGCCTATCTGGTTGGTGTAAAGGCCTCGTCTGCGGCGATGTCGAAGGCGCTGTTCAACACCGGTGGCATCCTCGATAACGCCAAGAAGCTAATCGAAGAGGGGCAATTCGGCGGCAAGGGTACCGAGACTCACGTAGCGGCTGTGGTCGGTGACACCTTCGGCGATCCTCTCAAAGACACGGCGGGGCCGTCATTGCACATCCTGGTCAAGCTGCAGAACATCATGTCCATTACCCTGCTGCCATTGTTCATCCAGCATGGTCTAAACCTGTTTCAATAAGTAGCTTGTAGTGACGACTTTAGCCGTTGAAAGGCGACTGGAGTCGCCACTGCCCCAGGTCACTTTTGGCCAGACCTGTTTCAATAAGCCGGAGGCGAGATGCTCGGATTCGGCCAGGAACTGCTGGAAATCTACGGCGAGTTGGATCGCGATCGGCTGATGGCGCTGGTCGTGAGCTATGCCCGTGACCGGCTCGGCGCTGGCGGCTCTTCCATCTTTCTGCGCGATGACATCACGGGCCGTTACGTCCTGCGTGGCACCACCGGTCTCCTGGAGGGCGCAGAGATGCCCGCCGAGCGGGTGGAGTACGAACCTGGGGAGGGGCTGACCGGTTGGATCGCCGGGCATGGCCGGCCACTGCGCATCGCCAACGTCAGGGACAATGGGGAACTGCGACGCATCGCCGAGGATTTGGTCTGGAGCAAGAAATACTCGGAGATCAGCGCCAAACCAGGCCAGGCTTACCTGGGGGTGCCGATTCTCTCCAGGGATGAGTCCACTGTGCTTGGCGTGCTACGAGTCTCCGGGAAGGCCAAAGGAGAGCGATTCGATGCGCAGCACGAAGCCCTGCTGAGCCACGTAGCCGCCATGGTGAATATCGCTATCGAGAATTCGCAACGCTACGAGCGGGAGAGGCGCCGTGCGCGCTACTTCCGGCTGCTACTGGATATCGGCGAGGAGTTGAACCCACGGCGGCCCATCGCCGAGATGCTACAGGCCGTGACGGAGCGGGTCAGGCAGGGGTTTCGCACCGAAGGCTGCCTTGTTTACCTGCAAGCCGAGGAAGATGTCCACCGAGCAGTGCTGCGAGCCGTCAGCGGCCTTCCCGAGACGCTAATCGGCAAACTGACGTACATGGCAGGGGAGGGGCTGACAGGGCACATCTTCCAGACTGGATCACCCATCCAGATACGCGAGGCAGCCACGTTGGAGGATTGGGACGATCCTCACATCTCAGAGGTCATCCCACATCTCCCCTCCGGAGTCTATCGCTCCTTCGTTGGTGTCCCCCTGCAATTGGGCGACGAGATACTCGGCACCCTCGAGTTGATCAACAAGATTCCTAGCGCCGCCGGCCACCGTGATTGGTTCACCGACGAAGACGAGGGGTATCTACGCTTGCTCTCCACGGCCATCGGCGGCGTGCTGGAGGGGGCTCTCTATCTCAAGGCCCTGAACGAGGTGGGGGTCACCGCCATGCGGATGCAGCGGGTCGCATCTTTCGGCACCCTGGCGCAACGGATACGGCACGAGGCGGCAAACCCTCTGGCCGTGGCTCGCCTGGCGTTGACCAACCTGCGCAGCGACCTCCAAGACGCGCTGCCCCCTCCCCCCTCCCAGCGGGGAGTCGGAGGGGGGTCTCTGGCCAGGCGGCTAGATATCATCGAGACTAGCCTGGACGAGGTCAGCGGAAAACTGCTGGACCTGCTCAAATTCTCGCAGCACATCGGCTTTATTCGCACAACCACCGAGTGGAACGACGTGGTGCGCGAGGTGCTTATCTGGCTGGCGGCGGAACGGCAGCGACGCGGTGTGGAAGTGCACGCTACCTACGGCGAACTTCCCTCTCTGTTCATCGAACCCAACGAATTGTTCGGCGTCCTGGTCACCGTCCTGCGCTTAGCGATGGAAACCCTCGAATCACATGGAGGCCTTATTGATGTGCGCACG
The DNA here is from genome assembly GCA_964390805.1 of uncultured Anaerolineae bacterium. Classification (GTDB taxonomy): domain Bacteria; phylum Chloroflexota; class Anaerolineae; order VGOG01; family VGOG01; genus CAYMKL01. The sequence goes on along the minus strand of CAYMKL010000049.1, from coordinate 2,157 downwards.
TCGCTGTCCGCCGAGGGCCAGTGTGTGCGCACAGAAATACATGTGCCAGAGAATTCGCTGAGCGAGAAAATTTCGTCTATCCTCGAACCAGCGGCCGGTGCGCCTGAGGCACTGTCGCCCCTTCACTTCGAGTGGGCGCTGGCACAGGAGACGGTTAAGTCCCAATACGGAGGCACTCTTACCTGGATGGCTCATGATGGAGAAGTTGGTTTCGTACTTGAACTGCCGATGAAGGGCCTGCCCTGAGCGCAGTCGAAGGGAAAACTGATGTGGCGATAGAACAGAAAAAGATACTCGTAGTAGACGACGAGCCCTTCTTCCGCGAGGAGGTCGTTGCCTTCCTCAGCAACCCGGTCTTTGCAGCGCGAGGCTGGCAAGTGGAATCCGTGGCGGGTGGGGAGCAGGCACTGGCCCGGCTGGGGGAAGCCTCCTGCGACGTAATGCTGCTCGATATCAACATGCCCGGGCTGGACGGGATGGAAGTGCTGCGTCTGATGCAAGAGAAGCACCTGCTGGAGCAGACTTACGTCATTATGCTCAGCGCCTATGGCGTGTACGAGAACGTAGTCGCTGCCATGCGCGGAGGGGCGAAGGACTTCGTCAACAAGTCGGAGCCGCTGGATCAATGGATCGTGCGCATCGAGCGAGGCTTCGAGTGGCAGGAACTGCGCTGTCGCAAGCAGCAGGCCGAGGAGGAACTGCGTCTCCTGGCGCGTGAGGTGGGCCACGACATCGGCGGCGCGACCTACTTCGTGCTCACCCAGCGGGTGCAGGCGCTGTCCACACGAGTGGCCGGGGACCCGGAGTGCGAGCGTTCCATTGAGGTCATCCAGCAGATCTTGGCCCGCATCAAGCGTCTGGCCGAAGACCTGGGCCACGTAGCCGTGGCCCTGGATAGCAGTGAGGTCTGGCGCTGGGAGCCTCTCGACCTCCACCGCCTGCTGGAGCGGCTGGTGCAAGAATTCCGCTACGGTTACCCTGACGTGACAGTCGTGCGGGAGTGGGGCGAGGACATCCCGCCGATACATGGCAGCCGTGCCCAGTTGGAACGTGCCTTCCACAACCTGCTGACCAATGCCGGACGGGCTATGTCCGCCGGTGGGACGCTCACGCTGCGCACGCGGCGGGAAGCCGGAGGGGGGTGGGTCGCCGTGGACATTGAGGACACGGGGGTTGGTATTCCCCCGGAGACGCAGGAGAAAATCTTCCGCATCGGATTCTCCGATTGGAGGAACGGTCAGAAAGGAAGTGGGCTGGGGCTTTACGTCGCTCGCAGGAACATCGAAAACCACGGTGGTCGCATTGAGGTGACCAGCGCCGTAGGCGAAGGGACCACTGTCACTGTCCGCTTGCCGATTCAGCCCGAGTTGTGACTTTCATTCATTTGGGAGGTGAAGTACAATGTCATCAACGATACTGATGATGGACGATGATTTGCTGGTACTTGAAAGCCTGGAGGACTACCTGAAACAGGCAGGGTATACCGTCGTGACGGCCAGCAGCGCCCGCGAGGCACTCGAGCAGGCGCGGGAGACCTCTTGCGACGTCGCTCTGCTGGACATGAAGATGCCTGAGATGGACGGGTTCCAGGTGGCGGCGATGTTGCGCCAGTTGCAGCCCGACTTGCGGGTGATCATGTTCACAGGCTACGCCTCGCTGGAGACCGAGGCGCGCGCTGCACAGTTGGACTTCTACGAGTATTTGCCCAAGTCGAACTGGTACGACCTGCTGCTGCCGACCATCGAGCGCGTCCTGGCAGAGCCGGAGCGCCGACTGCCTAGACAGCGCCCGGTTGACCTGGAGAAGGCTGCCGCCCAGTACGCCGACGAGGGCAAAGGGGAACTGGCAGCGATGGCTCTTGAGCAGGCAGCCCGCATTGCCGAGTTCACCCACCAGTGGGATAACGCAGCCACGCTATACAGCCAGGCCTTCGAGCACATGCATCGTGCGCGAGGTCTCTCTGTTGAGGCGCAGCGGCTTCGCGAACTGGCGGAGTGCGCGCAGCGCATTGCGGCCGAGGGAGCCACGGGCTCCCCGTAAATTGGAAGTTGGAAGTTGGAAAGGGGAGTTCATCCTCTAACGTCCATCTTCCATTCTCCATCTTGAGTTTTCCCGGAAGGGGCTCGAAATCGTAAAAGACTTAAAGAAGATCCCGGC
>CAYMKL010000048.1:0-44008 GCA_964390805.1 uncultured Anaerolineae bacterium | reverse complement strand
TCCCATACGTGTCAAGTTGGTAAAGATCGTTCCCACGAAAGTAGGCTTGAGCGACCTGAGTTATCTCGTCTTCCATTTCGACGACCCTGACCTCTGCCTGCCTGGTGCTATTCCATATCGTCCAGGCCGTTGGTACTCCGATTGGATTCTGATGCGCTTCGTCTCTGAGCACCACGGGGGTCAGAGTACGGTCAGGAGTGTTTGGGAGCACAGCGTTCACTACGACAGTTACTATGGCTCTTTTGGTTTCGATGCCCTCGGCGATGCCCTCACCGCCATAGGCGCCAGCCTGCCCTCGGTGTTTGCTGGATTCGCCGCCGCCAATTATGTGATGTCCACCTGTCCAGCCAACGACCCCTACTGCTACGAGGAGGCGCGGTTCTATCCCGATGTCTACATTGAGGGAAGCGTGGACTTCGCTGGGGAGGCCATCCACTACCAGCCCCCGGATGGGGTGGAGCAATACGGAGCCGATTACATCGAGATTGACTCTACTGCGGATTCGATGGAGATTTCTGTGGTCGGGACGACGGCCAGCACCGCTTACGCCGCCCAGTTGGTGGCCCTTCGACAAGGTTTCGACAAGCTCAACCCGACGGCTCAGGGCGAGGCTCTGCAAGGCGGCACAGCTACTGCGATCCCCATCCCCATGAGCGGGTCGCCTTCCTCCGGGTCCGTTACGGTTGATGCTTCCAACTACGACAGCCTAACTCTGATCGTCATGAATGTGACGCCGACTGCGGGGGCATGCAGTTATTCCAGTTACTACGTGATCCTCGGTGTGGGCACAGCTCCCGATTTGGATTGCAGCGCTGCCGTTGCCACAAGCTGCGGGGGCACGTATCAGGGAGATACGACGGACGCACCCTCCAATGTTACTTACTACAACTGCGTCCGTCCCTGGCAGGAGAGCGGTCCGGAAGACGTCTACGTCTTAACCACCGAAACCAGCGGCGACATAATTGCCACTCTCGATGACATGGACATATCGGTGGACCTGGACGTGTTCATCCTGTCCTCCTGCGATGCCATGAGCTGCCTCGCCTATGGCGACAACGCTGCTAAATACAGAAACGCGCCTCCTGGTACTTACTACATCGTGGTGGATGGGTACGAGGGAGCCTCGGGTAGCTACACCTTGAGGGTGAAGTGCGCTAAAAGTCTGGATTGCGGCGCTGCCGTTTCCGCAAGCTGTGGGGGTTCATACCAAGGGAATACGACGGGGGCGAACTCCGACGTCACCTACTACAATTGCTCCAGTTGGGATGAAAGCGGCCCCGAAGAGGTCTACGTCCTGACGACCGAGGGCAGCGGTGACATTACCGCTGCCCTCAGCGGCATGGACATCGGGGTAGACCTGGATGTGTTCATGCTATCCTCTTGCGACGAGGACACCACCCTGGCCTATGGCGATCACACCGCCAGCTCCAGTAATACTCCTCCGGGCCCCTACTACATCGTGGTGGAGGGATACAAGCGGGACTCAGGCAGCTATACCCTCGACATAAGTTGCTCCGCCTGCCCCGGCGTGGGGACAGTCTCTATCACTGCCGAGGACAACGAGAACAATGACCGCATGGGTTGCGCGGATGATGATCTGTACGCCGACTCTGGCTGCCTGTTCAAGACCGATCCGCAGCACCCTGTCGAGTTCAACTTCCTGGTACCCTCGTTTTCGCCAGCCTTCCCCCCCAATCCTTCGACCCTTCGGCAGGGCTCAGGGCAGGCCTTGCTCAGGGCAGGCGTTGGGGGGGAGAGAGGGGGGGCTGCTTTCGAGATGGCACAGCTCAGTCTGCGGGCCTGGGATGTGGACGAGGGGGGTGATCCAGCGGATCCACCGGAGTGTGTTGAGCGGGACGAGGTCTATTTCAACGGGGAATTCGTTGGCTACCTGGCCGGAGCCGACAAAACCTGGAGCACCTCTGTCTTCGACATTGACCCTGCGTTGATACAACCAGGCAACAACCTGGTCCAGGTAAACATTGATGTTGACAATTGCGATGCCTGCGCCGGCGTTGATTGGGGACAGTTGGCCCTTGACGGTGGCGGCGGCGCAGCGTCCATCCTCTCGCTTGTTCCAGACAGAGCTTGCTATCTGCCGGGTTCGGCAGTGAACGTGGTGATGACACTACGCACCACGCTGGCCAGCCAGGAGGTCAGGGTTGAGGTCCACGTCCTCAATGCCGTGGGCAGTTACCTGAGCGGTGCTTCAGAGACCACGACCTTTTACGGCCCCGATCAGGACAACGAAGTATCCCTGTCGCTGCACCTGCCTGTGGGCGCCATCCCTGGCGACTATACTCTGCAGACCATCGCCTTCGACACGTGCAGCGAGACTCAAAATGATTATCACGAGAGCATCATTCTTATTGACCCTGTGTGCGGGACGGCGACTCCTACCCCAACCAGCACCGCCACGCCTACCTCCACACCGACCGGCACACCTACGCCCACCCCGACGCCGACTAGCACGCCTTGTGTCCTCTTTGGTGACCTCAACGGTGATGGCAAGGTGGACGTTGAGGATATAATGCTCGTTGCCAGCCGATGGGACACCTCGTGTGATAACCCCGATCCCGACAACAACCCTGAGACGCCTAACTACGAGGCCCGCTACGACTTGGATGACGACTGCGACGTTGACATCATGGATGTTATGCTGGTGGCGGTGCATTGGGGAGAGACCTGCGGATAAGTAGGATGGATCAGACCGAGAGGCACGCGAGAAAAACGATGCTTGAGGAGATACCCATCCTGTCTTCCTTGTCGCCACGCGATTGGGAGAAGGTCAAGGATCTGTTCGTTAAAAAGCGCTTTGGAAAAGATGAGTACATCTTTTTCGAGGGTGATCCTTCCTCCTGGCTTGGGGTTGTCCTGGAGGGACGGGTGAAGATGATCAAGCACTCGGGGACTGGCAAGGACGTGGTCTTGGACTTGATCGCGCCTGGGGAGATGCTCGGCGAGGCGGCTGCTTTCAATGAGGAACCTCACCCGGTCACCGCCCAAGCCATGGAGCCGACGGTGATGGCCATTATTCACCAGGACGACTACCTCCGTCTCTTGAAGCAATACCCTGCCCTGACGCTGAGGGTGATCGAGGAACAGGGGCGTCAGTTGCGGGAGGCTCAGGAGACGATCAAAAGCATGGCTGTCGAGCGGGTCGAAAGGCGCATCGCCCGCATCCTTCTGAAATTGGCGGCGACCACAGGGTCGTCGTCCGAGGATGGCATCACTATTGAGTTGCCCCTCACCCGCCAAGACATCGCCGAAATGGCCGGCACCACCGTAGAGACGGCCATCCGCACTATGAGCCGATTCAGGAAGAAGGGCCTGGTTCAGACCAAACGACGCCGGGTGACTATCCGGGAGCCTCACCAGTTGGTCCAGATCGCAGAGGAGTTGACCTAGACCAAAAGACCCTCTGCTACGGAGGGACGTCCTCGCCCCGATTGAGTGGTCGGACTGCCCTCAGACGGTGGCGGGGACGCCCCTTGATAGCGGCATAGCCCAAAAGACCCTGAGGGTTTCTGAAACCCTAAGGGTCTTCTTCCATAACAACGTCGTTCAAGTCGTTCAAGAGCAGCTCCAGCTCGACGCCGTATTGCCTTGCGCTCTCGGCGATGTTGTGGAAGCCGCAGATGTAGCAACCAGTGCATTGCATGCCGTGGTGAAAAAGGACCTTGATAGTCTGGGGATACTTGGTCACCGCTTCCTTGATGCTCATATTGGCAGTTATCCGTTGCTTGATGGGCCTGGTCGTCATCTAGTTCCTCCGTACATTGCTGCCTCACTTACGCTGAGAGAGAGTCACATTCTGACTACTCCGCCCGCTTCCCGACGTAGGCTCTGTATTCACCGTCCTCTTCTTCGATGCCCAGGAAAACGTTTCCGGTGCTCTCGCACCAAGCGGGCATGTCGGTCTTGATGCCCTTGTCGTCAGCTAATATCTCCAATACCTGTCCGATCTCCAGCTCTCGAATCTTGTCTGCGGTCTCGATAATGGGCATCGGGCAATAAAGCCCCGTGCAATCCAACGTGGCATCTGCCTTCATGGACTCCCCTCCTTCAACACACTTTTGCCACGAATTCACACGAATTTTCATCAATTCTATTCCTGTTTTCGTGTCAATTCGTGAAACCTGTCCTGAGCCCAGCCGAAGGGTTCGTGGTTGTTCCTCAAATGAACAGGTTGACTGTGCCTTTGCGGGCCTGGCCCAGGAAAGTGGCCGCGCCAGCGAAGCTGTCCACCTCAGGGATGAAGGCGTCTTCGCCCAAGTCCATCATCCCCATGCTGGTGGTGCAGGCAACCAACTTGACCCCCAGGCGATTAGCCTGCGCTATCAGCTCCTCAATGGAGGGCATCCTTTCTTCCCGCATCAGCTTCTTGATCATCCGAGTGCCCAGGCCCAGCATGTTGAACCTGGAAAGCTTCAGGCGCTTGCTTCCGCCACGGTTCATCCAGTTGAGCATTTTGCGCATCAATCCTCTGCTTCTCAGGGGCCCTTCGTTCTTCTTGATGACGTTCAGCCCCCAGAAGGTGAAGAACATGGTGACGCCCATGCCCATGGCGGCCGCTGTGGTGGCGATGTTAAAAGATGCCAGAGCTTTGTCCAGTTCGCCGCTGAAGACGACGATGGTCACATTTTCCTTCTCTTTCTCCATCTCAGCACAATTCCTCTTCTTGGTCAACAATCAATCCGCCTTTGCTCCGCAGTTTGGGCAGACCTGGGCATTCTTCGGCAGCGGCTGGCTGCACTGAGCGCAGAAGCGTAGCTCCGCCCCGCAGCCCTTGCAGAAGGGCTTAAGCATTGTTAGGCTGCCATTGCAATAGGGGCAGCAGCAAGCCCTTTCTTCTTCGAGTTCGAAAGTTTCTTCTTTAGTCATTTCCATCCTCCCTGGGTGTAAAAACTCTCAAGAGCTACTTCTGCTCGCGTAAGCGGAGCGACGCCTGCTTGGACTCGTAGTCCTCAATGGCCTTTTGGAGGGCTTCTGCCCCCAGATTTGAGCAGTGCATCTTGTTAGGGGGTAGACCATCCAACTCTTCAGCTACCCTGTTGCGATTGAGTTGCTTGGCTTCTTCCAAGGTCATCCCTTGGGCCATCTCGCTGACCATGCTGGAGACAGCGATGGCAGCCCCGCAGCCGAAGGTCTTGAATTTGACGTCGCTGAGGTGGCCGTTGTTTACCTTGATATAGAAAGCCATCATATCCCCACACACGGGATTGCCCACCGTGCCCACTCCATCGGCATCGGGTATCTCTCCTACGTTGCGAGGATTCATGAAATGATCCATTACTTTTTCGCTATATACCGCCATTTGACTCCTCTCCTCAATATTGTCAACTCCCCTTGTACAGGGGTGACATCTGTCGCAATCGTTGGACGATGGGGGGCAGCACCTCCATCACGTAGTCCACGTCTTCCATGGTGTTGTCCCGGCCCATGGTGAAGACCAGAGACCCCTGAGCCAGTGCAGCGGGCACTCCGATGGCTGTCAGCACGTGGGAGGCCTTGAGGGCGCGCGAGGTGCAGGTGGAGCCACTGGAGACCGCTACCCCTTGCATGCTTAAGAACAGGAGCATGGATTCCCCCTCGATGAATTCCACGGAGATGCTGACGTGGCCGGGGAGGCGCAGGGTGGGATGGCCAGTGAGGTAGACGTGGTCTATCTCCGTAGTTAGCCGCTCTATCAGTCGGTCCCGCAGGGGGATTAAATGCCTTGCTCGATCCTCCTGTTGAGCCATAGCCAGCTCGGCGGCTACGCCCAGCCCCACGATGGCGGCTATGTTCTCTGTCCCCGCCCGGCGACCGCCTTCCTGGATGCCGCCGTCAATGAGGGGCATAACCCGCACCCCCTTGCGGGCGAACAGGGCTCCGGCCCCCTGCGGGCCATAGAACTGATTGCCGGCCAGGCTGAGAAAATCCACCCCCAACTCTCTCACGTTCAGGGGAAGAACTTCAGCAGTAGCGACAGCATCAGTATGGATGTAGGGCAAGTTCCTCGAGCCCCTCTCTCTCACGGCCTGAGCGATCTCGGCAATGGGTTCGATGGTGCCGATCTCGTTGTTGGCGTGCATGATCGAGACCAGAGTGGTGTCTTCGCGGACGGCGGCTGCTACGTCAGCAGGATTCACCAGACCGTGCTCGTCCACGGGCACCACCGTGACCTCGAAGCCCAGCTTCTCCAATGTCTTGGCCGAGTTCAGCACCGAATGATGCTCGATAGCCGAGACGACGATGTGCTTGCCTGCTTTCTGGTTCATCAGGGCCGCGCCTTTGATGGCCATGTTGTTGGCCTCGCTGCCGCTGGCTGTAAAGTAAATCTCGTTGGGCTGAGCCCCGATGAGATCAGCCACCTGAGCCCTGGCCTTCTCCATTGCCTCCCGGGGCCCCTCGCCGAAACTGTGCAGGCTCAGCGGGTTGCCCCAGTGCTTTTTCAGATAAGGCAGCATGGCTTCCACTACTTCGGGGAGCAAGGGCTTCGCGGCGGCGTGATCTAGGTAAGCTTCTCTCATGATTATTTCTCCGGTTCAGACTCAGTTTCGTCTCTATGATACCACAACGGACAGGGCCTGTAAATGACTTTAGTCATATTCTCTGGCCTGATCCCGCTGTCAACGAATACCAAACGAATAGACGAATGATATCTGCCATCAAAACCTATTCGTTTATGACAGGATGAAAGTGCCAACCAAATAGTGAACCACCTCTATTCCCTGAGTTAGAATTTGTAGGATCGCGGAGTCTATGGTATAATCGCTCCCAGGTCAAGATGATTTGATTGGAGGATACGAGATGGCTGATTTCGATTTCATGAGAGAACTGCACATCGCCGCTCAGACCAAAATCGTGATGCTGGTGATTGACGGCCTGGGCGGCTTGCCGATGGAGCCGGGTGGGCCTACTGAGCTGGAGGCAGCCCGGACGCCGAACCTGGACGCCCTGGCAGTTGAATCAATCTGCGGCCTGAGCGCGCCTATTTCGCCGGGCGTGACGCCTGGCAGTGGGCCTGCCCATTTGGCCCTCTTCGGCTACGATCCGTTGCGCTACGAGATCGGGCGGGGAGTGCTGGAGGCTTGCGGAATAGGCTTTCCGCTGGGGCCTGACGATGTGGCTGCGCGAGGCAACTTCTGCACGGTGGATGAGAACGGCCTGGTCGCTGACCGTCGGGCTGGTCGCATCCCCACTGAGAAGGGCGCGGAGCTATGCCATAAGCTGCGGGCGATCCAGTTGCCTGGCGTGGAGACCTTCATCGAGCCGGTCAGGGATTACCGCTTTGTGCTGGTGCTGAGGGGGGAGGGCCTGTCGGGCGGGTTAACCGAAACCGACCCTCAGCAGTTGGGGGTGCCTCCTCGATCGGTCGAGGCCATGATTCCCGAAGCGCAGCCCACGGCCGAACTTCTCAACCAGTGGGTCGCTCAGGCCCGAGATATGCTGGCTGACCAGCGTCCAGCCAACATGGTTCTGCTTCGCGGTCCGGACAAAACTCCCCAGATGCCCAGTATGGCCGAGGTCTACGGGCTTAGGGCAGCGGCCATCGCTGTGTACCCCATGTATCGCGGCGTAGCCAGATTGGTGGGCATGGAGATTCTGGAGACGGGGGAAACGGTGGAGGAGGAAGTGGAAACGCTGAAAGCTCATTGGGGAGATTACGATTTCTTTTTCTTCCACGTCAAGAAGACAGACTCGGCGGGCGAGGACGGCGACTTTGCCCGCAAGGCCTCGGTGATCGAGCACGTGGATGAGGCGGTGGTGCCGGCCATCACCTCTCTGGAGCCGGAGGTTTTCATTGTGACTGGCGACCACTCCACGCCGGCCCTGCTCAAAAGCCACAGTTGGCATCCCGTGCCCACTCTGTTGCACAGCAGATATTGCTGTGCCGACGAGGCTCGAGCCTTCGGCGAGCGCGCTTGCATGGGCGGGGGACTGGGCGTCTTCCCGGCCCCTGATCTGATGCAACTGGCCATGGCCAACGCCCTGCGCCTGACCAAATTCGGGGCGTGATGAAGTTCAAAGCTCAAACTTCAAAGATCAAAGCTCGCCTCGGTCGGAGACCTTCGGCGAACGAGACCTTGTTACTCGTTGCCTCGTTACCTCATTACCTCGTTGCCCTGCTATATGTCAGTCTACCGCTCAACCATGCTACTATACCCAAGATCACTGCTTCCACAAGGGTGAGCACTCCCCACAGACTGGCTGCATCGTACCAAAAGCGGGTGGGGAAAAGGCGGATCAACGTATCTGACAGGTTGAAGATCCACGAATCGCCCTCGAAGAAAACCAGGTGGAAGCGGGTGAAAAACCAGTCGAAGCTGAGATAGACTAGGACCACCAGGGCCAGCAGCAGGGCAATGGTCAACAGAGAGCCCTGGAATAAAGAGAGGGATATGCGGGGCTGAGCGTCTCGCACTACCAGCAGAATCCCTAGCGCCCCGGCGATGAGCAGCCCCAGAAGCCCGTGGGCCAGGAAAGCCTGCCTGGTCACCACTTTGACATCCACCATGTGGGCCAGCTCTTTCTCTCTGAACAATGGCCCATCCTCTCCCTCCAAATCCCCCAGTAACTCGATGCCCGCATCCGAACGCAAGTAGGTGATCGCCGTGTCAGCCACCATGAGCCTCTCTTCATCCGTGAACCCAGGCGAGGGTGGGAAGTTTGCCTTTCCATACTCGTAACGCAAAAAGGTTGGGGTCATGAAGATGTAGAGGTTCGTCAGTAGCAGAAAAACGGGGACGGACAGAACCAGCAATATCCTGGCAATCATGAGAATGCTTTTCTTGAGCATAGTTTGGGCCTTTCCTGTAGGGGCAAGATTGATTTTTGTCTACTGTGGGCCTATTATACTCCGTTCACCAGGTTCTGGCAAACCACCTTCGCTCAAGGTATCTGTTCATCTTGAGCTCGCAACGGACCCTGGTCCGCTGCTCCGACCGCTCAGTCGGGCGCTGAAAATCGCTGGGCCTACTTGGTCAGGGTCACAACGGGCTGCCGAGGCCACTGGACTAGGGTCCAGCAGGAGCAGGTGAATAGTCATCGCTCAAGGGAATGAACTCCCGTGTAGGATAAGTTGACTCGCAAGGTCTTTCGTGGTATAGTTCGGCCAACGTCGTTGGCACATCATGATTAACTAACCGACTCAAGGAGTCAGGCATGGCGGGGGTGACCGCTTTGGAGCGCGTTGAGAAGTTAACGGTATTCCTCGACAAGCTGGTGTTCTCGCTGGCCAAACACTGGCTGCTGTTGGTCAATCTGGTGATAGCCGTCTTCGGTGGCCTACCTGTGTTAGCTCCAGTCTTGATGGGCTGGGGATACACCTGGCCGGCAGAGATTGTTTACACAGTCTATAAACCACTCTGCCACCAGTTGCCTCAGCGCTCCTTCTTCCTCTTCGGCCCCCAATTGGCCTATTCCCTCGAGACCTTGCAAGAACTATTGGGGCCGGAGATGCTCGCTGATGATTCCCTGGCTGGTGCGTTCATCGGCAACGCGGCTCTCGGCTATAAGATGGCCTACTGCCAACGCGATACGGCCATGTACGGTTCAATGCTACTGGCAGGGATGGTCTTTGGCCTGGTACGCCGCTGCCTCAAGCCTCTCCCCTTTACCCTCTATCTCGTCTTCCTCGCTCCCTGGGCGGTGGATGGCCTCGCCCAATTCCTCGGGTTCTACGAAAGCACCTGGCAACTGCGAACCATCACTGGCAGTCTCTTCGGCATGGCCACTGTTTGGTTTGCCTACCCGTATCTGGAGGAGGGCACGGTGGAACTCCGACGCACGATCAGCACAAAGTGAGAGAAACCAGGTTTTTCGCTCAAAAACGCTTACCGGGCGCCGAGAAAAAATGTGTGCCATTGCGAACGTTTTGGAAAATAGAGGGCTCAAAAAACCCGGTTTCTGGGTTCAAAGTCCAAAAATCAAGAGGGCCAGGAATACTCATCCCTGGCCCTCAATCAAAAGGAGGAGAAGAAATTGGACGGCATGGCCCATTCCTAGCATGGTGCACCACTGCACAGATGCTCATCGCCTTTGATGAGCCATGCCTGATTATATGATACCATTTTTTGACTTTTCTTGCTAGACGCTTACCCTACGATTGCCCTACGGAATGCCTACACTTCAGTGAGGAATGAGTTAACGAGTAACGAGGCGACGAGGAGAGGAGAGTTCATGAGCCAAGTCAGAATTGTTCCCCTGGATGCAAGTCAAGAGGTTGACGACACGGTGGTTGGGTCTAAAGCCAAAAGTCTTGTCCACATGAACCGCATCGGCCTGCCGGTTCCACCTGGATTCTGCATCCTGGGCGTTGCCTTCCGGGAGCATTTGGAGGAAAATCACCTCATCACCCACATCGAATCGGCTATGGATGAACCCGGCATGGCCTCACCTGGGGCTAGAAAGTCCCTCTTGTCAGATCTTCGCCAGGTCATCGTCAAAGCGCCCTTGTCGGACGCTCTCCGGAACGAGGTAGAACATCACTATCGGGCGCTCGGAGCTGATCGCGTTGCGGTCCGATCCTCGGCCACGGTGGAAGACTTGCCAGGATATTCCTTTGCCGGGCAGTACGATACCTATCTGGGTGTGGCCGACCTTTCGGGTTGTCTTGAGGCCATCAAGAAATGCTGGGCGTCACTGTGGACGGAACGGGCGTATGACTACCGCGAGCGGAATGGATTCGATCACCTCAGTGCGGACATGGCCGTAATCGTCCAGCGACTCGTGCCGGCTGAAGCATCCGGCGTGCTCTTCACCGCCGATCCAGTCACCGGCAGATCCGACCGGTTGATCGTCGAGGCTTGCTTTGGGATGGGTGAGGCCCTGGTCTCGGGCAAGGTGACGCCCGACCGGTTTCTGCTCTCGAAAAGAGATTTCCGCGTGCTCTCCCATTCCATATCGGAGAAGACCATCCAAAGCGTCCTCGATGGCGCCGGCGGTGTCGTCGAACAGGCCGTTGATCCCGATCGGGCCAATACCCTTTGCATCAGTGAGACAATCGCCCGGCGTATGGGCGCACTGGCCAAGAAAGCCGAGGCTGCCTTTGGCTCGCCTCAGGACATGGAGTGGGCGGTTAAGGGGGCCGAGATATTCTTTCTCCAGTCCCGCCCCATCACCACCCTGCCAACGGCGAAGTCCTGGGAGGATCAACAGGTGTGGACAAACGCCAACACCGGCGAGGTATTGCCCGATGTGGTCACGCCCATGAGCTGGTCTATGGCGAGCGCACTTGTCATGGCCATATTCAACTCAGTCTTTGGGTGGATCGGCCTTGAATTCGGCGATAATCCGCTGCTTGGCCAAATTGCGGGAAGGGCGTACTTCAATCTCAACACCCTTGCCGGAGCAATCCGTCGCTTCCCTGGCTTGAGGAACATGGACATGACGCGGGTGCTTGGCGGTGAGCAGGGAGATATGGGGCATCTGGGCCAACTCGAAATCCCGGAGGAGAGCATTCCCAACCTCAACTTCAGCTTAGCCAGAATGATACTCAAGATGCCGGCCTTCATTTTCCGAGTCCTCTCCCATTCGCCGGCAAAAGGCGAGAGATTCATTGCTGAAATGAGAAGGAAGGCAGATGAGTTGCCAAGAGTAGACCTCCGCTCCTTGTCCGAAGACGAGCTTGTGATACATCTCAGAAACGTCATAGAGGACCTATTGAGCAATGTCGAGGCCATCGCTTTTGCCGCATTGGGCATGTTCTACTTCACGAATCTGGACAAAACTTGCAGGAAGTGGCTTGGGGATTCTCAGGGGACGTTCGCCAATCGCCTTCTGGCAGGCATGGGTGGCATGGACAGCGCGGAGGCCGGCCTCGTGCTGTGGCAACTGACCGCCAAGGCGCATGAATGTGCAGCTATTGAAGAGATCATCCTTTCCGGCGATGACTGGGAGACAACCCGGCATAGAATCGCGGAGGTACAGGGCGGCACAGAGTTTCTCTCAAGCTGGGATGAATTCCTCGCCAAGCACGGCCACCACACCCGTGGCGAGCTTGAACTGTTCAATGCCCGCTGGTCCGAAACCCCTGATTATATCCTGGATATGGTGCGCGGATACCTGAGCTGCTTTGGCGAGATCGACCCGCTTGGAAACCACAGAAGGCGCGCCGAGGAGCGGGACGAACTGGCGCGGCAGTGCCGCCAGCGACTGCGCAATCCGATCAAGCGCATGATGTTCAATTTCTACCTTAGACAGGCCCAGCGAGGGAGCGTGGTTCGCGAGAACTTGAAGAGCGTAGCCGTCCGGTATTGGGCGCTGGTGCGTTTCATACTCCTTGAGCTTGGCGGAAGGCTTGTCGTCAGGCGCATTCTGGAAAGCCGGGCCGACGTCTTCTTCCTGAGCCTGGGGGAGATTGACCCTGTCAGGCGGGGCGAGGCGGGCTTCAAGGTCAAGGAGGTCGTTGCCGCTCGCCGTGCCCAGCACGAGAGGAACCTGGCTATCACTCCGCCCAAGGTGGTCGTGGGCAGGTTCGATCCGGACAACTTCGTTCCAGACGCGGTAGAGGAATCGGCTGAGCTGTTGGCCGGCCTGGCTGTGAGTCCGGGCGTGGTGACTGGCCCGGCCCGGGTGATCCTCAGGGCTAATGCCGATGAACAGGTGCTGGCCGGGGAGATCCTGGTAGCGCCTTTCACTGATCCAGGCTGGACTCCCTATTTTCTGACGGCCGCCGCCATCGTTATGGACCAGGGCGGACTCCTCAGCCACGGTAGCATTGTGGCCCGCGAGTACGGCATCCCGGCGGTGGTCAATGTGGGGCCGGCCACCAAGATCATCCAGACCGGCCAGACCATCCAGGTGGATGGCAACAGCGGCGTGGTCAGGATCCTCCGATAAACTGCTGTTTTCACGCTTTCTTCACACACGAAATCTGGATTGTGTGGTATAATGTATATGTGCCAAAAAAGCCTTGACAATCGTTCACTTTTGTGGTATCCTTATAACATCAACTTAGCTTCTACCGATAAAGGCAAACCCATCGAAAGGTGGGGACGCAAAGCCACGGGTTTACATTAGCAGATGGCAAATGGCAGATAGCCGATGGCGGATGGTAAACTGCTATCGGCCATCAGCTATCAGCCATTAGCTATCTGCTAATAGGACAGCCGGGTTACCGAAGACAGAGCATACGAGGCGTGCTGTCCGAGCAGACCACTGTGGCAGCACGCTTTTTTCTGCCAAGTTTTCACAAGGACTCCCCTATGGAAAACAAACCTCGTACCCTGGTCGCCTGGCAAGCGCGGGGGTGGAGAGCGTGGAAACGCCCCCGGCAGAGCTGGCTGCACTTCGCATCCCTCGCCATCCTTTTGGCGTTCCTGGTCACCGCCCCCCGCCAGGCTAGCCTGCAGACCTATCAGTTCGTGAAGCAGTCCAGTTCTGCCATCGCCATCACCGACGATGGGAGTCGGTTGCTGGTCGTCAATCCTGATTCCAACAGTGTGTCGGTGATGGATCCGGCGGCCGGGGAGAAGCTGGCCGAACTGACCGTCGGCGACGACCCCCGGATGGTGGCTCTGGAGGGCAGCGAGCGGGCCTACGTCGCCAACCGAGGCTCCAACACCGTGTCGGTGATAGACCTGAGCCAACTCACCGTCGTCGCTACTATCGAGGTTGAGCATCAGCCGTACGGGGTCGTCGTGGCGCCGGGGGGCGACTTCGCCTTCGTCGCCAACTCCGGCTCCGACAGCATCTCGGTCATCGAAACGACCACCCTCCAGGTCGTCGCCACCATCCCGGTGCGTGACCGACCGGCCGGCTTAGCCGTCACCACCGACCGGCTCTACGTCACCCACCTCCTGACCGGCCTGGTGAGCGTGATTGACGTGACCGGCCTGCCGGAGGTTGCCCCTTACTGCGGTCCGCTGGACTTCGACAATAGCGGGGAGGTGAGCGTGAGCGACATCATGCAGGTAGCCAGCAGGTGGCGTTGCCGGTGTGGCGACCATTGCTATAATCCCCGCTACGACATTGATGGCGACTGCGACGTTGACGTCGTGGACATCATGTTGGTGGCAGCACACTGGGGGCCCGCCTGTCCGGTGGTTTCGACCGGCTCTTCGAGCAATCTGGCCCAGAGCATCGTCCTGGACACAACGGAGACCCAGGCCTACCTGCCGCACATCAAGTCCAATTCTTCTAACCCTGCCCCCCTCTTCGACACCAGCATCTTTCCCGTGGTATCAGTGATTGACCTGACGACCAACCAGCACCTCCCCTCGCAGCTCATCAGCCTGGACACGGTGGACGTCCCCGTCAACTTGCCCTTCGATGCCGCCTTCATCCCCGACGGCTCGCAGTTGTGGGTGCTGAACGCTGGCAGCAACGACGTCTCCGTCATAGACACTGAACTGCACGTTGGGGTGGATCACGTCGTGGTCGGCGCCAACCCGCGAGGCATCGTCCTCTCGCCAGACGGCGGGGCCGCCTACGTCAACAACACCCTCGACGGCACCGTCTCGGTCATTGACACGGCAACGGCGGAGGTGACGGGCGTCCTCACCTCCACGCAGCTCTATCTGCCCCCCATTTACCTGCGGGGCAAGCAATTGTTCAACTCTGCTGCCCGGCTTGAGATCACCCGCGACCAGTGGATCAGTTGCGCCTCCTGCCACTTCGAGGGCGAGATGGATGGCCGCACCTGGAACTTTCCCAACCTGGGGCCTCGCAATACCACCAGTCTCCTGGGGGTGATACAGACCTATCCCATCAACTGGCAGGCCGACATGGACGAGACCCAGGATCAGGAGCACTTCATTCGCGGCCTCCAGGCCGGCAGCGGACTGATCACCGAGGGTAATCCATACCCTGGCCGTGGCATGTTCAACGTGGGGCAGTCGCTGGAACTGGACGCCCTGGCCACTTTTGTGGACTCGATACCCATGCCGCGCAACCCGGACATCCCACTGGGCGGTCCGATTCCGCCGGAGGTGGAACGTGGTCAGTTGGTGTTTGAGTCGCCGGCCACCCAGTGCGCTGTCTGTCACCCGGCGCCTTTCTACACGGACCGGCAGAAGCACGACGTCGGCACAGCGGACGGGCCGGGCGAGCTGGCCGGTCCTGAGATAGATACCCCCACCCTGCGGGGTCTGACGCACACCGCCCTGTACCTGCACGACGGTTCGGCCCCAACCCTGTACGACGTGCTGGTGACGACGAACCCGGCCGACCAGCACGGGGTCACGTCCCACCTCACGCCGGATGAGATCGCGGATTTGATCGCATTTATGAAAGCTCTGCCGTATCTGCCGTACTGAGTTGGAGATTGGATATTGGATATTAGAGAGGACAGGGAGGGAACATGAGACGAATCCATTGTACTACTCTGATTCTCAGTCTCTTGGCTGTGCTGCTCGCCGGGTCCAGCCCAGCGACGCTCACCGCCGCGCAAGTTCTTTTGATTCAGCCCAATACCCAATATCCAAAACCCAATACCCAATATCCAAAACCCAATACCCAATATCCAATATCCAGCGCAGCTACCTTTACCGTTTCTGGAATGATTCGCGATCCCGACGGTGCCCCAATCCCCGGCGTCCCGGTTGGGGTCAGCAGCGAGCATGAGTGGGTCGAGGACACGACCGACGAGAACGGCTTCTACAGCGTCGAGGTAAGCGGAGAGACCTGGCTGCGTTTCTACATCGAGCCGCCGGTGGACACCCGCCTGGCCCGTAGGACTGTCTACGAAGAGGGCCCGTTCAACAGCAACACCATCCAGGACTTCAACCTGGTGGACGGCCACGTCTTCTCCGGCGAGGTGCAGTCGCCCACGGGGGACAGCGTCTACCTGCCATGGGGCGGGGACATGATAGCCCTCACCGATCCAGCATTGGCCGACGAGGATTTCTCGTTCTCGACCAACTGGCGCGATGGTACTTTCGAGATGGTCCTTCCGCCGGACGTGTATAGCATCCTCGTACGCTACCCGCCCCGCCCATACTACCCCACGCGGGGCATGGTGGATCTGCGCTCCGGCGACGTGGTGGACTACGACTTTTTCCTCAACGTGGCCCCCGACCCGCTGCCGGGCGTCGAGCTTCCCAACGCCACCCTCATCACTCTGGGCACGCCCGACGCCGAGGGCTACCTGAGTGTGACCGGTGCGCCAGGCTCTGTCACACCTTTCGCCGCCGTCGTCATCGCCCACATGACCTCCGGTCGCTGGACCAGCACCGTGGCCGGGGAGGATGGCAGCTTTTCCGCTGTGTCCTATGGCCCACCTGGCTCAACACTCATCGTCAAGCAGGATCCCTCTCACCGATACTACAACAACTTCCTCAAGCACGCTGATCCCTACGAGGAGGATTTGGGCCCCATCAGTGCCTCTAACCTTGACCCGCTGGCATCCACCACGCTCCAGGTGCCGGCCGGAGGCATGGAGGCGTTTGGCTACGGGGATACTCCATCCCTCTCCGCGTCTCAGGGTCTCCCCATCCCCTTGATCGGATCCGGCATCATCAACCCGTATGACGGCGTGGCCATGTGGGAAGGGACGGGCGAGATTTCAGCAGCGGACACCCTGAAGCGCGTCGTCAGCGGGACCCTGAACGGCACTTCTGAGACCGGGCTGTACGTCGGCGGGATTCACCGGGCCAAGCCAGTCCTGGCAGACCTGGACGGCAACGGCGACCTGGACCTCTACGTTGGCGATACCGATGGCTACATCGTTCATTATCGCAACGACGGTCTGGTGACGTACGAGTCAGCAAATCTCAGCAGATCCAATTCTGCTCGGTCTGGATTCCTTCGGCTACGCCCAGGACAGGCACCAGATCCGGGCCAAGAACGGGAGGCAACCGTGGCTGCACGCAATCCTCTTAGCGCAAGTATGGTTGACCTCCCTCGCTGGGCTTTCGTGAGTGACCGCTGGGAGAACATGGACATTAGTTGGCGGGTTGCGCCAGCCTTCGTGGATATTGACTACGATGGAGACCAGGACCTGCTGGCTGGCACTGGCGGCGGGGACATCACCTTCTTCCGCAACATTGGCACGCCGACCACGCCTGCCTGGCGCTTCGTGACCGACGAGTATGCTGACATTGACGTAGGTGGCTACGCCGCGCCGGCCTTCGCCGACATAGACGCCGACGATGATTATGATCTTTTCATCGGCAACAGCGATGGCTATATCATCTTCTACCGCAACATTGGCACTCGCGAAGAGGCCTTATGGATGTTCGTCACCAACGACTACCTGGGAACCAGCGTGAGCGGCTCGGCCCTGCCGGCCCTGGCCGACATAGATGACGATGGTGACTTGGACTTCCTCGTTGGCGCCAACTACGGGATAAGCCACTGGCGCAACGACGGCACGCCGACCGCGCCTTCCTGGACCCTGGTCACCCACCAGTACGCCAACATCTACGAGCCTAGCAGCGACCTGGCCCCCGCCTTCGCTGACCTGGACGAGGACGGAGACCTGGACATGCTCCTGGGTTGGTCGTATGGCCCCATACGCACCTACACTAACCTGGGTACTCCCAGCACCCCTGTCTGGGCGCGCACCGCCGATGACACCTGCCCGCTGGACCTGGGTGGCTACTCCACCCCCGTCCTGGCCGACTGGGACGGTGACGGCGATCTTGACCTGTTGGCAGGCGATTATCACAAGCGGGTGCACATGCTGCGCAACGAAGGCGGGCCGTGGGACGGTGGACGATGGACGGACGCGGGTCTGGTGACTGCCGTCAATCCCGATGACCTGTACCACCCCGCCCCTACGCTGGTGGACATTGATGCCGACGGCGACCTGGACCTCTTCGTCGGAGAGGACGATGGCACCGTAGACTTCCTCACCAACCTCGGCTCGCGCACGAATCCTAACTGGGTACTGACCGCCATAGGTTACCAGGGCTTCGACGTGGGGAGCCACGCCAAACCGACCTTCGGCGACCTGGACAGTGATGGCGACTACGACCTGCTGATAGGTGAGAAATACGGTTGTCTTCGCTTCTACGAGAACACAGGCACGTCTGGCAGCCCTTCCTGGGCGTTCCGAGATTATTGCTTCCAGAGCATTGACGTGGGGGACTACAGCGCGCCCCTCCTGACCGATCTGGACGGCGATCTGGATCCGGACCTGCTGATCGGCGATGATGAAGGCCGGATATGGGCCTATGAAAACAACGGTGGCGCTTTCACCCTCCTGACCGAGGCGTACGGTGCCGCCAGGCCGGACGACTACGCGGCGCCGGCCATGGGCGACCTGAACGACGACGGCTGGCCGGATCTGGTGGTGGGCAGCCTGGCCGGTGGCTTGCAGGTGTACCTGAACCGCGGCGCCGAGCCGCCTTCGAAAAGCCTACAGCCCGGCGACGCCCTCACCGCATCGGGCACCCTGCGCGTGACCTCCACTGCCCTTCCTCCCGACTTCGACCCCACCTCGGTCTATCTGGGAGGTAGCTTCGAGCCGCGCCCGTTCTTCGATGCAGACGGCCGCCCCCACGGCACGAACAACCAGTTCTACTCTACACTAGTGACCCCCTCCGGGTTCCCTGTGGAGCGATACGCGAGCTGGTACAACCGCTGGGCCAGCTACTTCGAGATGACCAACAAGCGGATGGTGGACGAACACACCATCGAGGCGGACTTCGAGGTCACCATGTACCTTCCGGATGGCTTCCCGACGGGTTGGTACTGTCCGACTCTCGAACTCTCCTTCGGCAGCATCCCTGGAGGCACGGACGAGACCGTAGCCAGCATCCTCACCTCCAACCGGGCCAGGAACCTGGTGCCGGGGCCGATGGTCAAGGTGGGTGAGCCAGCCATGCCACACCTGCCCTGGGTGCTTCTGGCCGACACCTTCTCCAACGCCACCCGTGGCGCTCTGCCCACCGACGACGCCGCTTCGCTAACGGACAGCCCTCAACTGGCCAACCGCAGGATCTACCAGGCTGGCACCTTCTTCGTCCCCCGCTCCGACGCGCGCTCCGACGTGCCCTTCACCTACCGGCTGGAGCCTTTCATGCCCCTGGCCTCGGTGAGCGATCATTCTCTGCCCCACCAGCCCTTCATTCCCTTCGCCTTCCCCTCAGGGCAACTGCACGTCACCGTCGAGAAGCCCGATGGCTCGGTGCAAGACCTGGGCACAGCGCCCTTTGCCCAATCCACCAGCCGCACCCCCGTCATGCTGAACGGAGACCACTACGAGGGCTGCTCCGGCAGCGTGGGCGACATCTACCAGTTCGTCACCAACTCCGGCCAGTTCGACTATCAGTTCGATCAATACGGCCTGCATCGCATCACCATGAGCGGGAGCATTGAGGACATCTGGGGCAACACGTACACTGGCGGCGGCACTTACCAGGTGGTGGTAGGCTCGGAGATACACATACATGCTGGCGCCATACCTGGGACCCCCTTCGAAGTCGGCGACGTGTTGGCGCCCACCCTGCGCCTCTCGCCTGGCGTCCCAGCCGACGTGACCATCCGGCTGCGCCTGTACCGCAATTCGGACCCCAACGATGTCTTGGATCAAACCATCACTGGCCGCGCCAACCGCTTTGGCTACTTCCACCCGCTGGCAGATTGGGAAACTGGTAAATTGGTAGATTGGTCCACCAATTTACCAATCTACCAATCTACCAGTCTACCAATGACCCTTGACTCCCCTGGCGAGTACCGCGTGGACGTGACAGCGATCTACACCGACGAGAACGACGTCGTATGGGTCGGCAGCCAGTCGTGGGGCAACGTGGTGGAGACGCCCGACACGCGGCTGGTGGCTCATGGCAGACGGGGCATTAGTGAGTCCTACACTCGCACCCAGTGGTTCGTCCGTAGCGCGACGGGCGAGGGAGGCGGCCACATCAACTACCCCTTCGCCAGCGGCGACATCGTGTGGTCTCCCGAAGGCGACCAGACCGGTGCCAAGATCACCTTCCAGGACCCCGATGGCGTCGTCACCCAGGTGCTCCGCGAGCGAGCTGCGCTGAGTTATCCCTCCATTCGAGGCCCAGGCAACATCGAGAACCGCATCGCCATGGGCGAAGCACCGCTGTTCAGCGTGGCCGCCGGCCCCAGCGATCCGGCCTACACCCTCTATCCCCTGGAGCAATTGGGCTACACCTACCGCATAGCCCAGCGGCCAGGGATCAGCGTTCACCAGCAGGTGACAGAGGACTCGGTCCACGCTCCCATCTGGCAATTCGGTAACAGGCACAGCTCACAGATCGGCATGGGGATAGACGGCGAGCGCCCCAACGACTTCAAGTGGCACTTCGGTGGCGTGGTGCTGCGGGATCTGGTCGAGGGCTGGAATCACTACGCCATCTATGGGTCGTTCTGGGTCGAGCTGCCCAGCGACGACCCCATGGGCTCGCGGGTCATGCCGCCCTTCCAGGGGGCAGCGGGCGGGCCCAGCGGTGGCCCCCTCCTCACCGTCAAGGGCGAGGACATTGACCTGTTCATCGAGCCCACGGGCGTGAAGCCTGGCGCTATCCTGGAGGTGGGCGACACCTTCGCCTTCGCCGGACAGGTGGCGCCGCCGCTGGCCTCGCGGGTGGACGTGGTGGTGACCTCGCCAAGCCAGGTGATACACGAGGTTCACGGCCGGGCCAACAAGATCGGTTACTTCTACGATCCATCGGATGATCTCACAGTGGACGAGGCTGGGGTGTGGACGGTGGACGTGACAGTGACCCACGACGGGATGACCTCGGCCGGGCCGGTGGATCCGCCCTATCCCACGGGTGGGGTGCTGGGGACGGAGTCGGGCCGCTACGAGTTCTACGCGGTGGATGCGGCGGAACCCAGAGCGGCGGTCAACGCGCCAGTGCCCGGTTGGTTGCAAATGTACCGTGACTGGGACATCGTGCCGACGCAGATCACCATCCCGGTGCCTCAGGGCTGGACGGACGCAGTGCTGCGCTACGTCATCACCATGCCGGGTTGGGTGCTGCAAACTGGGGAGCTGACCTCGCCTGGTAAGGCATTCTTTATCACCTATGATGCCGAGACGCTGCGGGAAACTTTCCCCAACATTGACCTGCGCCAGCCGCAGAGTTGGGCGCCCGGCCTCTCCGACGAGGTGTTCATCAGCTTCGTTATCTCCGGGAACAACGGCGGAAACTCGGTGTATCGGGCTAACACGCTGACGCTGCACGGAGAGCAGCTCCTCTTTGAGGGGTACGGACAACCACAGGTTGTGCCCACTCCCACCGCCATACCTCGTGATGTCCAGCAGCGGTATCAGAGAGATGCCGGTGGCGACATCCACTCGGTGTACCTGCCCCTCATCAGGGCCCGCTGGAGCCAGAACCAGTCCGCCAGGCCGCCCTGGTGCCGGGAGGAGGTGGACAGCAACTGTGCCCCACCGGCGCCCGAAGAGACGCTGGTCGAGTACGTGGATATGGATGATCCCCACCAAGACGTGGGAAGGAAGCGGTAGGTTGGAGGTTAGAGATTGGAGATTGGAGACGTGAAACGAATTAGTACCATTATGCTGGCTCTTTGCCTACTGGCCTGTCTGCTTGTCGGATCTAGCCCAGCGACGCTCACTGCGGCGCAAGCTTCTCTGGTTCACCCCAATACCCAATATCCAATACTCCATACCCAATACCCAATATCCACCACGGCTACCTTCACCGTCTCCGGCACTATCCGCGACCCACAAGGCTTCCCCGTCCCCGACGTCTGGATTGGGGTTGACAGCGAATATGAGTGGGACGATGACACGACCGGCATCAACGGCTTCTACAGCGTCGAGGTCAGCGGCCCGACTTCGCTGCGTTTCTACATTGAGCCGCCGGTGGAAACCCGCCTGGCTCAGCGCATCGTCTACGAAGAGGGTCCTTTCAACAGCAATACCACCATGGACTTCGACTTGGTGGCGGGCAACCTTTTCGCTGGCGAGGTTCAGTCACCTGAGGGGGCCAGCGTCTACCTGCCGTGGGGTGCGGAGATCACCGCTCTCACCAACCCACCGCCGGATAACGAGGGCTTCTTCTTCTGGACCAACTGGCGCGACGGTACCTTCCAGACTGTCCTCCCGCCGGATGATGTCTATAGCATCATCGTGTATGACACGCCTCGGCCGTATTACCCCACGCGGGTCAGGGTGGACCTGCGCTCCGGCGACGTGGAGAACTACGACTTCATCCTCAACGTGGCCCCTGAGCCGCTGCCGGGCATCGAGCCTCCCGACGCCGCCCTCATCGCCCTGGGCACGCCCGACGCCGGCGGCTACCTGAGCGTGACCGGGGCACCGGGTGCCGTCACTCCCCTCGCCGCCGTCGTCATCGCTCACATGACTTCCGGCCGCTGGACCAGCACCGTTGCCGGAGAGGACGGCAGCTTCTCGGCCACGGCCTATGGCCCGCCCGGCTCGTACATCATCATCAAGCAGGACCCCTCCCACACGTACGTCAACTACTTTCTCAAGCACGCTGAGCCCTACGAGGAGGATTTCGGTCCTGTCAACGCCTCCAGCCTCGACCCGCTGGCATCTACCACGCTCCAGGTTCCCATGCCAAGTGCACAGGCCATGAGTTCCCATGAGTTCCCACGAGTCTCCCTGCATAAGGAACTCGTAGGAGCTCGTGGGAGCTCTGCACTCGAGACCTGGCCCTTGGCTGGGTCTGGCATCATCAACCCGTGGGCGGGTGTGGCTATGTGGACGGCGTCGGGCGAATTCGTGGTCGAGGACACCATGCGGCGCGTCGTCAGCGGCACTCTGAACGGGGCCATCGAGCCAGGACTCTACGCTGGTGGGATTCACTGGATCAAGCCGGCCCTGGTAGACCTGGACAATGATACTGACCTGGATCTCTTCGTCGGCGACCACAACGGCCATATTTTCCATTACCGCAATGATGGTCTGGAGACCCACGAATCCACAAACTTGTCCCTGACGGTAGGACAAGATGGCATCTTGTCCCACGAGCTTCCTCGTTGGACCTTCGTGACTGACCACTGGGAGAACATGGACATCAGTTGGTGGGTCTCGCCGGCCTTCGTGGACATTGACTACGATGGAGATGAGGACCTGCTGGCCGGCAGCGGCGACGGGACTATCACTTTCTTCCGCAACATCGGCACGCCGACTAACGCGGCCTGGCGCTTCGTGACCAGCGAGTATGCTGACATGGATGTGGGCGGCGTTGCCGTACCAGCTTTCGCTGACATAGATGCCGATGGCGACTACGACCTCTTCATCGGCAACGACGATGGCTACGTCGTCTTTTACCGCAACATCGGCACTCGCGAGGAGGCCGTCTGGATGTTCGTCACCGACGACTACCTGGGATCCAGCGTGGGCTGGCTGGCCCTGCCGGCCCTGGCCGACGTAGACGACGATGGCGATCTCGATTTCTTCGTCGGCTCCTGGGGCAAGATCAGCCACTGGCGCAACGACGGCGCCCCGACCAGGCCGGCCTGGACCCTGGTGACCCACAAATACGCCAACATCTACGAGGAGGGCGGTGGCCTGCTGCCCGCCTTCGCCGACCTGGACGAGGACGGAGACCTGGACATGCTCCTGGGCTGGGAATTCGGCCCCATCCGCACCTACACCAACGTGGGCACTCCCAGCACTCCCGTCTGGGCGCGCACCGTTGACGATACTTGCCCGCTGGACCTGAGCGGTTACTCGACCCCTGCCCTGGGCGACTGGGACGGCGATGGCGATTTGGACCTATTAGTCGGTGAATATCACAGCCGGGTGCATACGTTCCGCAACGACGCAGGTGGATTCGCTGAGCCGGCTTGGACGGACGTGGGCCTGGTGGCCGCCGTTGATCCGGACGACCTGTACCACGCCGCACCCGCCCTGGTGGACATTGACGGCGATGGCGATCTGGACCTATTTGTCGGTGAAGACGGCGGCACGATGGATTTCCTCCGCAACGTGGGCTCGTCGTCGAATCCCAACTGGGTGCTGGCCGCCACGGATTATGAGGGCTTCGACGTGGGGACTTATGCCAAACCGACCTTCGGCGACCTGGATGATGATGGCGATTACGACCTGTTAGTGGGAGCCGGAGACGGCCGCCTTCACTTCTACGAGAACATCGGCACGTCAACCAGCTCTTCCTGGGCGGATCCTGATCATTACTACGGGGAATTTGACGTGGGAAGCTACAGTGCGCCTTATCTGGTTGATCTGGATGGCGATCTGGACACAGACCTGCTCGTCGGCGATGAGGATGGTCGAGTGTGGGCCCTGGAAAACGACGGGGGCGACTGGTCGCTCCTGCCCCGGTACTACGGCGCTGCCCGTCCTGACGATCACACCGCCCCAGCCCTGGGCGATCTCAATGGCGACGATTGGCTGGACTTGTTGGTTGGCAGTGTGGCTGGCGGGCTGCAATTGTATCTGAATCGCGGCGGTGAGCCGCCTGCCGAGGGACTCCAGCCAGGCGGCGCCCTCACCGCGTCGGGCATCCTGACCGTGACCTCTACTGCCATCCCGCCCGGCGCCGATCCGGAGCAGGTCTACCTGGGCGGCAGCCTGGAGCTACACCCGTTTTTCGACGCCGATGGCCGCCCCCACACCATAGACAGCCAATTTAGCTCCGCGTACCTTACCCCCTCCGGCTTTCCGGTGGAACGTTGGTCGAGCTGGTACAACCCCTGGGGTGCCTATTTTGAGCTGACCAACAAACGACTGGTGAACGACGAGACGCTGGAGGCGGACTTCAATGTCACACTGTATCTCCCGGACGACTTGCTGGCCGGCTGGTACCGTCCCGTCATTGAGTTCTACTTCGGCCAGATTCCCATGGCCAAGGATGAGGCCGTCGCCGGAGTGGCTAGCTTCAACCGGGCCTACAACCTCGCCTATGGGCCAATGGTCAAGGTGGGCGAGCCGGCCACGCCGCACCTGCCCTGGATGTTCCTGGCCGACACCCTCTCCAATGCCACGCGCGGCACTCTGCCCACCGATGATACCAGCACCTCTCAACTGGCCAACCGTAGGAGCTATCAGGCCGCTACCCTCTTCCTCCCCCGTTCCGACTCGCGCTCCGACGTGCCCCTCACCTACCAGTTGGAGCCTTTCGTGCCGTTCGTGTCCATGGGCGACCATGCTTTGCCCTACGAGCCTCTCATCCCCTTTGCCTTCCCGTCAGGGCAACTACACGTCACCGTCCAGAAGCCCGACAGCTCAGTGGATGATCTGGGGACAGCAGCCTTCGTGCAGTCCACCAGCCGTACCCCCGTCATGCTGAACGGAGACCACTACGAAGGCTGCTCCGGCAGCGTGGGCGACGTCTACCAACTCACCACTAATTCTGGCCAGTTCGACTATCAGTTCGGCCAATACGGCCTGCACGTCGTCACCATGGCCGGGAGCATTGAGGATATCTGGGGCAACACCTACACTGGCGGTGGCACGTACGAGGTGATGGTAGGGCGGGAGATACACATCCATCCTGGTGCCATACCTGGAACTCCCTTCCAGGTTGGTGATGTGCTGGCACCCGCCTTGCGTCTTTCGCCGGGCGTCCCGGCAGACGTGACCATCCAGTTGCACCTGTACCGCAACTCAGACACTACCGATGTCCTGGATCAAACCATCACCGGCCGCGCTGATCGCTTCGGCTACTTCCACCCTCACCCCCAGCCCCTCTCCCTGGAAGGGAGAGGGGAGCAATCTCCCTCTCCCTCGTGGGGAGAGGGTTGGGGTGAGGGGCAATCGCTCTTTACTTTCGATGCACCGGGTGAGTATCGCGTGGATGTGACCGCCGTCTACACCGACGAAAACGACGTGGTGTGGGTTGGCAGCCAGTCGTGGGGCAACGTGGTGGAGACGCCCGACACGCGGCTGGTGGCCCACGGCAGGAGGGGCATTGATCAGTCTTACACGCGCACCCAGTGGTTTGTTCGCGCCCTGACGGGCGTGGAAAGCGGCCACATCAACTTCCCCTTCGCCAGCGGCGACATCGCATGGACCACTGACGACGACGGTAGCGGTGCCAGGATCACCTTCCACGACCCCGATGGCGTAGTCACCCAGGTGCTGCGCGAGCGAGCCGCGATAAGCTATCCCTCTTATGAGGGGCCGGGCAACATTGAGAACCGCATTGCTATGGGTGAAGCCCCGCTGTTCAGTGTGGCCGCCGGTCCCAGCGACCCGTCGTACACCCTGAACCCCATGGAGCAATGGGGCTACGCCTACCGGCTAGCCCAGCGGCCGGGGATGAGCGTTCACCAGCAGGTGACAGAGGACTCCGTCCACGCCCCCATCTGGCTCTTCGGCAACCGGCACAGCTCGCAGGTTGGCATGGGGATGGACGGGGAGCGTCCCAACGACTTCAAGTGGCACTTCGGCGGCGTGGTGCTGCGGGACCTGGTCGAGGGCTGGAGCCAGTACGCCATCTATGGGTCGCTCTGGGTAGACCTGCGGACCAACGACCCGGTCGGCTCGCGGGTCATGCCGCCTTTCCAGGGAGCCGCAGGTGGACCGAGTGGTGGCCCTCTCCTCATGGTCAAGGGCGAGGAGATTGACCTGTTCATCGAGCCGACGGGGGTGAAGCCTGGGGCTATCCTGGAGGTGGGCGACACCTTCGCCTTCGCCGGGCAGGTGGCGCCAACGCTGGCCTCGTGGGTGGACGTGGTGGTTACTTCACCCGGCGAGGTGGCACACGAGATTCACGGTCGGGCCAACAAGATCGGCTACTTCTACGACCCGTCGGGCGATTTCACGGTGGACGAGACTGGGGTGTGGACGGTGGACGTGACGGTGACCCACGATGGGATGACCTCGGCTGGGCCAGTGGATCCGCCCTATCCCACCGGCGGGGTGTTGGGGACGGAGTCGGGCCGCTACGAGTTCTACGTGGTGGATCCGGCGGAGCCACGGGCGACCGTCCACCTACCTGAGCCAGGTTGGGTGGAATTGGAGGACGACTGGAACGTGAAGCCGGTGCGGGTCCTGGTCCCCATTCCCGAAGGCTGGACGGACACGGTGCTGCGCTACACCATCACCATGCCGGGCTGGGTGCTGGAGACCGGGGAGCTATCCCCGACCCTGGGGTTTTTCTTATTCGAGTACGACCCTGAGACGCTGCGGGAGACCTTTCTCAACATTGACCTGCGCCGGCGGCAGGGCTGGTCGCCCGGCCTCTCCGACGAAGTGTTCATCAGCCTTCTCGTATCTGGAAACGACGGCGGAAACCCGGTGCATCGGGCCAACGTGGTGACGCTGCACGGAGAGCAGGTTTTTGTGGAAGACTACGAAGAATTCCCGGGCACGTTACCGAGGGAGGCGCGGGGGATAGCGGAGGGAGAGGTCAGCGTCCAGGATAGCAACATCCACGCGGTGTACCTACCCCTCGTCGCTGCCCGCTGGAGCCAAGACCAGTATGTCAGGCCGCCCTGGTGTCGGGAGGAGCTGGGCGGCAACTGTGCACCGCCAGTGCCCAAAAAGGCGCCGGTAGAGTATGTGGACGTAGATGATCCCCACCGAGACGTGGGTCGGGTGCGATAGTCATCAGGGATCAGGAGTCAGACCTAGTCCCTAATCTCTTGTCCCTAATCCCTGACCAAAGGAGGAAAATGCTATGCGATGGCATTTGCTGATAGTGACACTGATAGTTGGATTGGGCCTCACCTTCGCCGCGGTTCACGCCCTGCAAACGGTCGAGGTGAGCGGGGTGGTGCTAGACAAAGAGACCGCGCAGCCGGTCGAGGGGGCGACGGTGCGGCAGCAGACCACTGCCAACGCCACCACTTCAGGCCCCGACGGCACTTTCACCCTGGGCGGCCTCACCGAGGGGATTTCCGTCACCATTACCGCCTGGGATGAGGGCTATCACCCAGATGGAGTAGAGGTTGTCCCCCCTGAGACAGGGGTGGTCATCAGCCTCACGCTCCACCCTGCCGGCGACAACCCAGACCACGAGTGGCTAACCTCCATGCCCGATCCGGAGCAGCCCATCGGGTGCGGGCACTGCATGGTGGCCTTCCCAGACTGGGTGAACAACGCCCATGCCCAATCGGCCGTCAATCCGCGCTTCTTCTCCATGTACAACGGGACGGACACCACGGGCCAGCCGAATGTGGCACCGGGCTACAAGTTGGACTTCCCCAACACGGCCGGCAATTGCGCGACCTGTCACGCCCCCGGCGCAGCGACCGACGACAAGCCCTTCATCGCCGACATGAACGAACTGGAGGGGGTCGAAACCGAAGGGGTCTTCTGCGACTTCTGCCACAAAATCGGGTACGCCTATCTAGACCCGGCTACGGGCCTGCCCTATCCTAACGTGCCGGGGGTTATGTTAGTCCGTTTGTACCGCCCTCCCCCTGATACCCACATGTTCTTCGGTCCCTTCGACGACGTGACCAGGCGGGTCAGCTATCTCGAATTGGAGAAGAAGAGCCAGTTCTGCGCCCCATGCCATCAGTTCAGCTTCTGGGGTACGCCTATCTACGAGTCGTTCAAGGAGTGGCTGGAGAGCCCCTACCCGGATATGGGCATTGAGTGCCAGACCTGCCACATGAAGCCCACCGGCGTGGACTACTTCGTCTTCCCGGAGAAGGGCGGGCTGATCCGCGACCCGCAGAGCATCGCCTCCCACCTACAGCCCGGCGCATCTGACGTAGAACTCTTGCAGAACACGGTGAGCATGACCATTTCAGCCGAGCAGGTAGTGGACGTCGTACAGGTTACGGTGACCATCACCAACACCCAGGCCGGCCATCACGTCCCCACAGACCATCCAGCCCGCCACATGATCCTGGTGGTGCAGGCGCTGGATGACCAGCAGCAGGAGTTGGTCCAGGTGGGTGGTTCCGTGGTGCCCGACTGGGGCGGTGACAAAGCCAACCAAGCGGGTCAGGCTTTCGCTAAGGTGCTGCGCGACCTGGAGAGCGGCCAGGAGCCGGCTGCTTCCTACTGGAATCCCACCATCATCATCAGTGACAACCGCATCCCGGCCTTTGGGGTGGACACCTCGGTCTACGAGTTCACGGCGCCTCAGTCTGGCACGGTGAACGTCGAGGCGACGCTGATCTTCCGCCGGGCCTTCTGGGATCTCATGCAGACCAAGCGCTGGGAAGACACACCAGACATCGTCATGGAACAGGAGACAGATTCCATCGTGATACCGTGACGGGAGCAGAGGCCACAAGTGAAACGTCGAACGTAGAACGTGACCATGAGACTTTGACAAATGTCCCCAAATGATGTATAATCTAATTGGCGAAACGCCAGCCCCCTTTTCCAAGCCAAGGGTTATACTTCTTGTCTCATCTTGTATGCCCGTTCAGGTTGAAAATCTGCTGAAGCGGGTATAAACAGTTGGTGACAGTCTGAGAGCTCCCCAAACGTCCTCCTTGAAAGCTTCTACAAAGGTTTAGCTTAAGCGAAAACGGCGCGTGCTGGAACGATGTGAGATCTGTGCAAACCCTCACGCCGTTTTATGAGCCTGCGGGGATGCTAGGGTAACAAGAACTCGGCTCCGAGCCTCAGAGGTTTTTTGGCGAGGTAGGATGCCGAGTTTTTAGTTGGAGGGCCACGTCCTGAGCCCGGCGAAGGGCCAACTGATCAGGGCCTGGTTAGCGACACGAGATCCCAGAAGTGAGGTAAGAAGTCAGATGTCTTCGGAGCGAGAGAGGCTGGAGCAAGCCCTGGAAAAGACTCTAGCTGAAATCGAGCAACTGAATAGAAAACTAGAGGACAAGGCCGATTATGGTATTGGCAAGGGAGGCTCAACCATTTACGAGTGGGAGTTTAATCTTGCTTTGCGACAGAGCTTGGAGGCAAAAGCCAGGTCCATCAGGGTCGCATTGCGCAAGACGCAAGAGGGGGGGTATGGAGTGTGCGAGGTGTGCGACCAGGAGATAAATGCCGAACGCCTGGCGGTGCTGCCTCACACTACTCTCTGTATCAAATGCGCCCAAGCCAGGAGGTGACTCTCCTGTTTTCGATAGAATAGAGAGAGGAGGTTTCAAGTAAAAAATGAGTTCTATGTTCAAGATCGGCGATAAGGTGGTTCATCCCTACCACGGAGCTGGCATGGTAGTAGACATCAAAGACAAGATGCTCTTGGGTGAGGGCGGGCGCTACTATATAATTGACCTGGTTGCTA
This sequence comes from uncultured Anaerolineae bacterium, assembly GCA_964390805.1. Taxonomy (GTDB): domain Bacteria; phylum Chloroflexota; class Anaerolineae; order VGOG01; family VGOG01; genus CAYMKL01. The sequence goes on along the minus strand of CAYMKL010000048.1, from coordinate 13,988 downwards.
GCGACGGCATAGTGATGGTGCCTACTAACAACGTCCAGAGAATAGGCTTGCGGAGAGTATCGGGAAGGCGCGCTATTTCACGGGCTATGCATACGTTGGCCTCTACTCCTGATACGCTATCCAGTGACCACAGGGAGCGACAGGCACACGCTCAGGAGAAGTTGAATACAGGAGATATCATCAAGGTAACAGAGGTAGTGCGCAATTTGGCCTGGCGCAATCACGAAGGAAGGCTGACCATGGCCGATAACAAGCTCTATCAGCGGGCCCAAACTTTCCTGGCCAGCGAGCTGTCGCTAGCCAGGGGGATAGAGCTACAAGAAGCCAAGGAACAGTTGCAGACAGCCTTGAACGATTAGTAATTAGCCCTGGCTGATAGAGATAGCGAAGAGACGGCGGCCCTTTGCGGAAGTTGCTAGGGGCCGCCGCTTGTTTAGTAGGATTCCCTTGATGAGGCTTTAGACGCGACTGAGGTATTGGCCCGTGCGGGTGTCCACGCGGACGATGTCGTCCTCCTCAACGAAGAGAGGAACGGTGACCTTGAGGCCTGTCTCCAGAGTGACCTGCTTGGTGGCGCCGGTGGCCGTGTCGCCAGCAAAGCCCGGCGGAGCCTCGACCACCTTGAGTTCAACGGTGATGGGCAGCACGATGTCTATCGGTTCGCCATCATAGGTGGAGATTTGCAGGTTCATATTCTCGGTCAGGTAGTCCACGGCTCCGCCCAGAATCTCGGCCGAGAGGGTTGGCTGTTCGTAGGTCTCGGTGTCCATGAAGTAGTAAAAGGTCCCGTCGTTGTAGAGATATTGCACTCCCCGCAGCTCCAGGCGGACATCGCTGATGCGGTCATTGGGCGAGAAGGTGCGGTCGGTTATCGCTCCCGTGCGCAAGTTGCGCATCTTGACTCGCACGTTAGCGCTGCCCCGTCCGATAAAGGAGTGTTGATACTCCACCACTCGATAGAGTTCCCCGTCCATTTCGAAGGTCGTCCCTTTGCGTAAATCGTTGGCTGAAATCATGTTTTATCTCTCTCCTCCTACCTATGCGAAATACCTCTCAGGCACATGCTGCAATACGATTGCTTCCAGCATGTCCAGATTCTGTAGATTGATGAAGTAATGGCAGTGCTCTACCAGTCGTTCCAGATCACGCTTTCTTGCCAGCCAGCCGCCACCATCCGCAAAGTTCACAAAGGCTCGATTCTCTCCATAACGGCTGTTTTGACGACAGACCCGCTCGTAAGCAGAGAACATATCCTTTGCTTTCGTTGTCTGGCCACTGCTCGTCGTTTCTTGGAAAGAGCTCATGATAATTACCCAAGGATCATCGGTGCTGGGCACAGCAAAGTCAATATCCGTCTCGATAACCCTGGAGCGTCCCCAACCATAACTTATGCCGTATTTGTCTTTGATTTCTTCCAGTTGTGCCCGTATCCTATTTTCCACCCTGCGCCCCTTCTGAGCTCCGTAGGTGCCAATCAATGACTCCTTGTAGCGCACACGCCTAGCAGCTTGAGGACTGCCCGTGATTTCGCGGTAGTTAAGCATGTCCAGATAGTAGCGGGGAATATGTTGCTCTAGCTCTTTATCTCTTTTGCCGTCAATCAACAGTTCCGCTATCATGCGCGCAAAGTCCGGTTCGCGTGCGGTCTTGCTTTTAATCTTGCCCATGCTCCACTCGCTGTTGAAATCACCCGGAATGCGCCGCAGTTTTCGCAATAACGAGACGATGCGCTTGAACTTCTCTTCGGACAGCCCTGTGTCTTTCAAAATCACGTCCAGGGCATTATCCCTCTGACCAAGGAAATCGGCTATGTCAGCTACATTGATTTCTGCCGTTTCCGATACGCGATGGTTCTCCGCTGTCTTCAGCAAAGCCTCTACTTTGGCCTCGACTGTCCGCTCGAGTCCCTCGTCCACAAAAAACACGACCGAGCTATCCCAGGCTTCTTGAAACGATATTTTGCGTGCCTCAATCATGATTGCACCTCTAGCTTGGCTGCTTTCAAGGCTTTGCCCCACGTTGGAAATATGTCAAAGAACACTTCCAGGTCATATTTGCCCATTTCCTGCACATCTTCTGGCGTCGGCAAACGGCCCAATTCCGCCGCTAAATCACGCAATGCCAGTTGCAGCTCTTTCTTGGAGTACTTTCGCTGCGGCTTGCGTATACTCTCACGTTCTATGTAGCCCTTATGTTCCACTTCAGCGATTTTCTCCCTTGTTATCCGCACATAATCCTCGTCAATGTCAATCGCCACGTAGTGCCGCCCCAATTTGACCGCGATGACAGGAGTCGTGCCCGCCCCGCATAGCGCATCGAGCACAATGTCACCCTCGTTCGTGGAAAGGCGGATAATGCGTTCCATCAATGCCTCAGGCAACTGGCAGGGATGATAGTCTCGGTCACGGCGATGTTTGATGCGGTGAATGTCCCCCCAGATGTCAGTCAAGGGCATTTTATCATCAACCCCCGCTGCCTTGCGCTTGCGGATACACGAGGCACGCAGACAGTAGTAACGGGCATCCAATTGACCTACTTCACTGTAGTTAAAAGTAAAGTCCGTCGGGTGCTTGGTATAGAACAACAGACCATAGTGGGCTGGCATTAACTTGCCCCGTGGTTCGGACAGTGCATCCCAGACAATCCAGTTTTGAAAATAGAGCCGTTGATTGAGAAACGCGGCATGATACATCGTCCAGCGCGGCAGATTCAGGACGTACAGCGAACCGGTGGGCTTCAATATCCGCACATATTCCTGCAACCATGCCTTGCACCATTTGACATACTCCGTATTCGCCTGTTCATCATCATAGACGTGGTACGCCTTGTCGAGATTATATGGCGGATCAGCGAAAACGAGGTCTATGGAGTTGTCAGGATACTGTCTGAGTATTTCCACTGCGTCACCCTGATGAACGACGTTGAACATCTCATCCCCTACCTCATTGGCGACAGTGCCGTGTCTTACGCTCGGTTCCAGGAAACCGGGCAACCGGTACTGTACAGTCGGCTCTAGTAGAGCTCTATCGGTCCCAATGCCTTCTTTGGGACCAACGATGCCCTCAACCTCGCCAGCAGGCACCTGGATGCCGGTTTGCTGAAACAGGTTGGCCTTCTTTGCTTTGGGGAGTTCAAAATCCAACATCCGCAGGATGGTGTCGAGGACAGGGGCGGAGATGTGGGTGTAGTTGTTTGCCAGTGGCAGGTCTTTCCATACATCGGAGATAACGTAGCCATCAGGATGCATCAAATGCGCTTTGCCGCCCCAATCCTTGAGTGTCCTATTGCAGAAAGCACAATGCTGGTGGGGAAAGCGCGTTCGCTTCACATTGAAACGCTCGTTGCCCTTGGTAAACAGAAGGACGGCGGCGTGCACTGATGGCAAGCCATGACCTCTGTGCTGCGCTGTGGACTCAATCGCAATCCAGTATTTGAAGTTGAGACGCTGGTCGAGATAAACGCCCAATTCCGGCAAGTAGTCGGTGCGCCCCTGCACGAAAAGCAATCCTCCATGCTTCAGCACCCGCACACATTCGTCCAGGCACGCTTTAAGACTATCGGCGTTAACCGGATTAAGCGCGGCGGTGACGACAACAATGAAGTTTAAGGAACCATTATCTGCTTCTTTCAACGTCTTGCTGAAGTTTTCCCTGTCTGGATATACAATGTGCATATCTTACCTCTGCCCCTCTTTATCATCAATCCAACGGGCGGCAGCGCCGGGCAGCCCAGCCAGGGGGCCACGCTGCACGGTGCAGGCAGGCAAGGAGTCGAGAAAAGCCCGGCCGTAGGATTTGGTCTGGATGCGCTTGTCCAGGATCACCACCACGCCGCGGTCGGTCTTGCTCCTGATGAGCCGGCCGAAGCCCTGACGAAGGCGCAGAATGGCCTCCGGCAGGGCATATTGCATGAAGGGCTCATCGAAGGTCTCGCTGCGGGAGGCGAAGACGGGGTCGCTGGGCACGGCAAAGGGCATCCTGGCAATGACCAGACAGCTCAGAGCCTCGCCCACCACGTCAATGCCCTCCCAGAAGCTGCGGGTTCCCAAAAGAACAGCCCGGGGAGTGGTGCGGAAGTTCTCTAAGAGCTGCACGCGAGAAGAGCCACCGCCCTGGGTGTAGACCACGATCTCATCCTCGGCCAGGGGGCGGGAGATGGCTTTGGAGGTGTTACGCAGTTGGCTGTAGGAGGTGAAGAGCGCCAGTGTCCGCCCGCGAGTGGCGCGGCAGAGGTCAATGAGAGCCTGCTCCACGGTTCTCTGGTAATAGGACTGGTAGGGCTCAGGAATGTCGGTGGGCAGGTAAAGAAGGGTGGAGCTGGCGTAGTCGAAGGGGGAGCCGACGGCGGCTTCCTCCGCCTCCCACGCGCTCAGCCGCTCGCGGATGAAGTCGAACTCGCCCTCGGTGCGCAGGGTGGCCGAGGTGAGGATGACGCACTCCTTGGGTGTGAAAAGATGCTTCTGCACCAAAGGTCCCACGTGGAGGGGAGCAGCGTGCAGGGAGATCTCCCCATCCTTGGCGCTGACCTCGGCCCAATAGATGCCCGCCGATGACGGCTGGACAATGAGAGCGTTCATCTGTTCATACAGTTCCCGAATACGACTGATGTAGCTGAGCAACTCCTGCAACAGGTCTTCTTGATCCGGAATGTCTTCCAGCCCGCTGGACAGGCGTTCCAGCCCCTGGCCAATGCTCAACAGATGCCGGGCCAGGTTGTCCCAGGCGATCTCCACGTTGGCCCAGGCGGGCTGCACACGGATGCCTCCCGCCAGGCGGATCACCTGGTTATACGGCCCCTTGCTTTGGCTGTGCTCCTCCAGGAAAGAGTTCAGCCTGTTGAAGAATTGATAAAGGAGTCGTCGGGCAGCCTCTACCTCCCCTTGCAGACTGTTGATGTGGCGCTCCAGCTTTTCGTACAGACTTTTTGTGCGATGCTCTGCCCCCTTTTTGATATCCTTCAACAACCCGGCACGGTAGTGGGCCAGGAGCCCGGCCAGGAACCCACCCGTCTGCCCCTTACCCAGATCTTGCCCGAGCCCATTCAGCAACTGCTCCATCTGCTTCCGACGCACAACGAAACTCAGTTGTCGAGTAGTGCTGGCCTCCAGGTGGTGGGCTTCGTCTACGATGAGGTAGCGGTACTCTGGCAGGACGCGATTCTCGACGGCTATGTCGGACATGAGCAGGGCATGGTTGACCACGATTAGGTGAGCCCGCTCGGCATTGCGGCGGGCCCCGTAGAAGAAGCATCTGTCTTTTTCACGATGGTGACACCGATCGGCCAGACAGGTCTCCGCGTCGGCGCAGACCCGTTTCCAAAGGGCCTGCTCCTTGTAATTGGGCAGGAAGAGCTCGGCTTGGTCGCCAGTCACAGTGCTGGGCAGCCAGACCAGGATCTTGGCCAGCAGCCGCATCTCCTCGAGGGAGGAAGGCCCGCTGCGGCGAAAAGCGGCCAGCCGGCGCAGGCAGATGTAGTTGCTGCGTCCCTTGAGGAGGGTTGCTTTGAACTCAAAAGGCAGGATGCGCTGCAAGTCGGGGATGTCCTTCCCATACAGTTGATCCTGCAAATTGATGGTGTTGGTGGAGATGACCACTCGCTTCCCGTTCTGGGCGGCGAAGCAGGCGGCGGGCAGGAGATAGGCGACCGATTTACCCGTACCCGTTCCCGCTTCCACCAGCAGATGTTGGCTCTCATTGAAGGCCCTGGTTACCAGCCTCAGCATTTCCACCTGTTGGGGGCGGTACTCGTAGCCGGGAAAATCCTGGGCAAAGGCTCCCCCCTCCTCCAGCATGGCCGCCAGACCATTCTCGTCCAGGGGCGTTTGCTCAGGGGATGCCTTCAGGGGGCGACTGTCTTCCCTGGTGAGGAGGCCCAGCGAGCCCTTGCCGTCCAGAGCCCCCTTGGCCAGCAACTGTTGGCCGATGCTGCCCACGAAAGCCGAGCGAGCCTTGGTGCGCTCCAGATCACGGAAGACCTGGCGGAGGGGCCAGTCTATCCGCGTTGCCAGGCGATTGATCTCCTGAATGACGCTCATGTCCAGCTTTGCTGCCTGTTCCACCAGGGCCAGGAAAAGATCCTTGGTGGCCAGCGCGTCTTCCAGGGCGCGGTGTCGAGTGGGAAAGCGGATGTTGAGAGCTTCGGCCAGCTTCCCCAGGCTATAGCGAGCGACGTGGGGCAGGAGGATACTGGCCAGCTCGAAGGTGTCAATGGCGCGATTGCCTGGGAAAAGGCCCTGGCGGTTGAGGAAGCCCAGGTCAAAGGACACGCTGTGGCCAACGATAGGGTAATCCTTGATGAATCTCAACAGGGTTCCGGTGACGGAGGGGAGAGAGGGAGCAGCATCCACCTCTTCTTGGGTGATGCCCGTCAACTGTTGGATCCGGTAGGGGATGGATCGCTGGGGGTTGACCAGGCTGGACCATGTCTCCAGCACCTGCTCATCACGAAACCTCACCATCCCGATCTCGGTGATGGCATCGCGTTCGGGGTTCAATCCTGTGGTTTCCAAATCCAGAGCGACGTAGATGCGGCTCATAGCTGTGTTACCTGTTGATCAAAACACCGATTGGCAGGATTTACAGATCGGTTGCGTGCCCAGCAATCCGTAAATCCTGCCGACCCTTGTTCTCCCCACGCTGCTGCACCGCTGCTGCGCCGCTGCCGTGCCGCCTCGAACAGGATCACGCTGGCGGCCATAGCAGCGTTCAGGGACTCCGCCCCGCCGTACATGGGGATGGCAATCGTGGATGCTGCCAACTCCTTTGCCTCTTGGCTGGCCCCGTGGGCCTCGCTGCCGATAATCAGAGCCGAGGGCTGCGTCCAATCTACTTCGTAGTAAGCCGGCTCGGCTCGCGCATCGGCCAATAGAACATGGACGCCAGCCAGGGTCTCGGCGATCTCCGGCCAACTCAGGGCCAAGATGGGCAGCCGAAAGTGCGCGCCCATGGCTCCTCGCACCACCTTGGGGTTGTAAGGGTCCACCGTCTTCGGGGCCAGGATAACCTGCTCCACGCCCGCAGCGTTGGCCGAGCGAAGGATGGCGCCCAGGTTGCCCGGATCGCGCAGACGGTCAATAACCAAGACTAGCGAGGGGCGGGGCCCTTCGACTGTGCCCTTCGACAAGCTCAGGACATCGCTCAGGACAGGCGGCGGGGCCAGTTCCACGAAGGGCACCACAGCCAACACGCCCTGGGGGGAGACGGTGTCGGCCGTGGCCTTCATCACCTTCTCGCTCACAGCGAAAGCGGGAGCCTTCCCCCTATGTATCTCTACCAGCAGATCCCCGCCGCCTGGGGTGACATCTATCCCCTCGCTATAAAAGATAAGAGCGGGCACGATTCCCGCTCTAAACGCCTCCTCCACCAAACGGACGCCCTCGATGACGAAGTGCCTCTCCCGATAACGAACCCGCCGCCTGTAGAGAGAGCGAACGTATTTGACCTTCTCGTTGGCAGCGCTGGTGATCATGACGATCCAATCAGTATTCGATGAATTCTTCACGGAACTTTGAAAGGTCTAATCTCTCCTCTCTTGGGTTGATCCTGATATTCCAGCGTTGCATCTCCGTTGCCCCGAAAAGCATATCTATCTCTTTGTCTTGGTCATCCAGTCCCAACTCTTCCACTACGAGAGCCCAGAAAAACAGCCTTTCATCTTGCAGTTCTCCATAGATAAAACAGGCTTCGTGGATGCTTCTTGTTTCGCCTCCAATTCCAACGGTAAATGGTTTCGGCAGTTGGTTGATGGACAGCCCCCTTACTGCCTTCTTGGTTACGTAGTTATGTACTGCTCCCGTATCGAACAGTGCATATAAGGACTTACTATTTGAGTGAATGGTATCATATATCCTTCCCATTTCTCTTTCTCTAATCTACCCCTCACCCTCGGCTTTGGCTACTTCGACCAACTGGGCGAAGGCATCAGTGTCATGGACAGCCATCTCGGCCAGCATCTTACGGTCTATCTCCACTCCTGCCTGCTTGAGACCATACATGAAGCGACTGTATGATAACCCACTTTGGCGGGCTCCGGCATTGATACGAGCGATCCAAAGCCTTCTCATTTCACGCCTGCGATTACGACGATCTCGATAGGCATAGGATAGCGATTTCAGCATGGCCTCGTTGGCGCGGCGGAACAAGGCGTGCTTGGTTCCCCATTGGCCCTTGGTGAGTTTGAGCACTTTCTTATGACGCTTACGGGCCCTCGGCCCTCCCTTAACTCTTGGCAAGTTTCAAATCCCTCCCCTAGCGGTTTTTCTTGAGATATGGCGCTAGTTTCTGAACGCGCTTGATTCCTCCCGGCGCGGTGACCTCATGCATCTCGGTGAGCATGCGCTTGACACGCTTCGACTTCTTACGGCGCAAGTGACTCTTACCCTGCTTAGTGCGCAAAAGCTTACCACGTTTGCTGTACTTAAATCTCTTAGCTGTCGCCTTGTGAGTTTTGATCTTTGGCAATGAACTACCTCCCACTACTTATTAGGACTCAGGATCATGAGCAGGCTGCGGCCTTCCATACGAGGCGATTGCTCGACGCTGGAAACGTCCCCTAATTCCTGCGCGATTCTGTTCAGCATCTCCCGCCCGATCTCAGGGTAGGTGATTTCGCGCCCGCGAAAGCGGACCCGGACCTTGACCTTGAGGCCATCGTTGAGGAAACGGCGGGCATCCCTGACCTTGAAGGCCACGTCGTGCTCACCGGTCTTGGGACGCAGGCGGATTTCCTTGACCTCCGTTTTCTGAGCTTTCCTGGCCTTCTTCTCCCTCTTAGCCTGCTCGTACAGGAATTTGCCGTAGTCCATCAGCCGGCAAACGGGTGGGTTGGCGTTGGGAGCTACCTCGACCAGGTCCAGGTCACGAGCCTGAGCGGACTCCAGGGCATCTCGGAAGGGCACAATGCCCACCTGCTGCCCGTTCTCATCAATTAGCCGAACCTCTTTGGCTCTGATGTCCTTGTTAATGCGATTCCTCTTTGGGCTAATACTCTGGCCTCGCGGATTCCTCTTTGCGCTGATACTCTCACCTCGCGGATTAGACTAGTGGTCTGCGGACTCGATAGTCTGGTGGTCAATTGGTCCAAGGACAGACAGGTCCCTGGACTAATCAACCAACCTACCAAGAATATAACACATTTGGGCAGAGAAGTCAAATCAACCTTAAATGTCGCGCTTCTCAGCGATGGCCTCCTGAGCCATCTCGACGAAGTCGGCCACCGGGCGAGGCCCCAGGTCCTCCTCGGTGCGCAAGCGCAGAGACAAGGTGCCCTCCGCCACTTCCCGATCCCCGATAACCAGCATGTAGGGTATCTTCTCCAGTTGGGCATGGCGGATCTTGGCCCTCATGCGCTCGTTGGAATCGTCCACCTCGACGCGCAAGCCCGCCTCCTTTAACTGCTCCCGAACCTGGTAGGCGTAATCGTTGTGGCGGTCGGCGATGGGGATGAGTCGCGCTTGTACCGGCGACAGCCACACCGGGAAGGCCCCGCTGTAGTGCTCGATGAGGATGCCGAAGAAGCGCTCCAGGGAACCCAGAAGCGTGCGGTGAACCATGTAGGGGCGATGCTCTTGGCCATCCGGACCGATGTAGGTCATGTCGAAGCGCTCTGGCACGTTGAAGTCGAACTGGATGGTCGTGCACTGCCACAGACGCCCCAGAGCATCTTTGATGTGGACGTCAATCTTGGGCCCGTAGAAGACCGCTTCGCCCTCCATCCGCTTATGGGGGAGGTTCCTCTGCTCCAGCGCCTTGACCAGCGACCCTTCTGCCTTCTCCCACGTGGCATCGTCACCGATGTACTTCTCCTTGTGCTCAGGGTCGCGCACCGAGAGAGCGATTTCGTAATCCCGGAAACCGAAGGCCCCCAGGATGTGTGAGGTCAGGTCCAGGACGCCCAGGATCTCGTCCTCGATCTGATCCGGCGTGCAGATGATGTGAGCGTCGTCCTGGGTGAAGCCTCGCACCCGCATCAGCCCATGCAAGACACCGCTTCGCTCGTAGCGGTAGACTGTGCCCAGCTCTGCCAGCCGCAGAGGCAGTTCGCGGTAGCTGCGCGTCTTGGTCTTGTAGATCATGATGTGGAAGGGGCAGTTCATGGGCTTGATGAAGTACTCTTGGCCCTCGATGTCCATAGGCGAGTACATGTTCTCTTGATAGAAATCCAGGTGCCCACTCGTCTGCCATAGCGATGCTTTGCCGATGTGAGGCGAGTACACGATCTCGTACCCGGCCCTGTAATGCTCCTGGCGCCAGAAGTCCTCGATGATGGTGCGGATGTGCGACCCCTTGGGGTGCCAGTGGATCAGGCCTGGGCCGCTCGCCTCGTGGATACTGAACAGGTCCAGCTCCCGGCCCAGCCTGCGGTGATCGCGCTTCTCAATTTCCTCCAGCTTTTCAAGGTAGCCCTCCAGTTCCTCCTGAGTGGCCCACACAGTGCCGTAGATACGTTGCAGCATGGGTCGCTGCTCGTCGCCCCGCCAGTAGGCCCCGGCTATGCTCAGTAGCTTAAAGGCTTCGGGTTTGATCTGGCCTGTGTTATCCAGATGTGGCCCCTTGCAAAGATCGGTGAAGCCATCGTGGGAGTACGTGGAGATGACTTCCCCTTCATCCATGTCCTTGATGAGCTCCAGCTTGTAGGGCTGGTCGGCCAGGATCTCTTCTGCCTCCTCTCGGGATATCTCGCGGCGCGCAAACGGCTTGTGGGCCTCGATGCTCTTCTTCATGCGAGACTCGATCTCCCCCAGGTCCTCTGGGGTCAAGGAACGGGGCAAGTCGAAGTCGTAGTAGAAGCCATCCTCAATGGGTGGTCCGATGCCCAGCTTGGCCTCAGGGAACATCGCAAGCACCGCCTCGGCCATGACGTGGGACGTAGAGTGGCGCAGTCTTTCCAGATCATATCCTTCTTGTTCTTTGGCTTGTTTCTTAGCCATGATAGTCCTCCTTAATAATCGAATGGTTGGTAAAATCGAACAGCATCACAGTGCCGGTGTCATCTTCGGTCATCTCGATCACCTCCCGCCATAAGCTTTTAGAAGGCTCCAAATAAAAAACCCCTCACCCTTGGGGCGAGAGGTTCTACTCACGCGGTTCCACCCAACTTCAACAACAGGTTTGGAAACAAACGGACTTTGCCCAATCCAGTTGTTTCCCAGGTCTGCTGTCCTCTCCCGGCTGCTAACGGACGCCTCCGTGGCTCCTTACTCGGCTTGGTCAGCCTTTCCGGAGCCCAGCTCGCAGGTGGTTTTCCTTGAGGTCGGTGCTAGAGGGGCTCGCAGTCAATGTCCCCTCCTCCCTGAAGCCCTACCCTCAAGTACTCGTCCTGGTCATCGCTCTTGAGCTTGTTCGCTATGTCTTGACACAATCTCTACCTCAGGAACGGTGACCATCACCGTTTCAACCTGGGGCATTTTTTGATCCTTACGTAAGCTGATGTGGGTTCGTAGTTGCGACTTCAGTCGCCTTTTTCCCTGCCACCAATGACTGAAGTCGTCACTACGAGTCAAATGCAGTTGTTAACTGAAAACGGCCTGGTAATACATGCCGTCTTGGTCGCCGCCCAGGGGGACCAGGAATAGCCCCTCGATGGTCCCCATTTCGTGGTGCTTTATCGTGTACATCCGCTGCCGATAGACGGGCTGGTGGGGACCGCGGAACACGATGGAAAACGGCGCTTCCCGCAACTTCACCTTTGGAAACCCACTCGCTTTCGGCGCCGGGGTCAGGGCCTTGACTTCGACGAGCTCGATCTCGACCGAGGTCGCTTCGTCCACCTGCATCTGGAATCTCTGGTTCAGGTGCTCCGAGAACGACTCCTTAGTCAGTTTGTCGAGCATTGTTATCCCCCCATATCGCCTCAACCTGGCTCACTGGCGTAATCGGCGCTGAAGGGCCAGCCCCAGCCCCCCGGCAGCCAGGGCCACCAGCGCCAGCGGCAGAACGAGGCCGTTCACGTCCCCGGGCGTGCTGGCCGTGAAGCGTGTCAGTGTGACGGCTGTCGGGTATCCCGGCTCTGTATCGTCCCGCATCGTTCCATTACTTGGACACATGCCATCTCTTACTTCTGCCTTGATCTTATGGTCACCTGCCATGCAGGCAGTCCAGTCCACAGTCCCGCCTTGGGTCATTTTGGCTTCCATGTATCGTGTGTTGACAAGCTCACCATCCGAATTAGGCAGGTACTCAAACGTCGCACCGTCTCCCGTATACTCCGTGGTCCAGTCGTTGCCCTGATCATACTCCAACCCTCTGTCTGCGTTGTCTGTGAATACATCGTTATCATTGCAGTCTACCTTAAAACAGACGAATGCGTTAGCGTCCGGGGCGGCAACCGTGTTCAGTCCGAAATAGTACGTCGTCGGGGAAGCGGCGTCGGTGTTTACCCAGAAGGTGTCAATGTCGAATCCGTCTGCTACTCCTCCATCGTCTCCATCAACCCGCAGGGGAGTACCCCAGTTGCTGTCCCACAAGCCGTCGTTCGTGTTTATGACCCCTATGGCGGCGATTACTGCCCCGGGCAGGCCAATGGCAAGCAGCAGGCCCACCACACATACTGCTACGATTGTCCGGGACCGGCGTGAAGACCTTTGATCATTGTTCCTGCTGTCTGTTCTTCTGATCTCCTGGTACATTTTTGTGCCTCCTAACATAGGGTTTGACCGTCTGCCGATAACTGCATAACTGAACCCCAATAATCCAAGAGCGTGATCCAACGTGTAGCAGCGACTCCTTGTCGCACCACTACATACTGGAGATAGAGCATGTGCGAAGTTGAATTATGCGATTTATTCGACAGCGGTCAAAGGTCATGCTAGGGGAAGGGTGCAGAGCATCCCCCTGGCCCTGTGGTGAAGGCTCCCGTCGGCTCACGCCGAGGGCTTCCTTCGATTTCCGTGAGATCTCAGAGAGTCTAGGTCACTAGCAATTTCTAGGGGTTTTTGAGGGTCCGAAGAATGTCAACACTACACGCGAAACATAATGCGTGATATGACAACACGTTCACGCATCACGTTTCACCGTGAACAACCGGAGCTGTGTCCCATTGAGTCTCAGTAGTAGATGGAAAACTATTGGCAGAGGCAACTCCCATGCCGCCGATTCGCGGGCATGGGAGCCCAATGTCACTAACATTTCGCGCTGCATCGCCCTGAGCTGAACCTCAGGGCTGAAAGAACGAAGCCCTACGGGCTAAAGTTCCAGCCCCGAAGGGGCTTCGTTCTCTCAGCGCGGGGACTTTAGCCCCGCGCAGCCTGGCGCTAACCGCACAGGTTGAAAAAGCTAGTGACATTAGGCATGGGAACCCACGCTGCTTCAAGATTTCCATCTACTGAGACTGGAAGCTACGCAGCCGTCAAGGCCTCGGTGGGAACACCCCCTCCAGCGCAATGATGAATCTAATACACAGCCAGGGCTGCATATTTTCGTGCGACTGGCCACCACCGGCGTTATCCACGGTAACCGTCGTGGTGGCGCCGGCCTGGACATTCAGCGTTGCATCAGGATCTAGATCGCTGTAGATGGTCTCCCTGCTTGCCGCCGCCAACACATGATTTTCGGGCGAAGTCTGATTGCCGCCGGCCTTGTGAACATTGATTGTGGTCTCGGCAGTGGCCGCGTGGTTGTGCGCCGGCATTTGAGCCGTCGCCAGGGGGACCCTTTCCGCGCCGCTCTTCTGGCCCAGCATGCGCGGCGTCAGCCCGGGCCCCGTGCCGACGTGAATCGGAACCCGGCCGCGCAGATCGGGCAGGGCGAAGGTGTTCCGGCCATCGCCGCCGTACGTCGTGCCGAGCAGCGCATAGAGGGACTGATGCTGGGCTATCGGCAGCAACTGGCCGTCGCAGTTCGCCCAATGCTCTGGTGCGTAGGTAAAGCCAACCATTCTGATTTCACCGATGTAGGGGTCTGGCATGTTATTCCTCCTTGATATCTTCTATTTCTACCTCACGGCCTATTCACAGTGGGCGGTACTGGACTCGAACCAGTGACCTCCACGAT
>CAYMKL010000047.1:0-44234 GCA_964390805.1 uncultured Anaerolineae bacterium | reverse complement strand
ACCTGTGACATTTTCCACCGATTGAGCTCTAATGGCCGAAACGAAGATCAAGGCCCCTATTTGGGTTGCCGGAATCGGCTTGCGTGGTTGGCTTTTTCGGTTCTGCACATCCACCCAGCAGGGTCCGCAAGGGAGTTGATAGCTTTATCCAATCTTCGTTAGAACTACAAAAACAGATACCTGAATTGCTGCTTTTCATATGTGGCCAGAACTGGGATGATGACGTTGATTTGCTTCGCGAACACGGTCTTCGCGTGTTCCACCCATCCTTTCTGTCAAGTGCCAGGATGCCGGCGGCCTACCGAGCCCTGGATGTCTTCGTGGTGGCCAGCACAATCGAAGGCGGGCCTGTGACTGCATTTGAAGCCATGGCCTCTGGCGTGCCGTTGGTTTCCACTTCGGTCGGTATGGTTCGTGATGCAGTAACGCCCAAGCAGGATGCTATCATCATGCCAGCTAATCAACCCGACGAACTGGCTGAAGCGGTCTTGCGTCTGTACGAAGACTCGGCCCTTAACGAGCGGCTTCGACAAAACGGCGTGTCACTGGTGCAGAATCACTATCAGTGGGCTCACGTGGCACCCAGATACGGTGATCTCTATCGACTGTTAATGGGCCAACAACGTGGTTCTTGGAGTGGTGGCCAAGTGCATAACGATCCCTTTGTACAACAAAGAAAAGAAATGCTGCGGGAAGATTTTGCTACCCTTATACTGCTGTATTGGAAACAGGGGCACAAGAGAGCTGCCATCAATATCTACCTCTTCGACCTGAAAGACGTGGAGGAACGGATAAATGTCATTCTGCTGGTTATTAAGCGACAACTTTACCGGCTATGTTCCCGTTTCTTCTCTTGGCCGTTATGGATAACGGGTTCGAGGAAAGCGGCAAGGTAATGGTTCGGTCGAATCGCTTTGCCACAACCGTCCAGAGCAGACCGGCTACGCAGAGAACATCAACGCTGCGATTCGGTCATTGAAGAGGGCTGCTGGCCGAGAAACACGCGAACAGTGTACAAGAAATAGTGAGAAGGTCACTGTGGGTATGGTTATTGAGATCGTTGTGGAACTACTATGCCGCTCACCAGTTGAAATCCGGGATTACGGGCCATGTATGAGATAAACGGGAGACTACGGCTGGTCCAACAAACCACTCTCGACTTACTATGGGCCTTTCGGTGGTTAGTGCTGTACAGGACGGGACGTGCTACCTGGCGGGATGCTAAGAGTTTCCGGCATCGGAAACGAACTGGAACGGACGTAGAGCACCGGAGGGACCGGGTGGTGGATGATCTGCGAGCGGTTAAGGTTTGGCCAACATTCAGCCGGGCGCTTCTCAACGCAGCCCTTCAAGAACACCCTCTCAGCTTTTGTTTCCAGTCTTTCGAAATGGAAGCCCCATTGGCAACCTTCGTTGTACCCTACATGGACGGGGAAGTGGAGAGACGGCGAGGGTTGGATTTGTGCTTGCAATCCATCGCGGGTGAATTCCAAGGCAAAGCACGAGTATTGGTCGTGGAACAAGGACAGCAGACAACGCTTAGATGGTTACAGAGAAAGTTTCCAGAAGGATTTGTCAACATAGTGCTTCTTGAGCGACCGTACGGGGCTTTTGAAAGAGCTGCAACACTGAACCTAGGAGTAAGGAAGGCGAAAACAGACCTGGTGATCCTACATGATGGAGATATCATGGTGGTACGAGGCTGGTGTGCTTTCGTCCAGGACTTGGCCGCATCCGACTACGAGGTGGCATGGCCTGCACTAATGACCTTTTACTTGGATGAGGAGCAGACTTCCCTATTGCCAGGGAGGTCTCCGGGCCAGGCCTTGTCGTGCTGTCGGGAACTGGAGTCAATAAGTTTGATCATGCGCAAAGATGCATACCTGCACATTGGAGGAATGGATGAGCGGTTTGTCGGGTGGGGAGGTGAGGATAATGAGTTCTACGAGCGAGCAATGACACTGCCCTTTTTCCCCAAGCGACCACTGTTTGCCGTGCATGCTTGGCATCCCCTAGTCGACAAGAATTCACCCCTAAGTCAAGCCAATCGGGATCGGTTACTGAAGCTCAGAGCCCAGCCGGTCGCTATCCGGATTAACAGGCTGAAGGAATCACAATTTCGGCGGGCTCATCAGTGCGTTTCCCTGCGTAAACCACCTGAATGTAATGCATGAGATTCATCTCGCCGGTTCCTTCGGAGTGAGGGAAATCGTCGAGTACAACCGCACTCGATCTAAGATTGCGTGGACGTTTCCCCAGTTCTTTCCACTATGGGAAATTTGCCCTGGTTTGCCACTCCATATTGCCGGTGAGGCACCACCACACAAAAACGCCATTCTACTGGTCGTCAATCTCGATGCAAAGACATGGACGCTTGTGCAAGATATGCTATCTTGCTATGGGCGGACAATCCTGCTGCAAATGGAAGCATATCAAGGCTGGGAGATCGTCTACAAAAAGTGTGGCGAGTTTGACCATTTCCTGAACTTTGACTCAACGTATTCCTGGCACGAGGGGTTCCGGCCAATCTTTCTGCCTTATGACCCCGAGTTGGCCAGTTCCCATCTTGACCGGCGCGGATTGTCAGCGGCTTTGGCACAATGGCGCCACTCAAAGCCGACATTCTTCGCTCTCTACCTATGGCGCTTTCTACCACGCAAAAACAAAGCAGCGCTGATTGCGACCCTGCACCCTGAGGCGCGATACCGGAATCGGTTGGAGACAGCACGAAGATGGCCTGATTGGGTTGATGTCTATGGCGGTGGGTGGCCAACGGATCTACCGAACTATCGGGGCCGATGTGTGAGCAAGATAACCACCCTCCGCCGATATCGCTACGCACTCGTTTTCGAGAATCAACGCCAGCCTGGCTATGTGACCGAGAAGTTGTTGGACTGCTTTATGGCCGGCACCGTTCCCATCTACTGGGGGGCTCCTGATGTGACGGAAAGCGTCCCCGAAGATGCCCTGATCGTGATGGATGATGATGTGTCTCATATAGACAAGTACATGCAGGATGATACTGAGTATAAAAAGCGAAGGGCAGCACTCTTGCGTAACCGCGAACGAGTATTGCGCACATATGGCAAGGAGCAGTTCTTGGCGACACTTCGTGAGGCTATCTCGGAGGGCACTTCGTCGTAATGAGCCGTCCTACCGTTTCAGTCGTAATACCGTGTTACAATTGCGCTCAATACGTAGAGCAGGCAATTCAGAGCGCACTTGGACAACAGGGGGTAGAAGTTGAGGTGATCGTCGTTAACGACGGATCGCCAGATAACGTAGATGAGGTCGTTCGGCCATATCGTGATCGCATCACCTACATCAAACAAGACAACCGGGGGCTCTCGGCGGCCAGGAACGTGGGGTTTCGGGCCAGCACTGGCGATTTTATCGGTTTCCTTGACGCTGACGACATTCTGCTCCTCGATAAGTTTGTCCGACAACTGGCGGTTTTCGAGCAAGAGCCCGATCTAGGGGTGGTGATCAGCGGCTACATCGATGTGGAAGAGGATGGGCACACTGAGATTCAGGCTGTTAGAAAGCACTGGCACCGCGATGCCTTGGAGCATCTGCTCAACCACGAGGTTTTCCCGCCGCATGCCCCTTTGACTAGACGGGAGGTTTTGGAGAAGTCACGCTTGTTTCCAGAGGACATTGACACAGCAGAGTCACAGGAAGATTGGCAATTGTGGCTGGATTTGGCCCTAGATGGGGTCCAATTCTCATCGGTGCCGGAACCAACATGCAAGTACCGGCGCCGGCCAGGAAGCATCAGCGCGGATCCTCTGAAACATCTCGACGGTGCCCGGCGGGTGGTGCAGTGGTTGCGCCAGGATCCGAGGACGCAACCACATCGTGACCGTGTGGAGCGACTGGCGGCCATCGTGGAGATGGAACAGGTGGCTCGTGCCTGGCAGGTGGGACGCACCGACATTGCAGCGGAGACATTACTGGCGGCCGTACAGCAGTTTCCCGCGTTTTGGCAAGAACCCCGGACATTTGTGCGTCTGTTTGAACGCACGTTGACACATCACGAACAAGCTCGCTGGCAGCGCCTTCGTGATCCAGCCTGGTTTGAGCAGCGGCTGATCGATGAAGTACTATCCCTCGGGCGCGATAATCTCTCCCAAGTGGAGATGAGTCGCTTGTACGCAGCCGCCTATCTAGCACTGAGCGATTTGGCGTACGGCGACGCTGATAGCCAAAGACGCCGGCGAGCATTTATGGAAGCTCTAAGAAATTCAGTGCGGGTTTGCGTGTCTGCGTCTGGGCGAGCTAGTTTAGTGCGTGGGCTCATGGGACCTGATGTGATAAGGCAGGCACGTCGCGCAGGAAAAACCTATTCAACACCTACGGGATCAGCAAGTATTGGCTTAATTCTTGCCGCATTTGTACGGGTCGGGGATCTTTAATATCGAAATAGAGCTGTATAGGCAGGCAGCAGAGACTATTCGAAAATGTCACACGATTTGCTAGGTGTGTTTCGCAGACTACGCGCGCGTGTTTCACGGGAAATCGCTTTGCGGCGCGCAACTCGATACGCCTCTGCTACTTCTTGGAGGCCTCCTGAAGAAGTCATAGTGGCTGAAACGATATCCCAGCTTAAGGCAGCCGAGATACCCATTTTGTCTGATTCACTCGATGACACGGAAGTTGCAACGTTCGCACAAAAGGCGGAGCATGAGTTCTATTATCCAGGCTATTATCGCGGGCGACCTCACGTACGATTGAAGAAAATTCGCGAACATTTTCTAGCTGCTCGTCTGCTGGATTTACAGAATAGCGATGTCTACCTTGATATAGCTAGCCAGTTATCACCCGCTCCCAGCGTATATGAGCGTTTATTCGGGTGTCAAGTCTTGCGCCAGGATCTAGAATACCCCCCCGGTCGGCATGGGCGTGTCATCGGGTGCTCTGCAGGCCACATGCCTCTTGATGATAGCTCAGTCACTAAGGACCTGTCCAAGAATAACTTCGTACTTTTGAAGGGAAAAACAGGGGCCAAACTCCGAAGTTATTCTTGGACGACTCCTAAAATGACTTTGCATTGTTCGCTTGAGCATTTCGAGGGAGAGGAAGACACGGCCTTTATTCAAGAAGCTAGTCGTGTTCTCGCCAAAGGGGGGCGGTTGGTTATTGTTCCTCTGTACCTGTCAGACCAATACTTTGTCGTCACTCAACCATCTCTTTGGGCGACTCTGCCTAAAGAGGAATGGCCAGTCTTCCCAGTGGATGCAATCATTTTTGGCTCAAAAACCAGTGGCAATCGGCATGAACGATATTATGACGCCAAGCACTTTATTGAAAGGTTAGTGCTGAAGACAGATATGGAAGTGCACATCCATAGCTTTAGTGACTCAAGGTTTTATACTCCAGGCTCGATGCGATTTGCCGCTGCTTTTCACAAGTTGGCGTGAACTCAATCATTAACCTGTGCTACGTACATTGGCCTGTATTAGAGGGACATGCGGGGAGCATATCAGGGGCAAAAGCACAAATCCATAAAGCCAGAGTAATGATGGTAATATGATCGTTGCCTCGATGTGCACCATCCCCACCCGAAAAGATAGCTTCAAACAGGTAGTGCGGCGCATTCTGCACGAACAAACTCGACCGGTGGATCGGTTGCACGTCCGGTTGAACGGCTACCGGACGATTGACACAGATTTACTACAAGGCCCGCGGTTGGAGTACCATCTTGAGCCAGAGAATCTAGGACCGTGGGTCCGCTATCGAGTGCTGGATGGATTAGGCGAAAACGACATCTTGGTAACCCTGGATGATGACTTACTCTATTCTTCTGATTATATTCATCGCGGTGTGGATGAACTCACCGCGACCAATCCCCAAACGGCTATCTCATTTGGTGGTTTTTGGTGGGACCCGTTGGTGAAGAACTTCGCATATGGATCCGACCGCCGTCATTACGCCTTTGATGGTGCCCTTTCCACGCATACACAACTGGCCATCCTGATGGGCGGGGTGAGTTTCTTCAGGGGAGAGACCGTAAAGTCGGTAATAAATCTGGAGTTGCCCGGCTTTCGCACCAACGACGACTTAATGGTTAGCACCCAACTACAGCGGCGTGGTGTGCGGATCCTGTGCTGCCCGAAACCAGCCGGCTGGATTCGCGAGCTGGACACATCTCAAGCGTCACATGCCCTGTTCGTACGTGATGTCCGCGTGCGACATGAAACGTTCCACCAGATGGTAACGCAACTGGGCTTTGACCCCACGGTGGGGCGGTTGGATACATTCCGGAAGAAACCACATCGCATACTGGTGCTGGCTGATACATGTCCACCCCTGCCTGGCTCCGAGAGCCTGAATCAACTTCTTCGTGCATTGTGCAGTGGTGATACCGATGTGCATCTGATTGCACCCGTGCCGGCTTCCCGGGCGAGCCATGTGCAACGGTACGTGGATGTTCCTTACCACATCCATGCCGTCGCTGTCCCAGAGCCTGGAGGGCGACTGGATTGGTCGCCACCGGTGCGAACTTGGCGCAATTCTCGCGTGCGCGCTGCAACGCATCGCCGGCTCGTTGAGCGGGCAAGGCTCGCCCGCGAGAAACTACAGCCATGCAAAACCTACTGGTCAGGACAGGGCGAGCCCGCCTGGCCCGAAGCAGCGGGCGACTATAAAAGGCTCAATATCAAATACTGGCTTGATGTGGACACACGCTGATGCGACTGCTGTTCATCTCCACCAATACTAGACCGATAGTAGGGGGAATAGCGAACTGTCTGGATAGTTGGCTCAGTGGCTTGGCTGAGCTTGGGCACGAGGTCAGTATGTTGAGCCTGCTCCCGCCGGAACAGGAAGGTAAGCTGGAAGAACTAACGCCACGGAAGTACCAAGAAGAGTGGTTGGTGCTTCCACAGCGGCGTGAGTGGGCTGTTGAACGCTTCGTCCCCTTGCGCAAGGTGAGGAGTGGGGCATATCGAATGCATAGATGGCTCATGATCCGCCGGCGTTTTGCCCACTTGGTGGCAGCATTTCAGCCCGATTGGGTAATCTTCTCGGTGATAAATCCGGTGTGCTGTGTGCCCTTGGGAGAGGTGAAGCGGCAGGGATTACGCTGTGCCGGCATCGTTTATGGCTCGGAAATACATCCCCGTCGTGTGGGCAATCCCAACTGGCTGCGAAGAACGCTCAACCAATTCGAGCGGATCATCGCGATTTCTGAGCACACGCAGCACATGGTGATAGATTGGGATGTCCCCGCTGAACGTGTGTCGATTGTTCACCCAGGGCTTACCCCAGATTTTGTGGCCCGTTACGAGCAGAAACTTCTCCATACCTCTTCAGAGGAACTACCGAATAACGGAGAGTCGCCGCGTCTGTTGACGATTTGTCGCTTGGTGGAGCGTAAAGGTGTACAGACCGTGCTGAAGGCGATAGCGTACTTGCGAGCTGAGCTCCCAACACTCCAATATGACGTGGTTGGCGATGGGCTATATCGCGAAGAGTTGGAGAAACTGGCACACGACTTGGGCATGGATGATATTGTGCAATTTCATGGCTTGCTCTCTGACGAGGCGCGTGAAGCTCTGCTGCGGGCCTGTGATATCTTCGTAATGGTTCCTTTCGAGGCCTCGGATGGGGATGTCGAGGGGTTTGGCATCGTATTTCTTGAGGCCGGCCTGTACGGTAAGCCGGTCATCGGCAGCCGTTCAGGTGGTGTCCCTGATGTAATAAAGGCTGGGCAGACTGGTATATTAGTGTCCTCACGAGATGTTGACAGCATGGCTAAGGCAATTCGCGATTTGGCTCTAAATCCTAATTGTCGAGATCATCTAGTAGCGGAAGGTAAAGCATGGTCTCTCAGCCACTCCCATCGGCTGTGCGGACAGGCTTTGGCTTTGGCGCTCAACCCCAAACATGACGCGTGATAGATAAAGGTAAGCGATTATCTCGTCTTCAAATCGGTATCTCCAACCCTGCAGTTCTTCCCCCCCCCGCACTTTTAACCTTTGCGGACGGAACTTGGGTAAATCTTGGCGAAGATCCTTCAAGGACACCTACGCGGAGATCTTTGAAGTCATCTCTGTGGAATGTCGCTTCGCGCACACGCCGCTTCGTCAATCCTGCTCTCAAACAGAGGGAGCGCTCTCGGCAGGAGGCCTGGCAGAAAAAGCTGCGCAGCATGAACCAAATGCCATTCTGGTGGAGCAGAGGCAGACGGCTGCCGTTTTGTGACAATGCATTTTCGTTTGTTTATAGTGAGCATTTCTTTGAGCATCTTTTTATGGATGAAGCGTATGAACTCTTTGTTGAGTGTAGGCGTGTCCTGCGTCCCGCGGGCATTCTCCGTATCAATGTTCCTGATGCTGATTTGCGAACATATGCGGATCCCGAACCGGTAGCCTTCGATGCACGGACGGGAAATTCGTCAAAACTAGGGTGGAATCATCCGGATGTTCACAAAACACGCTGGAATGTCTATTCGTTATCTTTGCTCCTTGAACTGGCTAACTTTCGGGTAGAGCCATTGGTCTATTGCAATCGCGATGGCAAGTTATTCCATCAATGGCCGGAAAGTGGCCATCCCGCGTACCCCCAGAATTCAGACTGGGATATGATATGTACAGATCTGTACATCAAGCGAAAGCCATCTCTTATTGTTGACGCTATTCGAGATGATTAGTCAGGGATTATGCAATACCGCAAAAGTAACTCTGTTTCCCGCTTGTAGGCCCGTCTCGGACCGCCTTACAGGGTGGTTTTTGCTCCACTGCGGGATTATTCCCTTGCTCACAAAACGAAGTTAAAGTGCAATGATGTGTGCGAGTGTTGTATTTGTATCTGGTGGTAAATGGAGCGATTATGTTGCTAACGGATTCCGCACCCGCCAAGGCGCTTTGCTAAAGACATTCGCCAGTTTAGGCCTCAATGATCACGTATCCCTCTTTGTAGAAACAGGCTTCAGGGGCTCATACGGAGTCCGCAAGGTTCATAGTGGCGAGTTCGCATCGGAGATCACGGAGATTATGGTTCCCGGTTGGTTGCCTGAGATCATGCTACGCCCGCTCGGGAGCAGTTGGCTACAGGTTAACTACCGGATACCACCAGAGGCTGTTGCTCTGCTTCGGGCGCAACCGCCGGCATTGATTTGGAGCTATTCTGCCGGCCTAGGCGCAGTACTCCAAAAGGCAATCCCAGTGCCAGCTTTTTATGATGTGGTTGACTATCGTGGAATGGATGCGAATCTGTCAGCATGGCAGCGCCATTTGTGGCGCAGGGAATTGCAAGCAGGTTGCAGTTATGCAGATGTTGTTGTGTGCAATGGAGAAGTGGCCCATAGAGAGCTGAGCCGATACGCAATGAATAGGTGTGTCTTATTGCGCAACGGCGTAGATCCAGGACGTTTTGTTGGCTATCGTGATCAGGCGCAGCGTCGAGGAGTAGGCTTCATAGGTGTCATCTCTAAGTGGATCGACTTTGGATTGCTGGAACTCCTCCTAGCACGCATGCCCAGGGTTTCCTTTGAGTTTCATGGCATTATCCGGTCGGCTGAGGCGAGGCTTCAGAGGTTAATGCGTTACCCCAATTTTCGCTGGCACGGAGAGCTGCCGCCACGAGAAGTGCCAGCATTTCTAGGACAGTGTCAGGTAGGAATAATCCCCTATGATCCTCAAATGACTTGGTACACTTTAGGCGACTCGATGAAGGCTTTTGAATATCTGGCAGCCGGTACACCCCTGGTCTCTACCGCTTTTCAACCTGGCCTGGAAGAGAAGTTCTGCGGCTTAATCGAGGTCTGTGATAGCCATGGACAGTTCGTATCTGCAGTAAGGAGGTTGATTGAACAACCTCCGAGTCAAGACTGGCGAGAAAGGGCTTGGAGTTTTGTTCTAGCGAATTCCTGGCATGCTCGCTTGGAAGAGATAGTGGAATTAGTGCGGAAAAATCGCTGACGGATGCTTACAAACGTCAAGCCAAACCTTAGAGACTACATCGTTGTAGTTATCATCTGTGGATTTGTACTTATACTTGCATTTGTTATCAGACCCCACGATTGCAAGTCTACTTACGGCCCTGCACCATATCACTACAATACCGATCTAACGCTATGGATTAGCCTGGCTGATAAGCCAATTGGTAATCTCAAGGGACATATTCTGGCTAATAGGCCTTTGTTCGCATATTTAGGCTGGCTTTTCGCGCAACCGGTAAGACTTTTAGTAGATGACATCTCGGTTTCAAGCCCTACTAGAGCGGGTGGGATTACTAGTGTCAAGCTGGCTACTATCGCCGGCTTGCTGATAGCGAACGCATTTTCCTTTGCTTTGACCAGTCTACTTTTGTATGGTTTCACGTACTTATTGACTAATGATAGACGAATATCTCTCCTATCCTCCATTCTGTGGTCCACTTCCAGTTATGCCTTCGCCTGGTCTTATCACCCTGTTAATCAAATGGGTGGATTGGTCTTGGTTTTCGGTTTCCTGTTTTTCCTGTGGTTATTGAGACCAGACTCTGGATACAAGAAACATACTTTGTTCTCTCTTGCATTTGGCGTGTTGTTGATGATGAAAGCATATTACATATTGCCATTTATTTACCTGCTATGGGGAATCGTACAGGGAGTCAGATTGCGCGTTTTATTAATGGGATTTGTAGTTTTCTTTATTCCGATGTTTCTATGGCAGCGGGCTTATGAACTCGTCACCGGAGACAGTTTCGTGGACTACCATCTTGGAGAAGCGGGGGTCTTTGGGTTTCTCACCAGCAGGTTGCTCTCTGTCAACGGACTTCAAGATACTATTCGACAACTTACCGTCAACCTTGTTAATTTCCCGAAGGTTATGTTTAACTCCGCCGGTCCTATTGTAACGATTTCAGTAATAGGTTTCTATATGAATCCTGTACATAGAAAACGATATCGTCGTTTGTTTACCTTCGCCAGTATTTATGTGCCATTGTTCTTCCTGTTTCTAACACTAGGCGGTTTTTTCATACCGCGTCATGGTTCCGACTTTTTCCCCGTCATATACCCAGCCGCTTCCGTACTCTTGCACGAAGCCTTCTCTGCAATTAAGCAAAAAGCCTTTCTCTACGTGTTTCTTTTGACGTTCGTCGCATTCACACTCATTAGCTATACACAAGCTTGGATTTGTGCTGCTGAGTTTCTATGATCGCAGAGGACGGAATTGAGCTATCCATAGTCATTGTGAGTTGGAATGTTGCTGATTTACTAGAGTCTTGCTTGCACTCAATTGAGAACAACTCTAGCGAAGTCAGTAACCTGGAGGCGATCGTTGTAGACAATGCTTCTTCTGACAATACAGTAGAGAGAATCGAGAGAAGCTTCCCGTGGGTACGACTTATTGCAAACCGAGAAAACCGTGGATTTGCTTCAGCTAACAATCAAGCGCTAAGTATAGTGCAGGGTAAGTATATAATGCTCTTAAACCCTGATACTGTTGTCTCCCCCGGATGCTTCCACAAGCTTATCGGTTACATGGAGCGGAATCCATGGTGTGGAATGGCAGGTCCCCGCCTCGTCCATCCAGATGGAACAACCCAATTAACCTGTGCGCGCCGCTTACCTACCCTGGTTAGTGAGCTCTTTCTAGCGACCTTGCCAGGTGGACGTGTACCGTTCATTGGCCCTTATCTTCGGCACCGACTGGCTTATCCCTATGATTACAGAGTGACACAGGAAGTAGAGGCTGTTTCCGGAGCTGTGATGCTGATTCGTCGCTCTACCCTGCTGGATGTTGGACCGTTAGATGGGCATTTTTTCCATTGTGGTGAAGACATTGAATGGTGCCATCGCGTACGCGAGGCTGGGTGGCAAGTTGTATATGTTCATGATGCCAAGGTGGCGCATTATTTCGGGCAGAGTTCTATTCAAAATCTTGAATACACCTTTGTTAATGCAACATTAAGCATTCAATATTATTTTCATCAATCTTTTGGATTATTACACGCGGCAATCTACAAATTGTTTATGCGCGTCATAGGCGCGCCGTGGTTGATCATTGCTTCGCTCCTTAGAATTACCGTTGGCCAACTTTCCTGGGCGCAGTTTCAGCAACGCGTGCGTATAGCGAAAGGATTACTAAAATGGCGTTATGTTGATGCGGCAGCGACCCGGAACGTGATGGGTCCGCAAAGCGCTAAATCTCACTTGATGATGGAACAACAGGAGGGGAATCCTTCTTGAATCCACGTTCATTGATCCGCAACTTTGTTGATAGTAGTGCTCTGTTGGCCGTTATTGGCGCCCTGATAAGTTTCTGGATGGGCCGTGAAATAGCCGCTGGTCGGGGCATCCTCTACTTGACATTAATAGGTGGGACGCTCGCAGTCGCGGGAGTTGCTCGTTGGCCATCGTTGCCGATCGTTGGCTATTACCCCTTGATCTGGATCTTCTGGTCATATCACATCCCAGGCATTGGGCAACCAGAAAAACTAGTCGGGGTGTTGGCGATTTTTGGCATTTTGGTTATGGTTCTGCTCAAGCGCCATCGCTTGCCCGCATTGCCCCCCCTTGTCACGATCGGGTTGTCACTCCTTCTGGGAGGCTATCTTATTTCCTGGTTGACCCACATCTGGCTCCCTGATGCGCGAGAGTATATTGTCAGCCTATTTGCTCGTGTGATACTGTTATATCTTGTGTACTTTCACCTGAGAACCCGAGATCAACTCCGCTATGCGGTACACCTATACGTTCTATCTGCCGTTGCATCAGCGGCTTTAACTTTAGTGGTCAGCCTGGTATACGGCTTTGGATTCATTCGTAGTACATTTCAACGCTTGGTGGTCGAGCAATCACTAGGACCTTTGTTGAGTGAGGCATTATTTTCTGCCAACCTTGGTGGTCCAGCCGGTTTGCTGGTCTTGGGGCTCTACTCGGTAGCTAGCAACCGTCGCCAAAGGTTGGTCATTCTGGTTCTTGCTATGTTCCTCTTCTGGATGGCATTTGCGTCGCAGTTCCGACGCGAAGTCCTCCTTTCTGTGCCTTTAATGCTGATCTTCCTCATAGTGGAGAGAGCTTCCCGAATACGCTGGCCTGCCGTGTGGTTGCTCCTGATTTCTGTGGCTTCCTTTTTCCTGATAGCTCTGCCTACCTCAAATGTGTTACAGTACCGTTGGCAGGTTGAAACCAAAGACGTGTTGACCGGTCGTGAAGTGCGTATCAGAAACTTGCGCGCTGAACTGACCGCCATATCCCAATCTCCATTTATTGGCCATGGTCCCGGTAGCCATGCGCTTGCTATTGCCCCAATCCTTGGTCCTGGATTCCGTTTCTTGTCAGCTTACAATACCTTTACGTGGGCTGCTGTAGAAGCTGGAATTTTCGCACTGGCCGGGTTTGTGTTAGTGCTGGTCGGTACGTACATGGAGTCGCAGGAGTCGCGTAAGTCCGTGCGGGTTGATACAAGTGATGTTGAAGCCTGGGTATTGCGATGTGCCCCGGTTCTGCTCTTACAGATCGTGTTGTGGTCCAGTTTTGTAAACGCCTGGCAGTTGAGTATGCCCTGGTTCTTAATGGGAGTGATCTTAGCGGCCGCTCGCCTGGCTCGGACGGACTCCACATCAACGGGGTGATCATTTTGCAATTGGGCCTCCATGAATACTGAGAAGCCATTTCAAAAAGGGGAGGCTCTGATGAGCTTTGTAAATCGTGAGGCGGCCAAGATTAGTGGCGAAGTGATCAGCTTCTCTTTTGGCGAGAATTGGCAAAAGTACCTGGCTGCCTTGAGCCAGGACCGGATTGCGTCAGCCTGCCAATCCATTCAGGAGTTCACGGGGTTAGAAACCTTGCAGGGGCAGAGGTTTTTCGATGCTGGCTGTGGGAGTGGTCTCTTTTCTCTGGCTGCCCACCGTCTGGGTGCGGACCAGGTGCTTTCAATGGATATTGATCCATTCGCTGTAAGGTGTGTACGTCGGCTTTGGATCAGGGAGGGTAAACCGTCTAATTGGGCAATACTCCAGGGAAGTGTCCTGGCCGTGCCCTTCCGAGGGGCCGGCTTCAACTTCGTTTATTCTTGGGGGGTATTGCACCACACGGGTGCCATGTGGCAAGCAACCGACCATGTGGCTGGACTTGTATCATTGGGGGGATGGTTATATATCGCTATCTACAACGAAAGGTGGTCCTCTGTCCATTGGTTAAGAGTCAAGCGGTATTACAATCGGCAGAGTGAGCCTATCAAATGCCTCATGGTGCTGGGGTATGCGGCTTTCTCCGTTATCATGATGTTACGTAATGGACAGAACCCGTGGCGAGTGATTCGTGACTACAGCCACACAGCACGCGGCATGTCCTGGCTGCGCGACATCGAGGACTGGCTCGGCGGCTTGCCCTATGAGTATGCAAAACCAGAAGCCGTTAAGAGATTCTTGAAGATACGTGGCTTTGAATGTGTGCGCCAGTCTGGTATGGAGTATCTGTTCCTGCGGAAAGGATAGGCCGTTCATGTGTGGTATTTTCGGCTGGATCGGCCACGCGCCTGAAGCAGACAATGAACTTGTCACCACTTCATCACGGCTGCTTCGACATCGTGGACCGGATGATCGGGGCTTCCAGTCTGGCCCAGGTTATGGGCTCGGGTTTTGTCGTCTCAGCATTCTGGATTTGAGCCCAACGGGTCACCAGCCCATGAGCACCTCTGACGGGCGGTTTTGGCTTGTCTTCAACGGCGAGGTTTACAACTATCTCGAACTTCGCGAGAACCTAGAACGCGAGGGAGAAATGTTCCGGGGCACCTCGGACTCGGAGGTTCTGCTGCGAGTGTTGGCCCGCGAGGGGGCACAAGGACTAGAACGGTTAAATGGCATGTTTGCTCTGGCCATGGTGGATGCGGAAAGACGAACCTACCTGCTGGCCCGAGACCGTCTTGGGGTGAAACCGCTCTATTGCCAGATCCGCCGAGGTCAACTGCGTTTCGCTTCCGAACTGAAAGCCCTTCTGGCATGGCCGGACGCAACACGAGAAATCGATCCGGTCGCCGTAACTCAATACCTGGCCTTGAACTACCTACCCAACGAAACCTGTATCTTTGAGGGCTACCACAAGTTGCCTCCGGGCCACTTTCTGGCCGGCACCCTCGACGAGCCGGAGCGCACACAGCCGACGCCTTACTGGCACCTGGAACTGAATGCACACACAGACACGGACACTCTCTCCCACAATGAATTCGAAGACCTCTTCAACCTATCGTCCGACGCGATCCGCATCCGCCTCCGGAGCGACGTGCCTGTGGGGGTTTTCCTCTCGGGCGGCCTGGACAGCGGGCTGGTGGCAACATTGGCCGCCAGGTCTGCAGAGGGCACACAACCTCTGGCCCTCACTGTTGGCTTTTCTGAAGACGACTTTGATGAGACCTCTCTGGCAAGAGCCACAGCCGAGCAGGCCGGACTCGAGCATCGGGTCATCTCACAGCAGCCGAGCGGACTGGTAGATGTGGATCGTCTGGCCTGGTTCTACGACGAACCCTTCGGTGACGCCTCGGCGCTTCCCACCTTCGCCCTCTGTGAAGCCGCGTCGGAACATGCCACCGTCTTTCTATCGGGTGATGGGGGGGATGAGGCCTTTGGAGGGTACCGTAGGTATATCGAGACTCAGCGTTACCGTTGGCTGGCCGATTTACCATCATCGGTGGGTTGGGTCCTGCGGTGGCTGTCACAGCTCTTGTCGGAGCGTTCTCTGCTGCGCCATCGCCTGCTCAAGGGTGGTTTGCCTGATGCGGGGTTTGCCGCTGCCTTTGACAGCGTGCCAGAAGATCCCGTTCTGCCATCTGTTTTGCATCCAGACCTGAAAGCATTAGCCAAGGATGCAGGAAGACCCTTATGGGAAAGGTGGGCGCAAAGCCGTGGCCATTGCCTGACCTCTCGGCAGCAATCCCTAGATTATGCCATGTACCTCCCAGATGACATCCTGGTCAAAGTCGATCGGGCCTCTATGGCCCATTCCATCGAAGTGCGGTCACCCTTTTTGGACTATCGGCTGGTGGAATGGGCTGCCCATCTTCCCCGGGCTGCTCTCCTCAATTCGAAAAAAGGCAAACTTCCCCTCAGAGCGCTTGGCGGACGCTTGCTGCCGGCAAGTGTGCAGGATGGCGCGAAGCATGGTTTCGGGGTGCCTCTGGGGGTATGGTTTCAGCAGCCGGCAGGACGGGCGTTAGTGCGTGAGCGCCTGCTCTCGGATGAAGCCAGACGCTACGGCTTCTGGGATCTGAAGGGCGTGGAGCGCCTCATCGTTGCCCATCAGTCTAACCGTGGGCGGGACTTCTCATCTATTCTCTGGCGCCTACTTATGTTGGGTGCATGGGCTCGCCACTATCTTGACGGAACCAGCTTTCTCCAGGGGCCTCCTCGCCCTACGCAACAGGTAGCCTGAGGAGCACCGTGTCAACAATGCATATCGCATTCCTAATCGGCCAACTTGGATCAGGTGGTTCCGAACGCCAGGTGTACTTGATAGCTCGGGAGTTGCGTTCTCGCGGAGAACACGTAACGGTCTTTACCTGTCATTCAGGAGGCTTTTGGCATCAACCCCTCATAGATGGTGGCGTCCCCGTAGTTGTGATACCCTGGCATCGCAGCTTGGATTGGCAAAGACTCTTGAGATTGCGGGAAGAGTTGACGGCCCATGCTGTGGATCTGCTTCTCTGCTTTGGCTCAGCAGAAGCTTTCTATGGACGGCTGGCTTGTCTTGGTCTGCCTACCAGGGCGGTCGCCTGTCTACGGAATCAGTCCTGGTATGGCTTCAGGGGGCTCTGGGCAGATAGGCTCCTCAAGCGCGTCACGGCCTCTTACGTCGCTAACTCACAGGCAGGACGGCACTATCTTCAACACCGAGTTGGCGTGCCATCGGACCAGGTGTGGGTGATTCCCAATGCCGTCGATCGCAAAGCAATCCTCGATGCAGGCGCCAGCATGGTAGATCCCAGGCCCCAGGAAGCGCCTAAGGATGCGATATGGTGTGCCTGGGTAGGTGCCCTTGTCTGGCGAAAGGATCCGGTCCTTCTCGTTAGGGTTGCTTCGCTGGCCTGTGCCAGCGAAGCGCGGCTTCAGATTCTGGTGGTCGGTGATGGGCCTTTGCATACTGATTTGCAGAAGTCACTTGTTGAAGATGGGTTGGGTGGACGTGTCCACCTGATTGGAGCTATTGAAAAAGGATCAGACATCTGGCGTTACGTTGATTTTGGGCTGAGCACCTCGCGCGTCGAAGGAACCCCCAATGTCGTGCTCGAAGCCATGACGTGGGGGAAGCCGTATGTAGCACCGCCTGTTGGAGACTGTACCCATTTGGTTTCGCATGGAGAGAATGGGCTGTTGGCAAGAAGCCGTTCTGCTGAGGATCTGGCGGACCTGGTAGTTCGTCTGGTGCAAGACGCGGAACTGCGGAGGGGGTTGAGTGTCAACGCCAAAGAAACGGCCAAAGAGTTTCCTTCTCCTGCTCAGGTGGCAGATCAATACTTGAGCCTGGCCCGCAGCCTGATACAAGAGGTGAAGCCCGTGTGAAGACAACCTTACTATCAGGCAACATCTTTAACCACGATCTGGCCCGGCGATATGCCCTGTTCTGCTTTATCACCCACTTTCTTTTTATCACGCTTAGCTTGATTCCCGGTTGGCGCACCGTCCCGTCCCTCAGCGGCGACGCTGTAACGTATGTGGCGCCGGCCCAAAATATACTGCACCATGGTGCATTCTCGCGCGAGAGTGCCGCGCCCTATCTTTGGGAACCTTACCGCACGCCGGGTTATCCGCTGCTGATCGCAGCCAGCATCGCGTTGCTGGGCAACTACCAGTGGGTGCTGTACGTTGCAGCCATCACTGCTGGCTTGGCCGGCTGGTGCGCTGTTCGACTGACCGAGGAGTGGGGAGGTAGTCGTTTAGCCCAGCACATAGCCGGCACGCTGGTAGCGCTGCTCCCTAACTCCCTGGGTCTCTCGGGAATGCTCCTGGCCGATGCGGTCTTTGGTCATTTGGTGCTATTTTGGGTATACCTGCTCTATGTGACATTCTCACGTTCATCTTTTGCAGCCTTGGTTGCCAGCACAAGCACCCTCTGGTTTTTACAAGCCTTGAAACCCACCCTCACTGCTGGTGCCAGTTTGATCCTTTGGGCGAGTTTCCTTTTCTTCCGAAGCAAGCAGAGATGGGGTGCAATTACTGCGATACTTGTCGTATTGTCGCTTCTTTTGCCCTCTTATTTCGCAAGCCGAAACCTGCGTGACCATGGTGTGTTCACTCCGACTTTGTTGGGTGTCGAGACTTTTCGAGAATACCTCCAGGTACGCTACCTTG
This sequence comes from uncultured Anaerolineae bacterium, assembly GCA_964390805.1. Taxonomy (GTDB): domain Bacteria; phylum Chloroflexota; class Anaerolineae; order VGOG01; family VGOG01; genus CAYMKL01. The sequence continues at coordinate 25,958 of CAYMKL010000047.1, read as the reverse complement.
CAGTCGAAACAGGTGCGGACTATACAAGCATGACGAATAAGATACGTGAGGCCGACAAGGTGGCTGCCAACAGATTAGCTGCTCCGCGTAGTTTCTACGGCCGGCTCTACCAGGTGAAGAAAGCCGAAGTGATGCAATTCCTCCGCGGACATCCGTGGTTGACGTTTGAACTCATGGCCACCGAGATACTTCGGCAATTTGCCGCACCTCAAGAGTTTGCATTCCGTCTCTTCTTAGGGGACTTGCCAACCTGGATGAGAGCGATGGGCAGTCTGATCACCGTCGTTATCTGGGCCGTTGCTGCACTTGGCGCCTGGCATCTTGGACGTTCCGGGGACTGGAAACCCGGCTTATTGGTCGTCGGGGTGTTGGTGTTTTTCCTGCTTGCCGGCTCCATTTCCCACCGCGTAGGTGCCCGTCTGCGCTTCCCCGCTGACCTAGTGGCAATTCCATTGGCCGCTGTAGGTACGACCCAGTCCCTGATCTCACTGTGCTCTCATGACTGGCTACGGTGGTTGAAACCGTGGCAACACCTGCGAAGGCGCCCCTTCGATCCGGCTCAGGACAGCCCCTCTCCGACTCAAACTCCAACCAACGAAGGTCGGTTTCGCAAATGCGGCGCCCTGAGCTTGTCGAAGGGTTGCCGCGAATTCATTCGCCGCCAGGAAGAACTGAATGACCCTGGATAGGAGAACACAAGCGACTCAGGCGGAGCGTTATCCCCGTCTTTGCTTCGTTGGCCCTATGCTGGGGCAGAATCCTAACCGGGTATTGAGCCAGGGGGAAATCCTGGCCGATCTCTTTACCCGCGAGGGGTATCCGGTCCGGCTGACGTCTACCATACCCAATAAGGTCCTACGGCTGGCGGACACAGTTAGGTCCTTGGTGGCATGGTGCAGGGAAATAGACGTGGTCATCCTGATGGTTTTCAGCGGACCAGCGTTTGCCCTGGCCGATGTCTCCAGCCTTATGGCGAAGCGATTGCACAAGTCGCTGGTGCTTTGGCTGCACGGAGGCAACTTGCCCGACTTTGCTCAGCGGTATCCTGGCTGGGTTCGGCTCGTGTTGCGTCGTGCTGATGCGCTAGTCTCACCTTCTGGTTACCTGGCCCAATTCTTTCGTGGATGGGATTTCAACGTGAAGGTTATTCCCAACGTGCTGGCCATCGAACAGTATCCTTATCAGCAGCGTGGGAAGGTACAACCGCGCCTGCTCTGGATGCGTGCCTTCCACAAAGTGTATCACCCGGAGATGGCGCTGGAGGTCCTGGCCACATTGCAGGAGACCTACCCAGATGCTACACTCACCATGGCCGGACAGGACAACGGGTTACTGGTACGGGTGAAGCAACTGGTCGAGCACGAGGGCCTGAACGGGGGTGTACGCTTTGTCGGGTTCCTGGACATGGCCGGGAAGCGGCAGGAGTTCGCCAGCCACGATATCTTCTTGAACACCAACCGGGTGGACAACATGCCGGTGAGCGTGGTAGAGGCTGCTGCTTTCGGCCTGCCCATTGTCTCCACAGCAGTGGGAGGTATTCCATACTTACTTCAGCATGAGGAAACAGCGTTACTGGTGGAAGATGGAGACACGGCAGGTATGACGGAGGCAGTGCAGCGGTTGCTCAGGGAGCCGGACTTGGCTGCCCGGATGTCCACCAATGCGCGGCAATTGGCTGAGACCTGCGCCTGGTTGCAGGTGAGAGCACAATGGGAAACGCTGTTTGAAAGGATATTGACTCACGCTTGATAATAATAATGATGAAGGTGTATATCTTGACGGACCTCGAGGGTGCTACTGGGGTGGCGGAATACGATTACGGTGACCACGCGAGAAGGAGGCAAGATCGGGAATTCTTGATCAACGACGTTAATGCGGCCGTTGCCGGGGCATATGATGCAGGTGCTCAAGCAGTCGTAGTGTATGATGGGCACGGGAAGGGTGCTGTTCTATTGGACAAGCTGGATTCACGGGCAACTTTGATCAAGGGAAAGATGGCGGAAGCTTATCTACCTGGTTTGGACGGCAGCTTCACCCATCTAGTGCTAGTCGGTTATCACTCAATGGCTGGGGCCGGCGGGTTACTCAGTCACACCTACTCGCGCCGAGTGCGACAGATACGCCTTAACGGGCAGGAGATAGGGGAAATCGGATTGGGCTTTCTTTACGCCTCTCTCTATGGCGTCAAGCCTGCTTTTATCAGCGGCGACGATAAAGCAGTTGCAGAGGCCAGGCGTTATGTCGCCAAGATCGAGGGGGTAGCTGTCAAGCGAACCATCTCCAAAGAATGCGGCGAATACTTGACACCGCAGTGCACGTACCAATTGATCTACGATGGTGTTGAAAACGCACTGTCAAATGATCAATCCCCTTCTGTGGATCTCCCCCATCCACCTTACGAGATGGAGGTGATTTATAAAAGGCCTTGGATAGCCCTTCCCCGACATCTGATCAAAGGTCAGTTCGCTGGCTTTAGAGTCAAGAGTTTGTACACGATTAGGTACAAGGACACCGACTTCGGTCAACTGATGAAAAGGTTCGTTACTTGAAAGGGTGTTGGCGCATGCCTGACTGGCTCAAAGTCTATCATCGCCTACCTTACCCATTCCGCGTCCTCGCCGCAAGCGCTCGTGGCTACTACTTGCGCTGGTGGCGTTATGGATCGGAGACTGAGCGTTTGGTAGAAGAGGTCTTGGAGCGGGAGACCTGGAGGCCAGAGCAATGGAGAGCTTGGCAGGAGGAGCGACTGGCCTACACACTCCATCGGGCAGCTACCAAGGTCCCCTATTACAGGGAATGCTGGCGTGACCGCCGTCGTCATGGCGACCGGGCCTCGTGGGAGGTGCTGAAGAACTGGCCTATATTGAAAAAAGAAACCCTGCGAGAAAATCCTCGCGCCTTCGTTGCCGAGGATTGTAATACCCAAGAGATGTTTCACGAGCACACCAGCGGCACGACTGGTAAGCCCCTAAGTCTTTGGTGGAGTCGCGAAACCGTTCGCGCATGGTATGCACTGTTCGAAGTACGCATCCGGCTTTGGAACGATGTCTCGCGCCATAATCGTTGGGTGATGTTGGGTGGGCAACTGGTGACACCTTTCACGCAAGCCCATCCACCCTTTTGGGTTTGGAACGCAGGGCTGCGCCAACTCTATATGTCCTCCTATCATCTCGCCGCCGACTACATACCTGCTTATCTGGAAGCCATACGCCGCCACGGGGTCACTTACATGTTCGGATACGCCTCCTCCATGTACGCACTCGCTCAGATCGCTGTAGAGAAGGACCTTGAAGCTCCCCCACTACAGGTTGCTATCAGCAACGCCGAGCCGCTATACCGGCACCAGCGCGAGATTATCGCCCGGGCCTTCCAATGCCCGGTGCGTGATACCTATGGCCCGGCTGAAATCGTCTGTGCCGCCAGCGAATGTCACGCAGGTACTCTGCATCTTTTTCCAGAAGCGGGCGTTATTGAAGTGATGTACGATGCCGTGGACGAACGAATCCCATTAGGGGAGAGCGGGCGCTTTATTTGCACCGGTTTGCTGAACGCTGACATGCCGCTGGTCCGCTATGAAGTAGGCGATCGGGGCGCATTAGCCCCGGAGGGGAAAGCCTGTGCGTGTGGACGAACACTGCCTATCCTGCAGGAAGTTGAGGGACGGTCAGACGATGTTGTGTTGACCTCGGATGGCCGCCGCGTGGGGCGTCTGGACCCGGTATTCAAGGCAGACTTGCCCATTCGAGAGGCCCAGATCATTCAGGAAAGCCTGGAGCGCATTCGTGTGCGATTCGTGCCCGCATCCGAGTACACGAACCGTGATGGGATAGCCATTACGCAGCGACTGCACGATCGGCTCGGAGATATTGAGATCCTGCTGGAGCCGGTGGATCACATCCCCCGTTCCGCCAGCGGCAAGTTCCGAGCCGTCATCAGTAAGGTCGGAGTCAACAGCTCGCAAGTGGGCAGCATACTTGGAAACCGGTCAACCCATGACTGAGTCAGTTCTGGCCCAAAGAGGCCGCAAAGCGTTCGCTCGAGGCATCTCCTCTCCTGTGCTGTTGATCCTGCTTCTAGCAATTGTTGTGACAGTAACGCGACATCGCCTGGTCAGGCAGATGGCGCTCAACCAGGCCGCAGCGTGGACTGCGCGTACATTGATACGCGACCCATCCAAGCCAGCTATGCACACAGCCCTCAGGGTATTGATAACGGCGGAGGGATGTAGTACTTACTGGTTCCGGGGCCTCCTGGCTCATGCCATGAATGACACAGACGTCCGAGACAAGGCATGGGTGGAAGCCATGCGTTGTTCGGCACACTATGTTCCCATGGTCCTTGCCACTCTTCCCGACTACAGGTTCCTGGCCGAATCAGCCGTGCAGGCCCAGCCCAACAGTGCCGACGCCTGGTTTTCGCTGGCTAAGACCCGCAGCCAAGAAGATCCTCAGGCTGCGATTGAACTCTATCACCGTGGCCTAGCCTTGCGTCCCACCGACGGTCTGCGCTGGCGGGAGTTAGGTGACCTGCTCGCCAGTCGGGACCCTCAGGCAGCGATAGAAGCCTACCTGCAATCCTGCCACAACGGCGATCCGGGATCAAATGGTTGCTATTATGCCGGCAAAACTGCGGAACGTCTGGGTGACATCCAGGCCGCCATCCGCTACTATCGGTTATCTCGCTGGTCGGGGGCGCTGGGCCGGGCGGGATACCTGGAGCAACAACTTCGAGAGCAAACACCGCCGTGAAAGATTTGCAGTCAAACCTTCATCCTTTCATCGCCATCATATCCCTCTGCAACGGAGTCCCTTGCATCGAATGCAAGATGACTATGGTATTGGTTTGGGATTGGTTGATCGGCATAGGTGAGCCAGGCTCAGACATTTCCAAAGTACCCTTAAAGGCAATACCCGTGAATGAAATTCTAGGCCAGTTGCACCTCCGTGCCGAATAGGCCGGGGTGCGGCGGTATGATTTTCAGTTCTTTCGCCAGGTCTCGTGTTTCGGATTTGTGTTTATCGCGCTTTCTTTTGAACTTTGACATCTTGACCTTGACGACTCGCGGATTCACGCGCGGGCGGCGCGGACGGTCGATCTCGCAGTCGGCAATGACCGCCAGCAAGTACTCGAACTTGCTTTCCTGAGCTGCTCCATCCGCCGTCATAATCGGAGCAGCATCAATGATATGCTGCAAGGCATCGAGAAAGCTGATGGAGCACGGGTCTTTGCCATGCTCCTCGGCCGCTTGGCGGATGAGCAGGCGTATCAAGTTGTACATGATCAACATGGCATAAAGCTCCTGCTCCACCAGGTCCGGCCGCTTGCTGCGGAACGTCGTTGGAGACTGCCCTCTCAGCGTAGCGCACTGGTGCGTCTTGATCTCGTCATAGGCGATTTCGATGTCCCAGCGCTTATGGTAGTGTAGTGCCAGCTCATGGGCGGTGATGGTCTCATCCAGGATGCTTGTGATCAACGTAAAGGGCCGGAATCCTGGGATTTCAATGCGTATGGCTCGCACGGTCAGACTCACCTTCTTCCAGCGCTTGCGTCCGCTTTTGGTTGGCGGCGCATCGTGATCTTCGACTTTACGGGTCAGTCGGGCCAGGAAACTTCCATCGGGCAAGAATTGGATAGGCTTCAATTTCAAGCTCCTGGGGGCCTTGACGATGAACTTCTGGTCTGCTTGGTGGATGTTCCACAGGATGTCAAATGCGTACAACCCTGCGTCCAGCAGAAACAGAAGTCCTTTGCGCACGCCCCGAGTCAAGATCTGCCTGACCAAGGATCGTTCGCCTGTGCCCTTGCCCCTATAGGGAGCGTGGGCTACATCCAACATGAGCCGCACGGACAACGCCATCAGGGTCATCAGGCGCATTTGCGGAAAGGCGGCCTTGCCTGACCGGGAGGAGGGCTTGTGGAACTTCTCTACGTTGCTTGCCGTGTCGGGCATCGTGCCTGTCGTACCATCGAAGGCCACGCTCACCAGCCCGTGAAAGTCGGGCACGATGGGCCGAAAAGCGGCGATGAGTTTGTGAAAGAGCACTCTGAAAACTTCGACACCCAATCTGACCCGCGCGTGGCTAACCGCCCCGTCCTTCACGATGAGGGATTGAGCGGGCAACAACGACCGTAGCCAGCGAAGACCTGAGACCATCCAATTGAGCACTTTGTGACAATTGAGGTCACGGCGCAAGGCCAAGGCCAGCACCAGCCAAACCAAGAGCTTGGGGGTCAGGATAGTGCCTTTGCGATATTGGTCTTTGTCCAGTTCGACCAGGGTCTCGTCCATGAGGGGCTGCAAGATAATGGAAAACGGGGCAAAGCTGAAGGAAGCACCAATTTGGGCAAAGGCGTCGCGCATCGTGGCAAATATCATCTCTCCCTCCGCTATTATTTTGCCCAAAGATACACGATTCCCTGAGATTTGGCAACCTGCTGGCTTTCACACAACTCATTCCATAAATGTCAACACCGTCTCGGTACTCACCTAACGAGCATTCATTCACGGGTATTGCCCTTAAAGGGCCGGATAGTGACGGATACTTTTCGTCTGCAGCGGCGCGAACCTGTCATCAAAATCTGGCCGAAACTGGGCCGTTTTGGCGCTGTTTGGGCCGTAAATCAACGAAACCGAGGCAAATTTGTGGCTTTTCAGGCTGATGCCGCAAATTGGCACTGACCGAAAGTGTCCGGTCAAAGACCAACCTCTAGATGGCCTTTTGAGCCCTTTTGGAAATCTCTGAGGCTACCGATAGTGTGTCGGAGGTAATACCTCGTGCCTGAAGTTGGTATCGCCCTTTTGGGCTGCGGCACCTGGGGAATGAACCACCTCCGGGTCTGGCAGGCCCTGGGGTGCCTACAGGTGGCCTGCGATGTGGACCCAGCGCGGCTGCAGACCGTCCAGGCTTGCTATCCACAACTTGAAATCTCCTCTGACGTCAACGCTGTACTGCGCCGGCCTGACGTCACGGCCGTGGTGATCGCCACACCGGCACCCACACACGCTGCCTTGGCCCTGAGAACCCTAGATGCAGGCAAGGATGTCCTGATCGAGAAGCCCATGGCCCTTACAGCGGCTGAAGGGAAACGTTTGGCAGAAGCAGCTCAGCGGCTGAATCGTATCCTCATGGTTGGACATGTGCTAGAGTATCACCCGGCGACTCGGAAGCTCCAAGAGATGATCGATGAAGGGGTACTGGGGCGAGTGCAGTATCTCTACTCCAATCGGTTGAATCTTGGACGTATTCGCGCGGAAGAGAACGCCCTCTGGAGTTTCGCACCCCACGATGTGGCCATTATGCTCCGTCTCTTGGGACGAATGCCCGAACAAGTAACCTGCCACGGCGGAGCTTATCTGAACCACGGGGTGGCTGACGTAACGCTGACGAGCCTGTGCTTCCCTGGAGATGTGCGCGCCCACATCTTCGTCAGTTGGCTCCACCCCTTCAAGGAACACCGCTTCGTGGTGGTGGGTGACCGTCAGATGGCTGTTTTTGACGACACTCGCCCGTGGCTGGAGAAGCTTGTGCTCTTTCCACACCGCGTAGATTGGCTGGGTGGTCAGATCCCCGTAGCACATAAGGCAGAGGCCGTTCCCGTGTCGCTGGAAGAGGTGGAACCTCTGCGCGCAGAATGCGAGCACTTCCTGCACTGTGTCGTTACCCGGGGGCGACCCCTGACTGATGGGGAGAGCGGGTTGCGAGTTCTTCGGATCCTGGAGACTGCTCAGCAGTCGCTAGAACGAGGAGGCCAACCGGCGCTACTGGATGAAGGCAGCCCTGCACCCCAGCCCTATTACGTCCACCTCACGGCCACCGTGGACCTGGGGGCTGAGATTGGCAATGGCGCCCGAATCTGGCACTACACCCACGTGATGCCCGGAGCCAAAATCGGACAGAATTGTGTATTGGGACAAAATGTTTTTGTCGGGCGCAATGTGCTCATCGGCGATGGCGTGAAGATTCAGAATAATGTGTCAGTCTACGAGGGCGTGGAGCTAGAGGACTATGTGTTCTGCGGACCATCAATGGTTTTTACCAACGTTATCAATCCCCGCAGTGAGATCGAGCGTAAACAGGAATTTCGCAAGACGTTGGTGAAGCGCGGAGCATCGTTAGGAGCCAACTGTACTGTGCTTTGCGGCAACACCATCGGGCGATACGCCTTCGTAGGAGCCGGGACGGTGATTACACGGGATGTGCCCGACTATACGCTCGTGGTCGGGGTGCCAGCCCGCATCAAGGGCTGGGTCTGCGAGTGCGGGGAGAAGCTCCAGTTCGACAGTGATCAGACCACCTGCTCAGCCTGTGGCAAGCGATACCAGCGAACAGATGACGAGAAGGTGGAACGCGAGGCTGAATGAAGTCGTTGAAGGTAGCCACCATCGTGGGCGCACGTCCCCAATTCATCAAGGCGGTGGCCATCTCACGAGCCATTGCCGGCCACAACATCGCCTGCTTAGAGCAAGCGATGACAGAAGTGCTCGTCCATACGGGGCAGCACTACGACTATGAGATGTCAGCGGTATTCTTCCGCGAGCTGGGACTACCTGAGCCAACCTACCACCTGGGTGTGGGCTCTGGCCCTCATGGAACTCAGACAGGCGAGATGCTCAAGCGAGCAGAGGCCGTCCTTCTAGAGGAGAAGCCGGACTTGGTGTTGGTATATGGCGATACCAACACCACTCTGGCTGGAGCGTTGGCTGCCGCTAAGCTTCATATCCCAGTGGCCCACGTGGAAGCAGGGTTGCGTTCCTTCAACCGCCAAATGCCCGAGGAAACCAACCGCGTACTCACTGACCATCTCTCCACTTGGCTCTTCTGCCCATCCAAACAGGCTGTCCAAAACCTGGCAGGGGAGGGCATCCAAGAGGGTGTTCATCTGGTGGGCGATGTGATGTATGATGTGCTCCTCTGGCATCTGCCCCGAGCGGAGGAGCGGCGGAGAAGCCTTCTGGCAGAACTGGGTGTGGGCCCAGGGGCCTATGCGCTGGCCACGATCCACCGGGCGGAAAACGCCGACGACATCGAGCGGCTGCGGCCCATTTTCGCGGCATTGGAATGGCTAGCTCGGGATGGCTTGCCAGTGGTGGTCCCTCTCCACCCCCGAACCAGGAAGGCGCTCCGGACCTTTGAAATCCTGCCGAGGCATGTGCACCTGATGCCGCCCGTCTCTTACGAGGAGATGCTCTGCCTGGAGGTGCACGCACGGGTGATCCTGACCGATTCGGGTGGAGTGCAGAAGGAAGCCTATTGGCTGGGGATACCCTGTGTGACCCTGCGGGAGGAGACCGAGTGGGTGGAGACAGTCATGATGGGATGGAACGTGCTCGTTGGATGCGATCCAGACCGCATCGTGGAGTCGGCACAACAGGCCCGACCACGTGCTAGCCAGTCGTCCCTTTATGGTGACGGTCACGCTGCGCAGCACATCGTACGCTGTTTGGCAGAAGTCATCGCGGGGCAGCCTTTCGAGAGGTGAAGATGATGCAGAAGATCCAAGTACCCCTGTGCGACCTGACGCGTCAGGTAGAGGCCATGAAACCGGAGTTGATGGCTGCCGCAGAACGGGTGCTTACATCAGGGCGCTACATCCTGGGCCCCGAGGTGGATGCCTTTGAGCAAGAAATAGCGGCTTATTTGGGTGTAAAACACGCTATCGGTGTGGCCAGTGGCACTGATGCCCTGTGGCTGGCCCTCAAGTCCTTGGGTATTGGCCCTGGGGATAAAGTCCTGACTGTGCCTTTTACGTTCTTTGCCACAGCAAGTGCCATCCTCAACACAGGTGCCGAGCCGGTCTTCGCCGACATTGATCTTAAGACTTTCAATCTAGACCCCGAGTCAGTGTGCGAGGTGCTGGAGGGGCGCTCATCGGTGTATCAGCGGCTGGACCTGCGTCCGGAGACCATCAAGGCTCTCATTCTGGTCCATCTCTATGGCCAGCCAGCGGATATGGAGCCGCTCATGGGCTTGGCACGGGAGCACAGGCTCTTCGTAGTGGAGGATGCGGCCCAGGCGATGGGAGCCGCGTCCCGGGAGCATAAAGCGGGTACTATCGGGCACTTGGGCTGCTTCAGCTTCTTCCCCACGAAGAATCTAGGAGCCTTTGGCGACGGGGGCCTGGCGGTGACCGACGACGGGACATTGGCCGAGCAGGTGCGGTTGCTGAGAGCGCATGGATCAAGACCTAAGTATTACCACCACCTGCTGGGGACGAACAGTCGCCTAGATGCCATTCAGGCAGCATTACTACGAGTGAAACTTAAGCACTTGGATGCCTGGATCGCCACGCGGCAAAACCATGCTGCCGCTTACGACCATCACTTTCAGAGGTTGCCTGGAATCATCCCACCCTACCATGCCCCCGGTCGGACACATTCCTACCATCAATATACGCTGCGGGTATTCGGAGAGCGACGTGATAGTCTACAAGAATTCCTCGAAGAATATGGCGTAGGTTCTGCGATCTATTACCCACTACCACTACATCTACAACCAGCACTTCTTAGCCTGGGTTATAAGCGTGGAGATTTTCAACACGCCGAGCAAGCTAGTGCCCAAGTGCTCTCAATCCCGATCTTCCCTGAAATGACACAGGAAGAGCGTAACTACGTTATAGCAAGGATAGAGAACTTTCTGAAATGAGACGTAATTCCTTGACGAGGGAAAGAAGAGAGTCCATCGGAATCACCCCCATCGGCGTAGATACTCGCTACCCAATTCCTGCGCAAAATTAGGATGTTAATCATGAGACTCGGCATTCTGACCCAGTATTATCCCCCCGAGATAGGTGCGCCTCAGGCACGCCTTTCCGATCTGGCCCGAAGATTCGTTGAACGTGGTCACGAGGTTTTTATCCTCACAGCCATGCCCAACTATCCACGGGGGCACATATATCCCGGTTATGGCAGCCTCTTCCGCCGGGAAGAACGAGACGGGATTTCCATAGTCCGAGCCTTCATCTACCCCACCAAGAATGTGAAACTGATACCCCGATTAACCAACTACTTTTCGTTCGTTTTCTCATCCCTGGTTGTTGGGGTCGGGACCTTGCCCAGGGTGGATTATCTGATCACGGAGAGCCCCCCTTTGTTCCTGGGCATCTCAGGCTATCTGCTTAGTCGCTGGAAACGTGCCCGCTGGATTTTCAACGTGTCCGACCTTTGGCCCGAGACGGCTGTCCGATTGGGTTTGGTCGGGGAAGGCTGGAGCCTGCAGATGGCCTACACCCTGGAGGCTTTCTGTTACAATAAGGCTTGGCTTGTGACCGGACAGACCAGGGGAATCCTAGAGAATATCCAGCATCGCTTCCCGCGTGTATCCACTTACCATCTCTCGAACGGTGTGGACACGCACCTATTTTGCCCGGAACGCCGCTCCCTAAGAGCCCGACGTGAACTGGCTGGTGGTAAAGATTGCATCGCCATCTACGCTGGCTTACACGGTGTCGCACAGGGACTAGAGCAGGTATTGGAGGCTGCAGCCCGGTTACAGGACCTGAATAATTTCTGCATTGTATTAGTGGGTGATGGTCCGGAGAAGGAACGCTTGGTGAACCGGGGGCAGGCGTTGAGCCTGACTAACGTGCGGTTCCTTGACCCTTATCCCCGAGAGGCCATGCCAGCCTTGTTGGCTTCGGCCGATATCGCATTGGTACCCTTCAAGAAGGGGTTCCCCGATGCTGCGCCTTCCAAGCTCTATGAAGCCATGGGGGTAGGCTTGCCGGTGGTGATTGCTAACGATAGCGAAGGGGCAAACATTGTGCGTAAAGCACAGGCCGGTGTCGCGGTGCCTCCCGAGGATGCTGAAACCCTGGCGATGGCTTTACGTGATCTGGTGAAAACCCCAGACAAGCGTAGCCAGCTGGGCACCTGCGGTCGCCAGGCGGCTATAGCCCACTTCGACCGTCAGGCCATTGCTAATGCCTTCATCAATCTCCTGGAGAATCGTCTCTGATGTTGATTTGCAGCATCTACGGCATCCGTTTTGCGGGCAATGGCCTTCGATAAATCGCACTCCGTTTTCGTAATCGGTCGTGCTTTCATCATCGATCACCGGCCTTTCTCCTCAAACCAATGTCTACTGACCACGAAGTCGAGCGCTTAACGCACGTCTACCGTACCTACCGCGAGAGCCACGCCATTCAGGCGCAGTGGGACGAAAGCAATCCTGGCAATCGTGCCATTCTACGGGAGCGGCAGTGGGCGATCAGGCATCTTCTCAGCACCCATGGGTTCCTTCCCCTGACAGGTCGTAGAGTGTTGGAGGTCGGCTGTGGGTCGGGTAAGGTTCTGGCGAACCTGCTAGAACTGGGAGCACGACCTGAGAACCTCTACGGTGTGGACTTGCTTCCAGAGCGCATTGCAGAGGCCGAGCAACACTATCCGGACCTTCACTTGCAATGCGCCAATGCCGAGCAGTTAGAGTTCCCAGATGCCTCTTTCGACCTGGTGTTGCTTTTCACCGTTTTCAGTTCCATCCTGGATGGGCAGATGGCCTGCAAAGTGGCCCATGAGGTCTCGCGTGTGCTTCGACCCGGTGGGGCCGTGCTGTGGTACGACTTTCGCTACGATAACCCTCGCAATCCCAACGTGCGGGGGATGATCAAACGTCACATCGAAACCCTTTTCCCAGGTCTCCATATGCGCTTGCACACCATTACCCTGCTTCCGCCCTTGGCCCGTCGGTTAGGCCGCCTGACGCCGGTGCTCTATCCGGTGCTGGCTGCCATCCCACCTCTGCGGACACACTACCTGGGAGTGCTGGTGAAATTGGTCGCCGACCATTGACCACTGACGGCTGCTTCTTGGGCCGGGGATACAGGAAGCCAGATAGAAAGATGTCTGATGATGAGGATGGTATATGAGTCACGCCTGCATGCGGGAAACGTTCCTTCCCTTCGCCCGGCCTGACCTGGACGAGAGCGAACTCAGCGAGATCCGGGAGGCCCTGGATTCCAAATGGATCACCACCGGCCCCAAGGCCCGCCAGTTCGAGACCGAGTTCGCAGCCTACGTAGGTGCCAGGCACGCCATCGCCGTCAACTCCTGCACCGCCGCCATGCACCTTGCCCTGGAGGCTGTCGGCGTGCAGCCGGCTGATCTGGTTCTCACCACTCCCTACACCTTCGCCGCCACCGCCGAGGTTATCCGCTACTTCAACGCCATCCCAATCTTCGTGGACATTGAGCCGGACACCTTGAATGTCAATCCCGCCCTCGTCGCTGAAGCAGTTCATGACCTGTCGCGAGGTGGTTACGCAGCTCAACGCTGGCTTCCCCCAACGATTCAGAATCTGAAACTTGTACTGAGCCCAGTCGCAGTATCCGAAATCCGGAGGCGATCTTCCCCGTCCACATCGCCGGCTACCCTTGCGACCTGGCTCCCATCTATGCCATCGCCGCCGAACACGTGTGATTGAAGTGTACTGAACCCCTGAGATTGGACACTCGTGACGAAGTGGGAAAAGTTCTCGTGATCTCTGTTCCACTTTGCGCCATCACTTTCCACTGTGGATGACTATCCATGATTAAACGTATCTTCGATTTCCTGGTGTCGTCCTTCAGCCTGCTGATCCTATCCCCGTTTCTGGCCTTGGTAGCCCTGTTGATCAAGCCGGATTCACCGGGACAGGTCTTGTACCGGGGGCTGCGGGTGGGTAAGGACGGCGAACCTCTGCATGTCTACAAGTTCCGCACCATGGCCGACGGGCAGGATTCGGGTCCGCGGATCACTACCAGCGATGACCGCAGGGTCACACCGCTAGGCCGAGTGCTGCGTAGAACGAAGATAAACGAGCTGCCTCAACTCTTCAACGTCGTGCGGGGAGAGATGAGCCTGGTGGGACCCCGGCCCGAAGATCCGAAGTACGTGGCCCTGTACACGTCCGAACAGCGCCGGGTGCTATCGGTGTTGCCGGGCATGACCAGCCCAGCCACGCTGATTTACTGGCGCGAGGAAGAGATGTTGAACCAGACGACGCTGGAAGACGTCTACGTCAACGTACTCATGCCTGACAAACTGAAGCTCGACCTGGAGTACATCGAACACCGAAGCTTCCTGGTGGACCTTGACATCCTGTTTCGAACCGCCTTGGCCCTGGTCCCTCTTATATACTGGTCGGCGCCAGATATCGAAGATCTCCTGTTCGGCCCAGTGCAACGTTTGATCAGGCGCCACGTTTCCTGGTTCATGTTGGATTTCGGCTTGGCTTTCGCTTCTATCTCCATGGCGGCCGCTCTGTGGAGCATGGCCGGCTGGTCGGCACCGATCTGGGCCATCAGGGTCGTGTATTTCCTGGTTATGTGCTCCGCATACAGCCTGGTGAACCAGTTCCTCGGGCTACAGCGCAGCATGTGGCAGTACGCCAGCTCTCAGGAAAGCGTCCGTCTCCTGGAATCCACGGCCCTGAGCACAGCCCTGCTGGCCATGGCCGACATTCTGTTCCCCATTGTCTCGCCGCTGCCGATGGGCCTGATTCTGCTGAGTGGCTTTTTCACCTTTGCTGCCTTCACCGTTGCCCGCTACCGCTTCCGCCTGATATCAGGCATCAAGTGGCGATGGCGACGTCTGCGAGGCCAGCCGGAGCCCAAGAGGGAGCGTGTACTCATCGTGGGCGCCGGAGACATGGGGCAACTCCTTGCCTGGCGGCTACAGAACGGCCAGGAGGGGCGGAGTTATCAGGTGGTGGGCTTCGTGGATGATAATCCGGAGAAGTTGGGTTTGTCCATCCACGGGGCCAATGTGCTGGGAAGCCGGCGACGTATCCCCACTCTGGTCAACGATCGCCGGGTGGACCTCATTGCCATTGCCATCCATAACATTGCCACGAACCAGTTGCGCGACATTGTGTCCATCTGCGAGGCGACGACGGCACGGGTCAAGATGGTCCCTGACTTGGTAGACCTCTTCAACACCCGTCCAACCCTATCGGTCCTCCAGGATGTCTCCCTGTCCGGTTCGATGGAGAGCCAAACGATCCGTGTGAGTAGCAGTACTTGGAACCGGCTGTTGTCCGGCAGGGCCATCATGGTCATCGGCGCTGGCCAGAGGCTCGGCAGCGAGCTATGCCGAGAGATCCTACAGCTAGAGCCTCAGCACCTGACGCTGGTAGATCACCGGGCCATGGCGTTATACGGGCTCCGTGCCGAGTTGGACCGGTGTGGTCACGCTGTGGCCTTCAGCATCGTGTTCAGTGATGCCACCGATCGGGAAGGGTTGGCCTACGCCCTCCAGATCGGCCGTCCTTCAATCGTGTTTCATTTGGGGGGCTACCGACACGGTCCGTCGTGGGAAGGGCAGTTCGCTGAGGCGGTCCGGCTCAACCTGTTGGAGATCAGTTCGGCGTGCGAGATGGTCACCCAATTTGGCGTGGAGCAGTTCGTGCTGATCTCCTCGTACGAAGCAATGGACATCGGCAAGGTGATCACATCGTTGAATCCCCTGGCGGAAGAGGCGGTGCTGAGTACCCACGGGGGCACAGGAACCACCTCTTATACCGTCGTCCGGATGGGCGCCTTGGTGGATTCCCCTCAGCCGGGCGAGGCGAAATCGCTGCCCCACCCCGAGGCGATGCCCCTTGTGATGACGTTTGGTCAAGCAGCCAGGCTGATCATTCAGGCGGCGGCGTTGGATGAGGGAGGGAATATCTTCGTTGTCTTGGATACCGGCCACGGGCCCCAGGATGTTGGCGCGTTGCTGATGCCAGGAGAGAGCTGGCAGCCAACCAGCCACCCGTACATCTTCCGTGTCTCCCACCCCGGCCAGCCAGACCGGGAGAGCCTGAGGCAATGCTTGGCCGAACTGGAGCACCTGATTCACGAAGGGCACAACGAGGCTCTCAGACAGTGCGTACTGCAAATGACATCGGGGCAGTGGGGGTCCGGGTTACGCCTGGCCGGACAGCCTGTGGAGAGGTAGTGGGTTGACGATGGATTGGCAGGGCGTGCCCGTTCTCGTCACAGGGGCGGGGGGCTTCATTGGCAGCCACCTGGTGGAGGAGCTAGTCGAACGGGGAGCTGATGTCAGGGCTTTCGTACGCTATAACTCGCGCCAGGACATCGGCTTGTTGCAGTTGGTTCCCCAGGAAAAACTACGGCGCGTCGAGGTCATTGCGGGTGACCTGCGGGATGTTGAGGCCGTGGGACAAGCCACCCAGGGGGTCGGCTTCGTGTTTCACCTGGGCGCCCTGATTTCCATCCCTTATTCCTACGTTCATCCCCGAGAGGTCGTCGAGACCAACGTGCTGGGCACGCTCAACATCCTGATGGCCGCACGAGCAAACCAGGTGGACAAGATCATCCATACCTCCAGCAGCGAGGTCTATGGTACCGCCCGCTCGGTACCCATGGCAGAAGACCATCCCCTGCAAGGCCAGTCTCCCTATTCGGCCAGCAAGATCGGCGCGGATAAGATCGCCGAAAGCTTCTGTCGCTCCTACGCTTTGCCGGTGGTCACCATCCGGCCTTTCAATACCTATGGCCCTCGGCAGTCAGCGCGGGCTGTGATCCCCACCATCATCACCCAGGCCCTCACCATGGATCGCGTCCTGCTGGGGGAGCTTTCTCCACGTCGAGACTTCACCTACGTATCTGATATTGTGGCTGCTTTCCTCCAAACTGCCGAGAGCCAGGCTTGCGTTGGCCAAGTGATTAACATTGGCAGTGGTGAGGATATCAGCATCGGGGATCTGGCGCGGAAGATCATTGCCCTAGTCGGTCGGGAGGTGGAGATTGTGGCCGACAAGCGGCGTTGCAGACCGTCCGAGAGCGAGGTATGGTGTCTGCAGGCAGATAACCGCAAGGCTCTGGAGTTGATAGGTTGGACTCGTCAGGTTTCGCTGGACGAGGGTCTCTCGATGACCATCGAGTGGATTGCCCGAAACCTGGAGCGCTACCGACCGAGCGAGTACCAGATTTGAGCCGTTAGTCAACACATTTGTGGACGACTTCTGCGCTGATTCGCTGGAGTCCAGTAGTTTTTGTGTGGGGAGCTTATGAAAGTCGTTATCCTGGCTGGTGGAAAGGGCACTCGTCTGGCACCGTACACCAATGTCCTTCCCAAGCCGCTGATACCCATCGGCGATATGCCCATCCTGGAGGTGGTCATCCGTCAACTCAAATCTTGCGGTTTCGACGAGATCGTCCTGGCTGTTGGGTACATGGCTGACCTCTTGAGGGCCTATTGCAAAGATGGCAGGCGCTATGGGGTGAAGATCGACTACTCTGTTGAGGATAGCCCTCTGGGGACAGCCGGGCCCCTGGCCCTCATCCCAGGTTTGGAGAACACCTTCATCGTGATGAACGGGGATGTCCTGACTACCCTAGATTATCGTGACCTGGTTCAGTTCCACAAACGAAAGCAAGCCGTGGCGACAATCGCCATGTACAAGCGTCTGGTGAAGATTGACTTAGGCGTCATCCAGTGCAACGGCTACCAGGAGGTCATCGGGTATATCGAGAAACCCGTCTATCATTTCACGGTCAGCATGGGGGTCTACGTGTTCGAGCCACGAGCCCTGCACTACATTGAGCCCGGGGAGTATCTTGATTTTCCGGACCTGGTCATCCGTCTGTTAGACCACAAGGAGCGTGTGGTGGCTTACCTCCACCATGGTTATTGGCTTGACATCGGCCGGCTGGACGATTATCAGCAAGCAGCCGAGGAATTCGAGAAGATGCGACCACACTTGTTGTACGAGGCCAAAGGATGAACTGGAAGGTTGCACTATCTGACATTGACATGGATGATGCGGAGCTGGCGGCCGTTGTCGGGGTTCTGGAATCCCGGTGGTTAAGTATGGGTCAGGTGACTCAGGAATTCGAACGGCAGTTTGCAGACTATCTGGGAGTCAAGCACGCCTTTGCTGTGGCAAATTGCACCAGCGCCCTGCATCTGGCCTATGCGGCCCTCGGCCTGGGACCAGGCGACGAAGTCGTGCTGCCCTCTCTGTCCTTTGTTGCTACAGCCAACGCCGCTCTCTACACCGGTGCAAGGCCGGTCTTCGCCGATGTCACCAGCCTGGATGACCTCAACATCTGCCCCGACGAGGTGGAGCGGCGGATTACCTCGCGAACCCGAGCCATAGCCGTGATGCACTATGGGGGGCATCTTTGCGCGATGGACCGTATAGTGGACCTGGCCCAACGCTACGACCTGGCGCTCGTGGAGGACGCTGCCCACGCACCCGGCGCCACGATCCATGGGCAGAGGGCCGGAACCATCGGCGATGTCGGCTGCTTCAGCTTCTTCTCCAACAAGAACCTGGTTACCGGTGAAGGAGGCATGATCGTCACGAACCGAGATGATGTGGCGGATCGGATCAAGCTCATGCGCTCCCACGGCATGACCACCCTCACTTGGGAACGCCACGGAGGCCACGCTCACTCCTACGATGTAGTGGCCGTGGGCTACAATTATCGCATCGACGAGATCCGTTCGGCTTTGGGGTTGGTGCAACTGGGCAAGCTGGAACGGAACAACGGGCGTCGCCGCGAGTTGGCCGACCTATACCGAGAGAAGCTGACGGGCTTTCCCGAGGTGCACATTCCCTTTGGCGATCATCCGGGGACATCGGCCTGCCACATCTTCCCCATCCTCCTCGACGAGACGATCTCGCGCAGGGCCTTCATCGAGGCGATGCGAGATGAGGGCATCCAAACCAGTGTTCATTACCCCCCGATCCACCTGTTCAGCTACTATCGGGAGCGGTTTGGCTACGGCGAGGGGATATTGCCGGTGACCGAAGCCGTTGGCAAGCGAGAAGTGACGCTGCCGCTTTTTCCCACGATGGGCCCGGAGTTGGTGGAACTGGTGGCTCGGGGCGTGGAAATAGCGCTAGAAAGGAGAATCGAGGTGACAAGGTGAGGGGGTGACAAGGGAGATTTGGATACTGGATGTTAGAGACTGGTATAGCGACGACCTTGGTGGTGATCAAGGGTGACTTGGCCCTGTGGGGCAGAGGAGCAGGGGAGAGAGGAGGTGACGAGCCAGAGGAACGTTCAACAGCTTGCCCCGAACGAAATGAAGAGTTCAACGCTCAACATGGACCGCTCTTTACTGCAGTGCGCTTCGGCAACGTCCTGGGCAGCCGCGACAGCGTCGTCCCCACTTTGGCCCATCAGATCGAGCAGGGCGGGCCGGTCACCGTCACCCACCCAGAGATGACCTGTTACTTCATGAGCCTGTCCGAGGCTGTCAGTCTCATCCTTTAGGCCGCGTCCCTCACCGAGGAAGGCGACATCTTCATGCTGGACATGGGCCAGGAGATCCGCATCGAGGACCTGGCTCACAAGATGATCCGCTTGCGTGGCCTGCGCCCGGGAGAGGATATCCACATCGTGCACACTGGCATTCGGCCCGGGGAGAAGCTCCATGAGGAGCTCCTCGTCCCTGGGGAAGAAAGGCTCCCCACTATCCACCCCAAGATCTTCCGTGTCCGGAACAACCATCATGCGGACGGAGAGGCATTGTCAGGCCACATCTCGCACCTGATCGATCCGGCCTGCGAGCAGCGCCACCATGAGATGCTTGAAACGTTGTGGAGTCTGGTGCGAGCGGATGGATGCCGTCAAACGATGGAGGACGCATGATGGATGACCGACGAGAAGCGACCGAAAGTTGTACTCCCAGTCCGTCTTTCGTCGGTCAAAGGAGCCATTGGTTGTTCCTGCCCTCCTTGTCCCTCGGTCCTCTCCTCAGCAGGTGGCTCCCCGTCTTGGCCTGGATGGGACTGATCTTCGTCGGCTCTTCCCAATCCGACCTGCCCACTCATCCCAATGATAGCATTGATACCGTGGCCAAGAAATCCATCCACGGCGTCGAGTACGGCATCTTGGCCACGCTGCTATGGCGCGCTCTGGCCCAGGGGAAGGGGAGCACCAGGGACTCCCTGACCCTCAAGGTGTTAGGCATCTCACTCCTGTATGCGCTATCTGACGAGCTCCATCAGCACTTCATCCCCGGCCGCTGCAGCAGCCTTAAAGACGTGTTGCTGGACGGCATCAGCATCGTCGCTGCGTTGGCCTTCCTCCGCCGATGGAGCTGGCCAGCCTCCGGGGAGCGATAGCGACGCTTTCAGGAGGCTGAGAGACCTTGCGGGAACAACAGAACTATCCTGCCATGATTGTTTTGCCCCTGTTGCTCACCGTGCTTCTGAGCGCCGCCTTGAGCTACGGATTGGGACATGGTTTTTGACCCCTCACGCCATCACACGACCTAACAGCGGGCCAGATGCTATGTCCCGGTCCACACGTCACCGGGTTTTGCCCGGGATAAACTGTATACAATGCCCCATTAGACGATAAGCGCCTGCGAGGCGCTTTTTTGTTCCCCCAACATTCTCTTCACTCAATCTTGGACAACCACCCCTGAACTTCGGCAGGTGATGTTCTGTTCGAGTGGACTCTGGCGAATTTTTCTGATTGAGTGTATAATTGCTCTAACTGAGACCAAAGCAGTAGATTCAGCATTCTTGTAGGGTAGCCCACTGGCACAGGTGGTAGTTTCACTCTACCGCTACGGATACTTTCCGTGAACGGGCACGCAAAAGGCACCGGGGAGTTGCTCTCCCTCGACCAAATTGGTCGGGTTTTCCTGCATGAAGCAGGTTTCAACTCGCACAGTTGATTCTGACTGCCTCCGGTCTCGTCCATAATCTAATTGCTCTCGAAACGACGCCTGCTTGTCTTGCTTAATTGAGTGCTGCCTAATACTACAACCGCACTTATGGTGGTTTGTCAGTTTTGTCATTGGCGGGCCGAGGTGGCCACTCGAACCCTCTGCGCCGGTAGTGACTGCGACGCGCCTGCTGCCGTCTGGTGCGACGCCACTGCGACCAGGCCAGGCGCAGTTCCGGCGAGCGTGGCGGCAAGGGCAGGGCCACGTCCAATAAACGACGTACCTCTGGGATGGTCAGTTCAGCCAACTCTGGATCTGGGTCTGAGCCCCCCCTTTTTCCGCTGCTTTGCAGCGGATGGAGACTAAGCAGGCGTGTGCCATCATGGAGAGCGTCATATGCCGATGCCAACTGTGCCAGTAGCGCACTTCATATTCGTCCAGCCCAGTCTCGCCTTTGCCTTCTTCAATCACCTGTTCGACAACATAGCGGCTCGAAGCGACTTGTGCCGGCTTCAGGAGGGGCGTGTCAATCGGCGCATTCGACAAATAGTAGGCGATATCCGTCGGGTCGCTGATCGAGCGCCGTGCCAGCAGCCAGGCGTCGGGACCAGGCAGGCCGTCGCGGCTCTCCACGACGCGCTCACAGGCCCAGTCGTAGGTGCGTGGCCCCTTCTCGCCCTCGGCCACAGTCAGCCGGTGCCATTGGCTCTCGGGCCATTCGGCGACCGCTGCCGCCACTGTGGTCAGGGGTGGGGCGCCCTCTGCTAGGCGGGGTCGCGTGCGAGGGCGGCCCCCGGTATCCCGCGTCGGTGGCTCCACCGGCGGGCGTTCTTTCCAAACAGGCGTGTTGGACGAGACCGCCAGCACATACCAGCGTCCGTGCGCGCTGATGGTATCGCGCACCTTGGTCGCGTTCCCATAGACCTCATCGCCGGTTACCCAGGGCATAGGCACGCCCTGTTCCCAAGCGTGCTCCAGCATCTCGACCGCTTGCTCCGGCTTGGTCTGAAACTCGACCTCCTCAGGAATCTTCGCCTCAGCGCACCGCTCTGCATCGGCGCACCACTCCTTGGGCAGGTAGAGCCGACGGTCCAAAAAGGCATGTCCCTTCGGGGTGGCGTAGGCCAAAAAGACGCCAATCTGGCAATTCTCTTTTTTGCCCGCCGTTCCCGTGTACTGCCGTTTGACGCCCACCGACTTGGTTCCCTTTTTCAGAAAGCCGGTCTCATCCACCACACCAATGCCCTCTTCGTCGCCAAGGGTTTCGACCACGATCTGTTGCAACTCATCGCGAGCGGCATCGGCGTCCCATTTCGCCTGATACAGAAGCCGCTGAGTCAGATCAGGAGCCTTATCGCCAATCGCTTCGGCAATCTGCCACCCATTCTTGCGCTCGACGGGGGCCATCAGCCCACGTATGTATTTCGCCGCCTGCTCGCGTGGTTCGCTGCGCGTAAACAGATCGGCAAAGCGCGCGTGAAACACTTCAAAATCGCCTGCCCACTTTTCCAGTTCTTCAGGTGTCATCGGCCCTCTCCTCCGCTACGGTGTTATCACTATTATGGCCGAAGAGAGCGCTTTATGCAAGTGCGGTTGTAGTACTAAAGCCGGTTGAGAAAGCCGGATTTTTCTTGTTTCTACAGCAATTTTTGCCAGACTCCACTTCGAAATGAACGTCTTTGGAGGACACATTGACTACCTCAAACAATCCGTTGGCAGACTACGAGGCCTATCTCCGTCTGAAAGGACTGTCTCCGAGAACCATAGAGTTCTACCTGTATTTCCTGGGCCATCTTTTCCAGTTCCTGGAGGTTGAGCCCGCTGCGGTATCAAGCTTGACCATAGCCCAACTCCGGTCCTATGTGGCAAGCCTGCAGGAACGTGGCCTGGCGGATACAACCGTTGCCTCAGAGGTCCATACCATTAAGATCTTCTTTCGCTTCCTCCTCGATGAGGAATACATAGATAAAAACCCAGCAGAGCGACTCCCGACGCCCAAAGTAAGGCGGCGATTGCCCAAGACGCTGTCTGTAGAAGAGGTGCGAGATCTGTTCAGGGCCATGGACGGAACGTCAAGGGTGGATCGGCGCAACAAGGTTCTATTCCACCTGTGCTACGTAGCAGGGTTACGCATCGGAGAAGCGGTCTCTTTGAGGTTCAGCAACCTGGATCTCAATGGGGGAACCGTGCGGGTAGTAGGGAAGGGGAACAAAGAACGCCGAGTCTATCTCAAGTGGTACACGGTCAAGCTGCTGAAGAAGTACATCGAAGAGAGCGAGGTTACCGATTTCCTATTCCCTGGCAGGGGTGGTGGCCACATCACCATCGGCACAGTGGACTCACAGTTCCCACGCTATGTGAAGAAGGCCGGCATCAAGAGACGGGTCACACCCCACATGCTGCGGCATTCGATAGCAGTGCACTATCTCCTGGGTGGAGCGCCGATCACCTTCGTTCAGCAATTCCTGGGCCACGAAAACCTGGCGACGACCGGCATCTACACCCAACTGGCTGATGAGATGACCAGGAAGATCGCCCTGGAAACGGAGACCGCGCTGGAAGGCATAGCGGAGAAGGATGAGGGGCTTGTGAAGGAGAGAGGCCCAGGATATGAGGCGGAAGAAGAAAGATGGGATAGCTTTGTTCGCCGGGCTCTGGGGGAGCAAGAAGCCAGTGAGGTGAGAGGGGAAACAAACAAAGGGAGAAAGGCACAAGGGACGAGCCTGCCGCTATAGGTCAACAGCTTCGGGATTCCCTAAGTGCTTGTGTACAACCTTGTCCAGGATGGTCAAAGTCCACTTGTGGAATATCCAGGTGCAAAGCCCTGTCAGAGCCTTTGGCAGGCCTCCGACCCTTATGGACGTGGTGGGGATAGGTGGACAGTTCTGGATGATGGGTTCTCTCAAGCGGCGCAAGGGGGCAAGAGGTCCAACGAGGAAAACTTCGGCGCGCGGCGTGTGCCCGACCTTGAATGCCCCTTCGACTGAGCAGACCTATTGACCCCGCTCCCAGATGCGGAGCCCATATCGACTCAGATAGACGGGAATGTTTTTGTACAGGTGATTGTCCGCTTCGATCTCGCGGATCAGAGCGCGCTTCACAGAGGAGCGAGCATTACACAGAATGGTGACCGAGCCGCCCGCGCCGCCCGCGCCGTTCACTTTCCAACCCAATGCGTCGTGATCCTGGGCGATCTCAATGACACGCTGGGCGTCTCTGCTGACCAGATCAGGATGAAGACGGCTTTGCGCGTCGGTGTTGGCGATCATGGCTTGGCCTAGGCGGGCAAAATCGCCAGCATATACCGCATCCCGCGATGGTTCTGCTGTCGCCCGCAAATCATTCAGTCGCCGGCAATTCGGTCCTGCATCCTCCAGTTCCCGGATCACCTTCTCGTGTACTGCCGATGATTTGTGGGACTTTCCCAAATAGATGAGGAGCAACCGCCGTTCCAACTCCCACCAGATTGCATTGGGAACCTGAAGCTGCGACACCGTCGCATACGGATAGTTGAACAGATCGATGTAATTGATTCTGCCGTAAGCTGAACACAGTTGATCCTGAATACCACATTGCTGGCCCAGCATGTCTACTTCGACAGACTGCGCTTTATACGCCACCTCGTGCGGCGTGAGCTGTCCCGGCGTCAGCGCATCCAGGGCCCCGATCAGAGCCACCGTCACCGCTGCCGACGTGCCAGTAGACGCGCCAGTGGGCGCTTCGGAGAAAATGCTCACCTGAAAAGAGATGTCATCGGGGGCGCCCATCAGCTCAATGGCTGCCTCCAACAACGGGTGCCGATCCCAGCCCGACTGTTCTCGATGCATCACATACCGTTCGCCATAATTCTCCGCATGGATAATGATGCGCTCTGGCAAGTCGTGAGCGGCATATACTTCGATTTGCACTTCAGCATAGGGATAGACACCGATATTGAATATCTTGCCGTGCTGGGCAAACCATGTATCAGTCCAGCCTCCATTGTCGCAAATGCGAATGGGGGCAACGGCATTGATGATGCGGAGCGGCTGTTTCTTGTTCATGGCAATCTCCAGCCGTGCTCAGCCATGCGCTGGCTCAGGGTGACTCGGGCCGCCTCAAACACTCCACGGATGCGCGCGTGGCGTTCCGGGCTAGCCGGAATGGATAGCGTGTCCAACCAGGTCAGCCCACTGTCAATCAGAGTCAACATGTACGTGGCGTCGGATGGGCTGAACAGCTCTTCGTCTTCACAGCGTACGTACACCGGTGACGTGTGGGCCGCAATGTGAATGGGCCAGCAATGCCACACCTTCAACTGGCTGACGCAGCGCGCGGTGATCCAAGCACTCCCTTCCAATCGCACGTTGCTGCACAGCCGTGTTTCCAGCGCGCCCCCATCGGTCACCTCGCGTGCTACAACCTGCCCATTGACGACGATTTGCAGCTCATGGAATGGCTGAACAGACTGCACCCAGGCCTCTACTCCCAATGTGCCGCCACCAGCCGGCAGGCGCATTTCATCTCCCGGCGCGCGCCCCTCGACCAGCAACCCAATCAGCGGGCCACTGGTAGTGAAGGTGTGCCCAGCCCGCACTGCCCTGGCCCAGTTGGCGAAGGCGAACTCCTCATCCCCCAGGTAGGCATAGGTACGCACCCCTCCCACCGGCATCCCGGCCGACATCTTGTCTGTCCCACCTACGGCTGTCACCCGGTAGCCGCAGTTCAGGAAACGATACCATTCCCGCACGTTGAAGCTGTCCAGCGCGGGCGTGAAGTAGCGGATCTCAACTGCATCAACCTTACCCAGCACGATGTCAGCAGCGACCTCGCAGTACGGATTCGGGAAGTGGGGAATCACTACCAGCCCCTCTCGCTCCCGACAGAGGTCGGCCCACTCCGCCAGGCTCATCCAGGTCGGGTCGCCCAGGTAGCTCTGGTCGGGCCCGCCGGCGCACATGAGGAAGACCGGCTGCCCCTTCACTCCCAGCAAGCTCATGTGCCCCAACAGGTGCTGGCGGTTCTCTGTACCCACCCCAATTAGGTGTTGGGATTACCAGAGCGGCTACTCTGTAATCCCTTTTTGGGTTTGGCAGGCATAGTATATCATGATTCACCTCGCTTGGCAACAGCAAGAGCCCATTCGCATACTCACGCGACTTTGTGTCGCACACAGCAGAAAGCCACCTGCGTCAACCGCACAGGGGCTTTCATGGTAACTAGTTAGAAGTTTCCCGATTCTGGGGTCAGGTACAGAAGGCAGGTAAACCGTAACACTCCAGGAACTCATCGGTGAAGCACACAGTCATCCAGCACTGTCTCTTTGGTCGGGCGTGCCACCAGAAGCTGTCGCTCTCCATCGGCC
>CAYMKL010000046.1:0-44552 GCA_964390805.1 uncultured Anaerolineae bacterium | reverse complement strand
TCCCAATGCTAGATCAGCGAGAAGTCAGCCGAGAAATGTGCCATTGTCGAATTAGTAAATTCGTAAATTGGGAAACTGGTAGATTGGGCAGCTTCTCGACATGCCGATCTACCAATCTACCAGCTACTTGATCACTCCGGCGAGGCGGAAGAAGTTTTCCAGCAGCACCCTTCCGTCCTGGTGTTCCTTGGTATAGCACTCTGGATGGAACTGAACGCCATACAACAACCGACTTTCGTGCTTGATGGCCTGGATGCGACAGGCATCGGTGGAGGCCAACAAGGTGAATCCAGGCGGCACATCTTGCATCTCCCACCAATGCGCTTCAAACATCAATGGCCGGTTGCCCAGCCCCTCGAAGAGGGGGTCGGGCTGTAGGACATCTACGTGGGTGAACCCGAACTCTTTCCTCATACCCAGAGCCATGTCTGGACATGGATCCTCCGCACCTTCTGGCAGTGGCCCCAGCGGTGCACTGGGCGTGTCGTAGGCAAAGCCGATGGACTGATGCCCCCCACACAAGCCGATGATGGGTATGTCGGTCTCGCGGATGATGCGAAACATCTCCTGACAACGCTCAGGGTTGAATTGATCCCACGTGGTGCCATAGCCGCTGAGCAGCAGTACCTGGATGTCCCATTCGCGCAGTTTCGCCTCTGTGATCTGGGTGTAGTGTTGGAGCAGACAAGCCTGCCCGGTGATCTCCTCGAATCGAAACTTGAGGGCGGCCCGTCTGCCCAGAAATGCTACTCCTCGCTCATCGTTCAAGAAGTCGGTGCTGAAGACGTTCACGACCTTTTCGTGTTCCATGTCCACGAAGCAAATCATACTCACTATCTCCCCTCTGTCACTGGCAGGCCTTCAGGGCTTGATCCAGATCTTCCTTCAAATCCTCAACGTTCTCGATGCCCACCGACATGCGGAACGTGCCGGAGCTGATGCCGATGGCCATCCGCTCCTCGTCGCTGAGCCGGCGATGGGTCGTTCGGGCGGGGTTGACGATGAGGGAATAGATGTCGCCCAGGGTGGTGGCGGGCAGTATGAGCTTGAGGGCATCCAGGAAGCGGAAAGCTTTGTCTTTGTTAGCGACAGTGGCTTTGTCGCCGTCGGCAATGTCGAAGTTGAGCATCGCCCCGAACCTTCCGTTGGGAAAGATGCGCCTGGCCGTCTCGTGCTGAGGATGGCTGGGGAGGCCAGCGTAGCGCACCTTCTGGATCAGCGGATGGGCTTCGAGAAACCTGGCCACTTCCACGGCGTTGGCGCAATGTCTCTCCATGCGCAGGGGGAAGGTCTTCAGCCCACGCAGGGCCAGCCATGCCTCGTTAGGCCCCAGCGTACACCCCACCTGGATCAGCATATCGTGTAGCTTGTCAAAGTCCTTGCGATAGCAGCTCACCGACCCGGCCAACACGTCGCCGTGCCCGGAAAGAAACTTGGTCACGCTGTGGCAGACGAAATCCGCCCCGATCTCGAAAGGCTTCAGCAGGTAGGGTGTGGTGAAGGTGTTGTCCACGATCACCGCCGCTCCGTGGCGATGGGCCATCTCGATCACGGCGGGCGCGTCAATCACCTTGGTCATGGGGTTGGTGACCACCTCGAAATAGACCACTCGGGGCTTCTCGCGCTGGATCGTGTCCTCCAGCCTGTTCAAATCGGTGAAGTCCATGAGGATGCTGGGACACCCCAGGTGGGGAAAGATGTTCTCCACCATGGTGTACACGCTGCCGTACACGTCGCTGGAGCAGAGGATCAACTCGCCTTTGCCTGCGCCAGCCGTCAACAGCGCCAGGTGGCTGGCGGCCATCCCCGAAGCGCAGACGTGGGTCACCTCCGCGCCTTCCAGGGTGGACAGCGCCCGCTCCAGGGCGGTGTTGGTCGGCGAGCCCCCGCGGCAGTAGACGTAGCCCGGTTGCCGATAGTAGACCCGGTCGTCCAGGTCTTGCGCCCTATCGTAGAAGAAGGTGGTCGAGTTGTGGATGGGTGTGCTGGAAGTCCAGAAAACCTGCTTCTCCCAGCGCTCGCCGGCGTGCAGGCACTGCGTCGCCATATCCTTGTCCGCGTATCGCGGGTCAGCTCTGCGGTTTTCAGAATGTTTCGGTTTGTCGGTGTATTCCCACTTGGCCATGAATCAGCTCCTTTATCCTCGCTGCTCTCACATATCGCGGGGTGATTTGTAGTAGGTCAGCGGCGTACCGATGCCCTTTTCCTGGGCCTTCTGGTACACCAGCTGGCCCAACACGATATCGCTGATGGCGAAACCCTTGTGCCAGAAGAGGATGCGTTCCTCTTGGGACTCCCGACCCGGCTTGATCCCGGCCACAATCTCGCCGATCTCGCCGTAGATGTGCTCGGTGCGTAACTCGCCCGCCTGGATCAAGCCCGCGAACTGGCCGTATCCTGATTTCTGGCACTGGTTCCAGTCGTCTACCACCATCTTGTCCACGGCAAAGGGCAGGGTGCGCTCGACGGACATCACCACGCCGTAGGGCTGAATCAGCGCGCCGGGTTTGACCCACGCCTCCTTTACCAACACCTGCTCCTCCAGCAGGCGGGAGGCGTCAATGATGACGTCGGCGTCGCGCACCGTTTCCTCGGTCGTTTCCTTCACGGTCACCAGTTTGCCCAGTCGCTCGGACATCTCGGCCGCAAAGCGTTGGCGCGACTCGGGCCGCTTGCTGGTGACGCGAATCTCCTCGAAATCGAACAGCAGGTCGAGCATGGGCACGTTGTACCTGGCTGTGCCTCGGGCGCCGATGTGGCCCAGTACCCGGGGCTTCTCACAAGCCAGGTACTTGGCGCCGACGGCCGTCACCGCCCCGGTGCGCATCCACGTGATCAGCGTGGCATCCATAATCGCCATCGGCGCGCCCGTTTCGGGCCGGTAGAGGGTGAGGAGGGCCAGCTCTGAAGGCAGATTGCGCTGGTAGTTCTGTTGAAAGTCGCCGATCACCTTCACGCCGGCCACGTTGATAGGCTCGACGTACCCCTTGAGGATGTTGAAATACCGTGCTGGATATTCAAGTACCAGGTGGTCTTTGGAGGGCATAATCGCCTTCTTCTGACCGTGTGCCCGCAAGCCCATTTCGATGGCGTCCATCACTTCTCCCAAATCGAGAGCGGTGGACTCGACGTCTTCTTTGGACAGAAATCGTAGCTCGATCACCAGATGCTCCTCTCTGCTCCCCCATCGTACTCCCGTGTCCTCAATCTCCCACACTCTCTTCCGCACGCCGCACGATGGCCCTGATGGCCTGCGCAACATCGTCGGGCAAGGGTTCGGGCTTGTGCTTTGCCAGGATCTCTTCCACCCGCTCGGCGGCCCTTTCGGCCAGAGACTTGCCTCCCTTGGTCAACCAGCCCTTGTAGGTATCTCGCTCGAATAACTGAGGGTACCACCGCTCTCGGAAGTGGCGCCTGGTGTGGTCGGTGACGAGGAATTGGCCATCGGGTCCGATCTCGTCAATCAGGTCGAGTGCCAGGGTTTCGTCGTTGATCTCCACAGGGGCCATGAAATGCTCGAGCCAGCCTACAATCTCATTGCAAATGACCAACTGCGCCAGCGAGCCGCATAGACCCGACTCCAAATAGCCCAGATCGTGGATCAGGTTGCCCCCGCCCAGCGTTTCGACCATCAGGGTGAGGGCAGCTTCGGCCGCCGCTTGCTGGTCAACCAGCTTCGATTCGCTGCAACCACCCAGGGCGAACATTGGCAAGTCGTAGTGATGGGCCAGGGCATGGGCCACGCCCATGGGGTCGGGTGCGCAGTAGGGGTCGACCATCGTCCGCATGTCCAATGCTGAGCCCCCCATGCCAGGCGCGATGAGGGGCGCACCCTCGCGCTTCAGTTGTGAGAGCACCAGGCCAACCAGGACGCCGGCATTGATCAGGGCCACGCTGCCGGCCGTTGTGACCGGCGCGCTGATGCCGCCAATAACCACCGGGATGTACAACAGCGGCAGGCCCTTGTCAGCCAGAAAGAGCAGCTTTTGCAGCGCCTCTTCGTTATGGCGCAGTCCCGTGGTGACGTTGATGTAGCAGGCCGCCAACGGCCTCTGGCGCAACGCCTCGGCCCCGCCGACCACTGCCTCGGCCATCTCCACGGCATCCACGCAGCCGGGGAACTCGTTGGTGACAAAGACGATGGGCTTGGTGGTGTTGTTGAGCATCGCTTCCATCTGGTAGCGGTCGCTGACCATGGGGTCTACGTCAGATGGGAGAAACATGGACATGACGAAACCAACGTTGGGCAGAGCGTCGCACACCGTCATGCCCTCGACGATGTCCTGCAACACCGGTTTGCGGCGCTCATTCGTGCGATGGTCTATGATGTTGAGGCAATCGGAACCAGTACCATAATAACAGCGGTGGCCTTCCAGGTAAAGGGCTGGTTGACCGTGGCGGTCGTACAACGTGACCCGTTTGGGCACAGTGCTGAAAGCCTTTTCCACCAGGCCAGAAGGAATCCGCACGCGATTGCCTTCCGAGACAAAAGCGCCAGCCTTCCCGAGCAGATCAATCGCTTCTTGATGGTAAAGGCGAACACCGGTTCGCTCCAGGATCGCAAGCGTAGCGTTGTGTAGTTTCTCACATTGTTCAGGCGACAGTCGCCCATACTGGACGCTGCCAAAGCTTCTGTCATTAACGCGAATGTTGGCCATGCTAGTGGTCCTCCTTTATCTCTCGCCACCAATGCTCTTCCATTTTCTCCAACTCGGCCACCACCTCCGGCGACAGCGGCTCCGGCTGGTGCTCCTGCAGGATTTGGCGGACGCGCTGGTTGGCCTTGTCTCCCAGGGATAGCCCCCCGGCAGCCGCCCACTGCTTGTAGTTGTGCCGGTTCAGCAAGCTGGGGAACCAGTTCTCGCGGAAGTGGCGGACGGTGTGCTTCTCGCCAAAATAACTGCCGCCGGGACCCACCTGATCTATCACGTCCAGGGCCAGCGTCTCCGGCGTGACTTCGATGCCACCCATGATGCAGCCGATCATGCCGATGAACTCGTCAGTGGCCGCAATCAGCTCCAGTGAAGCAGAGTTGGCTGCCTCAGTGAAACCCACATCGTGAACCAGGTTGGCCCCGCTCAGGGCCGCCATCAGGCAGGAGATGGCCGACTCGGCCGCTGCCTGCTGGTCGAAGGCCACGGCATCGGTGCAACCGGCGGTGCTGAAAACGGGCAGCTGGAGATAATGGGCCATCTCTGCCAGCGCCGCCGACCACAGGCTCATCTCTGGAGCGCCGTAGGAGACCAGCATGGTAGACATGTCAATGATCGTCGGCACACCGCCGAAGATGAAGGGCGCGCCACGCCGCTTGAGCTGAGCCATCACCAGCCCGCTCAGCGACTCGGCGATGCAGGCCACCAGGTTGCCGGCGGCCGTCACCGGCGCCGAGCTTCCGGCCAGGGTCATCGGCGTGTAGATCACCGGGATGCCGCGCTCGACGCAGAAGAGGAGCTTGGCCACTCCCTCGTTAGTGTGCGTCAGGGGCGATAGAGGCTCGGCATAGTGGACGTAGTAGGGTCGCCGGGCCAATTCATCCCATCCGCCTGCGACCACAGCCGCCATCTCGGCCACGGCCTTCAGGCTGGCAAAATCGCCCGTGCCGTGCATCAGCGGCTTGGTGCAATTTTCCACCGTGTCCTTGTGGCCGATGCGAATGGCGATCTGGCCGGGAACGTCGCTGTAGAGGGACGAAAAGGACACCATATCCATGTTGGGCAAGGCATCGCAGAGGACGGCGCCCAGCCGGGCATCGGCTCGTACGCAAGCCCGACGGCTGCGGTCGAAGGGCTTGTCCTGAGCGTAGTCGAAGGGATCGAAGAAGAAGGTCGAGTCCACCTGGCTGCAAAAATGGACACGGTGGTCCTCCAAGAACACAGCCCGCTCACCCAGCCGGTTATAGATGGTAATGCGACGGGGTGTGCGGGCTAATGCGTCTTCCACGAGGTGCGAGGGAATGTAAACACGCCGGCTTGGAAGTGAACACGGCTGCGGGCCTACGCCCTTCGACGAGCTCAGGGCAAGGCGCGCACCGGCGCTGCTGAACAGTTCCAGTCCCTCTTCATTGTCAACACGGATCCCGGTATGCTCCAACACCTCCAATGCACTCAGGAGAATCGTTTCTTTTTGATCTTCGGTCAGGACGTGGAGCCGAGGTGTGATCGAACGGGTATGATTGACTCTCATAGTCACGATGTTGCCCTGCAAGTCGTGTCTGTCTCCTAGATCTCTCGTACTCGTACATCCACGATCTCTTGACCTTCCACTTGCTCCAAGACAGCGACGACCGCTTCCTGGGCCGCGTAGCTAATCTTGATCACGGCGTCCCACTTGGTCGGATCCTTGGGAGTGGGCGCGCCGCCGCAGGACAATATCCCCCAACCCTGAGCGCCAATGGCGCCGACGAGTCTAGCCAGCTCGCCCCTTACGTCCGGCATACGAACTGTCACTCGCACGTAGGGCACTGGCACCTGTGTAGCCATCATCAACGTCAACTGGGCCAGCAGGTCCGTCTCAGTAATGATGCCCACCACAATGCCCTCTTCCAACACGGGTAGGCAGCCGATTCTGTTCTTGACCATGATGCGGGCTGCCTCTTCTATGGTGGCGTCCTGTTCTATGGTGACGACATCTTGGGCCTTGACCATCACCTCGCTGACAGTCAGGTCGGACAGAAACCTACTGATCTCCCACACGTTCAAGCTGCCCAGGTCGGCCGGGGAGATGCGCAGTCTCTCCCGCGTGATCAGTCCCAGCGGTCGCTTGCCGTCGCCGACGACGGGCAAATGCCGAATCTTGTTTTCAACCATGATCTTCTGCGCTTCGGCCGCGGGGGTCGTGGGCGAAATCATGATCGGGTGTCGCGTCATGTAGTCTTTTACTAGCATTTTCAGGTCCCTCCTTACGGTTGAGTGACAACTGGCTCAAAGCTGCGCAATGTCTCCATTGGCAGATGACAAAAGATGCGATGCCCCCCGCCAGCTTCACGCCAGGGCGGTACTTCAGCCTCACAGATCTTACCACCATCGGGCAGCAAGTTCCTGCGAGGGCAGCGGGTGTGAAAACGACACCCACTGGGAGGATTGATAGCACTGGGGACCGTTCCCTCCAAGCGGATGTGCTTCTGCTCTGCCGCCGGATCGGGGATCGGCACGGCCGAGAGCAGGGCCTCGCTGTAGGGATGGTAGGGCGGTGCGTAGATGGCCTCGGCTGGGCCGATTTCCATGATCTGGCCCAGGTACATCACCGCCACCTGATCGGAGAAGAAGCGTACCACGCTCAGGTCGTGCGCGATGAACATCATCGTAGTGTCGTATTCTTGCTGGAGCTCCAACAGCAGGTTGAGAAGAGCAGCCTGCACCGACACGTCCAGGGCGCTGACCGGCTCATCGCACAAGACCAGATCAGGATGGCTGGCCAAAGCGCGGGCGATTCCCACCCGTTGCTTCTCACCGCCGCTGAGCTGGCGTGGCAGCCGGTCGTAGTAGTTCTCACCCAGGCGCATCGCCCTCAGGAGTTTGATGACCTCCCCCCGAATCTGGTGCTTGGGCACAGTTTTGAAACGCTGCATCGGCCGGCCGATCTGCTGACCCACCGTGTAGGAGGGGTTCATAGTCGAGTCGGGGTTCTGGAAGACCATCTGCAGTTCCTTGATGACTTCCTCGCTACGGGACGCGATGTCGTCAGTGATGTCAAACCCCATGAACTCAGCATGGCCGTCGCTGGTTTTCTCCAGCCCGATGATGGTCTTGATCAGCGTGCTTTTGCCGCAGCCAGATTCGCCCACCACGCCCAACGTGGTTCCCCTGGGCAGGTCAAAGCTGGCGTTTTCGACCGCCTTCACGTAACCCAGCTTACCTAAACCTAGCACATCCTTCAGCGAGCTGCCTTGAACTTCGTAGTATTTTCTCAGGTTATCCAGCCTGAGGATAGGCTCTCGCTCACCCTTGTCGGCAGCGATGGTGGGCGGCATGATGTCTTCGCTGGGAGTCCATTGGGAGGCATCAATCTCGCCGGCGAAGTGACAGCGCACCCAGGTTTCGTTGGGTAATTCGCGCAACTTGGGCCGTTCCTGGCGACAGATCTCCCGGACGTAATCGCAGCGGGGACTAAAAACACAACCGACCGGGCGGTTATCTGGCGGTGGCACCCGTCCCCGGATGGGATAGAGCACGCTGCTGGCCTTGTCTGCCCCCAGCTTGGGTACGCAGCGCATCAGTCCCTGAGTGTAAGGATGTTGGGGATTACTGTAAACCTGCTCGACTGTTGACCGCTCGACCATCTCGCCGGCATACATCACCCCCACGCGTGTGGACACCCGGGCCACTACGCCCAGGTTGTGGGTGATATACATGATGGCGGTATCGAAGTCTCGCCGTAACTCGGCGATCAGGTCCAGCACCGCCGCTTCGACCGTCACGTCCAGCGCGGTGGTCGGCTCGTCCATGATCAAGAGGGCCGGGTTATTGAGCAAAGCCGTGGCGATGACCACGCGCTGCTGCTGGCCGCCAGAGATCTGGTGGGGGTAACGCTTCATCACGTTGGCCGCGTCGGGCATGTAGACGCGCTCCAGCATCTCGATACAGCGCTTCTCGGCCTCTTTCTTATTCATTCCTCGGTGGACAGTCAACACCTCAGACATCTGGTCGCCCAGACGCATGGACGGGTTGAGGGCCTGCATCGGGTCCTGGTAGACCATGGCGATCTGGTCGCCGCGCAGTCGGCGCAGTTCTTCGCCGGCTACGCCGACCA
Source organism: uncultured Anaerolineae bacterium (assembly GCA_964390805.1). Taxonomy (GTDB): domain Bacteria; phylum Chloroflexota; class Anaerolineae; order VGOG01; family VGOG01; genus CAYMKL01. Next base: position 35,804 of record CAYMKL010000046.1, on the reverse strand, counting down.
GTTCCTGACCCTGGAACCGGATGCTGCCTCGTTTGACGTAGCCGTTGGCCCCCAGGAAATTGAGCACCGCCCAGGCCACGGTGCTCTTGCCACAGCCCGACTCGCCAACGATGCCGTGCGTTTCCCCGCGCCTGATCTCGAAGGAAACATTCTGGACGGCTTCGATTTCCCCGCCCCGTATCTTGTAGGCCACCGCCACGTTATCCAGTTCGAGGACGGCGGGTGCTTCCTGCTTTACCGCTCTCATTTCAGCCATTTGTCCTCCTCTACTTCTGATACCGGGTCAGCTCTTCACGCAAACCATCCGCAAAGAGATTTAACCCGATAACCAGGGTGGCGATGGCCAGCGCGGGCCAGATCACGGCCGTCTGGTTGGCAAAGATGTTCCTGCGCGCCTCGTTGACCATGTTGCCCCAGTCGGGATCCGGAGGCGGCAGCCCAATGCCCAGGAAACCCAAGGTTCCAATGGCAAAGATGGCATAACCCACCCGCAGCATCGCGTCCACCAGCAGGGGGCCACGGGCGTTGGGCAGAATCTCGCGGAACATGATGAACCAGACGCTCTCCCCCCGCGTTTCGGCGGCGCGGATATAGTCACGTGTCTTGATGTCCAGGGCCAGACTGCGGGCCAGCCGGGCCACGCCTGGCGCACCGGTGATGGCGATGGCCAGGATCACGACCAGGTCACCCTGTCCCAGCGCCGCGATCACCACCAGGTAGAGCACGATGCGGGGGAAGGCGATCAGCGCATCCAGTACTTGCATGATCACCTGGTCCCACCAGCCGCCGCGATAGCCGGCATTGAGCCCCAGCACGACCCCCAAGGCCAGCGAGCCGATCACACCCCAGAGCGCCACGCCGATGGGGATGGGAATCGCCGAATCCCCTGGCAGACGGGTCTTGAGCAGGATCACCTGAGTGCCCTGCATCAGGCGAGAAAGGATATCGCGGCCCATGTGATCGGTACCCAGCCAGTTCGTGGCATTGGGAGGAAGATTCTGGATGAAATCAGATGCATTGGGCTCGTAGGGCGTCCAGAAGAGCGAGACGAACGCCATGATGACCCAGAAGAGCACCATGATCAGGCCCACGGTAGCTACCCGGGATTCGAAAACGATGGACATGCTCTTCCACATCTTGCGTAGACGGGAGGGCTCTGGTTGTGTTCTCGCCGCTACTGCTACAGTCATTGTGATCTCCTTTCCCCTACGCGTACCGGATACGCGGATTCAGCATCGTGTAGGCGAAGTCGCCGAAGAGCCGAGTGGCGACGGCTATGAGCACGGTGACCATGGCTGCCGCCTCTATGGCGTTGAAATCGCCAAAGATGGCCGCTTTGTAGATGTAGTTGCCCAGCCCAGGATAACCAAAGATCACCTCAGTGACGACGACGCCGCCAACCAGCCAATTCACGTGCAACATGACGATGGTGATGGGCGCCATCAGGGCGTTGCGGATGGCGTGGCGCACGACTACTCTTCGGTAGGGCATGCCTTTGATGATCGCTGTGCGGATGTAGGGGGAATCCATCACTTCGACCATGCTGGCCCGTGTCATACGCGACACATAGCCTAACTCGACCAGGGTCAGCGTAAGCACCGGCAGTACCAACATGGTTGGATTCTCAAAGATCGCATTGGCGCTGGTGAAGATGGCCACTGCCGGGAGAAGGGGGTTGCCAGTAGATGGATTCTTGAGCCAGATGCCGAAGATCAGGATCAAGGCGATGCCGATGACGAACTCGGGCGTGGCCGTGAACCCCAGACCGCCGATGGAAATGATGCGATCAATGACCTTGCCCTCACTGATGCCGGCGATGATACCCAGGAAGAGGGCCAGGGGCATCACCACAACAAAAGCTACCCCGGCCAGGACGAGGGTGTTGCGGATGCGGGGGACCAGTGTCACGGCAACCGGACGGCCATACTGCAACGACTTGCCTGGGTCGCCTCGCAGAAGCCCCTTACGCAGCGGGATGTACTCCTGCGGACCATCCCCCTCTTTGCGTAGTCCCGCCTTGGTCAGCACCCAGACCTCGGCGCCTGCGCCCCGCACCCACTTGACGGCGTTGTTCTTGTTGTCCAGCCCCCAGAAGAACTCTGCGCCATGTTCGTCCGTTTGCCAGGCGCCGCTCACGATGTGGGCCGTGGCCGAACCATCCTCCTGACGCCTCAGGGCCAGCAGCCGCCCCTCCTCTAACTTCCAGCGGGTCAGTTGGCCATCCACGTCAGCCCACCAGTCCTTCTCGCCGGTTTGGGGGTTGACTGCCGTGACCACAGGATAGCCGACCTTACGCTTGGCCCGCCAGTCGTTTCCGAGCAGCCAGTCCACGTACCGCTGCCAAAGCGGCGCATTGAGGCCCAACTGGGCGTTGTAGGAGGCTCGCTGCTCCGGAGTGGAAAAGACGCCCAGGATCTTGACAGAGATGTCGCCGCTGCCCACCTCAATGAGGATAAACAGGAGAATGGAGACCAGCAGCATGGTGACAATCGTCGAAATGACACTACGCATGATGAAACGAGCCATAGCTTGACTCCTTTAACTGTTCACTCAGACTTTGACGATTGCTCTATTCAATTGCAGTGTCGGCTTGCCGGGTTCGGCAAGCCGACACCACGATGATTGACTATGCTTCTTTCCAGACGTCGTAGAGCAGGTCGTAGGCAGTGGGGTGGGCCTTGACGTTCTTGAACTTCTTGTTGGTGATGTTCCACACCTTCTTCCAGTAGCTGTTGAAAACCGGGCCCCGCTCCTGCATGATGTCTTCCATCTTGCACATGATGCTGCGCCTGGCTTCGACGTCCAGCGTTCCTTGCGCTTCGCGGAGCAATCCCTCAAACTCGTCATCCGTCCAGCGCGTCTCGTTCCAGGCGCCGATGGCCTCCTCGGTATAGGCCAGAGGCAAAACCATCACGGCCAGCGGACGGTGTGTCCAGGATGTGATCCCCAGGTCCACCTCGGTCCAGCGGTCCCAGTAGCCACCAGGCTCGGTGATGTCCAGGGTGATATCAAAACCTCCCGGCAGGGCCAGCTCCTTCAAAGCTTGGGCGATCTCCGGCTCTGCCTGATCGTTCTTGGTGGCCAGCGTGACCTTGAGCGGCAACTCGAGGCCCTTCTCGGCCGCGTATTCCTCCAGCAATGCCTTGGCGCCCTCCGGATCGTACTCAGGAATTGGCTTTTCACAGTAGGCCGGGTGGATCGGCGCCATGTGGGCATCAATCGACAACTCGCCCTCGCCAAAGTAGGAGAGCTGCAGGATCTTGGCCCGGTCCTGGCACTTCTTGAGGGCATTGCGCACCCGAACGTCGTCCCACGGCGGCAGGTCCACGCGCATGCGCCCCAGCAGGCACTGGGAAGTGCTGACCGAGCGCACCGTCAGGTTGGCGTTGTTCTTCAGGGCGTTAAAGTCAGTGGGGCGGGGGTCGTAGACGTTGTCCACCTGGCCGCCCTGTAGCGCTGCCACGCCGGCGTCCTTGTCGGTGGAGACGTAGATCAGCTCATCAAGGTAGGGCAGCGGTTTGCCGTCCTCGCCATTGCGCCAGTAGTCTTCCCGGCGTTTGAACACGGCGCGCTCGCCCTCGGCGTACTCTTGCAGCAGGAAGGCGCCCGTGCCAACCGGCTTCTTGATGATGTCGCCCTCAAACTCTCGGTGCAGGACAACGGCCGGGTAGTGGAACAGGTGCTCCGGCACGCCGATGTCGCCGTATTGCAGGTGCAGGCGAACGTGATGGTCATCTACCCTCTCCACGTCCTGCATCCCCCGCAGATAGGCGAGCAACCCCAGCATCGAGGAACCCACGTCCTCGTTGAGCCACTCGCCGAAGGTGAACATCACGTCCTCGGCGGTGAAATCGTCGCCGTTGTTCCACTTGATGCCCTTCTTCAGGTAGAGATCCCAGGTCTTGACGTCTTCGCTGGCTTCCCACTTCTCCAGCAGATAGGGACGGGTGACGTTGTCCGGGCCGGTCTCGGTAAGGTATTCCCCAAACTGCCGGACGATGTTGGCCCCCTCGACCCAGGAGAGGCGGGCGGGGTGGTCGAGAAGCTGGAGCTGCATGGAGGCGGTGTAGGTGCCGCCGCGACTGGGACCGGCCGGTTTGGGCGTGGCCGTGGGCTCTGGCGCCTTCGTCGCCGCTGGCTTGGGAGTCGCTGTAGGCTCAGGCGCCTTAGCACAGGAAGCCAAAAAGGCACTGGCGCTGGCCAGGGACATACCTAGCAAGGTCGCATTCCGCAAGAACTCGCGGCGGGTGATCCGGCCCTTTCGGTAAAGGTCCTCTAGCTCTGGGATGTACGCATGTACATCATTGGTTGGTTTCTTCTTGAGAACTTCCATTTCTGAATACTCCTCCTTTAGCTTGTGTTTTTTTGCAGTGTAGAGAGCAGAGAAGAGTCGCCAAGATGCTCAGCCGACTCCATTCTGCTTTAACACTATCCAGTCAAACAAACGTCCTCGTAGCACCTCCTTTCTTCCTCAACTAACTAGCTGGACAATGTTAAGCTGATGTCATTGCGAGCCCTTCGATGCCTCAGGGTAAACTCCGCGAAGCAATCTCCCGCCCTCAATTGCAGGCAACGGTGGGGATTGCTTCCCTTCGACAAGCTCAGGACAGGCGTCGCTCCGCTCCTCGCAGTGACGCTTGGCGTGAAAGTTAACACTGTCGAGCTAGCTCATCCTCTCACGTCGCAAACCACAACTCACGGATCTACCTGGGTGATGTATGAAGTTCCTTAAGATAGATTATATCATACCTGAACACAATGTCAAACACGCACACAGGTGCACACTTTGTTCGCCCGAAATGCTATGCAGCCCAAACCCGTCGAGCGAATTGCGCTCCTTTCTCTAAACAAGTGCGTTGCACCTGGAGAATGTGAATGCATCCTGATTCAAACCATGTTGCTCAACTGCCTGAGCGCGGTGTCTACCGAATCGTCAATCGCCTCCGGCTGGTGTGACTCTATCAGTTGCCGGGCATACTCGCGGGCGCGGGTGGCATAGTCTTTGGCCCCGCTGGCGACCCAAGCCTCGTATCCGTCGTGATCGGTGATATGGGGCATCCATATTGTCTGACGCAGGTATTTGAGGGTATGGGCGTGATCCAAGAACTGCTTGCCGGGACCCACCTCGGCGATGGTTTCGAGGGCCAGCATCTCCTCTGATACCTCCATCCCGGCCATAAAGCGCTTCACCCAGCGGATCTGTTCAGCGCCCAGCACAATGCTCTCCAGGCTGCCGGTCAGGCCCGAGTCCAGGTATCCCACATCGTGGATCAGGTTGGTGCCGGCCAGGGCTGCCACCAGCAGGCTGGTGGCGTACTCGGCGCCCGCCTGCGCGTCGGCCAGCTTGCTGTCAGTGGCGCCGCCGGTGCCAAACACCGGCAGACCGTAGTAGCGCGACAATTCGGCCATAACCAGGTCGTTCAATCGCCACTCGGGTGAGCCATAGGGGAAAAGCATGGTGCGCATGTCCAACTGGCTAACGCAAGCGCCAAAGATGAAGGGCGCGCCGGGGTGCTGCGTCTGGTGCATCACCAGCCCGGCCAACGACTCGGCCGCTGCCAATGCCAGCGACCCGGCCAGTGTGAGCGGCCCACTGGCGCCGGGCATGATCGTCGGAACGTAGATCAACGGGATTTCGTGGTCGGCGCAAAAGACCAGCCGTTCGACGGCCTGGAGATCGTGCTGCAAGGGGGAGACAAACTGGCCGTACATGATGTAGTTCGGACGCTGCCGAAACGCCTCGTCGCCGCCGGCCATGACACACGCCATCTCGTGCAAACGCTCCAGCGCGTCCAATCCAGAGAAGCTGGTCATGATCACCGGCTTGACTGTGTTATGCAGCAAAGCGTAATACTGCTGCGGCTCGGCGTCCTCGTTGGGGACATCCTCCGGCAGAGCAAAGGACATCACGAAGTCAATCTCGTCCAGCGCGTCGCACAGCCGGGCCGCCCGCGCCGCGTCCTCCAGCACAGAGGCTCGCCGCTCCGTCGTTTCGACGTTGCGAGTGTAGACCAGATCCGACCCGGTGCCGAAGTAGATTTGGTGTGGCCCCAGCGGCATCACCGGCTGGCCCGCCCGGTTGTAGACGACGACGTCGCGTTTGGCTGTGCTGAGCGCCCCTTCCACCATCCCGGCGGGGAGATAGACCCGCGGCCCCTCGCCCAGCCTGGCCCCAGCGTCGGCCAATCTGTGCCGCATCTCTGGATGATGCACGTTCAGACCAGTCGTCTCGAGAATCGTCGTAGCAGCGTCGTGCAGTTGCTCGATCTTGGCCTGATTCATCAGCGTCAGGCTCGGCTGCCAGACAGAACTGTCCATCATTCGTCTCCTGCAATCATAGGTTTTGGTTAAGTTGTGAGTCGAAAACCTGGCGGTGAATGCTGAGCAGATCGGATAACAGGGCGAAGCCGGTCTCGCGTCCCCCGGCTCCGGGGCCGGTGAGCGTCACCTGGCCCAGTGCGTCGCTGTCAATGATCAGCGCATTTGTCACTCCGCTAACGCCAGCCAAGAAGTCGTCGTTAGCGATTTTCTCTGGTGTCACCTGGGCCTTGACCCCTCGGGCTGAGCCTCGGGACGAAGCCCCGCCGTCTTCCCTCCAGGCCCGAGCGATCAGTTTCCAGCACTTGCCTTCTTTTTTGGCCGCTTCGACGTCTGCGAGACTGATTTCGGTGATGCCCCTCCTCTTGACCTCGTCCACCTTGACGTCGCCCCCCAGCAGGGCATTGGCCAGGATCACGATCTTCGCCAACGCATCCCAGCCTTCGACATCGGCCTCGGGGTTGGCCTCGGCATAGCCCAAACGCTGCGCCTCTCTCAGTGCCGCGTCGTAGTCTATCCCTTTGGCCATCTCGGTGAGGATGTAGTTGGTCGTGCCGTTCAGAATCCCCCCGACCTCGCTTATCCCGGCGCCAGCCAGGGCTTCCAGGCCCAGGTTGAGGCTGGGCGTCCCGGACATCACCGTGCCCTCGAATCGTAGGCTTACCCCGTTTTGCTTGGCCAAATCCGACAGTTCCCGGTAGGCCAGAGCGATGGGGCCCTTATTGGTCGTGGCCACATGTTTCTTGCTGTTCAAGGCGGCTCTGATGTGGCTGATGGCTGGCTCCCCGGTCTGGATGTCGGTGTAGGTCACTTCGACGACGATGTCGGCGTTGGACTCTCTGATGGTCTTCAGGCTATTCCAACCCTTTTCCCCTTTGGGGTACTCTTCGATTCCGCCGGTCTCTCTTACCAAAGAGAGCAATTCTTTCAGATCCAAGCCCTCTGAATCGTAGACCGAGCCCTTCAGGGGATCGGAGATGGCCACCACCGAGTATCCGAAGCCATATCTCTCCTTGAGGAGTTCCTTTTTCTCCAGAAGGAGACTAGCCAGTCCTTGGCCGACTGTTCCAAAGCCGACGAAGGCGAGGTTGTATTTCATCTTTTCCTCCTGCTCCCCCTCTTTGCCCCCCCCAACCTTGGGGGGGATGGAAGGCTTGACGTTTGACGTTTCACATTGCTTTCTCTTTACTCTTCACTCCTCAGAAAACAACCCGCTCGCAGGTTTGAACCTACGAACGGGTTGTGATGCCTACCTCTATTCCGTTTCTCGCTCCTTGAGCACCTCAGCGATCACCTCCTCCGCCGCCTCTGGCAGTGGGGGCACCTCGTGCTCAGCCAGGATTTGGCGAGCGCGCTCGTTGGCGCGGGCGGTCATGTCCTGGCGGCCCCTTTCCACCCAGTTGTCGTAGCGCATGCGGTCTATCAGCGCCGGCCGCCACTGGGCCCACTTCCAGTTGTCCAGGGTGTGATCGTCTGCCAGGAAGCCGCCGCCGGGCTTGGCTCTATGGATCGCCTCGCGGGCCAGGGTGCGCTCGCTGACCTCTACGCCGCCCATGATGTAGCGCGCCTCGCGGATGATCTCATCAACCACCACCAGCATCTCCATCGAGGAGGTGGTGCCGTACTCGATGTATCCCACGTCGTGCACCAGGTTGCAGCGGGTCAGGAAAGCGGTCATGACCGTGACCGTGGCCTCAATGCCAGCCTGGGCGTCCACCACTTTGCTATCGGTGGCGCCGGCCGTGCCCCACACCGGCAGGTCATAGTAGCGGGCCAGGTCGGTACAGGCGGCCATGCCCAGCGGCCACTCAGGACTGCCATAGCTGACAATGGCCGATTTCATGTCCAGCGCGGCGGTGTTCATGCCGTATAGGAGGGGCGTGCCAGGTCGCACCAATTGGCTCAGCACCAGCCCCGCGAGGCACTCGGCGTTGCCCAGCGCCAGCGCCCCCGCTAGGGTGATGGGTCCTCCGCCGCCGGTGTTTGGTGAGGGCAGATAGGTGACGGGGATGCCCTTTTCGGCGCAGAACAGCAGCTTGTCCACCGACTCGTCGTTGAAGAGCAGGGGGGAGATGGGCTCGGCGTAGTGCAGGAGGAAAGGTTTCTCGCGCAATTCGGTCTCGCCGCCGGCCACCGCGCAGGCGATGCGGTACATGGCCTCCATGTCCTCCCGATTGTTGGCCGTGTAAACGTTGGGCTTGACCGAGCCCCGGATCATGTTGATGAAGCTGTGGAGATAGTGATCCAGGGCCGGCACGTCCGAGGGAGTGCCCATGGACATGATGAAGTCAATCTGAGCCAGGCCGTCGCACAACTGGGCGATGCGTCGCACGTCTTCGGATGTGGCTTTGCGCCGCTCGCCCGCCTCCACATCAATGGTGAAGGGGCAGTCGGAGCCAGGCCCGAAGAAGACGGGAGGCGACCTTCCCGCGCCCGCCTCCAGGGGCATGGTCAGCTCGCCCAGCCGATTGAACATGGGTATGCGCGGCGGAGCGGAGGCAAGGCCATCCATCACCAGATGCGGCGGGATCTTGATCCGTCCCCCGGACTCCCAGGCCCCGGCCTCGAGGAGCAACTCGCGCCCGGCCTCGTTCTTCATCACGATGCCCGTCCGAGACAGGATGTCCAGGCTGGTGTGGTGGATGGCCTCGATCTGTTCGTCGGAGAGCATGCGGATGGTGGGGTGGAGGGTTGCAACAGGGATTTGCTTCGTCAAGGAGGGACTCCTTAAGAAAACAGGCCGTGCTTCGTGTTTCGTTAGTCTGACAATGAGACGCAACACGCAGCACGCAACACGTTGTCACCTATGCAACCAGGCTTCGAGCAACGTCCACAGCCGTAGCCGCATCGGGCGCGTAGGCGTCGGCCCCGATCTGCTCGGCGAAGGCGGTTGTCACTGGCGCGCCGCCGACCATGATCTTGACCGTGTCGCGCAGTCCCGCCTCTTGTAGTCCCTCGATGGTCGCCTTCATCCCTGGCATGGTGGTGGTCAGCAAGGCCGACATGCCCAGGAGTTGCGGCTGATGCGCCTGCACGGCGGCCACGAAGTCGTCGGGCCTGACGTCGGTGCCCAGGTCAATGGTCTCGAAGCCGGCGCCCTCCAGCATCATCTTCACCAGGTTCTTGCCGATGTCGTGCAGATCGCCTTGCACCGTGCCGATGATGTACTTGCCCGCGCTGGGCACGTCGCCTTCCGCCAGCAGTGGGCGCAGGATGCTCATGCCGGCCTGCATGGCCCGGGCGGCGATGAGCACCTCAGGCACATACAGGTCGCCAGCCTTGAAGTCCTTGCCCACCTCATCCATGCCAGCGATGAGACCGCCGTTGAGGATCTCGGCCGGCGACATCTCCTGATCTAGCCCTTGCTGAACCAGCACGGCAACGACTTCGTCCTCGCCACTGTACAGGTTGGAGGCGATCTGTTCCAAAATGTTTGATTGGGGATGCATGATTTGACTCCTTTTGAGTGTGATTTTGAGGCGGCGGATTTGGCAATCCGCCGCGAGCTACCATGATCTACTGAGATCTGAGCAAACCTATTATATCGCTCTATTCTCGCTCTGTCAAATGGCGATCAGCCAAAGCAAGCCCGGTGTTCTTCCCGGGCTGCATCCACCAGCGCCGGGTTCGAGAAGAGGTCAACGGCCGTCATCGCCAGAGCTTTTGCCGCGTCCAACAGACCGGCGTGGCCTTCTGGAGAAGCTGAAGCGGCGCGGAACTCTGGTGAGTGGCCCGCCACCTCCTCGGAGGCGATGGTGATGTAAGGATGCAGTGCCGGGACGACGTGGCTGACGTTGCCCATGTCGGTGGAGCCCATGCGCCCGCTGGGCTCTGGCAGTTGCACCTCTCGGCCCAGCGCGGTCAGATTGGTGTCGAAGAGGTCAGCCAGGACAGTGCCGGGCACCATGTTGGCGTAGTACTTCTCGCCGCGCGTCAGCTTGACCTCGGCGCCAGCGGCCAGAGCCCCGGCCCGCGCGCAATCCTCCACCTTGTCCAGCACAGCCAGCGCGTCGTCCTTTTCTGCCGCTCGCACCAGGAACTTGGCCGCGGTGTAGTCGGGGATGATGTTGGGGGCCGCGCCGCCGTGGGTGATGATGCCGTGGACGCGGACGTCGTCGGTCAGTTGCTGGCGCAGGAGGCTGATGTTGTTGTAGGTCAGGACGCAGGCGTCGAGGGCATTGATGCCTTTGTCTGGCGAGCCAGCGGCGTGGGCAGACTGGCCGAAGAACTCCATCTTCAGCTCGTAGCAGGCCAGCGAATTGCGCCGGGTCATGGTGCGCGTGGAGGGATGAACCATCATGGCCGCGTCCATGTCATCGAAGAGGCCAGCCTCGACCATGAAAATCTTGCCCCCGCCGCCCTCTTCACCCGGAGTGCCAGCGACCTGGATGGTGCCGGCAATCTCGTCGAGGACGGGGCGCAGAGCGAGGGCCGCGCCCACTGAAGCCGTGCCAATGATGTTGTGGCCGCAGGCGTGTCCCAAGCCGGCCAGAGCGTCGTACTCGGCCAGGAGTGCCACGACGGGCCTGTCTCCCTTCTGACTGGTGTACGAGGCAATGAAGGCGGTCTCCAGCCCAGCTGCGCCGCGCTGCACCGCAAACCCCTCTTGCTCCAGGACAGAGGTCAAGAGTGCCACGGCCTCAAACTCCTGGAAAGCTAACTCTGGCTTGGCGTGAATCGTGTCCGAAATGCGGATCAATTCGTCGCGCTGGGCGTCTATCTCAGCCATGACGCGCGACTTGAGTTCGTCAACATTGGTCATAGTCTCTCTCCTTAAACAAAAGGTATTGGGTATTAGAGATTGGCTATTCTTTGGCCAGCGGCAGATCGCGGGCCGTCAGGTCTTGAAAGGTCTCTCTTCTCTGGATGAGGCCGGCCTGTCCGTTTCTGACCAGGACCACCGCCGGACGAGGGACAAGGTTGTAGTTGCTGGCCAGGGGCAGGCAATAGGCTCCGACCATCGGTACGGCCAACAGATCGCCAGCCTCCAGGCGGGGCAGGGCGACGTCGCGGATGAGCACATCCCCTGATTCGCAGAATCTCCCGGCTACTGTGATCGTCTCCTCGGCCGGCAGGTTGGCCCTGTTAGCCACCATAGCCGTGTAGCGAGCGCCATAGAGGGCCGGGCGGATGTTGTCGGCCATGCCGCCGTCCACAGAGACGTAGATGCGCACGCCAGGTATCTCTTTGCGCGCGCCGACGCGATAGAGGGCCACTCCCGCCGGGGCAACGATGGAGCGGCCTGGCTCGATCACCAGCGTGGGCAGAGCCAGCCCGTGGCGGCGACAACTGTCAACCACCGCCTGGCACACGGCCTGCACGTATCGGGCCGCTGGCGCGGGAGGGTCCGCTTCGTGGTGGGTCACGCCCCATCCCCCGCCGGGGCTCAACTCGCGCAACTCGAAGCCATGACGCGCTCTCATTGAGGCCGCGAAGTCCACCAGGAGGGCGACGGCCGTGGTGAAGGGCTCCAGGTCGAAGATCTGGGAGCCAATGTGGGCGTGCAGGCCGACGAGTTCCAGATGGGGACTGGCCATGGCGCGGCCCACGGCGCCCTCGGCGGCGTCCGTTTCCAGTGGGAAACCGAACTTCGAGTCGAGCAGCCCGGTTTTGCGATAGACGTGGGTGTGGACATCAATGCCCGGTGAGAGGCGTAGCCATAAGGAGACCCGAACCCGCCGTTCGGCGGCCAACCGCTCCAGCGCATCCAGCTCGTGGAAATTGTCCACCACGATGCGCCCCACACCCTCATCAAGAGCCATGGTCAACTCTGCTGGCGTCTTGTTGTTGCCGTGGAAGTGAATCCGCTCGGCGGGGAACCCTGCCTGCCGGGCCACGTAAAGCTCGCCGCCTGATACGACATCGAGGTTCAGGCCTTCCTGGGCGAAGAGTTGGGCCAGGGCCAGGTTGAGATAGGCCTTGCTTGCATAAGCGACCTGAGCGGGGCCTGGGTAGTGTTGCCCCAGGGATTGCCGATACTCTCGGCACCGGGCGCGGAGGGTCACCTCATCGAAGACGTAGAGAGGCGTGCCGAATTCCTGGGCCAGGGACGAAGCAGAGCATCCTCCCAGGCAGAGCTCCCCCGTCTCATCGAAACAGGTGCCCGCGGGAAACAGTTCAAGCATTTCTATCCTCGTTGCCTCGTCACTCACTCCTCATGCGCCATGAAATCCTGCAAGAACTCAACCGCATGCTGCAAAGCTGCCTCGACGATATCCCGTCCCAGTTCCTCGCTGGCCTGGCGGGCGTCTCCCAGCGCGCCGTTGGCCGTGATCTCGTCGAAGCGATAGGGATAGGCCAGGTTGAAGCCTTCCCCCAGGTGACGGTACGGATAGCCCTTGAACTTGCCGGGGGCCAGGGCTTCCCGCCGCACCGTGTGAGGGGCCAGGATCATGGCCTGCGACATCTCGCCCTCGCAGGAGTGCCCTTTTGATTCCGATTTGATCCGCTCCTGGAGCACCTCTTTGGCGAGAGAGGTGAAGCTGGTCCAGGCGACCTTTACTCCCAACTCCTCCCGCAGCTTGACGATGACCACCCCCAGCGAGGGGATGTTGCCGCCGTGGCCGTTCAGGATCAGGAACTTCTCGATACCATGTTGCCTGAGGCTCCACACTACGTCGTAGACCACGGCCATGAAGGTCTCAGGCCGCAGGGTGACGGTGCCGGGGAAGTTCAGGTGGTGGTACGACACGCCGATGTTGACGACCGGCGACAGCACGACCTGCGGGCACATTCGCGCTGCCAGCAGCTTGCCGAAGCCATAGGCGCGGCCGGTGTCTACTTCGAAAGTACCGTGAGGCCCGTGTTGCTCAAAGGACCCCACCGGTATCAGTGCCAACTCGGCTTGCGCTAGGGCTTCCTTTGCCTCGGGCCAGGTCATATCTGGTAGGATGTATGCTTTGTTCGTCATTGGTCTCCTCCTCAAAACGGCCACTTGTCCTGGGCCTTGAGCGGCTCTTCCAGTCCCTGGTCAATGAGGATGTCGCGCACTTCGTCCTGGCTTCGGCGTCGGCCCAGCGGCCCCGCGTGACTTGCCGCTCGTAGCATCAATCGGGCGGCTACCATCGCTGACTCGCGGAGGTCCACCTCGCTCACTTTGTCCAGGGTGTCGGCTGCGGTGTGGCCGTAGCCCCGCCCCAATCGGGGATCAATGCCCCGCCGGACCAGATTGATGGCCGGGACACCCTGCATCACGAAGGGGAAATTGTCCGAAGCGGTGACCACCCGCTGCTTCGTGCTCAACTGGTAGCGCATGTCGGCGGCGAAGCCCTGCAACAGAGGGCGCAGTTCCTCAAAGCCGTTGAGCACGAACTCAGCGGGACTGGAGCCCACGCAGGCATCCAGGTTCAACATGAAGCTCACCGACCCCAGCTCTTCGCGGTGCTTTTTGACGTATTCCGTGGAACCCAGGACGCCCAGTTCTTCGACCGCGAAGGCGATGAAGCGCAGAGTGCGGGGCAGTTGGCCGCGCAAGGGGCCGAAGGTGCGGGCCAGTTCTAGGACCACGGCTACCCCCGAGGCGTTGTCCATCGCGCCCTGGGCGATGTCGTGGCCGTCGTAGTGGCCGCCAATGACGATGATCTCCTCCTCGGCGGTGCCGGCTTTGCTCCCTGGCACCTCGCCCACCACGTGCCAGGCTTCGGCCGGGCCGCTCTCGTTGTGGACCTGCAACTCAACCACCGCCTGTCCCCATCGGCATTGGCGAGCCAGGGCGAAGCCATGTTCGCGGCTGAGGCCCAGGCCGGGGATCTCGCCCATGCGACCACCGCGCAGTGAACCGGTGGGGGCCAACATGCCAGGTAGGTGATTGGCGAACAGAAAGCCGACGGCGCCAGCGGCCACGGCGCGGCCATACTTCTCGCGCCGATGGATGCGCTGGCCCTCCGGTGAGCTAGCGCTGGACACCAGGACGATCTTGCCAGCGATCTCGGCGTGCCGGGCGGCGAACTCCTCCTTGCTTCCCGATCCGAGATCAACCACCTCGGTCCGTAACCCGCCTTCAGGCGTGCTGGGCGAGTAGACCAGCGATTGGGCCGAAGGCAGCGGCAGTTGGCGGGGGCTGACGAGTTGAGCCTGGCAGGTGCCCCGCCGCCAGCCCATGTAGGGGAAGGGGTCCAGGTGAACATTCTGGAGGCCGTAGGCGGCGAACCTGCTTAGGATGAAGTTGCGGGCCTGGCGCTCGCTAGGCGTGCCAGCGAAGCGGCTGCCGAAGTCACACAGAGTCTCCAGGTTGGCGTAGATGTCTGGTGAAGTCCAGACCTCGCCGATGAGGGTCTTGTCTAGTACGTTGATGTCCACAGTGTACCTCCTCTCTCCAACACAAAAACCTGGTTTCTCGGCTTTCGTAGCTCTTTGGACTTTGGACAAAGCCAAAGAAACCCGTTTTCTGATAACCTCACCGCCGAAATCTGTATGAATCAGTTTATTTCAAGCGGGCATGGACGACATTATGCTGTGAGAAAACGGGTTTCTGGCTGCCGTCGCGATTTTGTCCAAAGCCCAGGTTCTGATTCACATCCAACGCGGGCTTTCCCAAAGGGTCAACGTCTGCCCGAGGCCGCGTTCTTGGGCGGTGCGATAGATGCGTGTGGCCAAGGCGATATCCTCGACGCCCAGGCCCACCGGATTGAAGAAGATACGCTCCGCGTCGCTTTTCCGGCCGAGTTTGTCGCCGACCACGATCTCGCCCAGCTCGGCGTAGAGATCATCGTCGTTGAACTCGCCAGCCTGGTGCATGTAGGCGATGGTCTGCGCGGCGCGATGTTTCACCTGCTCCCAGTCATCAACCACCACCTTGTCGGCGGAAGCGATGACGGCGAACTCGCACTCGTAGCCGGAGACGTGGGAGTAGAAGCTGCCCTCGCGCAGCCAGCCCTGGCGAACGATAGGCTCCGTGGTGGTCGTCGCCGTGACCAGGACGTCGGCCTTGCGGACCACGGTCTCGGCGTCGTCGGCCACCCGCACGGGCAGGTCGAGTAGGTTGGACATCTCCATAGCAAAGGCTTCGCTGCGGGAACGGCGAATGTCGTAGATGAGCGCCTCCCGCAGGTGGGGCAGAGCTACACGTAGGGCCATCAGTTGGGTGTGGTTCTGCACTCCGGCGCCGATGAGGCCGGCACAGCGGGAGTCGGGCCGGGCCAGGTATCGAGCCGCCACGCCGGTGACGGCGCCGGTGCGCATGGCGCTGATGAGCGTTCCGTCCATCACGGCCAACGGCACGCCGGCATCGGAATCGTTCAGGACGATGAGGCCTGAGGCGCGAGGCAGGTTGCGCTGACGTGGATTCGCCGGGAAGCTAGCGATCCACTTGAGGCCAGCCGTATGGTAGTCGCCGCCCAGGTAGGCAGGCATGGCGTTGATGTGGCTTTCTCTCAGGCCCGAGGCATCCTGGCTCAAGTCCATCACGGCCTTGAGGGGAAGGACGTCGTCACCCGTATGATGCAATCGCAGCGTGGCTTCCACGTCAGCCATGGCCGCAGCCATGTCAAGCCCGCCGGCAGCGATAACCTCCTCCTGGCTGAGGAAAAGAAGCTCGATGGTAGACATGGCTAGCTCCTCCTATCTTCTGCTCGGATTCAGGAAAAAAGGCGGGCCAGATGGCCCGCCCTTAGCACGCCCCCCCACATGAGTTTTGGGTTTTGAGTTTCAGGTTTAGAGTTCATTGTCTTATGAAACCACCACCTCTGGTGGTGGTGCAGGAAAAGGTTCTACCAGTACAGACCCTGCCTCTGTTAGATTCGAGCAACAAAACTGACTGTTACTCTGGTCGAAATGGAATGGGAACCTGCCTCAACTTACCAGTGAACGCTTCAATGGAAAGCCCAGAAGCCACCACCTCTGGTGGTGGTAGTTCACTCAACTCGAAACTTCGAACGTGAAACTCCAAACTGTCTACGTTTCCGCTTTGTATGGATCCAACGCATCCCGCAAGCCATCACCAATGAAGTTGATGGCGATGACAGCGATGAAGATCATCAGACCAGGGAAGATGGCCGTCCACGGGGCACGGGTCATCTGGTCCTGGGCGTTTTTGAGCATGTTGCCCCAGGTGGGCGTGGGTGGCTGTACGCCGAAGCCCAGATAGCTCAGGCCAGACTCGGTGATGATGGAAGTGGCTACTCGGAAGGTAGCGGCCACGATGATAGGACTCATGGCATTGGGCAGCAGGTGGCGAGCCATAATGCGCAAGTTGGATACACCAGAGCTGCGAGCTGCCTCGATGAATTCCTTTTCTTTGAGCGAGAGGAACGAGGCCCGAACCAGCCGGGCCACCCTCATCCAGGCCAGCACTGCGATGACCAACACGATGGAGAAAACGCTGGCGAAGGCCGTGCCCCGCAGCGCTTCAATAGGAATGTCCCGCAGTGCAAGGGCAAGAATGATCAGGATGAAAAGTTGGGGGAAGGCCAACATCATGTCGGTGAAGCGCATCAGGACATTGTCCACCCAGCCGCCGTAGAAACCAGCCAATCCGCCGACGACAGCCCCAACGACCACCGCCAGCGCCATGGCCATGACGCCTATGCTCAAAGAAACCCGGCCGCCGTACAGAATGCGGGTCAGTAAGTCGCGGCCCAACTCGTCTGTTCCCATGATGTGCTGGGCCGATGGCGGCTGCAACATTATATCCAGGTCGGTTTTCTCCGGGTCCCAAGGTGAGATGTAGGGCGCGAAGATGGCCGCCAGGGCGAATATGAGGATAATGGTCGTGCCGATCATGGCTGGTTTATGGCGACGATAGGAGTGCCATACCAACTGCGTCATGGTCTGCTGTTCACGATACTTTGGCGCCAAGTCCAATACCGGCTCCTCCTGGGGCTGCACAGTCTCAGAATCAGACATGAACAATCTCCTCTAGCTTCGTACTTGACACTGGCGTTTCTTCGTAGTGACGACCGTAGTGATGACTTCAGTCGTCCACGATGGCGCCAAAGCGACTGAAGTCGCTACTACAAACTCCTCACTCGTATCGGACGCGAGGATCGAGGAAGGCGTAGACAACGTCGGCTACCAGGTTGAAGGCCACGATGAGTGTGGCGTTGATCATGACGATCCCCATTATGACGGCGTAGTCCACCCGCTGCGCCGAGCGGAAGAACAGCTTGCCCATCCCCGGCCAGCTAAAGATGGTCTCGGTGAACAACGCGCCGCCAAAGAGAAGGGGCAGGTCCATAGCCAGGATCGTCACCACTGGAATGGCGGCATTCTTGAGGGCATGGCTGTAAAGAACGGCCCGCTCCCTCAGCCCCTTGCCTCGCGCAGTGCGGATGTAGTCCTGGTGAATGACCTCCAACATGCTGGCCCGCATGTAGCGGATGTAGCTCGCTGCGCCAAAGACACTCAGCATCGCCACTGGCAGGATAAGATGGTGCACATAATCCCACAGAGGCGTGGAGCCCAGTTGACGCTCCAGGCGGACGTCGTACATGCCACTACCCGGAAACAGCGGCTTTCCAGCCAGGCTCTCGCCCGCCCACGAAGGCCAGTCCAGACTGGAGTGAAAGACGATGATCAGAATGAGCCCGAACCAAAAGATGGGAATCGAGCGTCCTGCGTAGGCAATGATCGTAAAAACGTGGTCGAAAAGTGAATACTGCTTGACGGCCGAAATGATACCAATAGGAATGGCAATCAATATCGTGCCCACGAAAGATACCATCATCAGATAGAAGGTGGCTGGAAAGCGTTCCAGGATCATCTCCAGCGCCGGGCGCTTTTCCACGTTGGAGCGGCCGAAGTCCCCCTGCACTATCGCAAAGAGCCACTTGAAGTAGCGGCTGTCAAGGGGATTCACACTAATGGACATGTTGTCGCGCTGCGTCCAGCCGGTGACCCGCTCCTCCGCGTGGAGCACTTTAACCCAAGATCCAGCCTCGTTCTTCTCACCATCTACGACAGCCACTCTGGTGCCGCTGGACAGCTCGCCGGTCTTGCGTGGCTCCGTGCCGCCCGACGCACTCGGTTTATTGTAGAGATCTGCCTGGGCCACCTTGACCGTGCCTGCGCTCCCCCGGAAGTTCAGGAAGGCGGGTTGCTGCAAGCCCAGGCGGAATTCCAGCATGGCCATGTCTTCCGGCGTAATGTTCGGATTGTCCTCATAAATGGCCAACGGGTCTATCGGACTGATGATGATCAGCGCGTACACAATCACGCTGATGAAAAGGAGGACGGGAATGGCTTGCAGAACCCGACGAATCAGATAGCGAGTCATAGGCAATCCCTCCACAAGATAAGAATTGGCGGGCGGTCTGTCAACCGCCCGCCAACTGCCTAACCAACGTGATCGGTTACTTCTCTAGGTACCACTCTTGGGCGTTCCACGACAGATAATCCCACACATTGTCGGTGTAGCCCTTGAACTCCTCGCGCAGCAAGGCGATCTCCCCGCGGTTATAGAGGTACAGGTGGGGGATCTCCTCGGCGATGCGCTCGGCCGCTATTTGGTAGGCCGCCTTTCGCACCTCGATGTCGGGGCTGGAACCAGCGATCTCGAAGGCCTCGTCGGCTTCTTCGTTAATCCACCGCGAATAGTTGTATCCCGTGCCCGAGTTGTCGTCGCAGGGGATTCTTTCCGAGCCGTGGTAGCCGAGCAGGAAGCTGTGCGGGTCAACGTCGCTGGAAGTGGTGTACATCAAGACGTCGTACTGGCCGTGCTTACGGAAAGCGTTGTTGGCGTAGCTGGCGAACAGCTCCGAGCTAGGCACATTCTCGATGTAGAACTGGACGCCGATGTCGGCCATCATCTCCAGGACCACCTGCTGGCACTGCTCACGCAGCGCGTTGCCAGAGGTGGTCTGGTACTTGAGTTTCAGCACTTTGCCCTCTTCGGCATTGGGGCAGCCGTGACATTCGCGGATGCCGTCGCCGTCGGTGTCCGTCCAGCCGGCCTCTTCCAGCAAGGCCCTGGCCTTGTCCGGGTTGAACTCACTCTCGGGGACGTCGGCCTTGGCCCAGCCGATGTTCTGTTCCTGCGTGCCCACGGTGGCGAGGCCATATAGCAACCTGTCGTTGATTCTGTTTTTGTCAATACCATACTGGATGGCCTGGCGCACCCTCACATCGCCCACAGCCCAGTGCGGCGAAGGATTCTCCTGCAAGAACTCTTTGCAGGGTGCATCCAGTTCCGGATCGCGCAGGTTGAACACCAGTCGCTCGGTACCGGCGCCGGGCACGTTACTGACGACGACGCCCTCCCAGGTCTCGGCCTCGGGGACGTCGGCTTCGATCAGGTCCCACAAGTAGTCGATCTCGCCGGTCTGGATGATCTGCTTGCCAACCTCGCGGCTCTCGATGTAGCGCAAGATGATGGCATCCAGGTAGGGCTTGCCCTCGGTCTCCCAGTATTCGTACTTCTCGTTGCGCACCAGCGTCATGTGGTCTCCGGACACCCACTCTTCAACGACAAATGGGCCCAGGCCAGGCGAAGCTGTGCGGTTGTACTCCCACTCAGTCATCTTGGCCGGGTCCAGCCCGATGTGGCTAGGCACGACAGGATCGCGGGCCTGAGACCGGAATGCCGCGTAGTACTGGCTGTACTTGAACACCGCGGTGTAGGGGTCGGGGCAGGTGACAGATTCAGTGTCCTCCCAGCCGGAGGTGCTCACTGCGCCACTCTCAGGATGCATGATCGTTTCCCAGGTAAAGACGACGTCTTCGCAGTCGAAGGGATCGCCATCGGACCAGACGACGCCCTCTCTCAAGTTGTAGGTGACCGTCAGGCCATCTTCTGAGAGGCCACCGTTTGCCACAGTGGGCAGTTCCTTCACCAGGTCAGCGAAATATGCACCACTGTCTGCGATTCCGATCAGCGCGCGCTCCAGAAAATTCCCGGCAACGCTGGCCGTCGTCTGCGTGCGGATGTGGGGGTTCAGCAGTTCCGGCTCCTGGTAGAAGCCCATGACCAGGGTGCCGCCTCGTTTGTCAGAGCCCGGCGGTAGAGGCGTAGCCGTGATCACCTTCTCGACCACCACCTGCTTCTCCACCTCAACGGTCTGAATGACCTCCTTCTCGACGATCACTTCCTTCTCCACCTCAACGGTGACCGGAACCTCCTTCTCGACGATCACTTGCTCCTTGATCACCTCGGGGGTGGGTGCGGCGCAGGCGGCCATGACTATGCCCAGCACCACTAGAACAGCTAAAAGCTTGCTTCTCATTTCTAAATCTCCTCCTGGTTTTTTGTTGTTTCCGAGTAGCCCAAGGAAGCCCAATCCTGCAAGCCAGCTCAGATAGATTGGTCGCATCATGCTTATAGGCTTTCATCACCTCCTCTTCTTCTTGGGACTATAACAGCAAATGGAGAGTCAATACGAGTCGCAATTCCTCTGATCTGCTTGTGGGGTAGCTTTCTCCAAGCTGTTGTGACGGTAAGGGTATGCCTGGGGTCAAGTACTGTTGAGTTGCACACTTTTTAATGGGGGGACTTAATATATCATGATTGGACAGCCTTGTCAAATCGCGAAACAAGACCCAAGATGATTCGGCTTTCGCGCAAGCAGCGGAGGTCTCTTTTATACACAATACACACCCTGGGCTAAAAGGTTCACCAGTCCCCCAATCAGCTTTGCCATAGGCTCAACTGGAAGGGCGGCTGCTTGCCATTTAGCAGAACGAAGGGGGCGGCGCGCTTGGCTACGGCTCCGGTCTTTCGTAGGTCCGAAAGCTCGCAGAACTTACCCTGCCTGCGCAACTGGAGGATGCGGGAAGCCGAGGTGGGGCCGATGCCGGGGACGCGGAGAAGTTCCTCCCGACTGGCGCGGTTCACCTCTACGGGGAAGCGCTCAGGATGGGCCTGGGCCCAGATCAGCTTGGGGTCGGCCTGGCTGGGCAGGTTGCCCGCGTCATCGAAAACCAGGTCCTCGAAGGTGAAGCCATACTGGCGGAAGAGGAAATCGCTCTGGTAGAGTCGGTGCTCGCGCAGAAGCGGCGTAGGGGGATGATCCTCCAGAGGGGTATCCACAATCGGTTGGAAGGCGCTGAAGTAAACCCGCGCCAGATCCACCTCTCGATAGAGTCGCGCAGTGGTCGAGAGGAGTTCGCGGTCGGTTTCGTCTGATGCGCCGACCACGAACTGGGTGGTCTGGCTGACCGAGGCTCGCTTGCCCTGGCCTTCCTCAATGAGGCGCGTGGCCCAATGCAGGGGCTGGAGGAGATGGGCGGTAAAGTCTTTGGGGGGAGCGATGCGGGCCAGGCGTTCCGGGTTCGGCGCCTCCAGGTTCACCGACACCCGATTGGCCAGTTGTACCGCGCGCTCCACGTGGGCGAAGCTAGCGCCAGGCAGGATCTTGAGGTGGACGTAGCCGGGGAAGGTGTATCGGCGGCGCACTAGGTCAACGGTGGCGATCATGCGGTCCATGGTGCGGGCAGCATTGCACACGCCGGAGCTGAGGAAGAGGCCCCGCACCAGTCCCTTGCGGTGCATCTGGTCGAAAGCGTAGGCCAACTCCTCTGGGGCGAAGCTGATGCGCCGGAAGTTGCGGCTGGCACGGTTGGCGCAATAGGTGCAGTCGTTCTCGCAGGCGTTGGTGAGCAGTACCTTGAGGAGATTGATCCTTTTGCCGTCAGGTAGCACGGCCGGGTAGATCCAACGGTTTAGGTCGTCGCGCACCCGGCTGGCCTCCGTGCCGCAGGCCTGACCACACAGATCATATTGAGCCGACTGGCCCAATGCCTCGATCTTTTGGCGCGTATCCACCCTAATCACTCCCTCTCAGCCTCCCCCTGCGAGGGGGAGGAGTAGGATGTTCCCCTCCCTTGGAGGGAGGGCTAGGGGAGGGTGAGCTCTCCACAGAAAAGCCCACTCCCTGATCGGACTACCCATATTATACGAACAAGTGTTCGAAATGTCAAGAAGAAAAGCTCAATCCACGTCGTGCCATCCGCCGGGCACTGAGCTGTCGAGCCAACGGAGATAATCAGCTGGATTCAATCTGACGCGCCCGGAGAGATTCGAACTCCCAGCAAACGGTTTCGTAGACCGCTCCTCTATCCAATTGAGGTACGGGCGCCCGAGAATAAAAAAGGCACCCTCGACAGGATTCGAACCTGTGACCTCCTCCTCCGCAGGGAGGCGCTCTAATCCGCTGAGCCACGAGGGCGCGTACTATATCAAAACAGGCGGGGAGAGTGGGATTCGAACCCACGGAAGAGCTTTTTGACCCTTCAACCGCTTAGCAGGCGGTCCCATTCGTCCACTCTGGCATCTCCCCGGGTTGGGTATGCGATTGTCTGATTTGGCGGAGGGAGAGGGATTCGAACCCCCGGTGACCTTGCGGCCACAACGGTTTTCAAGACCGTCGCCATAGTCCACTCGGCCATCCCTCCGGACTCAGAGAGACTCGCCCTCCCCATCCGCTATTAGTATAGCAAAGAGCGGTGATAATGTCAAACTCTGGAGAAACCCTAGGGGTCTAACTCCTCGTTCCGTTTTACAAACATTTTACAAAATGACAATACGGCCTTAACATTCGGAATGGATAATGAAGGTGAATCCGTCGAAAGTGGATACGACTCACTAAACCAAGGAGGTGTACTATGCTTCGCTTAATGCGTCTCATCACCGTCATCACCCTGGCCCTGGCCTTGAGCGCTATCCTGTACGCCACTTCGCGCCCGGCCCAGGCTGATGCACCCGCCGTATCAGATGCTTTCTCCATCAGCACCGACGACGGCCTCTCCCTCACCCTTTCGGAGGACGGACAGGTCGTCGCCCTGGCAGTGGACGGTGACTCGCTGCCCATCAACCCGGCCCCGGCGTTGTGGGTGCGGGATATGAGCGCGGCCGGGCAGGTGAGCGAGCCGAACCTCCTCACCAACCCCGGCTTTGAGGGCGGAGAGACCGGCTGGCGGATGGGCCTTCAGGTCGGCACGGACATCGCCCTCACCGACACCGTGAGCCACAGCGGCGGCTGGTCGCTGGAGATGCACGGCGTCCAGACCGAAAGCCTGGGTCGTGGCACGGTGATGGCCGACCCAGTGGACGTCACCCCAGGTCAGCGTTACCGGCTTTCAGCCTACTTCCTGAGCAGTCGAGGCTACGTGCTTGGGCTGGATGGCACGCCGCCCAGACGGCAGGATGAGGTCTGGCGAGGCCTTGTCTGGCCCAACGGCATCTACCTGAGTTGGCTGGACGAGGATGGGGAGCCGCTGAGTGACCCTTCGAGTTCCTCAGGGCAAAGCCTGATCCTGGCAGCGCCGTTGCACTGGGAGGCCCACAGTTGGCGCAAGGTCGGTGGCGAGGTGCGGGCCCCGCCAAACGCGGCACAGTTGGAATTGACCATCGGCGGTCGGCTGCAGGACGAGTACCTGTGGGTGGACGACCTGAGCGTCGTCGCTAGCCCGGAGGTGGAGCAGCCGGTGGCCGGCACGGTCACGCAGCAGCACGACGACCAGTTGGTCCAGACCGCCACCATCACCGACGGCCTGACCCTGACCGCCACCTACACCGCCAAAGCCGACCACATCGCGGTGGATGTAGAGCTGCAGGACACGGCTGCTCTGGATCGCGCTCTAGAGGTTATCGTGGCCCTGCCAGTGAACGCTGGCGACTGGCGCTGGTGGGACGACGTGCGCCACAGTCGGCCCGTCACCGTTGGCAGCGCCGTAGCGAGCCCACCTCCCGAATATCCACTGCCGCCCTGCCTCTCCTGGACCTACGAGCACGTGGTCAGCGGCGTCTGGGACGGCTGGCTGCCCATTTCCCTTTACCCCTACGCGCTGATCGAAGACGGCAGCCATGGCCTGGCCCTGGCCAGCTCGCTGGACTCACCGCGGCTGGTCAAGCTGGCCTATGACCAGGAGCAGCAGCGGTATGAGGCACGGGGCTACCTGGGCATCTCTCCTCTGGCCACCAAGCTGGAAGGCAGGGCTGACCTGAGCCTGGAGCTGTACCGCGTTGATCCGACGGCTCGACTGAGCTCGCCGAAGTCCTGGGGCTTTCGGGAAGCCATGGATCGTCTCGCCGCCCGGCATCCCACCTGGTTTGAATCGCCCCGCCCGATGTACGACTACAACGGGTACGACCGCAGCTACTACATGACCGAAGAGGGCGCGCAACAGGTGCTGGCACTCGACCAGGAGGGGATCTTCGCCGCCCAGTACATCGTGGCCGAGGCCCCGCTCAAGGACGGCCCCGTCAGCGAGCCGTTGCCCACTTACGGGAAGACCATCGAGCTGGTGGAAGAGCTGAGCGCCTCATCCCAGGCAGGCAATCGCGCTAAGGGCGAGGCCATCACCAGCAGCGTGGCCTATGGTTCCAATGGCGACTGGATGCTCAAACACGTGGGCGAGTACAACTGGGCGCCGGGCGTGTGGGAAATCTGCTGGGAGACCAGCACCGACCCGGATATCGAGGATGGATGGGGGCCATACCTTTGGAACTGGGCTATCAGCCCGGCCATCGAGGCCACCGAAGCCATCAGTGCAGTGCTGGATGGGGTTATGATGGACAACTTTTTGTCCGCGACAGGCGTGGACACCCGCCCTGAGCACCTGGCGCTGACCGACACTCCCCTGACCTACAACGTCGCCACCTACCAGCCCGGCGTGCACAACGTGGCCAACGTGGACGAATTCTTCCTGTGGCTGCGCGCTACGCTGGACGCCCAGGGCCGCGACGACATGGCCATCACCATCAACTTCTGGGGGATCGGCACGCCCAATGGTCTGGCGCGCCACATAGACGCCTTTGGCGGCGAGGGAGGGAGCAAGACGCAGGCCCACACCAACTGGAACCCACGCATCCTGGACTACCGCCGGGCCATTGCCTACCACAAGCCCCAGGCCTGGGCCAACGGTGAGCCCGACCTGACGCTGGACGACGTTGAGGAATTCGTAGACCTGGCGCTGTTCTATGCCGTCTTCCCCACCCGCAAAGACGAGGCCACCGGCTGGGAGCCCGGCTCCGACCAACTGATCACCGACACCCAGCAAGTGCTCTTCCAGTTTTGGTCTGCCGGCTGGGAGCCTGTTACCCACGCCTGGACGGATAATGAGGATGTGTGGGTGGAGCGATTTGGGTCAATGACCAGTGACCAAATCCCCCATCCCAATGGGGTATCGGATATTGGATATTGGATATTGTACTTCACTGTACACAATAATCTCACCGAGACCACTGCCTTCACTTTGACGGTGGACGCGGCGGCGCTGGGGATCGCAGAGCCGGAGAAGCTGACCGTCGCGGAACTGGTGTCTGGTGACGCGGTGCCGTATGAGGTGCAGGGTGATCTGTTTCTGATCCAGGGTGAGTTGGCCCCACTGGATACTGTGGTGTTTCGGCTGGATGAGAGCCCGGCACCAACTGCTGTCTACCTGCCTCTCATTCTAGAAGCGGATGTGGGTGGGGAATGAGTTCGCCAGATGTGTACTGCTCGCCTGCTCCCGCTGGATCCTAGTCCAGCGGCCTCAGCGGTCGTTGTGGCCCTGGCCAGGCTGAGTTTCACGGTTTTCAGCGTTGGTCATCGTCATTGGAGCAGCGGACTAGGGTCCGCTGCGAGTATAAGACAAGTAGTTCGACAATCTTAAGTTTAGACCTCCGAGGTCTCCGATGGGTGATTGCACCCGTCACAATGCTTGCAAAAGCTACGATTTCGCCATCCTAAAGTCGTTTCATAGACCTCGGAGGTCTGACGCAGGCGAAGTTAACATTGTCAAGGTAGATACCACATACAAAAAAACGAAAGGAGTGTACCATGAACAAGCACACGAGTATCTCAAGAACCCTTAGCATCGGCGGGCTTGTCGCCCTCCTCGCCCTGGCAGCGGTGGCCCTGCTACTTCTAGTCTGGCCAAACACGATGATCGCTGCAGACACACCGGCCAATCCTGGCGACCCCGCCCTGTCGCCCGATCCCCCCCTGCCCGACGTGCCCATCGTCTTCGTCTCCCGCAACCGGCTGGAGACGCTGGACAACATCCACGTCGGCCCGCCGGCGGACGTTCCGGGCCGGGAACGGACGCCGGGCGGCCGGTTGCTGATCTGGTGGCCCGGCGGCAGCGTCACCGACCTCACCGCCGGCACCCCGATCTACGACGTCCAGCAGCCAGATGTCTCTTTCGACGGCACGATGGTCGTCTTCTCTGCCGTCACGGGGCGGGGCGAGCAGTGGCATCTCTACGAGATTGGGCTGGACGGCACGGGCTTCCGCCAGCTCACCTTCGATGACCGCGACATCCCCATCCCCGATGACCCTCGCAACCCCGGTCGGAACGAGCGCGTCTTCGGCCGCTACGGGGACTTCGGCCCGGCCTACCTGCCCGATGGCCGTATCATCTTCGTCTCCACCCGCTACATGACCCTCTCCGGCTCCTGCGGCCAACGGGGCCAGAACCTCTACGTCCTGGATCCGGAGAGCGGCGAGATGCATCGCCGTACGACGGAGCGGGCTGGCGCCATAGACCCATTCGTGCTGTCCGATGGCACCGTTGTCTTTAGCCATTGGATTGATGCCACGAACATGCCAGCTCTCGACGGCCCCGGCCTGCGGCCCCTGGAGACCGACTACAACTTCGCCCCCTCCTCCTGGGCTATGTGGGCCATGAATCCTGACGGCACGGGCGCCCACCGCTACGCCTTCCTGCGTGGCGGACTGCAAGACGGCGGCGGGGCCTATCAGCCCCACGAGCTCCCGGACGGTGACCCTTCGGGCACGGCCTCAGGGCGAAGCCTGGTGGTGACCTTCCGTGGCGCTGGCTCGCTGCTGGGTAACACTCTGGCCAACGCCATCGCCCGCATCGAGCCTGGCGCGGTCGAGCCCCACGAACTGCGCTTTCTGGGCGATCCGTACAACCTGGAAGGCCCTCACGCCCTGGCCCCTGCCCCCCTGTCCGACGGCCGCATCGTCTGCTCCTACACGCCTACCTCCACCGTGGAGATTGACTGGCGGGGTCGCCACACGGCCTCTTACGACTTCGGCCTGTACGTGGTGGACGAGGCGATGAACACGCTGACGCCTCTATACAACGATCCCGACACGGACGAACTGGACGCTGTGGCTATCGCTGCCCGAAGCGCGCCGGTCATTCCCGACGGTCCCAACGCTGACCTCATCACCGATGACCCGACTGTTGAGCTGGGCACCACGGCCACTATGATCAACCACAACGTCTACGCTGACCTGGCGCTGGACTCGGTGGATCTGCCCTCCCCCAAGGTCGGCACCGTGGTCCGGGTGGACGTCTACGACGATTCTCAGACCTTCACTACCAGCGATGAGTTCCCCCTCCTGCGCAAGCAGATGCCGACCTTCGTTGACTCCTTCCCGGTGGACGAGAACGGCGCTTTCACCGCCGTCGTTCCGGCTGACAAGCCCCTGCTGTTCGTGCTGGTCAACGAAAACGGCGTGGCGGTGCGCAGCCCCATGTCGATGGCCCGGCCCAATGGCCTGGGCAACTCACTCACCCACACCTTCAACGGCCACGACTACCTGCGGCCCAGTGATGTCATCCAGTGCTCTGGCTGCCACAAAGGGCACATGATGCAGCCCGAACTGGCAGAGGAAGCTCAGGCCAACCTGTCACGCCTGGCGGTGGCCACAGCTTCTTCGGAGCCCAAGCCCTTCTTTGCTGGCGCCTGGAGGGCCAACGATGTGCGTTTGGCCGAAGAAGATGGTCGCTACTCATGGGCAACCGGCGAAGGGCCAGGGGCGTGGGTGCAATTAGACTGGCCGATGGAGGTCGAGGCGACCCAGGCCGTCCTGTATCCGTTGACTGCCCGTGGCTGCCACGTCACCGCCGCCACGCTAACCCTCAGCGATGGAAGCAGTTATCACTTCGGCCCGTTGCCCGAAGACAGCTCACCGCTGGTGATCCCTTTCGATCCGCCCAGCACCATCTCCTGGATCCGCTTCACGGTGGACGAAGCTGACAGCAAAGCGGCCTCAGGGCAAGCCGTGGTGGGTCTGGCCGAACTGGTCGTCAACGGCCCGCCCGATGTGGAGCTGCCCGACACGCCGCCTCCGGCTCCAACCGACCTCACCACCACCGAAGGCATCCTTTTCCTTCGATGGGACCGCGTCTCCGATCCCGGCCTGGCCGGCTACAAGCTCTACTACGGCACCGCGCCCGGCCAATACACCGAGAGCGTAGACGTGGGCGACGTCTCCTGGTTCCTGATGCGCGATCTCCTGGAAGATGGTGTCACCTACTACATCGCTGCCAAGGGTTACAACGTCTACGGCACCGAGAGCGAGACCTTCTCTAACGAGGTCAGCGCCACAGCCCATGCTCCGGTCGTCACTAGCATTGAGCCTGACCACGGCCCCATCGGCGGCGGAACTCCCATCACCATCACCGGCCAGTACTTCGCCCCTCGCGGCGTGCGAGTGAGCCTGGGTGGTGAACGCGCCTTCAACGTGAAGGTAGTGGACGAAAACACCATCACCGCCATCACCCACTGGCACTGGGCCGGTACGGTGGACGTCGTTGTCTCCAATCCCGACCACCTGTTCGGCATCCTGCCCGACGGCTTCACCTACCAGAAGCCAGAGCCTCCAACGGACACAGGCATTCGCGTGCCTGGCGGGTGAGGCGAATTCTGCCTCCGAGTCGGCGGTGGGCCAACGAGGCCCGCCGTCACTTTGACGGCGGGCCTTACGGGCTGGCACACGCCCCCTCACGAAACGGCCCCGTTCCTTGCACAAGGGATGGGGCCGTTCCGTTTTCATCGCTACTGCCCAGACCATCGCCCGACGCCGCGGGTCAGCGCAGAACAATGCAAACCCTCAAACTAGATAGTGCAATTGGGCCAAGGCATCGTTAGCTCCGGAGCACCAATAGATCCAATCTTGCTCGGCCTGGATCGCCAGATCCAGGCCCAAAGCGGGGAAGGCAACCGCAGGTTGCACGCAATCTCCTTGGAGCGATTTTGGATCTACTGAACACAGAGGTTGAAACACAGTAGGTAGAGCTATGGATTCTTGAGTGTGGGGTCATGATGACCCACATTGCGCAGAACGTAGGCGTCTGTCTCAATCTCGAACGTCACGCGGATTTCCCTCCCGGCGCGCAGTTCCCACACGCCCTTGGCTCCCCACACGCGCTTGACTCGCAGTCCAGGGTGAGCGCGGTCGGCCAGCAATTGGGACAGGGCCTTTTTCACCTGCTCGCGGTGCCGGAGCCCAAGCTTGCGATATGCTCGCTTGAAACGCGCGGTACGAACCAGCTCCACATTATTCCTCCGCATCCAAGTCAGCGATGAGGTTCTCTAACGTCTCGAATCTCTTTACCTGACCTGTTCTCAGGTCTTCTTCCGCCTCACGCTCACTTTCTTGCCAGGCTTCTGTCCAGAAGTAGGCTTGGCTTTTGTCTATGACCTGCTTTGGCAACAGCACCAGCCTATCCTGCTCCAATCGCACTTCCAGATAGTCGCCGACCTCGATGCCTGCCTCACGGCGCAGAACCGCGGGTATGGTTACCTGCCCACCTCGTGTTACTTTGATCAGTTGCTCCATCTGGTTCCTCCATGAAAAAGTGATTTCCTTTTTCACATTATACCATAAGACAGTGTTCAATGCAAGCCTGATTGACACGGCCTCGCCACCGGACTATTCACTGGAGCGCGCGTCAGGTGGGCGGCATTGCGGCCCAGAGCACTATCCCAATTCACGGCACCGGAGGCACGACCTGGTAAATGTTGCCACTGGCTGCGTTTAGCGGTTTGGTGGCCGTACCCAGTCCAATATAAAACACTCCTTCGTACAACTCAAATGATCGAGCAAATGAAGGCGCGTTGAACCGCACGATCTCCTTCCACTGCTCCAGGTCACCAGACACGTCATCGGAGCGATAGATGATGACAGTATAACCCGATCCTGAATCTTCAAATCGGTTCGTTAGAATATAGCCGTTTCCATCCCGTACCAGAATGTCATAGGGCAGATCTTGTGGGGGAAGGTTCAACTTCTGCGCTTCATTGATGCTCTCAGCCTTGTACGCCGCAAATGGCGTCCATTGGTGGTCGTTGACGTTGTCCGCCCCAATATAGAGCAGGACACCATCGAAAAGAATGGAGCGGACCATCATCGGATTCTGACTGTACTGGGCAGATGGGAAGAGGTCAACGGCGAGGCGGTCAAAGCTTTTTTTGCTGTATCGGTAAAGCCCACCGTTGCGATAGGCATGGACGTAGAGCTCATTGCCGAGTGTGAACAACTCAAATGCACGACCGACACCGGGCAGCGCAAAGCTCTCCCAGGTCTGCCCACCATCGGTGGAGCGAGCGACCTTGCCTCCCTCTGTCGTTCCCAAGGCGACGAAGAGGGCTCCTTGATAGCCCAGGATGTCATAGGCGTGGATGCCCTGGGGGATGGTGCGGACCTTCTCCCAACCATCGTTGGTCAGGCGGTAGAAGTTGCCCCAGTCCCAAGGCTCGCGGGGATCGTGGCCGGGGATGTAGAGTTGATTTCCGATGACGCGATAGCGGTCAATCTGTTCTTCGTCTACGATGAATTCGGTCTGAAAGCAGCCAGATTGGGGATGGTAGGCGATGACGCGAACGGGGCCGGCGTTCGGCGCCGGCCCCCTGTTGCTGCTGTTGCCGTGGCCCAGGTAGATCTTGTCACCCCACAATTGCATGTCCCACACGTTTCTGGCGTAGCGATGGCTGGCGAATATGTCTCTCCAGGTCTTGAAGGGGTTTCCCAGATAGCGGACTTCTGCGGTGGGTGAGGTCAAGTTTCTCCGATCATCCCTTGGATTCTGGACTATTGTCCCTTCAGAACACAAGTCGCCCTGGAGAAGATCAAAGTGCTGGACGATCTCGCACGCTGCAAGTGACACGAGGAGACAAGTTCCGCCCAGCAAAACGATTCCAAGAATCAAAGCGTGGGAGCGAGATTCAAGCATGCTGAGAGACACGCACTATGCTGCCGGAACCATGCAACCCATATTGGTAGTTGACCGAGAATTGGTCTCCTGGTTGCAGGGACAACGCGTCTACAACGTACCACACAGGGCTACGCCAGTGGTTGTCGGCATGTGCCTGAGCAGGGTGGGTTGACAGACGCGTGGTCGGGCCCAGCACCAGCCTAAAATAGATGAGCAAGCCGTTCAGTTGTCCGGCAGCCTTAGCGGTAACGGTGATCGTATTGTCAACAACCAGGTGTTCGAACGCCTTGAAATCCACCTTGGCGAGGAGCACCGGCTCGCTGAGTGTTTGCCAGTCCCGCGCAGACTGCGGTCGAACAGAAAACAAGGGCTGCGACGAAGCGCGGGTCATATCGGCCAGCGGGCTGAAATCTATACCGTACCAGGATTTCCAGTTGCGTAGCGTCTCGTCTGTCACTGCGCGCTTCATTAACTCGTCCTCAGGAAGCGTGACCGGCAAGCCAAATACTTTCACCTGGCTGGGCACCAAACGTGCCTCTGGTTTGACGAGTCGCTTGAGGGCATCCACAGTGATTTCTAGAACCTGCTCGCCCAGCGGATCATTACCAATCATTTCACTAACAAGCACATCCGCTCGCTGGGGTAGGCTGATTTGGGTGGACCAACCGTGGATGATTGTAATCCGATCAGCGAGTCCACTGGTTTGGAAGACCGCACTGGCTACGCCAGAGATGCTGCTGGCTTCAATCGCGTACACGTGTCCTGCACCGGCCCGGGCTGCGCCGATTGCCAGGATGCCTGTGCCCGTCCCAATATCTACTACAACGTCACCGGGGCGCACAACCTCTTGAATACCAGCCAGGAAGCTGGCGGTGCGCACTCTGTCGTTGAGCATGGCCACGTGAATCGGCGCTGCGCCGTAACCCGAGGCGGAGGCTGTCAGTGTTGGCCCAACCTGGGTTTTGTCTTGTAGCACACCGGCTTGGTAAAGCTGGACAATGGTGCTGGTCAGGTCCTTCCAATCCTGCACACCACGCGCTTTCAGTTGGCTAAGCGCATCTGCAAACGAGGTCGGGCGGGAGAATATGTCCAGCACTGCCAGACCATGTGGCCCACACTGAATTCGCTTGTCAGCGGTGAAAACCTGGGCCGAGTTACCGGAATCTACATGCAACCTGATGTCAGGGATACGCTGTAGGATTGTGTTCTGACGAAGATTGGTCATGTTAGAGATCCTAGCGAAATACCGTCAACGTCACGCTCTTGCCCACACCAGTGCAAACGCACTGACTGTAAGGTGGTTGAGCCAGGGCGCTATGGAGCTTCGGGGAAAGCCCGCCGGGGATGCTTTTGACAATGTGGAAGCTCAAGGAAGGACCCAATCATTTGACGGCAATGAAAGTCATCCGGCGACCAGTTAAGTAATCCTCGGGAAGATTATCGGTAGAGTTCGGAACCCAGAATACTTCGCGAAAGCCAACATGACGAAGCATTATCGGTACAGCGCTTCGAGAGGGACAAAGGGCGAGCCTATTAGTGAAGTGCTGTCTATGAACAATCTTATCCGGGCCTAGCCGTAGCTCAGGCACGCTGGACCTCGTTAATCTTGTGTCCACAACTGCAAACCTCTTCGTCACTTCAGATAGATGTTCAAGTACAGCAATTGGCTTGTCCAAGTGATACAAAAGGCCAAGAAAGAGGGTGATATCGAATTGACCCAACGATTCTTTGGCCACATCATACACATTCATACATCGGTATTCTATCCCATCCAAGCCAGTGAGTTGAAGGATGAAATTCGCTTGATCAATGTTCTTAGGGCTAGCATCTATTCCGAGAACTGCGTCCGCTCCTGCTAGTCTCGCTTGAACGGACCAGAACCCAGCGTTGCAGGCAATATCCAGCACGGTATTTCCGGACAAGGATCCACCTGTCCTTGACAAGATTGCAGGGAAGATGTGCAAATAACGCTGATAGTGTCGCCCATGTAGTCCCTCGGATGGTCTGCGGGTGGCAGGTATCGCTATCTCCCCAAACTCAAAGGGATAGTGCCAGTAGTAGCTCCTGATCTCCGTCTCAATTTCGTGCTGACTCATTCTACAATGAGGGGAGATTGGAAAGGAGTTCGAGAAGTAAGAAGCTGCCGCCTCGACAGCCTCTGTCGAAGACATAGACAGACCTAGTGCCTCAAATTTCTCATTACCTTTCCTTGCCAGTTCGTATCCAAAGGCATTGAAGACAGATTTGATTGTCCTCTTTATTCTCGCATTCATAGAAGTCGCCCACACTGATTTCACGCCTGCCGGGTCTCTATCGTACTTTTCGATACACTCCATACCTGCACTTCAATAGGCTCAGGACGGGGCTCGACCGACACTCGCTTCAAGCCTACGACAACGTCTGAAAGTCGTCCAAGATAGCATCGCGGAGCCGGGGCAGCGCGTCTAGCCCCTCGGGATGCTCCACGTGCCGAAGCGGGATGGTGGCAGCCAGCCGACCTAGCAGCTTGAAATCGCGAGCACGGCCTACTCGGTCCAACATGTAGTCGGCATACGTGTTTCTCGTCAGGGTGATGAAGCTTTCTGGGGGGGGCAACGTGTGTATTGAGAGTGCCCCTCCCTGGCTGCGCTCCCCCAGCACGTACACGGCCGCTAACGGGTGCGGGTCTCGACGAAAACGCCACCGGGCAGCGTCACCATCCAGCGTCAGGTCCAGGTAGCGTTTTTCGGCTGAGGACAAGACGCGCGGCAAGTCATCGGCGGTCAGACTGGGCAGTGCCTCAATCGCGCTTGGCCATAGACGCAGGCGAGGATAGCCCGGCTGTACGAGGAACGCTCTGTCGTCCACGACCAGTGGGGCAATATCGTCCGACAACACAGCGTAACCGCGCAGTGCCAAGGCGGCCACTGTTGCCGATTTCCCAGCCCCTTTCGGGCCGATAATGGCCAATGCCTGCTCACCCACAGCCACCACGCCGGCGTGCAAGCAGGTGATGCGCCGCAGGCGCAGGATGCAACCGAGCACAGGCCCTAGAAAGTATGTGGTCACGTCCTGAAAGGGTATTGCCTCGGTCCAGGTAACCCGAACCCTGCTTCCGTCTCTATTGACGACAAACGTTGCGTAGACCGATCCGTCGGTATACTGAATGCCCAGGTGTGCCCTCTCGCATTGCTCGTGTTTCCACACCTGCAGGTAAGGCTCTCCGTTGGCGGCGATGCCGGGACTGGCGTAAAGCACCGTACCCGCGTCTGGCTGTCCCTGGCGTGGCCCGACCCCCATGAACTCGACGTGGACATCACCAATGCCAGGCTCGGAAGAGGGGACCAGCCCCGGGACTGGCCGATTCGTTACCAGATGCAGGCCGTAGACATGGTAATTGCAGGCGGAGGCCGACTCTATCATCATCGTCAACGCGCCGTTTCTTCTGCACTGTGGCCTATCTTGTCGCGGTATTCCTCGAACAAGAGAATGAGCCGGTCCCTGGCGTCGAGAAGCCTCTGGTCTATTTCCTCGTCACCGGTGACGGGTGGGGGTGGTGCTGGCGCATCGTGAAACAAGGCGTTGAGCAACCGCAAGAAATACTGACGCACCGGGTTCCGGTGTAGACTGCGTTGCGTAACGTTCAACTGAAATTCGGCCTCGGGTGCATCTCGATACCTTTCTCGATAGCTTTCGGTCGCCCGGCGCCGTCTGATGTGCTTTATGGGAGATCGAAGCCCTGACGCTGCCAACCAATTCAGGACTTTGCTCCTGACGCTTCGTGGTTGCCGGTCGTAGTGTACCTGGAAGCTGGTGCCACCGACATGGCAGAGAGCGGGCGAGTCCAGGTAGATGAGTTCTTCGTCTTGCGCCAGCAGCAACAGGTTGAGCACCTTGCCGGTGTCGTAGGTATCCTTTGCCATGTCGAGGCCGGCGAGCTGTTCTTGAACGTTAGCCGGAATCTCGGCCCACCGGTATTCCTCGAAGCCGATGCCGGTGGACTGCATGATCGTCGTCAGCAGATGATTGTCGTAGACGGCGACGTAGGTGCTGCCCAAACAGACTCCCGTGTCGGTGCGATTGAAGGTGCCGGCCATGTGACGAAAGGCGTGGGGCATGACTTCTTCGCAGCGCTTCACCCAAATCGGTGAGCCTGAAAAAACGCCGGCGTAACGTTCGAGATCGGCCGTTATCCCGCCCAGGAAGTCCCCTGTGGCGAAGATGTCCGAGTCCATGAAGCAGAAATGGTCGGCACGGGTCATGGCCTGTAGGTAGTTGAGCACCTGGCCGTGGGGCAAGCTGGTCTTGGTCGGAATGGCACGAAACTCCAGGCAGGGGGCCCTGGTGCAGAGCTGTTGCAGGTATCGCCTCTCCGGCGGCAGGCAGCCGTTGGATACCAGGCGAAAGGAGGCATCCGAACACCTGAGTAAACTCCAAACGAAGAAACTCAGGTATTTGACGGTTCCTGGGGTGTAGACGATGTTGAATCTGACTTTCATGTGGAACTCATTTGCTCTCCCAACCAAAGTCGCGGCCCAGAAACTCATACAACCGCTCATTTTGTGGCCTGAAGTAATCGTTCAATCGCTTTCTGGTAGCCGCTGCCATCTCCGGATATCTACCATATTCAGTAGACCGCAATCAAGTGGGAGCGGGAATGATAATTTCCAGCTTGAAACCCA
>CAYMKL010000045.1:15733-44709 GCA_964390805.1 uncultured Anaerolineae bacterium | reverse complement strand
GACCGGCAACCCCTTCATCCCTTGTACTCTTGAGGGGTAGCCTGAGTAGTTACACCACATAAAGGTTAACTCCAGGTAACAAACAGGTAACAAACAGGTTACAAAAGCCCAACTACTTTTGTTGAGCCAACAATCCTAGCTGCAGGGCGGGGTCGCCGAAAAGGGTGTAGGTTTGGATGAGGTCCTGGTAAGCCTGGCCACTGTCCGATAGACTCCGCTTGGCCCGCATGACGGCCTCGCCAAGGGTGGGGGCGTCACTGGCGAACAGGGCCTCGAACAGGGCCCTGACCAGGGCGTCTTGCTCGGCGGGCAACAATTCGCTGGTTGGGGCAAAGGAGGCCAACGCCCCCTTGCCCTCGGCTACCAGCAGCTCCTCGGCCAGGCAATTGGCCTGGGGATGGTGGAAGTAACCATCGAGACAGGTTATGGTCACCACCAAGGGCAGCTTGGACCCGTTACGGAGGTTGGCGATGTCCGCGGAGCTGAACACCCCCTCTTTGGCCCAGACGTTGAGGGCGGCGTGCCCCACGTAATTGACGATGGCCGTACCCTGGTTGAACTCTTCGATGATCCGCGCCGCGCTCTCCTCAGGATCGGCGAAGTCGCTCAAGTAGACCCTGGTGGCCTGATAATCGGGGGGAAGGTTGCTCTCAATGAGACTGTCGGAGGTGGCCTCGAAGTCGGCCTGGTCATCGTCGGCCACGAAAAGCACCCTCTTGCGCCATTCGCCCGGCGTCGGGTTGCGCTCGTAGCTGACTATCTTGTCCACCACGACTTTGGCCCCTGCCGCGCTGTTGACCGGCAGGCGGCCGATGGCCATCTCCGGCAGGGAATCATCGTCGAAGTCAACAAACCAGTTGTCGCTGGCCGTCTCGCCGACGAAGTAGGTCTGCACCAGATAAGTTGGGAGCAGGTTCTTGTTGGGCGCCTTGAGGTTGTCCCGGTAGTCGTAGCTGGCGTCGCCCACCAGGAGGACGTAGCGGGGGGCTGGCCTGGTCCAATGCTGGTGAGTGTAGCTCAGAAAGTCGCGGATGGCCGTGGGATCGGCCAGCCCAAAACTGAACTCGTCGTAGACCTCTTCGATGGTCACCACCTTGACCTCCAGGCCCCCGCTCTCTCGCCATTCAACCAGGGGCTTGATGCTCTCGCGGAAATCTGGGTGGGTGATGACGAGGTAATCGGCCTGGTTGTCGCTGGCACGCAGGTCGGTGTCGTCAGCCAGAGCCATCCGCGTTGGCTCCTTGATGGCCATTGAGCTCACCACCAGGTACCTGCGCTGGCCGGGGACTTCGTCAGAAAAAGAGACAGCATAAGCGTCTCCCTCGGACTCAACAGCGTAACCGTTCAGGCGCACAGCGTTGGCCGGATCGGTGATGTCGAAGATGCTCACGTCGGGCTGACTGAACCCGGCCAGCCGATAGGCCCCGGCCTGCCCTTCGACAAGCCCTTCGTCAAGCTCAGGAGGGGCCTCAGGACGTCGCGCCTCGAACTGGAGGCGGTCGTCCTCGGCGACGAAGCCGCGCTGATAGCTGATCTCATACCAATCGAGAAGGATGACGTCGGCCTTGGCTCCGGTATCGCCAGGGGCTTCCAGGAGAAGGACGTTCTCACCCTCAAGCAAATGCGATGTGGCAGCCTCGACGAGATACGTCTCCTGGCCGTCCCAGGTGGCGTCGGCGACGAGGTGCTCGTTGAGGTGGACGAGAACGTGGTGGTCTGGCTCGGCAGGGTCAGACGTACCGCCCAGCAGCGCGACTCTGAGACGGCCGTCACCAGCGGCCAGGTGGTGCGGGGTGAAGGTGAAAGTGGCTGGGGCGGGAGCGATGAGCGATTGCCAGTGCCAACGGTCAACTCCCCGCGGCGCCTTGGCCCAGTACAGGGAATTCTCCTCGCGGTGGAGAGTGGCTTCGAAAGAGGAGGGAAACGAAGCGGCCTCTACCGAAGACACTGGTCGCTCCTCCATCCTTTTTCCAGTCGCCTGGCCAATGGTCAACCAGTAGACGT
The DNA here is from genome assembly GCA_964390805.1 of uncultured Anaerolineae bacterium. Taxonomy (GTDB): domain Bacteria; phylum Chloroflexota; class Anaerolineae; order VGOG01; family VGOG01; genus CAYMKL01. Next base: position 42,705 of record CAYMKL010000045.1, on the reverse strand, counting down.
TAGCCACGCTGTATTTGCTCTCATTGGCCGTGCCGTAGAACTCGATGGCGTGCCAACCTCGTTGGCCTTCGTCTGTTCCGGCCATCCAGATTGGCACCTCCTGGCCCAGATTGGTGAGTTGGGCCGTGGCCAGCTCAGCGCTCTTGAGGTCCAACCCTACCTCTTGCAGGGCAGAGTGTGTTAAGCGGTATATCCCGTCTTCCTCGACGGTTATCTTGGCTTTGCCAAATGAGAGGGGTGGCTCCTTCTCTGTTGGCGCGCAGGCCCAAAGGAAAAAGGGCAGGGCTAGCAGGATTATTAGGAGGATAATCAACCGGTTCTTCATGATACACGAGTCCCTATGCTCACGCCGGATGCTATACTGAGCGCATTTTGATTTTGTGAATTTCGGTGATGGCAGAAAGAGAACCTCGGATCGTAGAAATACACGATATTCAGCCGCGAGTTGAGACAAAACGTGCCCTTTAGTTATTTGCTCCAAGGGGATCGTCAGCTCCCCGTCTGGAGCGCCGTTTCTTGTCATTTCATAGCTGGTTTTCGTCGTGCAGGGTAGGGATCTGGCGATCCCTGGCGAGCGTGAACCGACGAAGGATTTACGCCGTCGCGCACTAGCGCCCCTTTCTAATCAACAAATAAGCCAGCCATGCCAGCCCTGCTCCCAGAGCAACGAGCAAGATGCCGACCAGCCAGAGATAGCCCAGACCTACGGGGTCACGGGAGATCGGCACAGCCACTGAGGTAGCGCTTGGGGCTGGCGTGGCTTGAGGGGGGCTCAAAGCCGTCGGGGTTGCGGTCGCCGTTGGCAGTTGAGGTGTGGCCGCTGGAACCACGGGCGTCGAAGCTGGGGGGGCGGTTGGCGACGGCGTCTCCAGCGGCTCGACTGAGCTCGGCGGCGTCCTGTCGAGAGGCGGTGTGGGCGAAAGCGTTACGGTGGCGACTTTTGTCGCGGCCACCGTGCTGGTGGGAGAGCTGATCTCCGGGGTGGCCGGTGTGGTGGTGAGGGGGCTTATTGCCGTTGGCGTCCAGGTTGGAGTCACCGTCAGGACCGAGGTCGGTGTGCTGGTCGGATCGGGAGGGCTGGTGGCCGTTGGCAGGGGAGGGTAGGGCGTGGTCGGAATGTTTGTGGCGGTGGGCAAAGGCGGATAGGACATTGTAGGGATGCTGGTGGCCGTTGGCAAAGTGAGCGGTGTCGCCGTCGGGATTCGCGTGGCGGTTGGCGGGGGGATAGTAGCGGTAGGCGTCATCGCTGCAACGCTCGTGGCCGTCGGCAAAGGGGTGGGTGTCCTGGTTGGGGTTCGCGTGGCGGTTGGCGGCGGGATGGTAGCGGTAGCCGTGGCCGTTGCGGTCGCAGTGGCCGTCGGCGTGGAGGTGGCCGTTGGAGTGGCCGTCGGCTGGGCCAGCGGAGTGGCCGACTTGGGGCCATGGGGCTCAGGGTTGCCCCCGGTGTCTATGCTCTGAAGAATGTAGTAGTAAGTAGTACCGTTGACCACATCGCTGTCGGTGTAAGAGTAGTAGGTTCCTATCACAGAGCCCAGCGCCTTGCTGGGGATGAGGGAGTCGTTGAGCTTGGTGTAGTCGCTCGTCTCGCTCGTGCTGCGCAGGAGATTGAAGCCGATGTTGTTCACCTCACTGGCCGTCTCCCACTCGAGGAGAACCTGGCCATCGCCGCCTGTAGCAGTGAAAGAGGCCAGAGTCACGGCGGCCAGTGCCTGAATCACATTGATCAAAGTGATCACGGCTATTAGAGTCAGGATTGTGCCCTTCCTTTTCATGGTTCTTACCTTACTGCTCGCGTTGGATCTGGCGATCCAACGCTCGGCCGACCAATTAGCCAGCCCATTTTGAGGCGGTTGACCGGTCACTTGGCCAGCTTCATCAGCCACCGAGAGGGAGCGGAGGCGATCTTGGTCACCAAAGGCGTCCACCGGGTCCTCCTGTTCCCGATGATAGCCCTCTTCACGCACCGAGCCACTCGGAGAGCAGCCACTTGCAGTGCCACGAGGACGCCGAGCAGAAGGTTTATCGTCCTCCATTTTCTACCCTCCAGATCAATGGTGCGATGCCCTTTTCTTATCGCTACCACCTTCCCCAAGAGCGATTCCTCCCCCCAGGGTTGATCGGGGCTGAGGGAAGCGTCGCCTTTGGTCACCAGGAGAGTCACGTCCCCGCGTCTGCGCCTGGTCAGCAGGCGGTGGGTATGAAAAGCGTTGCCCATCGTGTAGAGGACGACGTCGCCCCGGCGCAGCGTTTCCGCGCTGGCCCGCTGGCTCACGATCTCGTCCCCAGCCTCAATGAGAGGGGCCATGCTCCCGCTGATAACGCGGAAGCGGAACGGGGTGCCTTGAGCCATCTCTTCTCGTATCAGATTGCTGACGACGTTCTGTTGGGATGCAAGCATGGGTATGATCTCAGTAATGCTTCACGATGATCGGCAGGTAGACTTCGTGTATTGGAAACTCGGTCATCTCGAACTCCACAGAGGTCCAGGAGGACCTGGTAAAATCGAAGGTCAGGTAAGTGTAAGTGCCCACGGGCCAGTCTCCCGCCCAGTTATGCTTGCGAATAAACCCCCCGCCCGAATCGGCCCAGAAGTGCTTGAGCTGGTGCGGGGACTGGTTTGGATCAACCAACCAGGCATCTATTAGACCATTCGGGGTGAAACGAGCGCCAATGAACACGAACCACTCCCCAACTAGTGCCCTACTCGGAGAGACCCTGACCACTGGCTCCGACGTGGGTGTGGGGGTGGGAGTTGCTGTCGGCGGAGGCTCGGAGATGGTGAACTGTACGGAGATGGTATAGTTGGCAGTGAAATCAAAGGCTAAGTAGGTATAACCTCCTACCAGCCAACCCCCACTGGAGGCGATGTTCCGCACAAACCCTCCGGAAGGATCGGCGTAGAAGGAGCCGGTGTAGTGGTATTCCTGATTGGGATCGGTGAACGCCTCGTGTATTAGACCGTTGGGCGTGAAATCCGAGCCTGTGAAAGTGAACGGTTGGCCGGGATAGCCCTCCGCTGGGTAGGCAGTGAGCGCCGATATTGGCGTGGCCGTCGGTGTCGGAGTAATCGTCGGTGTACGCGTATCCGTAGGAGTGGGCGTCACAGTGGGCGTCATCGTAGGGCTGGGCGTCGAAGTTTTGGTCGCCGTAGGTGTGGGAGTCGCTGTGGGACCGAGGGTCGCCGTAGGTGTGGGAGTGGCTGTGGGACCGAGGGTCGCCGTGGGCGTGCTGGTGGCGGTGGCTGTGGAGGTCGGCGTCGGTTCGAGCGTTCCGGTGGGCGTGGCAGCGGTAGCCGTCGGGGTGGCCGTAGGAGCAGCGGTACCGGTGGCCGTCGGTGTCGGTGTGGCAGTGGGGGTGGTAGCGGTAGCCGTTGGCGTGGGGGTGACGGTTGAGGTGGACGTAGTAGCGGTAGCCGTTGGGGTGCTGGTGGCGGTGGGAGTGGACGTTGCCTCTGTCGTCCCCGTCCCCGTCGTCGTCGGCGTAGGGGTGACGGTTGAGGTAGGCGTCTCGGTAGCCGTAGGGGTGCTGGTAGCTGTGGGGGTGGACGTTGCCTCTGTCGTCCCCGTTGCCGTCGGGGTGGCGGTAGGTGTGGCAGTAGACGTAGCCGTCGGGGTGGTAGCGGTAGCCGTTGGCGTCTGGGTGGGCGTATCAGTAGCGGTAGCGGTTGGCGTGGGGGTAGACGTGGCTGTGGGGGTCCAGGTGGCGGTGGGGGTCGAAGTCGGCGTAGATCCTACTACGACCGTGCCGTCCTCGACGACGATGGGCGTTGTTTGCTCGGCGCTGGTGTCCATCACCATGACGTCATCCAAATCGAGGGGGCTGGTGCCCACGCCCTGGGTAGTGAGGCTGATGACGGCTAACTCTCCCATCCCGTCAGGCCCCGCACCGCTGCCGAGGCTCGCTGCCCCGAACTTGACCTTTCCCTGGTCGTTGTAGATGTGGGGGCCCAGGATGATGCCTGCCCGTCCGGTGCTCTCCAGGAAATCGCCCAGGGTCACGTCGTCCACCTGCACGATGCTGGGGGTGTAGAACAGTTTGAACTCGAAGCCGCCCAGGTTGCTGGCGTTGTCAATCATCACCGAGACGGTGAAGCTCTCGCCCAACTCCACTGTGGATTGGACGGGATCTATGCGCACCGTGGGGTCTTGCAGGGCTGCCACCTTCTCCCCCCAAGGCCTGCCCTGAGCCCTGTCCTGAGCAAGGTCGAAGGGATGGTCGAAGGGTTGGGGGGGCGGGGGGGCAAGCGAAGGCGCGGCCATTACCAGCGCGGGCAGGAGGGAGAAGGCCAGGAGGATGATGAGCCAGGGCTCGAGGACTTCGGCAAGCTCAGTCGAGGCGCCCGCCTTTTTCAGCCTACCGCGGAGCCCATCAAGCTTTGCCCACCGTAAGCGGAGCGACGGCCTCATCGTTCACCAATCTTTCAATATCAGGGGCAGGTAGACGGCGAATCCCACCCGGACCACCCCGTCCTCCACGGTGGTCGTCTTGCGCCCGGCGTTGGTATCCAGCACCACCACGTCTTGCAGATCTAGGGGGCTTTGGCCAGAGCCTTGAGCAGTGAGGGTAACAGTGGCCAGCACGCCCGTCCCGCTGGGGCCGGATTCGCTGCCGACGGTCGCTACTGCGAAACTGACCGTCCCTGCCTGGTTATCAATGGTTGGGCCGATGGGGATGGTCATTCGCCCCGTACTGCCTGGGAAATCGCCCAGGGTCACGTTGTCCACCGTCACCGTGGTGGAGACGAAGAGCAGCGTGAACTCGAAGCCGCCCAGGTCACTGGCCGCGTCAATCATCACCGAGACGTCGAAGGTCTGGCCTGTTCCCACAGCCGATTGGGCGGGTTCCACTCGCACAGTGGCGTCCTGTCGGGCCGTTGCCCCCCTTTCCTCCCAATCCTGGGGGGCTGCGCCCGTCTCCCCCCAGGGTTGGGGGGCTGGGGGGGCAAGCGGAGGCGCGGCCAGGGCCAGGGTGGGCCAGAGGGCAACGAGAGCAAGCAAGATGGTGAGCCAGACATAATAGCACGGGGCTGAACCCCCGTGCTGAAAGGGCAAAGCCCCCTTCGACGGGCTCAGGACAGCGCCTTCGGGGCCAGGTTTTAGCCCGTAGGGCTTCGCTCTTTCAACCCGGACGTTCACGTCCGGGCGAGGCCCGTGTCCAAACAACCCTGCTAATCTGAGAAGATCCTTCACCGTTTACCAGCCTTTCAGCACCAGAGGCAAATAGACTCTTTGCACCGACGAGGTTGGCGTGGCAGTCGGAGTTGAGGTAGGGGTAGTGGTCGCAGTAGGCGTTGGCGTTGCGGTAGGCGCGCCGCCTGCCACCACCGTACCGTCCTCGACGATGGGCGTGGCGTGCTCGGCGCTGGTGTTCAGCACCATGACGTCCTCCAAATCGAGGGGGCTGGTACCCACGCCCTGGGTGGTGAGGCTGATGACGGCCAACTCTCCCGTCCCGTCAGGCCCCGCCGCGCTGCCGATGGTGGCCGCTCCGAACCTGGCCACCCCCGCTTCGTTATTTATGGTGGGGCCGACGGTGATGGCCGTCCGCCCTGTGCTGCCCAGGAAATCGCCCAGCGTCACCTCATCCACCATCACGGTGGCATTGGCGAAGAACAGGGCGAACTCGAAGCCACCCAGCTCGCTGGCCTCGTCTATCATCACCCTGATGGTGAAGGTCTCGCCGACGTCCACCACCGACTCGACGGGCTCTACCCGTACAGTTGGGTCTTGTAGCGTGGCCTTTTGCGCCTCAACTGGAGCGGGAAGAGTAATCCCATCGAGGGGGACGAACGCCATCGAGGCCAGGAAAAGAGTGGTGAAAAGCAGTAGACTTGGGACGCAGATTAACGCTGATCTTCGCTGATTCTTCTTTCTATATGCGTGTAAGCGAAGCGGCATCTGCGTGCATCTGCGTCCAGAGCTTTCATCCGTATGCAAGGAATTTCGGGGTTCAAAGAGTCTAGAGAGTTTCAACAGACTTCCTCCCAACGACCTGCCACCCACATGACGTCCACGATGTCCACATCGCCGTCATCGTCCAGGTCGTATTTGCGGTCAAAGTTAGCGTCGCCCCACTGGGTATCCCAGTGGGCGGCCACCTGCATGACATCGGCCACCGTAATGCGGCCGTCGTTATCGTAGTCCGCCGCGTCGCACGCGGGCAGATTCAGCTTCATGAACGGGTCGCCGAAGAGGACGAAAGTGTCCATGAGGTCGCGGAAGGGACTGGCCTCGCCTCCGGTCTCGGTATAGAGCTTCAGTTTGCCCAGATACGTTGCTGTCCCGATTTCCGCGATGTTGTCCGTGAACACGGCGGTGAAGAAGCCTTGGTTGAGGTAATCGTGGCCGATGGCAAGGCCATAGCCAGTAGGCGACCAGCTAGCGATGGCTCCCTTGCCGTCGGCGCGCACCAAACTCGCGCCTAAACTAGGGACAGTAGGCATGGGAAGAGCGAAATAACCCTCCTGGCAGGTCATAGGCAGCATCATGGGCAACTCCTGGTCATTGCTGAGCGAAGCAATGCTACTGGTATCAAGAAGAGTGTGATCCCAGCCGGTGATCTCACCGTGGCCAATGTAATTTACCAGGAGGTGTCCATCGTTGATAGCATCTATAACGGCTGCTCGTGCATCACTTGCGTCGGAGTAATAGGGTGGTTGCGGGCGTGGCTCGTCAGGATCGCCAGGAGTAGGTGGATCATAGTACACTTTGTCGGCCGTGTAGACACTTGGAAGGTAATTGTCTGCGATGTCGTCTGATAGATCCCAAAAGTCGCCTGCATTCTTCGGATCCGGCTGATCATCGGCCACGAAGAGCACCTTGCTGTTCCAGTCGCCGCTGGCGGGATTCTGCTCATAATTGAGAATCTTGTTGACCATCGTTTGCGCCTCAGCGCTGCTGTTAGCAGGGAGACGCCCAATGTACATGTCGGGCAGGATGTCGTCACCGCTGACACAGACGTAGCGGTTATCAGTAGGCGCCTCAATGATTTCGGGATCAACTGCGGCCATGTAGGGTGGGATGTAGTTACCCATGCCTGAGCTCTTGTTGTCCTTGAAATCATAGTGCCCATCGCCCGCCAGGAGCACATAACTTGGTTCAGGCTTGATCCAAGTGCTGAACGAGTAGGCCAGAAAGTCATGAATGGCCCTGGGGTCGAAGACACCGTGGCGGAACTCGTCGTAGATGTCCTGCACGTCAACCACCATAGTGCGCAGGCCCTGTGTGTCGTGGCGGTAGTTGGCCAGGGGAAGCACATCGGTGTAGAAATCACTATGGGTGATGATGATGTAATCGGCCCCGTTGGTCGTTGAGTGCAGATCGGAAGGTGTGTCCAGTTCAATGCTTAGGGGGTTCAAGCGTTGAGCAGTGGTCAAAGCCCAGTATTCCCTTGTATCAGTTACCGTATCCTTGAACTTAAGAATATGGCCTGAACCGCTTTCCATTGCTATATTAACAATGCGGCTGACATCGGCGGGATCGGTGACATCGAACACCTCGACGTCAGTGGTCGTGAAGCCATCTATATGATAGTCCCAAGTCCCGACTTGGTCACTGCCGAAAAAGTGTAGACGATCACCTTCTGCGGTGTAAGTGTGCCGATAATCCACTGCTAGCCAATCGATGAGGATGATCTCGGAAGCGGTGCTGCCTGTGTCGCCGGGGCATTCCACTTTGATGGCGTTACTAGTCTCCACCAAATACGATGAATCAAAATCGGCTTCGAAAAGATGCTCCGTTGTCCCATCCCACCAGGCTTGGCCGACGAAGTTATCGTTTACGTACAACTTGACGTGGTGATCGAGATTCACCTCTGCGTCTGAAGTATATCCATACAACTGGATCCGCAACGTGGCTGAATAGGTTCCCGAGGCTAGGTTGGCTACGTTAGGCAAGATAAGCTCAAACGTCTTTTCGCCTGGAGCAATGACAAAGTCCCACCACCAACGGTCCTGCTCATCCCCCCCAGGCATTCTGCTCCAATAATAAACATCCTCTTCCCGCGAGACAGTGGCCTCAAAATAGTCGGGCACGGCAGGTGTCCCCGAGAGGGTACCATCCTTCTCGGTCATGCGTTGGCCGTTGACAACACCGTCGGGGTCGTAGGTCAACCAGTAGATATTAGCCTTGGTGTATTTGGTCTCCAGAGCTTCGCCGTAGAATATTATGTAGTCGTTCTCGCCAAAGCTGCCATCGCCCTCGCCTTCTACATAAATGGCTATTTCGTCGCCCATATTGAAGATCCGAAAGGTGCGGGGATCAAGGTCGTCAACGGGTAACCCAGCAGTGTCCAGATCATCGTAGGTCATCTGATGAATACCCCCCTGCTCAACAACGACCTTATAGTCAGGCTGGGGTGGCGTTTGGAAAGTAGCCAGCGCTGCTTGAGGGGCTTTTCCTCGCCACCGACGAGCGGACTCGTAGTTCAGCAAGCTATTGCGCAGAATCTCCTCGAAACCTCCCGCTTCCTGAACGCCCACCGGGGGGCTAGACGCATTCCTTTTCGGGTAGGTGAAAGTCAGTTCTACCACTAACCGTTGAACCATGCGGACCTGCCGGGACACAGAGTTGTATTGGAAGGGATGGAGTTCCAGGCGCGCAACACGTTGTTGGCGGACGAAACCTACGTCGGTGACACAGGCCAGTTCAGCAGGATAAAAGGCATCCGCCAGGTAGACCTTCTCATCTTTGACAAACTCTTGCCCTGAATATCGTGGGGGTAGGGAAGCCCCCCCACCTCGGAGCTCAGGAAGTTCCCACTCCACGATTGGCCGTGGAGCAGGGGGGATGTCATATTGGTTTGGCAACAGCAATTCATTGGCTTCCAGGATACGCATCGTCACTGGGCCTTCGAGGGGCACCCCAACCATGACCCCTTTCAGAGGCAGTTGGGGCTTGCCCTCTTCGGCCAACAGTCCGTAGTCGGGCACACTCAGAAGATAGTATGTCACCCCGTCAATGACCGTTTCCTCCAATTCGTACCTTGGCGTGGATAGCTCCAAGATGATACTGTCTTCATCTGACTTGATGAGGTGCACGCCGGGGCCAACCGGCTCTGCTAGAAGGTTAACGATAGGCGCTTCTTGTTGCGCTGCCCTGCCTGTCGGAGTGAATCCCACTAGGCCGAGGCAAAGAACTAGCCAGACCGCGAACAATCTCATCATGGGCCCGGCGACCTCGGGGAAGACGACCTTAGCTCGTTTATGGAAAAGCCACCAGGATGTGACTGTCCTTGGTGATGAATGTCTAATCATCCGTAACTTCGCCCTCTTCAGCATTTGAGTTTGACCTCCTTCAGCTCTGTGCTCACTGAGCCTGTAGTGGTTGTGTATGCCAAACAGCTTCAAGGGCTGTTCTTTCTTAGGCTCTTAGCTCTATGTGCTACCCACAGTGCGCCTCGTTTGGCCTTCCCCAACAGCAGATAAATCCGGCATCCAAGAAACGGTGCCTTGCCCCAGAGTAATGCCCCTGCTAGCTTGGGCACTCCTTTATCGAGGCTTATTCTCTTTCCTTCTCTTTCGACGCTTGTCACTTTGCCTAACAACTGGTCGGGATGCACCGGTCCATCTGGCCTCAGATGAGAATCACCTTTAGCTATCAACATCACCCCATTCTCAATATGTCTTTTGACTACACGGTGAACGAGTATTCTTCCCCCCTGCCAAAACAGGATCACGTCTCCAATCTGTACTTCGGTGGCCTTGAGGGGCTTAATACTGAGCATATCTCCATCCTTGATAAAGGGGCGCATGCTATTCCCTCGGGCTCGAAAACGCAGAGAGGCACCACGCGCCAATGCATCTTTGCTTAGCATATAGAAATCTATGCCTTTACAGTTGATGACTGCCATTACTTCACACCTTGCACAAAATGAACGATTTCTTGGCTCGGTACAAAGCCCAGAGCATAGCTAGGAACCCTTTGGCTCAGCTCCGAGCAAAAATCCAATGTATATTGCCTTGCCGCACGATCATAGAAAAGAGTGGAAAAAGATTGTGCCAACAGATTCTCTACCGTATTGATTTCTCTCTTGGAAGAGATAGTGTTCTTATCAGCATGCCTGATAAAAAAGATCTTCTCCAAAGGTATGCCCTCTGGGGAAGCAAACCTGTCCACTCCCGTCCACGGGGTACCATAGACCCGGTATTGGCTGTCAATCCGACGGATGATTAGACATTCATCACCAAGGACAGTCACATCCTGGTGGCTTTTCCATAAACGAGCTAAGGTCGTCTTCCCCGAGGTCGCCGGGCCGATGAAGACAAAGCCCCGGCCGCCATGGTTGACCCCACAGGCGTGGATCATTATCCCCCGGCCTAAGGCGAGCATATTCAGCAGCAGAATCCGATCCAACGGGAATTCCAGAGGATAGGGGTAGATATCTGGCGATTCCTGCAGAACCCTGACATAGACATCGCCAGAACGAAAATCCGCATCGAAAACCCCCAGCCTGTGCGACTGAATCCGGGACGTTGAGACGCTGACCTGCACGATCCGCTGCTCATTTTTCCGATACAGCCGCAAGATGGGATCCGTGTAGTCGGGATGCCTGGCACAGAATACCTCTTCGCCCAAGTCACAGTCAGGGGCGCTTCCCCAGTGGATACGAATGATGGAGGCATCAATCGTCTGGACGGTGTCGTCAGCAACAAAGCGACGATAGACGTCGGGACGTGAAAATTCCCAGACCCGTTCATCGGAGAGAATAGAAAGAACGATGCCCGCGATTCTTAGTCTTGATTCTCTTGCCATGTTGTAACCGCCTAGCGAAGCTCCGCCACATACCCACGAGCCTCGTCGTCTGCCGGCGTACGGATAGCCTCGCCGTGCGTTGCTCCAGAGTGGGGCGAGAGCATCGGTCGAGTAAGAGCGAGACGACGTATTGAGACCAAGTAGCTTGTGAAAAACGCTCTTGTGGACAGAAAACGCTTGGTTTCGACAAGCTCAACCCAAGCCGCTGGCGCTACGAGGCTACTCAACCGGCGCTTGTCCTCTAACCGGTGAAGGATTTATGCCGTGGTGTACTAGGGAGTCACAGTACGTTTGGGTTTGTCGCAGGTCTGCGCTTTGGCGAAGTACTGCCGTAACGTGGCAATCCTCGAAAAAGGAGCAACGAGGATAGCAAGGCCGCTCTGAGTGCAGCTACTCTTCCCAAGGCTGCACTCAGTGGACTGCTGGCCACTAAGCACAGTTCTTATGCCTGCGCGCAACCGCTCCCTGGGCAAAACCCATCACTTGCTTCAAATCCAGGGTTCCCCCAGCAAGCGCTTGTCCCTAGAGTCGCTTCGGCGGTCTCGAGTTTCACTTGCTTGATCTGTGGTTTCTCGTAATGCTTCCTGGCCGATGCCTTTTGAGCTTCCTTCTTCATTTGGCTTAACTCCTTCCTTATTGGTATTGATAGTCACCAGCCATTTGATTTGCTGATGATCGAGCAGCTAGCCGTTCATCCAAGCCGAAGGCTTTTATCCGTAAATGAGCGACTTGACACACAAAGTCCACTACCGTCTCGGGGTCACCATTCTCCAACTGAGCGAAGGCCGGGCAGCGCCCACACAGTGCTGCCCATGGGCATGTGCGACACTTGTAATCCTTGGTAATCTCTTGAAAGCGAACTTGGCGCAAGAAATCGTACCAACCCTGCTTAAAGGATCCGCCGACCAAATCATAACTAGGCGAACACGCCATCAGACACAAACTCAAATGACCGTAAGAGTTGATATGAAAGCCTCGCACCCCTGCCCCACAAGTGTAGAGATGATCAGTCTTGGGAATACCCCAGAATGTCTCAGTCACCCTCACGAAGTCCTCTACACGCCTTTCGTCGGCGAAATCGAGCTCAACGACTTCATTCGGCTTTATTCTCAGGTCGCGGATATCCTTGGCGCCATCTGGCCTTGGCCTGAGGATCGCGTCATATCTGAGCCCTATTCCTAGATCACTGGCGTACCGTAATACAGCCGTAAGCTCGTGTACATTGAGAGTCATCACCGTCGTCTTCAATCTAAATGGAATGTCACGCTCTCGCAGCAACTGTATACCTTCCATGCAGCGCTCGTAAGAGCCCGGGACCCCTGTCACTCGTTCATGGGTCTCCGGAGTGATTCCATATAGGGTGATCTCTACCAACAGAGGGGGCCACTCCTGTAGATAATCGGCTATCTCGGGTGTCAGCATGGTGCCGTTGGTGAAGAGAGTAATGATAAAACCCTTTCGCTTGGCATAGGCATAGATATCTAGAAAGTCTGACCGAAGGAGAGGCTCACCACCAGTAAGCAGCAGCCAGAGACAGCCCTCTTCTGCTATCTGGTCGAGGATCCCACACCATTGTTCATACGTCAATTCTTTTCTTCGTGCCCGTTGGTCATTTGCTGGCAGATTGATGTAGCAATGGGCACACTTTAGATTGCAGCGCTCCGTCAGCTCCATCGAACCGGTGACGGGAACACGCTTTTTGCCTATCTTGCTACGCAATTGCTCGCCGAACTCGCTGTAACTGAGTTCCGGAGCATACGGACACTCCATTTGCTACACCTTTTCCACTGCCTGAATCTGATCCAGGTAGGCCACCAATTCAGCCAGATCGGCCTCCGCCTCCTCGGGGGTCACATCGTACTCCTGAACAATCGTATCCCTTATCTCCCCGAGGGTGCGCTGCCCATCTATGAGTTGCCAGATACATCCCGCGGTCTCGTTCAATGTGTAAATGCTTTCTAGATTAGCGATGTGGCGGCGAATAGGGACCAAGATCATCTCACCTGCAATAGCACGAAAGACTATGTCAGGGTCTTTTTTGTAGCGCGTTGCCAGATAATCCACAAATTGCACTCCCTTCATACGATTATACCATCCCCAGGTTAACATCAGGTAACAGCAAGGTTGAAAAGCAAGCAGCGGATTTGAGCGGATAAGCGGATTGGGCATCTGCTGGAACGTTCTCTTGCGAAGCCACTGCCAATGTATCGCTCATTTGAGCCCGAGCTGTTTTCGGATCAGTCCGCAGAGGCTGGCTTTGATTTCGGAATGGCGGGGGAGGCTCAAGTCCCCCGCAACGGTACGCCCCGACGTGAACACGCCTTGCTCTTTCGCCAACCCACCACGCCTGGAAGCCGCCCGTTTGCCGCTTGCCCTGAGTGTAATCGAAGGGTTGTCGGGAGCGTGTGTTAGCCGTTCGTACATGTTCGGTCTGCTCTGTGCCTACCTTGACAATGTTAACTTCGCCTGCGTCAGACCTCCGAGGTCTGTGAAACAGCTCTAGGATGGCGAAATCGTAGCTTTTGCAGGCATTTCGACGGGTGCAATCACCCATTGGAGACCTCGGAGGTCTAAACTTAACATTGTCGAACTACAGACCTAGCGTGTACCGCAAAGCCTTATCTACATCTTTCATTGGCAATGTTCCAATGACGCGCTCAATCACGACTTCTGCAATCGTAGCCAGATTATCCGTCATTACCACCGAGTCTGTGAGTAAGCCAGAGCGCTGTCCTTCTGGCGTGGATAGACGTATGAGAACTCACTCGGCTGGGATGATTGGCGCGAAGGAGTTTGCTAGTGATCATTGCCGCGCTTACAGTTGGGCTTTGGCTGCATCGTAGTTGTCATAGATACTCATCTCAGGGCTGTCCCAATCTTCCGCAAATGTTGCAAGACGTGCACGCAGTTCTGCCGCTTGTTCTTCATTCATCCCCCGTGTTCGCAAATCAATCAACTCGGGCAATGTCTGCGCAGTTTCTCGCTCGATTAGATAGGACACAAAGTCGTACACGACGATGAGTTTTTCGGCCGGTAGATCTTGTAAACGTTTGGTAATCTGAGGAACGGCGACTGTTTGCATCAGATCTCACCTCTGTATCGCTCACTAACCAATCTATTATACCATCCCCAGGTTAACATCAGGTAACAGCAAGGTTGAAAAGCAAGCAACGGATTTGAGCGGATAAGCGGATTGGGCATCTCCTTGGAACGTTCTCTTCCGACACCCCCATCATATCGCTCATTTCAGGCCAAGTTGTTTTCTGATCAGTTCGCAGAGGCTGTCTTTGATTTCCGAGTGACGGGGCACTGGGGCCTTCCGTCCGTTCTTGGGATTCATGTATATATCATGCTTTTTGCCGTGGCGCTTCAGGTAGCACCCTGCCTTTGTCAGTTCCCGGATGAAAGCGCGCCGTTTCACACTTCTACCCCTAGCTCCATTGTCTGAACTCCAACGCGGGGCAGGACTTCTTCCTCTTCTTCCATCATCAGCTGATAGGCCTCGCGGATATTGTCCTCCAATTCCTGGAGAGACGCCCCTTGGCTGAACACACCCGGAACTTCTCTTAGCCTACCGACATACCACCCTTCGTCTATCCAATACTCAAGAGTGTAGTATCTCACCATGATTTTATCCTTCTCGTGGAGACCTCTCTATCGCCCAAGTAATCTCCTCGCTACAACTGGCCCTCACCTCGAACTCTACCTCTCACGTCTGGTCCCAATAATCGGCCAGGCTGTGCGTATCCCAAAACTCAGCATTAGGCAGATTCCCAGTCTGCGCCCGCCAACAAACCTGCAACTGACAAATCCTCGTCTATCTCAGGCCAATGCAGGCTAATACCACCCCCGCCGATCTCAGCCGTAGTTGGTCTATATGCCCGCCGAAATCTCACCTTCAGTCTTGGTTTGGTCTCAACCGAGATGCTCATACCACTGTGCGTGTTCCGTCTACGTTGCCTCCTGCAACTGCAACCGTTCGGCCAGCCAGATGTTGACCAATGTCTCAGGCAAAAGGCCACTTGCGCGTGCCTGGGCCGCAATTCGCGTGTAGATTTCTGGATACAGAGTCACGCGCCGCCTCCGTGTGGCCCTCACCTCAAATTCCGCCTCTCGCGTCTGATCCCAATAATCAGCCAGGCTGTGTGTGTCCCAAAACTCAGCAATCTCTTCCAGCGTGCGTGCTTTCGAGATGCTGGTAACTTGTGTAGTATCATTGGGTAACATGGTGTTTGGCAGCCAGTTTTTCAATCTCGTGCTACGCGACTTCCTTTACTTTTTCGGTCAACCAAACATTTATGAGTGTTTCAGTAGACACACCCTGCTTGTGAGCCAAGTCGGTCAGCCTCTCTGCCAACTGTGGCTCCAATGCTGTTAGGAATACACGCCGCTGGATGTCCACTTCAAAGTGTGCTTCTCGGGTCAAGTCCCAGTAGTCAGCCAAATCGTGGCTGTCCCAAAACGCTGCTGCCTCCTCGACGCTCCTAAAGTGCTTCGGAATTGGGTCGCGTTCCACTTCATTTCTTGCCATAGGCTCTTTTCTCCTTCTGGGTCCATATCTCTGGCGCTGATTACCAGCGCTTCACCCGTTGTCTTGTGGACAAAGTAAATGATCAAATAGCGTCCCGCTTTAGTTTGACCGAGTGCTGCGTAGAGGTCTTCCCCTTCAACATCGCCTGTTTCTATGAAGCGGTAGCGGGGAGAACGATTGAAAGTCTCCTCTACCTCATTGGTTGTGACATTGTGCTTCCACGCCAATTTGTCAACGACGTTCCGTAGCCAAATGATTCCTTTGACTTTCATCCGAGATGCCTCGTTGTGACGACAACCAATTTCGCCAAACCGACGTTTTCCGTCTATTCTCGGTATTCATGTGATGTTTCATTGAGGACGGGCCAACCCATCAAATCATCCCCAGGTTAACATCAGGTAACAGCAAGGTTACAAACAGGTTGAAAACGGGCATCGGATTCGAGCGGATAAGCGGATTCGGCGCAGCACCCCGACCAAGTACTAGCCCCCTTCACGACGAGGGCGCGGCATGGGGTCAGCCGATTTGATACACAAGGCACGAAAACAACAGATGTCCCCAAACGCTTGAGTTATCCGCCGTTGCCTCAGGCCTTCACTGCATATTGGGCAACAATCTCGCGGATGACGGGCATCAACTCGGCAGGAACTTCAACCACGGTGTGCCCTCCCTGCCTGAAGGCTCGTTCATCTTCAGCAACTGCTTCCTCTTCTGTTTGCCTTTCGTAGTGGGCAAGAACTCGACGCACTCGTTCTTCATTCCAACCTGGCGGGAAACGCATGTTTGTCATTTCTGCCTCCTGCGCCTACGCCGACGATACACCGCCAAAGCTTTCCCACGCAGTTCATACGATGTTATCACAAAGACACTGCCTGGCTCTGGATCAGGCACGTAATGGTGGATAACTGGCGCTTTCCGTCCATTCTTGGGACTCACGTAATGATAGTCAATTCTTCTGAAATGTCAACTCTGCTGTTTTCGGATCAGTTCACATCCCAGGCTAACATCAGGCAACAGCAAGGTTACAAACAAGTTGAAAAGCAAGCAACTGATTTGAGCGGATAAGCGGATAGTATCTCCACCATTGGCATCTCTGGAGACCTCGGATTAGGGATCACTTTCCTTGTGCTCGGCTGGACTACGAGGTCTAACTGCTCAAGCACTATTTGTCCCACCAGGGGTTGAGAGCCATCAGGCTCTCCCAAAACGTTGAACTCGCCCGCTCTTCCTTGTACCTCCACAGTTACCACACCGTAGATTGGCTTAACCTCTGTTGTGTTATTTGCGTATCCTACACTTACCTGGCGCATTTTTCTCAACTGGAGTTGCTCGACAATGCTTTGAGGTAATACAAGCATTGTAGCGCCGGTATCAATAACCGCTTCGACCTCAACTGACTTCGTAGGGTCAAACAGACTTGTTAATCTAACCTTCTCAATCACTTTTCCCATCTGATTCTCCTCCATGGCCCAGACGCTCTCCTCGCCACAACGACCCCACCAAGTACTAGCCCAACCGCCAGCGCCAGCCGTTGCCAGGGGAAAAAGGTGGCTTGGGAAACGATGGGGTGGGCGGTGAAGGAGGAGAGGGTGACAGCGGTTGGCTTTTGAGTGTTGTTTTCCTGACCTTCTGTGGAGCTTGTCTCTTCGTACCAATCACTCTTGCTATTACTGTCGGCGTATACCGGCGTACCAGGATCAAGATACCTAGCGAGAGATTCGCTTGCTGATATGTCATCACTATCTGTCCAAGCGCCAGCATCACCCGTGTCGAAGTCATAATCATCCCACATACCATCGGCCGCTGCACCATTAGCCTCGGCCTTGCTACCACTGAAACCTCCACTATTATCTGACCAGATTACCGCATCAACTCTGGCAGTACTTCCTGACGATTCCTTGATTTGCACGATGTCATCGGTGTTTGTAAAACCTCCACCCATGTACCCATCCCAATAACCAGAGTTGTTGTCACTCTTGTTTACATCATCAGTTCCAGTCCCTTCGTGCAACACAATATAATCACCCGTAGTCAAGCCATTTGTTTCCCAAATTGCCGGGATAGTAAATCTCAAGGTAATGCCTTTGTATATCCGGTAACCACTCCAATCAACTGAACCATCAACAACGTACAATTCTATCCAGTCACCACCAGTTGCCCTAAAAGCAACTTCCGTGATTATCAACTTACCAGCATTTCCACTTGGAGCCCCAAAAGCGTCTTCGCAAATCCCCAATAACACTATCGCTACAAATAGCGCAATGCCTAGTTTTTTCATGACGTATCCTCCTCTGTTCTAGGCTTAGCTTTTTGCAGTTCGTGTGAGGGCAAGCTGGTCAAGCTTACCAGTGTCGTGCTGCCACTTCTGGGAAAAGTATACAACATAAACGCCACCTTGTCAAAGTCCATTGCCCGAAAATCACCACCCTATACGACCGCGCCACCAAAACAGGATCGCACCCCCCAGGGCCAGGACGGCGATCAGCACGGCCAGGGGCCGCCAGGCCACGAGGCTGGCAAAAGCAGAGGGACTGCCCACCTCCGCCACCACCTCTATCTGCCCGTGCAGGGTGGTGGCCCCACCCAACTCTACGTCCTCCAGCTTGTAGTAGTAGGTGCGGCCGGCTACTACGTTGGTGTCGGTGTAGACGTATTGGCCGCCCAGGAGGGGATCGGATGCGCCAGGGACGAGGGCCGTGTTCACTTTCACGTAGGGGCCGTCGGGGCTTTCGCTGCGATATACATTGAAGCCGGCTGTGTTAGCCTCACTCTCCGTCGTCCACTCCACCAGGACCAGGGAGGAATCGGGGGCTCCGCTTTGGCAAGCAGCCAGGAGAAAACAGCCAGCAACTAATCCAAGGCTGACTATTACGACCATTACAAGCAAATCCGTTCTAATCCGCGTTTTTCTGCTAATCCGTGGTTCTTCAGTCCTCACGCTGCTCCGCCTCATAGCTCAAGAAAGCAGCCACCCCAAAGGCTATCCCGCCCAGAATGGCTATCCCCAAACCAAGATAAGGGTGGCTGCCAATGTAGGCGATGGCCAGGAGCGAGGCCAGCACCCAGATGCCCAGCACGGTCAGACAGTTGCTCAATCGCCTCATCAGGGGTTTTTCTCCTTACGGAAGCCCAACCCTCTCCTTCACCTCGGCCAGGGTCTCAGCGGCGATGATCCGAGCACGGGCAGCGCCGTCGGAGAGCACGTCCCAGACGTGGTCAGGATCAGCGGCCAGTTCTGCTCGACGGGCCCGGAAGGGGGCGAAGTAGTCAGCCAGGTCCCTGGCGAACCACTTTTTGTGCTCCACACAGCCGATGGCCGCGCTGCGGCAGTCGGCGTCTATTTGCTCTATGGCCATGGGATCGGGCAGGAAATGCTTGTGCAAATGGTAGATGTTGCAGACTTCAGGATGGCCGGGATCGGTACGGTATTGACGGGCGGGATCGGTGACCATGGTCATCACTCGCTTCTGGATCTCCTCGGGCGAGGCAGCCAACTCGATGTGGTTGTTCAGGGACTTGCTCATCTTGTTGACCCCGTCGGTGCCAAGCACGCGGGGGACGTCGGTCAGCTTCATCTGGGGCTCGATGAGGGTATTCCCAAAGTGGTGGTTGAAGCGGCGCACAATCTCTCGGGTGAATTCCAGGTGAGGAGCCTGGTCGTCGCCCACAGGCACGGTATCGGCCTTGTAGAGGGTGATGTCGGCAGCCATCAGCACCGGGTATCCCAGCAGCCCATAGTTCACGTTGTCGGGCTGCTGGCGAACCTTCTCTTTGAAGGTGGGGAGCCTTGCCAGCCAGCCCATAGGCGTGACCATGGAGAGGATGGTGTGCAACTCCGTCACCTGGGGCACGTGGGACTGGACGAAGATGATGGTATCCTCCGCATCCATCCCCGCCGCCAGCCAGTCCAGCACCATCTCGTAGGTGTGTACTCTGAGGTACTCAGTATCCGTCAGGGTGGTCAGGGCGTGCAGGTCAACCACGCAGTAGACACAGTCGTAGTCATCCTGCAAAGCCACGTAGTTTCGGATCGCGCCCAGGTAATTGCCCAGATGCTGGCGCCCCGTGGGCCGCGCACCTGAGAAAACTCGTCCCTTCTTTTTCATCTCTTGCGTTCCTCCCGTAGTTAAAGTTGATAGTTGCCTCAGAGCCGCGGATGGACAGAAAGGCGCGGATCAAATGTGTCCAAATCCGCGTTTTTCTGCCAATCCGTGGTTCTCCCCCCTCTTCCCAGCCGCTATCACGAAGGCCACCGCATAATCCCGCGAATGGGAAAGACTAATGGCGAACTCAGACAGGCCCAACTCCTCGGCCCGCGCTTTGGCCCGCCCGTGCAAATGAACCAGAGGCTTGCCCCGCTGGTCGCCGAGGATCTCCATCTCCTGCCAGGCGATGCCGCGCATCCCTGTGCCCAGGGCTTTGGAGACAGCTTCTTTGGCGGCAAAACGGACCGCCAGCTCCGGCACCCGCCCTCGGCAATAAGCCTGCTCCGCTGGGGTGTACACCCGCTGGAGGAAACGCTCGCCGTACCGCCGCAAAGCGGCCTCGATGCGCTCGATCTCGATGATGTCCACCCCAACAGAGAAGCTCCCCAGTGGATCAGTTCTTAGCATACCGCCTCGTTGTAGCCGCGCCCCATGCCTCGGTGGATGAACCCTGTCTCCTTCATCCTCCCGGGATTGTAGATGTTGCGGCCATCTAGCATGATCGGCTGACGCATGGACTCCTTGATCCGCATCATGTCCAACTGCTTGAACTCGTTCCACTCGGTCACCAGGATCAGGGCATCCGCGTCCTTTGCCACAGCGTATGCATTCTCGCCATATTCGACGTCGGTCAGTATCCGCCTGGACGTCCCCACTGCCTGCGGATCGTAGGCCTTAATGTGCGCCCCCTCGTGCTGGAGCATGTGGATGATCTCGATGGAAGGCGCACCCCGCATATCATCGGTGTTTGGCTTGTAAGCCAGGCCCAGGATGCCGACGGTCTTTCCCCGAAAGCCACCCAGTATGTCGCGCAGCTTCTGGATCACCCTCTTACGCTGATCGAAGTTGATCTCCATCACCGCCCGCAACAACTGGGGGTGAGCCCCGTGGGTGGCCGCCATGTGTGCCAGGGCTTTCACGTCCTTGGGGAAGCAACTGCCTCCCCAGCCTATGCCTGCCCCCAGGAACTGCGGCCCGATGCGCCGATCCATGCCCATGCCGTGGGCCACTTCCATCACGTCAGCTCCCAGCGCCTCGCAGATGTTGGCTATCTCGTTGATGAACGATATCTTGGTGGCCAGGAAAGCGTTGGAGGCGTACTTGATCATCTCCGCCGTGCGCAGGTCGGTGATGATGATCGGAGTTCGCAGGGGATAGTACAATTCGGCCACCCGGTGCGCCGCCGCCGGATTCAGCGAGCCCAAGACGATGCGATCGGGATTCATGAAGTCGTAAACGCCCGATCCCTCCCGCAGGAACTCCGGGTTGGAGACCACCGAAAACTCGATGTCCTGATCGGGCATGTTCTCCCTGACGATGTCGGCCACCCAGTCGCCGGTGCCGATGGGCACAGTGCTCTTGTTGATGATGACGGTGGGCTGATGCAAGCGCCTGGCTATGCCCTCCGACGCCTGGTTGACGTAGGCCAAATCAGCCTCGCCCTCAGCCCCAGATGGAGTGCCCACCGCGATGAATACGTACTCCACGTCCTTCAGAGCTTCGTCATACGAGGTGGTAAAATCCAATCGCCCGGCCGCGCAGTTGCGCCGCACGATCTCCTCCAGCCCAGGCTCATAGATGGGCATGATGCCCTTCTTGAGGTTATCACACTTCAATTTATCCAGATCGAGACCAATCACGCGATTGCCCAGGTCGGCCAGGCAGGCCCCGGTGACCAATCCAACGTAGCCAATTCCGATGACGCAGATGTTTCTCATTGACAGAAAACCCTTCCCTTCTCATAATCTTGGGTGTGAGTATCACGGCGCAGGAATCTCATTGAGTTTCCACGGATGCATAAGGAGTGGCAAGAAGATCCTGTGCTTTTTCCCCCCCGTCGTCACACTCCTCTCGATCACGTTGCCTGCTCCGTCGTCGAGGATCACGTTGTTGGTGATGGGACCCTGGCTCGTAGCCTGCACTGCGAAGCGGACGGTGGCCATGCCCTTGACCGGCACGCGCCCGCTCCAGGTGAGGCGGTGGGCGGAGGCATCGTAGACGGCTGGCCCGCCACTGCCCGCCCAGGCCGAGCCAGGAACGTAGACGACCTCAGCAGGAAGGGGGTCAGTCAGAGTGACCATCGCCGGCCCGCTGCCCGCGTTTTTCACCAGGATAGTGTAGGTCAGCACCTGGCCGGGACTCACCGCCCCCCCTCTTTCCCCCCCAGGGCCTGCCCTGAGCCCTGTCGAAGGGTTGGGGGGGAGGAAGGGGGGGCTACTAACCTGTTTCTCCGAAGGGCTCAGATCCGGAGCGGTCGTCGTCGTCGTGGCCGTCCGGGTGAAGGGTGGATGCACGCCGTCGTCAATGGTGGCAGTGTTGGCGATGATTGTGCCATCAGGCAGAGGAGGCAGCGTCCTAACGGCGAAGGAGAAGGACACCTGGTCGCCGCTGGGCACAGCGCCGCTCCACAGGATCCGCTTGCCAGCCTCGTCGTAGATCGCCCCGCCGGTGGCGCTGCCCAGTTGGTAGACTGTGTGGGGAGGGATAGGGTCTACGACGGCCACATCCGCCGCATCGGTGACCCCGGTGTTGCGCAGGGTCAGGGTGTAGGTCAGAACCTCGCCGGGGACGGCCAGGATCTTATTCACCTCCTTGGTCGAGCTCTCCAACTCGATGGTGTTGACCCGGGTCGTCGCTCGACGTTCGTAGGTCGCGCCCCGCCCATCATCAATGGTCGCCGTGTTGGTGATGATCGTCTCCTGCGGCAGCGGATCGGCGATTCTCACCTGGAAGGCGATGGTGTGCGGCGGGGGAGGAGGTGTGATCAGCACAGCCAGTTCGTCGTGGACGTAGGATTCGTTGTGAGCGACAGTTAGTCCCTGAGTGCCGTCGGCGTTCTGAATGCCGATGGTAGCCTCCTCCAGTCGCTCAACCATGGACTGATACTGGTAGGTGATAGAGCCGTCGGCTCGCAGGATGACCTGGAAAGTGTAAGGGCCACCGCTACTGAAATGTGGAGCCTCCACGAAGGAGACCACCAGGGTATCTTGATCGTTGCTCCAATAGTAGACCTCCCCGCTGGTGGACAAAGAAAGGTCATCCCAGAAGGGGGCTATGAGGTTGAAGGGCTCCTGGCCACTGGGCAAGGGGTGATTGCCGAAGGCCGTAGAAGGGCTGGTCAGGCTCAGGAAACCGTTGGAGCACAGGCGGAAGGTGGTGAAGTTATCCCCGTAGAAGGGGAAAGGAAAGCCAATGGGGAAGGGGCCAAGGTTGACGTCGTCTCCCAGGTCGGTGACGGGCGTGCCGATGTCCGTGATGTCCACCCAGGCGTAGGCGGGTCCTCCGGGCTGATCGCTGTCGGTCCAGGTATAGCCTCGTTCTACTGGCACAGTCCCCGTCCACTCGATCTGGTCCAGCGTCGCGTTGTGGACCGCCCCTCCGGTGACACTGCCGGGCACGTAGACCGTGTTGTCAGGGATGGGGTCCAGCAGGTTGGCGTCGGTGGCAATGAGGGAGCCGGTGTTATTCAAGGCGATGGTATAGGTCAGGGTGTCGCCAGCCAGGGCTACAGCCTTGTCCACCGTCTTGACCGAGCCCCCCATGTCGGCACTTTGCACCATGGAAGTGGTGGTTCTGGTAAAAGGCAGATGCAGGCCGTCGTCAATGGTGGCTGTGTTGGTGATGACCAGCCCAGCGGGCAGTGGACTCTCCAGGCTGACCTGGAAAGAGAAGGCTCTCTCGGTCTCAGCAGACACAGTCCCTGTCCA
This sequence comes from uncultured Anaerolineae bacterium, assembly GCA_964390805.1. Taxonomy (GTDB): domain Bacteria; phylum Chloroflexota; class Anaerolineae; order VGOG01; family VGOG01; genus CAYMKL01. The sequence continues at coordinate 19,511 of CAYMKL010000045.1, read as the reverse complement.
CTCGATCTGGTTCAGCGCAGGGTTGTAGATCGCCCCACCCGTGGCGCTCTCCGGCACATAGGTCGTGTGCTCAGGGAGAGGATCGGTGAAACTGGCCTGGGCGTCGCCGCTCCCCGTGTTACTCAGGACGACGGTGTAGGTCAAGACATCACCAGAGGCGACCTCTGCAGGATCCACCGTCTTGGTCGAACCGGTCAAGTCCAAGGCGTTGACGATGGTGGTGGCCTGGCGCTGGTGGCTAAGCCCTGTGTCCTCGGTGATGAAGGCCGTGTTGGTGATGACGGTGTTGGTGGGCAGTGGCTCGTCAATCTCCACCTGAAAAGTGATGGCGGGCGGCGGCACGGGAGGGGGCGGAGGTGAGATGAGCACCGCCAACTCGTCGTGGACGTAGGTCTGATTATGGGCGATGGTCAGCCCCTGGGCGCCGTCGGCGTTCTGAATGCCAATAGTGGCCCCCTCCAGGAGCCCGACCATGGACTGGTACTGGTAGGTGATGGAACTGTCGGCCCGCAGGATGACCTGGAAGGTGTAGAGACCACCCTCGCCGTAGTGGGGAACCTCCACGTAGGAGACCACCAGGGTATCCTGGTCGTTGCTCCAGTAATAGGCGGCCCCACCCGAGGTGAAGTTGAGATCGTCCCAGAAAGGGGCCAGCAGGTTGCCCGGAGCCGAGGGGTCGGGCAGAGCCAGATTGCTAAAGTTGCGGCCAGAGATGGGCGACAGGCTCAGGAAGCCATTGCTGTTGAGGTAGAACTGGGTGAACCTGTTTGCGTAGAGGGGGAAAGAGAACCCGATGGGGAACGGGCCGGCGTTAGTGTCATCGCCCAGGCCGGTGATGGGGACGCCAATCTCGGTGATGTCCACCCAGCCGTAGACGGGGCCGCCGGGCGCGTCGCTGTCAACCCAGGTGTAGTGTCCCTCTTCCGGATCTAGCCCCAGCACATCCCCCGTCCATTCGATCTGGTGCAGATCTGCGTTGTAGACCGCCCCGCCGCTGACGCTGCCGGGGACGTAGACCGTGTTGTCAGGGATGGGGTCCACCAGGCTGACCCCGGTGGCGCTGATAGAGCTTGTGTTCCTCAAGGCGATGGTGTAGGTCATGGTGTCGCCAGCCAGGGCCAGGGGCTTGTCCACGGTCTTGGTCGAGCTCGTCAGGTCAGGTCCCAGCACCGTCGTGGTGGCGCTGGCCTGGATGGTGTGGCCCTGTCCGTCGTCCAGGGTGGCGGTGTTGGTGATGACCTTCCCGCTCCCCATTCCCCCCAACCCTTCGGCCTCGCTCAGGGCAGGCCTTGGGGGGCTAGGGGGGCGGGGCTCCTCGACCACTGCCTGGAAGGTGAAGGACATCTGGCTCGTGGCCGACAGGGTGCCGCTCCACTCGATACGGCCGAGGACGGGCTCGTAGGCCGCGCCGCCGGTGACGCTGCCGGGGACGTAGGTCGTGTGCTCTGGGATCGGGTCGGTCAGGCTGATCCCGGCCAGGTCGGCGGAGCTGATGTTACTCAGGATCAGAGTGTAGGTCAGTACCTCGCCCAGTATGACCTCCTCCTTGTCCACCGTCTTGGTCAGGGAGGGCAAGGTGAGCCAGGTGATGGCTCGGTCCACCGTCTGGGCCAGCGCATCGCGGGGGCCGACGCTCTCCAGGCCAAACCCGAAGTAGACCACCCGGTAGGGGGGTGATTCGGCCTCGAGCCCGAAAACGTCTCCACTAGAATGGGCAATGATGGGCGAGGCAGCATCGTCGGCAGGCCCGATCTCATCGGGATAGAGGCAGCCGAAGAGGGTGCAGTAACCCGTGTTCTTGTAGGCGTAGGTGTCGTTGATGATGAGGGTCAATCCCTCTAAGACGTCGGCTCCAATCAGTGGATCCAGGGTCTGCGGCTCTCCGACGAAGTTGGCGTGCAAATAGTTGGTGTAGAAGGACGGGGCGTATTCCTGGTAGTCATCCCAGTAGCCGATGTCCTGCCCGGCGATGAGGAGTTGGCCGCCGTTGTCCAGATAATCCATCAGGGTCCCGTCGGCCCCGATGTAGCCCGGCGAGGCCAAAGAGTCGGCCCATAGGACGACGTCGTAGACCCCCAACTCATCGGCGGTAGGAATGTAGGCCGTGTCGGTGATAAGGCGCGTCTCATAGAGGTAGCCGGCCTCATCCAGAGCGTACTGGTAGTAAAGAGTGACGTTATCCCCGGCCCAGCCGTCGGCGTCCACCAGCAGGAGCGAGGGGGCCGTGGGCAGGGTGAAGTCCTGACCAGTCACCGCACCCTCGGCGATGCTAACCACCGCCCGCTGCATAAGATGGCCTGCCGTGCTTGCCTCTACGGTGTAGCTGCCCACAGGCAGGACCAGGTTGTAGAACCCGTTACCGAAGGCAGCGTCGGCTGTCGTCGAGGCCGGGGTGTTCAAGGCACGGATCGTAGCGCCCAGCGGCTCCCCTGTCCCTCCCTCCGTCACCCGACCGCTGAGGGTCCCCGTGGGGGCCGGCTCCAGGGCCAGGTCCCGCATGGACATGTAGCCCGTGATCACCTCCACCCCACTCACCGTGGCCGGGAGGTAGCCAAAAGCACTGGCCGTGACGTCGTAGAAGCCGCCCGGCACGCTGACGATGTAGGTCCCGGTGGCATCGGTGGCAGTGACGAATCGGTCACCAGCTTGGCTGACACCGCTGACCGTGGCCCCGGGAATAGTTGGAAGTTGGAAGTTGGCAGTTGGAGGTTGGAGGTTGGAGGTTGGAACTTCCCCCCTAACTTTGGGGGGGACTGAGGGGGGGCTCGAAACTCCAACCTGGCCGTAGAGCTTGCCCGCTCCCAAGGCCCAGCGGACGCCATCGTAGGCGTCAATTCGCCCCGCGCCGAAATCGTAGTCGGGGCCGGGCTCGCCCAGATCGAGGGCGGTGTACTTCATGAAGCTCTCCAGATCGTCGGCGGTCAGGGTGGGGTCGGCCTCCAGCAGTAGGGCCGTCAGCCCCACCACGTGGGGGGTGGCCATAGAGGTACCGCCCCAGCCATCCTCGTAGCCGCCGCCGGGGACGCTGGAGCGGATGTCCACGCCGGGCGCGCTTACTTCGGGCTTGACTTCCTCCCAGAAGGAAGGGCCACGGCCACTGAAGTAGGCAATGGCATCGTCGGAGTCCGTGGCGCCCACGGCCATGGTTTGGGGGAAGCTGCCTGGTGAGTCCGCGGAGCCAACGCCCATCTCCCCATTGTTGCCGGCGGCGAAGACGGGGAAGATACCTGCCGCCTGCCATGCCGCCACATCGGGCCAGAAGGTGGGATCGGCCCCGTTCATGCTGCCCCAGGAGTTACTCACCACGTCGGGCGCTTTGCTGGGATCCGGGTTCTCTCCGTTGAGGTCAGTGGGAGCCAGGAACCACTGAAAGCCCTGGTGAATCTTCACATCGTCGGTGCTGCCGTAATCGTCGAAGACCTTGACAGCGATCCAGCGCGCGCCGGGGGCCATGCCGATCTGATTCGCGCCCCCGTCGTCCCCCACGATGGTGCCCATGGTGTGGGTGCCGTGGTCGTAGCCATCGTCAGGGGCAATAGGGTAGGTGTCTGTGAAATCGAACCAGTTATAGTCATGATTTCCATCGGCGCCACGATATTTGCTCTGCAGAGCGGGGTGGGTCCAGTCCACGCCGCTGTCCATGTTGGCCACCACCACTCCGTGGCCGGTGATGCCGAAATCGCTCCACACTTGATCGGCTCGCACTTTGGCGATATTCCACTCCACTGATTGGGTATTGGATGTTGGATATTGGATATTGGATATTGGCTTGGGGAGT
>CAYMKL010000045.1:0-15633 GCA_964390805.1 uncultured Anaerolineae bacterium | reverse complement strand
GGGAGTACAGCTAGAGTAATAAGGCCAAACAGTTTACGCCAGTTCATGGGTCTTTCCTCCTTCCTTTCTTTGAGGTTTATGGGGGATGCGTCGCTCAGAGGCATGTCAATCATGCGCTAAGTGAATGTCGGGGCTCAAGAGTTGTCATTGTGCGAAAGGGGGCGGAACGCCCCCTTTCGCACAATGACTATGGCTCGGGGACCAGGATTCGAACCTGGATTTTAGGATTCAAAGTCCCGCGTCTTGCCTTTAGACTATCCCCGACCGTTCCCCCTGGTTTGCACTATGGGGGAAAGGCAGCGAGGGTGGGCTTCGAACCCACAACCTTCCGGTTAACAGCCGGATACTCTACCTGTTGAGCTACCTCGCTGCGTCTAAATCTTATCAATGCCTCATTTATCTCCAGTGAGCCGCGTGGGATTCGAACCCACAACTCTCGGCTTAAAAGGCCGATACTCTTCCATTGAGTTAGCGGCTCTGGCTCTGCAAACCCGTCTTTCTCTTAGCTCACTCAACTTACTTGGATTATACCGCACTTCTTAGAAGTTGTCAAAGAGTCTGGTCATTCAAAGCCCGCAACGGGTCCTCTTCCAGAAACAGGTGAAGAGCCTACGCCTTTTTGACACCCCACTTGAGCTAGGTTATAATAATCGTCGAGAGATGATCAACGTTTCCGCAGGCAACCAAGGAGGTACAAATGCCTAACCCCAAGATTCTGAAGACCAGCGCTGAGCGCCGCCGCCAGATGCGCCCAGCGGCCGAGCGACTTTATCGCCAATACCGAGATCAGGTTCCCCGGTTGATCCGCCAGTTGGCTGGACCTACTCAGGAGGAGCACGACCGTGCTTTCGACCTGTTGAGCCAAATGGGCGAGATGGTCGCCTCCGAGTTGCTCGACGCCCTGCTCGATCCGACGCTGGACGACTTCGCTGCCGACGAAGTGGTTTCGCTCCTGGGCTTGACGGGCGACGAGCGCGCTCGCGAGCCGCTGTGGAATCTCTTCCAGGCTCACCAGGATGACCTGGCGCGCGCCTCCACCGCCGCCCTCAGCCTGAGCGGGTTGGGCGACGACCGCGTTCTTCCCTTCCTGCGCCAGACCCTCGACGCTGACGATGAAGAACTTGTCTCCAATGCAGCGGCAGCCATGATCACTGTCGGCACGATGGAAGACATCCCCCTCTTGCGCAAAATCCACCGCCAACACCGAGGCAACTGGGAGATTCGATTTGGGATCGCCAACGCCGTGCTAACCATCGCGGGCGAGACCGACCAGCGCACCTTCAGCCGCACGCTGGACGACATTCAGGCTCGTTTCGCCGACCGCCATCTGTGGGACGACATTTGGACCATCCTGGATAGCGAGTTCGGGTCAAAGGACGTCACATGGCACTGAGTAGCGCCAGTGGATCCAAGATTGCTCCAAGGGGATTGTCAAATCCCCGCTTTGGGCCTGAATCTGGCGATCCAGGCCGAGCAAGATTGGATCTACGGAGCATCAACCTCTCCATTGGCACGGCCGCCGTGCTGGGCCTGGCCGACGTGGCCATGGACGCCGCGCCCACCACGGCCTACCTGATGCTGGGGGGGCGCTGCGGCATGGATTGCGGCTTCTGTGCCCAGGCGCGCTCCAGCCAGGCCAGCGCTTCAAAGTTGCTCTCCCGCGTCACCTGGCCGGAATTCGACCAGCCCCAGACCCTGGCACTGCTGGCTAAGGCCGTCGAGCGGGGAGACATCCGGCGCTGCTGCCTCCAGGTGACAGTGGCCGAGGGTTATTTCCAGCGCACGCTGGAGGTGATCCGAGCGGTGCGAAAAGCCTGCGATGTCCCTGTTGATGCTGCCATCCTGCCCAAAGACATGGCTCAGGTCGAGGAGTTGTTGACGGCAGGAGTTGACCACATTGGCTTCGGGCTGGATGCCGCTTGCGAGTCGGTCTTCCAGCGAGTCAAGGGCGGAAGTTGGGCGCGGAATCTCTCCCTCATCGAAGAAACAGCGCGGCGGTTCCCCGGCCGTGGAGCTGTGCATCTCATCGTCGGCCTGGGTGAGACAGAACAGGAGATGGCCGAAATGATCCAGCGGATGCACGACTTGGGCCTCGTCGTGGGGCTCTTCGCCTTCACCCCCGTCCGAGGCACCCGCATGGAAGAGGCTTCCCCACCTCCCATCTCCACTTACAGACGAGTGCAAGTCGCTCGATATCTAATAACCAACAACCTGGCTCGAATCGAGAATTTCACCTTTTCCGCCACAGGCCAACTTCTCAATTTTAACCTCCCTCGTCTGCCCGAAATCCTGGCTGACGGCGTCGCTTTTCAGACCTCCGGCTGTCCCGATTGCAACCGCCCCTTTTACAACGAGCGGCCTGGCGGGACGATGTACAATTATCCGAGGCTCCTGAGGGCGGAAGAAGTGGAGAGGGCCATTGAGGAACTAGAGACCATAGGATAAGGAGTGAGATGTTGCCCACGATGCTCCTCATCTGGTTCGTAGCCAACTTCGTGCCCCATGGCGTGATCTACCTGCTCACGGGGAAGCTCTATTTTCAACTCGACCCTCTCCCCGGCGCCCTGTGCGAGCTCTCGATCATGCTCTTGAACCTGTGCTTGCCGATCTTGGTGCTCGCTCGCTCCTCATCGGGGCGTCGAATCAGAGATGCTCTAGGCTGGCGCTGGCAAGGGTGGAAGACTTTGGCCTGGGGGGTGCTGGGGGTATCGCTGTCTCTAGCTGTCACCTTTCTTGTGGTCAAGGTGGTGGGCTCCCCCTCGTTCCCTTACGGCCAGGGCATCAGCCCCCTCACCCTGCCGCTTGTCCTGCTCCTGGTGGCCCTCTGGCCGATCACCACCCTGGGCGAAGAGATCATGTTCCGGGGTTACATGCAGACAGGGCTGACCGAGAGGTATGGCCTGGCCGTGGGCCTGCTGCTTCCTGCCGTCCTATGGGGACTGAGGCACCACCCTGCCGACCTCTACTGGGGATGGGGCGCGCCGCTGGCTCAATGGCTCAGCCGACTGGGTCAGCTCTATCTCGGAGCGCTGATCTTCGGATTGGTGCGGCATTGGTCGAAGTCTACGGCGGCTACATGGATCACCCACCTGCTGCTCTGGCTAGCAGTAATCATCATCAACGCCATAGGGACAGGTGGATGACCCTGCGGAGGCCGTCATCCCGCTGAGCAATTAAGGGAGTGGGATTATGTCAAAGACTAAGAAAGCGCGATTGGTACCATACGACACGGTATCTCCGGGCTTCGAGGCCATGTACGTGGATGACGCAGAGCCCTGGCTGTCCGATCCAGGAGAGGATTCGCCCACGGCCATTGTCACCGACGAGGCTAGCAACGTCATCAAGCGCTGGTCCGTGTGGACCTGGACCTGGCCCGGCCAGTCAGACCAGTGGAACGACGAAATAAAACACATCAACGAAATGCAGGCTCGCCTGGAGCCGCTGGACGACAACGCCCGGCAGATTCGGGCGCACATTGGGAGCCTGGTGCTTTGTGACAGTGGGGTGCCGGTCACCATTGATGAGCTGCTCAACGGCATCGGCCGGGGCAAGCTGCCCGAACCCTCGTTTCACAACGGATGCTGGCCTGGCTGTATGTGGTGGGAAGCGCGAGGCACGCAACCCCGTCAGGTGGAGTCCATGCGAACCATACATGCCGTTCTGACGGGCTACATGGCAGGCAAGCCAAAAGAAGAGCTCATCAAGCAGTTTCCGTATGCGGCCGGTTTCATCAACCGCACGTACGATTGGCTCGGTCCGGTCTCAGAGCTGACAAGATTGCAGCAGTTGATGATGGAGAGGATGTTGCTGCCATTTGAGTTCTTCACCAAAGCCAGCCTGTCGGCAGAGATGGACGATACCGCGCAGTTTGAGGCGGTCATGCACAATTGCTTCGGGGAAGGTGGTCGCGGAGCCCAGCTCGATGCAGAGATCGCTGAGCTGGCAGGTCTGCCGAAGATTCAGCCGTATTACAAAGACAGCCTCGATTTCATTGAGGATGAGCAGAAGAGGGAGCTCTACAAGCTCTGTGGCTACATGGCCCATGGACTCCACACCTTGTGCGATTGCCATCACAGCAGCCTCCGCTGGATTGAGACCTGGATTCACGGCATAGGAACTGGCAGAGCGGAGATCCCAACCCGCAAAACGGGAACGGAACGGGAGCGGCTAGCCCGCCTGCTGTTTGGCTATGCATTGGGGCTCGACAAGTGGCTGCTGGGAAAACCCATGCAGTTTGTGCTTCTCGACCTGGGGTTCGATCCCAAGAACGAAATACTGCGCGTGTACGCCTATCTTGGGGAGGAAAGGGCCCCTGTAAAAGAATGGCTCGCCGCCTGTTTGTGGTATAACCTTGCGGGAGGCGGTAATCCCAGGGGTACTGTCATCCAAGAGAGCCTTCTCGAACGCGCACGGCAATTGGGAATCAGCACCCGGGAGTGGATGGATTCCGTTCTTCAGAATGAGTCAATATGACCGATTCGATCACTTACCCTTCCGCTGATTGGCGGCTGTTGGAAACTGGCCTGGCGGATGGCGCTACCAACATGGCCATTGACGAAGCCATCCTATGGGCTGTGGCTGAGGGGAAATCCCGGCCCACGCTTCGCTTCTACGGCTGGCAGCCGCCTTGCCTCTCCATTGGCTACAGCCAGTCAATGGAAAGCGAGGTGGATGTAGACAGGTGTCGAGAGGCTGGTATCGGCTTGGTGCGGCGGGCGACGGGCGGGCGATCCATCCTCCACGCCGACGAGCTCACTTACAGCGTCGTTGCCCCCCAAGTGGAGCCTCGCGTGGCCGGAGGCGTGATCGAGTCTTATCGTCGTTTGAGCGCGGGGTTGGTGACGGGGTTGCGGGGACTGGACCTGGCCGTCACTCAGGTCGAGGCTGCTAACAACAAGGGCGAGTCAGCCGCTTGCTTTGATGCCCCATCCAATTACGAGATCACCGTAGGCGGCAAGAAGTTGGTGGGCAGCGCTCAGGTGCGCAAGAAGAGGGGGGTGCTTCAGCACGGCTCCCTGCCCCTAGAAGGCGACATTGCCCGCATCTTCGACTTCCTGAAAGTGCCATCGGAAGAGAGGCGGGAGGAGTTGAAGCACGAGCTGCGGGCCCGCGCAACCTCGCTGGAGCTAGCGCTGGGGTACAGCGTCCCTTTCGAGGAAGTTGCCCGGCATATAGCGGCTGGCTTCGCCCAAGCCCTGAACCTGCGGCTGATTCCTGGCCAACTCAGCGAGCACGAGTTGGCCCTGGCCGAGAAGCTCCGGCGGGAGAAGTATGCGGCGCGGGGGTGGAATTTTCGGGGGTGAGGTATGCCTTTCGCCATGTTGCTAAATCTGGCACAATGAGGTAGAATAAGGTACCGGCCCTTGGAGGTTGATCATGATCATCGGCACCTGTACCATCGAACTACGCATCCCCGGCAACGGGTCGCTGAAGGGCAAGCGGCGAGTCATCAAGTCCGTCATGGCCCGGGTGCGCAACCAGTTCAACGTCTCTATCGCAGAAGTGGACAACCACGACCTCTGGCAGTCGGCTACGCTGGGGGTGGCCTGTGTGTCTAACGGGTCCGCCTACGTGCACGGCCTCCTGGCCAGAGTTGTCGAGTGGATCGAGACCAACCGCCCCGATGTGGAGGTGGTGGATTATCGGATTGAGATGTTTTAGAGTCGCCGCACGTCGGATCACCTTAGCACCCTGAGCTTGTCGAAGGGTGCGACTTGGCAAGACCCGCATCCTTCGACAGGCTCAGGATGCTTGTCGTAACATCCGACGTGTAAGTTACCATCAACGAAAGGAGCTGCATTATGAGCAACAAGAAAGGCCAACCGCAAGTGCGCGTTAACATTGAGTTACCTCAGGATTTGGAGGCCATCTACTCCAACTTTGCCCTCATCACCCATTCTCCATCGGAGATCGTGGTGGACTTCGCCAAGTTGCTCCCCAACATGCCCAAGGCCAAAGTCTATGCCCGCATCGTGATGACGCCCATGAACGCCAAGCTCCTGCATCGAGCCTTGGGAGACAACCTGGGGAAGTTCCAGGAGAAGTTCGGCGAGATCAAGACGCCTGAGCACGGGTTCGATGAGGAAAAGCCTATCGGCTTCATCAAGTAGGCACAAGAAACCAGGTTGCCGCTTCGCTTACCAGCAAAAACCCTTCGGGCTGAGCCTCAGGACGAAGCCTGGTTTCTAGGCATAGATAGCAAGGAGGACCCTTTGGAAAAACTGGACGCCATTACCGAGAGAATTCGTCAGAACTTCGAGGCCAAGAACGCGGCGCGGGACGACGCGCTGCGCCGCTCGCGAGAGTTGATCCGCTATTGCGCCAACTCTATCCGTGCTACCCACAGGGCTGAGTTTGAGAAGGCCAGTCAACTCCTGACCACGGCACACCAGGCGGCCTCCGAGTTGGTGGAATGTGTGGCCGATTACCCAGACCTGTACTATGCTGGCTATACCCAGGATGCCCTGAAAGAGTTAGCCGAGGCCAGCATCACCTACGCTCTGATCACCGACGGGCCCCTGCCCGACCCCGATGACCTGGGTATAGAGTACGCCGCTTATCTCAACGGCCTGGGCGAGGCGGTGGGGGAACTGCGTCGCTACGTGCTGGATATAATCCGTCGCGGCCAGATCAAACGGGGTGAGGTGATACTCTCAGCCATGGACGACGTCTACGCTATCCTGGTCACCATAGACTTCCCCGACGCCATCACCAGCAGGCTTCGCCGCACTACTGACATGGTGCGGGGAGTGCTGGAGCGAACGCGAGGCGATTTGACGATGGCCATGCGTCAGGATAAGCTGCAGGAAGCTCTGCGGGCCTTCGAGGAGAGGGTCAGCGCCGATGGCTAAGAAGGCTGGCCAGATTATTCGAGCCAGCGAGTTGGGCCAGTACGCCTACTGCGCCAGGGCCTGGTGGCTGGGAAGAGTGCTTGGCTATCGTCCAACCAACCTGGAGAGGCTGGCGGCTGGCGAAGCAGCCCACGTCCGACATGGGCAAAAGGTGGTGAGTTCTCGCCGGCTGCAGCGCTGGGCGTATGTGGCACTGGCCCTGGCAGTGCTGGCCGGCGCGTTGTTGCTGGTGCTGGCCTTGCGGGGCTAGACCTGTGTAGTCACGACTTCAGGATGCCGGAGTTCCTAACTTGTCAGGGGGGGCGCGAAAAACCCGAACAAGACTTCGGCGAGCTCAGTCGAGCCGTTCGGGACTCCGGTACGCTCGATGGGGAAAAACCCGTGACCGACCCACGTGTGATTCTACTGGCATGTGCCCTGATCCTGTTCCTGGGAGGCCTGTTCCTGCTCAGATGGGCGCGCCGCCTGCACGAACAGACGGGATTGCCCCAGGGCCAAGTGATATACGCTGACACCGGCGCCTGGAATCGCTGTGAGAAGCCCCTCTTCTCCCGCCGCTATCTCCTGACGGGCAGGCCCGACTATCTAGTTGATGACAGAAGTACCAGGATCCCGGTCGAGGTCAAATCCACCGTTTGTCCACCGAGCCCCTATCGCTCCCACGTGCTCCAGTTGGCTGCCTACTGCCTTCTGGTGGAGGAAGAGTACGGGCAACCCCCACCGTATGGGATCATCAAATACCACGACCAGGCCTACGCCGTCGAGTATACTGAACAGTTGCGGGCTCAATTGCTGAGCGTCCTGGCTGAGATGCGCCAGGACCTCGCCGCCGACGACGTGGGCCCCAGCCACGCCAACCCCAACCGCTGCCGGAGCTGTGGCTACCGAGGCGAGTGTGAAGAGAGGTTAGCGTAAAAGGGAGAAATGGGATATAATATCACCAATCTCCAATACCCAATATCAAAGTTCCAGAGGAGGTTCCCATTGGCCCTATACAGCGCACCGCGCGGCACACAAGACATCCTGCCCGAGGATCAACCTTATTGGCGGTATATCCTGGAACGCGCCCACTACATTGCTCAACTCTACGGCTATCAGCAGTTGGGCACGCCCATATTTGAGGATACCGCGCTCTTCGAGCAAGGCGTGGGCGAGACCACGGACATCGTGGAGAAGGAGATGTACTCGTTCCTCGACAAGGGTGGAAACCCCATCACCTTGCGCCCGGAGTTCACGGCCGGGGTGGTGCGTGCCTATCTTGAGCACGGCATGCACGTTCGCCCCCAGCCGGTCAAGGTGTACTCCCTCGGCCCCTGTTTCCGCTACGAGCGACCGCAGGCCGGTCGCTACCGCCAGCACCACCAGTTCAACGTCGAGGCCATCGGCGAGCAAGACCCGGCTGTGGACCTGGAGGTCATGTCCGTGGCCTGGCACCTCTACGAAGACCTGGGCTTCAAGGGGCTCTCTTTTCAGCTCAATAGTATCGGCTGTCCTAAGTGCCGCCCCAACTTTCTGAAAGTGCTCGTTGAGTATTACCAGGGTCACAGGGATCATATCTGCGAAGATTGTCAGCGGCGCCTGGAACGCAACCCGCTTCGCTTGCTGGATTGCAAGGCCGAGAGTTGTCAGCCCATCATTGACGCTGCCCCCAGCATGGGAGAGTACCTGTGCGAGGAGTGCGCTGAGCACTTCCAGACCCTGCTTGGCTATCTCGATTCCCTGGGCCGGCCCTACACCCTAAGCCATCGGCTGGTGCGCGGTCTTGACTACTACACCAAGACTGTCTTCGAGGTGTGGGCCGAGGGAATCGGGGCTCAGAACTCTGTGTGCGGCGGCGGGCGCTATGACGGCCTGGCCGAGGTGCTGGGCGGCCCGCATGTACCAGCCGTTGGTTTTGCCTCAGGCCTGGAGCGCATCGTCCTGACCATGAAACATCAAGGGGTACAGGTGCCGACTCTGCCCTCACCTCAGATATTAATTGCCCACCTGGGCGAACAGAACAAGCTGATCGGGGTGAAACTGGCCCGTGATTTGCAGGCGGCCGGCATCGGCGCGCTCATCTCCTTCGGCGAGCGGAGCCTCAAGGCCCAGTTGCGGCAGGCCAACCGGCAGGGCGTGGCTTTCACCCTGATCATCGGGGAGAGGGAGGCTGAGGCTGGGCAAGTGACCGTGCGCGACATGACCGAGAGCGCGCAGCACTCTGTGGCCCTGGAAGACGTGACAACTTGGCTGAGCCAACGGCTTGGAGGATTCCCCTCCCTGACAGGGAGGGGTTAGGGGAGGGTGGATTTCGCACTAGAAGCCGTAATGCTTTGGGCACACAACTTCGCTCTGAGGTCGTCAGCCCCACTCCCTCCCAGCCTCCCCCTGCGAGGGGGAGGAGTTTGATTACATGTCTGCGACAGCGATGGAGCATCATCAATGAAAAGAGCTGGCTTGCTACACCATCCAAAGCTGCCCGAATCGTTGGCTTTGGCCCAGGAGATAGCTCATTACCTGGAGGAAAGAGGTGTTTCCTCCTGGCTATGCTCGGCTTGGGATGAAGACAAAGTTGCCCGCTGCGTGGGTGACTTTGATCTCTTAGTCACTTTGGGAGGCGATGGCACCATCCTGCGGGCAGCGCGGGTGGCCGCCGAACATTCCGTCCCCATCCTGGGTCTCAACCTGGGTCGGGTGGGCTTTCTGGCCGAGATGGAACGCGAGGACTGGTCTGAGAAGCTCTCCCTCGTCCTGGGGGGCAAATACTGGCTCGAGGAGCGTATGATGCTCCAGGCTGAATTGTGGCGCGAAGGGAACGTTACGTCCTGGGCCGGTGAGGTCCTCAACGAGTTCGTGGTCGGGCGGGGGACTCTGGCCCGTATAGTTCGCCTGGCCACTTACATTGACGGCGAGTATCTGACCACCTACGCCGCCGACGGGCTAATCGTAGCCACCGCCACCGGTTCCACAGCCTATGCCCTGGCGGTGGGAGGGCCCGTCCTGCCCCCTGAGCTAAACAACATCCTGCTCATACCTATCGCTCCTCACCTGTGCCTGGATCGGGCGGTGGTTCTGTCCCAGGGGGCGCGGGTCGAGGTGCAGGTTTCCACCGACCACCGGGCCATCCTCACCGTTGACGGCCAGTTCGATGTGGAGCTGAAGGACGCCGCCAGGGTGGTGATCACAGCCAGTCCCCACGCCTGTCGCTTCATCAGGACTCAGGACCGAGCCTATTTCTATCGAACACTATTGGAGAGGTTACGATGAGCGAACCAGAGGTTGTCTACTGCGTCAACCATCCCCAGGTTGAGACCCGCCTGCGCTGTAACAAGTGCGGCACCCCCATCTGCCCCAGGTGCGCGGTGCAGACCCCGGTGGGCTTCCGCTGTCCCCAGTGCATCAGGTCTCAACAGGCCATCTTCTACACCGCCACATCTTCGGATTACGCCATCGCCGTGGTAGTGGGCCTGGTGCTTTCCACCATCGCTGCTTTTATCTTCGGCCGAATAGGGATCTTCCTGGCGCTCATTCTGGGGCCTGTGGCTGGTGGAGTCATCGCTGAGATCGTCCGCTGGGCTATCCGCCGCCGCCGAGGCCGCTGGATCTGGCTGGTGGTCAGCAGTTGCATCGTGACCGGGGCTTTGGTAGTGGCCCTTTATCCTTTCCTGTTCCACCTCTTCACACCTCAGCCCGTGGCTTACCTGCCCACGCTTTTCCGGATAGACCTCATCATCTACGTGGCCCTGGCCGTAGGTACAACCTACGCCCGGCTAAGGTGAGATGGTATGTTAGTTGAGCTAAACGTTAGCAATTTTGCCATCATTGATGAGTTACAACTGGACTTCAGCCCCGGCCTCAATGTCCTGACCGGTGAGACCGGCGCGGGCAAGTCCATCATCATAGATGCCGTGAGCACCCTCCTGGGCGGGAGGGCGGACAGCACTATGATTCGCTCCGGCACGGACGAGGCGCGGGTGGAGGGCATTTTCTACCTGAACGAGATTGGGAAAGAGCTCCTTCTGCCCCTGCTGCAGAGGGACGGGCTGGAGGGAGACGATGAGAACATCCTCGTCCTGGCGCGGGAGATCCGACGGGAGAGGCGCAGCATCTGCCGAGTGAACGGGCGGGCCGTCACCTTGGGCGTTCTGGAGAGCATCGGCCAGCACCTGGTGGACATCCACGGCCAGACCGAGCACCTATCCCTCCTAAGAGTCCGGGAACACATAGACTTCTTAGATCGCTACGGTGACCTATGGGCTGTGCGGCATGAGGTGGCGGACCTGGTGCGTGAGTTGCGCCAGGTGCGTCAGGATTTGAGTGCCCTGATACGCGATGAGCGAGAGCTGGCCCGCCGGGCTGACCTTCTGACTTATCAGGTACAGGAAATCGCTTCGGCCAACTTGAAGGTTGGTGAGGAGCAGGAGCTTAACGAGGAGCGCACTCGCCTGGCTAATGCCGAGCACCTGGTGGAGTTGACCAACGATGCCCATCGCGCCCTTTACGTGGGGGAAGAAGAGCAGCTTTCGGCCATTGATCTCCTGGGTCAAGTAGTCCATAGCTTAACCAGCTTAGAGAAGATTGACTCCGGCCTCAAGAAACAGCGCCAGGCGGTCGAGGAAGTCTCTTATCAACTAGAGGACCTGGCCCAGAGCTTGCGGACCTACCGCGATAGCATCGAGTCTAACCCGGCCAGGCTGCGCCAGGTGGATGAGAGATTGGACCTCATCTACAACCTGAAACGCAAGTACGGCGGCTCCATCGCTGAGATTCTGGCCTTCGGCGAGGCGGCCCAGTGTGAGCTTGACGGGATAGTTCATAGCGAAGAGCGGGTGGAGGAGCTGAAAACTCGCGAAACGGAGCTCTTACGGCACATCGGGGCTTTGGCCGCCCAACTCTCGGCTCAGCGGCGGGCGACGGGTGAGCAGTTGGGGGAGGCCATCGAGGCAGAGCTCAAGCACCTGGGCATGGAGGGAGCTCGTTTCGGGGCGGCCATCGAACAAAAGGAGGCCGAGGATGGCGCCTGGGTAGGGGACAAGCGAATGCGATTCGACACCACCGGCATTGACCGCGTGGAGTTTCTCATAGCGCCCAACATCGGCGAACCGCTGAAATCTTTGGTCAAGATAGCCTCTGGCGGTGAGACCTCGCGCCTGATGCTGGCTCTCAAAACCGTCCTCTCAGCGGCCGACCGCACCCCGACCCTCATTTTCGACGAGATAGACGCGGGCATCGGCGGGCGAGCGGGCGGGGTAGTAGGCCAGAAGCTCTGGAGTCTGACCACAGGGACAGGTCCCGATGATGCAGGCCACCAGGTGCTCTGCGTTACTCACCTCCCCCAGCTTGCTGGCTATGGCGATGTCCATTTCAGGGTTGACAAAAGGATTTCTGGCGAACGCACCCTGACCATGGTGCAGCAGTTAACGGAGGAGGAGGAACGGGTCGAGGAGCTAGCCAGCATGCTGGGAACAGTCACCAAAGTGACCCGCCGCAGCGCGCAGGAGCTGTTGGAGCGGGTGAGCGAGGTCAAGCTCCCCTAGCTCAATAACGCATAGTAAATCACGAACAAGGAGGTGCAACTTTGGCAGTAGACTTACGATCATACATTTTCCTCGATAGCTTGCAGCCGCAGCTCACAGCCTTCATTGGCTCCACGGCCAGGGGGTTCCTGCCCCTCGTGGGTGATGCTTCCCTCTGGGTGGAGATCTCGCCCGGCATTGAGATCAACCGCATGACAGATATCGCGGTGAAGGCCACCAACGTGCGTCCAGCAGTGCAGGTGGTGGAACGGCTCTTCGGGCTCCTGGAGGTACATTCGCCTTCTCAGGCGGACGTGCGAGCGGCAGGGGCGGCCATCCTGGACGCCCTGGAGGTTCAGGAGAGTGAGCGCTGGAAGCCCAAGGTTGCCTCCAGCCAGGTGATCCGTCACGTGGACGACCATCACGCTCAACTGGTCAACCGCAACCGCAAGGGCTCCATGCTCATCCCTGGCCAGACCCTCTATATCCTGGAGGTGGAGCCCGCCGCCTACGCAGTGCTGGCGGCCAATGAGGCAGAGAAAGCGGCCCACATCACCCTGATCCAAGTGCGGCCCTTCGGCAGCTTCGGCCGGCTCTGGCTCGGCGGCGAGGAACGGGACATCATGGCCGGCTACGGGGCTGCCCTGGAGGCCATCGAATCGGTGACAGGGAAGGTGATGGAACCCAAGAGGAGAGCATAGGATAGGCTTTTCAGACCCTCAAAGTTCAAAACTCAAACATTAGAAAAGGAGGTCTTGTTGAAAATGGCAGAAGCGTTAGGCATGATCGAATGTAGAGGTTTCGCGGCGATGGTGGAAGCCTCGGATGCTATGGTCAAGGCAGCTAAGGTCGAGCTGGTGAGCTACGAGAAAACCGGCGGGGGCTACGTAACGGCCATCGTGCGCGGCGACGTGGCCGCCTGCAAGGCGGCTGTCGAGGCCGGCGCCCGGGGCGCGGAAAGGGTCGGCGAAGTGGTCTCTGTCCACGTCATCCCTCGGCCGCATCTAAACATTGATGTGGTGCTGCCTTTGGGCCGCTCCGAGCAGGCCAAGGGCGAGATAGAAGCGTAACGAGTAACAAGTAATAAGTGCTGAGGTAACGTCGTGACGAGTATGCCTTGTTCCTCGTTACTCATTGATTCGTTGCCCCCACTTCGGGAGGCGAAAATGAACCTGTGGCGAGAGTTGCCGCCGGGCCCTCGGGCGCCCGAGGTGGTCTACTGCATCGTCGAGATACCCAAGGGGTCCCGCAACAAGTACGAATACCAGGAGGACACGGGGGTCATCAAGCTCGATCGCGTCCTCTATTCCTCGATCCACTATCCTGGCGACTACGGGTTGATCCCCAGAACCTTCTGCGGGGACGGCGATCCGCTGGACATCCTGGTGATGACCAATCAGCCAACTTTCCCCGGCTGCCTCATCGAGGCCCGGCCCATAGGCGTCTTCCACATGCGGGACGCGGGGCTGACCGACGACAAGGTGCTGGCCGTGCCCGCTACCGATCCCATCTTCAGCGGCTATCACGGCATCGGCGACATCCCACAGCATTTCCTGGCCGAAGTGGCTCATTTCTTTAAGGTCTACAAGGATTTGGAAATGGTGG
The DNA here is from genome assembly GCA_964390805.1 of uncultured Anaerolineae bacterium. Classification (GTDB taxonomy): domain Bacteria; phylum Chloroflexota; class Anaerolineae; order VGOG01; family VGOG01; genus CAYMKL01. The sequence continues at coordinate 1,682 of CAYMKL010000045.1, read as the reverse complement.
GGATCGAGATGCTTGGCTGGGAGCCGGCTGCGGCAGCCAAAGAGGTGATCGCTGAAGCTATCCAGCTTTTCGAAGACCAATTTGGGCAAGGAGGTTGAAAATGCTAATTGGCAAAGTGGTAGGCACCCTGGTCGCCACCCGCAAGACGGAGACCATGGAGGGTTTGAAGTTCCTGGTGGTCAAGCAGGTGGACATTGAGGGGCGCGAGGCGGGCGATTACGTCGTCGCCGCCGACGTCGTCCAGGCCGGCGTGGGCGACTACGTCCTCTACGCCAGAGGCTCCGCAGCCCGCCAGACAGTTCAGACCGACCGCCGCCCCTGCGACGGTGTGGTCATGGCCGTGGTGGACACCTGGGACGTCCATGGGGAAGTGAAGTACACGAAGGGTAACGAGTGATGAGTAACAAGTGATGGGATGCCTTGTTGCCTCATTGCCTCGTTACCCCCACTTTGAAAAGAGGGTAGCATGGCTCTACAGATTGACGAACAGCGCATCAACGCCATCGTGAAGAGGGTGGTAGCGGAGCTGCGCCAAGAGAGGGACAACGGACGGCGGGATTTAACGGACACTCCGGACGTCGGACTGCAGAGTTTGACGGACACCTCGGGTGTCTTCCCAAACATTGACTCGGCCATCGCCGCGGCCCAGGTCGCTCACAGGCAACTCATGGCTCTGCCGGTGGAGCGGCGCGATGTCATCATCTTCCAGATGCGCCAGGCGGCGCGGGAGAACGCTCAGGTGCTGGCCTACGAGGCCTGGCAAGAGACGGGCATGGGTCGCTACGAGGACAAGATTGAGAAGAACCTCTTGGTGGCGGACAAGACCCCGGGCACGGAGGACCTCAAGCCCATCGCTTTCACCGGCGACCACGGATTCACCCTGGTAGAGAGGGCTCCCTACGGCGTCATCGGAGCCATTACCCCCAGCACCAACCCCACGTCAACGATCATATGCAACAGCATCGGTATGGTGGCCGCCGGCAACGCGGTGGTGTTCAACTGTCACCCAGGGGCCAAGAAGGTCTCGGTGCACACGGTGCAGACCCTCAACCAGGCCATCGTCCGCGCCGGCGGTCCCCCCAACGTCATCACCACCACCCCCGAACCCACCATTGAGAGCGCACAGCACGTGATGAAGCATCCTGCCATTAACCTCCTGGTGGTCACTGGCGGACCGGGAGTGGTGGAGGTGGCCATGAACAGCGGCAAGAAAGCCGTTTGCGCTGGGCCAGGCAATCCACCAGTGGTGGTAGACGAGACGGCGGACATTGAGCAGGCGGCCAGGGACATCATCAAGGGGGCCTCGTTCGATAACAACATCATCTGCGTGCTGGAGAAAGAGATCATCGCTGTGGATGCCATCGCCGACCAACTGAAGGCGGTCATGCTGGCGCGCGGCGTGGTCGAGCTCAGCCTGGGGCAGTTGAACCGGCTGATGAAGGTGATTTTGCAGAAAGATCACGGGCCAGGCAAGCACGGCGTGATCAACAAGGCCTTCGTGGGCAAGAACGTGAGCGTCATCCTGAGAGAAATCGGGATGAGGGTGGACAACCAGGTGCGCCTGGCCATCGCCGAAGTGGATCGTATGCATCAGCTCGTTTGGACGGAGCAACTCATGCCCATCATTCCTATGGTGCGGGTGGCCTCGGCCGACGAGGCCATTGATCTGGCAAAAGAAGTCG
>CAYMKL010000044.1:0-45467 GCA_964390805.1 uncultured Anaerolineae bacterium | reverse complement strand
GGTAGTTGTTGCCGCAGCAGGGGTAGTTCTTGTAGCGCATGATGAGCCAGTTGTCCGAGAGCGTGGTGGGATTGGCGCCCTCGATGGTGATCTCAGGCCCGATGGCGTCCGCCCCAGGCTCCACCCGCGTCCACTTGCGCCAGGGGTAGTTGGGCGGCACCACGCTGGGCGAGACACCGGTGTCGTCCACCTCGGCGATGTACCACTCGAACTCGAAGTTGTCGGGCCGGCCGCCGAAGTCGCCGGTGTGGCGCAGGGTGAGCTTCTCATCGAACAGGTTGTCGGACTGGACGACCAGCAGGTTGCCTCGGTAGGTGCTGTCCTCGCCCAGGTGGTTCTTGGTGCAGCCCACCTTGATGACCTGGAGTGACACGGGCAGCCCGCCCAGGCTGGGGTCGTTGTTGTAGGCCACGGTGATGTAGCCCGTGCCCGCCGCGTTGCCGGCGGTCAAGGCCTTGCCCTTGCCCAGGCCCTCGTAGGGCTCGGGAATGCCGTTGTCGTCCGCATCTTGCACTCCGATCAGGAAGTCCTGATCGGGGTTTTTGTCCTGCTTGCGACGCCATGCTTGTGGATCGAGTGGCTTATCCGCCTTATCCTTGCATTCCTCAACCTCGTCTCCGTTTGGATCAGGCTCGAGATTCTCCATTGCCGGACCATCAGGCCACAGCCCACCATCGGCTTTCCGGCAGAGTCTAAGTTCGCGGGGATTGCGGGTCTTGTGATAGAGCTTCTCGATGGCCTGCCGGTACTCATCGCAGTCCGGCGTGCCATCGTTGTCATCGTCCGCGGACAACGTGCACAGGGACTCCAATCGGTCCTTGTCGGACAGCGACATGACGTTCAGCAGCAGCAGCGGGTCGCCCTTGATGTACTCTGGCGACGTGCCGTCGTAGTAGCCACGGAAGACCAGCTCACCCTCGATGTCGTCGAAGGTGATGCGGCTGCGCAGCGAGAAGGGCAGTGCGCGATCGGGATCGTTCTTGTTGCCGACGATGGCTTGGCCGCCGCCAAACAGCAGACGCTCGGTCTTGATCTCTTGCGGCAGGCTGGGGTTGTCGTTGATCGTGATAGGCAACTCCATCCGCACCTCGCCGATGGGATCAATGAGCTGCACTAACGAGCGCTGAACCTCTGCACCTTCGATGACGATCCTCTTTGCTGCGTTATCCCACGTCCCAGGCGCCAGGTCGTCGTAGATGCGCGAGACGGCCAACTGGTTGGCCACGCCCGAGATGCCGCTCTTGGCGCGTTCGTACACCGTCTCGCCCACGCTCAGGAGTGGCGGAAGATCCGGCCAGTCAGCGTGGTAGATCACGGGCAGGACTTGTACGTTCTGGTTCTGGTACCAAGCAATCTTGTCGTCATTTTCGGAGGCAGAGAGGATGTCGAAGTAGCCGTTATCATCCACATCCCCTGCGTACACCGACGTGGCGCCGTTGGCGTCGGTGGAGACAGTGTGAACCGGCCAGCCGCCCTCTGCTGGTGTCCCGTCGTTCTCGTACCACGCGATCTTGTCATCCCTGAATGAGGCAGAGAGGACGTCCACGTCGCCGTCTCCATCCACATCCACCGCGTGCACCGACGTAGCGCCGCCAGCGGAACTGGAGAGAGTGTGAGCGGTCCAGGCCGTTCCATTGCCATCCGTGTTCTCGTACCAGGCGATCTTGTCGTCGTTCGCGGAGGCGGATAGGACGTCCATGTCGCCGTCCTTATCCACATCCTCTGCGTACACCGACTGGGCGCCGTCCGCGTCTGTGGAGATGACGTGGGCCGTCCAGCCGCCGTCTGCTGGCGTCCCATCGCTTTCGTACCAGGCGATCTTGTCGTCGTTCGCGGAGGCGGATACGACGTCCAGGTAGCCATCGTCATCCACATCCACCGCGTACACCGAGCTGGCGCCGTCTGAGGCTCCAGCGTAGATTGCCTTGATTTCAACGTCCGACAGCGCGCGGTTGTAGACCACGACATGGTCTATGAGGCCTTCTACCAACCCCTGGCCGGCGTCCCAAGATGCGGCCCCGATGCGCAATGGACTGGTGTTGCTGCCAATGAGGAGAGTGCTGGTCCCCACCTCTTGCCCGTTGACGTAGCCGATCACCTGGACGCCCTGCCAGGTTACGGCCAGGTGTGTCCAGGTATCGGCCGGAATCGTGCCCCACTGGCCACCGACCGCGGTGGCGGACATCTTGCCGCCCTCTACTACTAGCACGTATCCATCGAGAAGAGCCGACTTGGCAATTATCACCTGGGCGGGTATCGGATCTGCCAGCTTCACCCACGCGGCCAGGGTCAGTCCAGTATCAGGGTTCAGGCCATCGCTGTGGGGCACTTCTACGTAGTCATCCGCTCCGTCAAACTGGAGAGCCTTCCCGCGTGCTCCATCAATGCCCGCAGTGGGGCAACTAGGGGAAGAACAGCTCGCATTCCGCCCGTGCCCCGATTTGTCATCGAACTGGGTGGCGCCCGCCGGTTCGTCGAAAGGCAACAGCAAGGCCAGATTACCATCCGGTATTCCCACAATGATGTGTTCGATCCAGCCGCCATTTGCTGGTGTCCCGTCATTCTCGTACCACGCGATCTTGTCGTCGTCGAAAGAGGCAGAGAGGACGTCCACGTCGCCGTCCTTGTCTACATCCTCTGCATATACCGACTGGGCGCCGTCAGCGTCGGTGGAGATGATGTGTTCGGCCCAGGCGAAGCCTTCGCCGCCCCTGTTTTCGTACCACGCGATCTTATCGTCGTTCTCCGAGGCAGACAGGACATCCAGGTCGCCGTCGCCATCCACGTCGGCCGCGTACACCGATCTGGCGCCGTCGGCATCGGTAGCAATGTCCTGTCCTGGACCGAAGGCGCCGTCGCCAAATATGTTTTCGTACCACGCGATCTTGTCGTCGTCGAAAGAGGCGGAAAGGACGTCCAGGTCGCCGTCACCATCCACGTCCGCCGCGTAGACCGACCGGGCACCGTCGGCGTCGGTGGTGATGGTGCGAGGAACTAACTGACCAACCGTTTCTGTCGGGACATCCTCAAGCTTGTCCATCCAGGGGATACACTGGCCCACCCACTGGTCCTGCGGGAGCAACTCGCCATCCTCATCAATGAGCCCCAGACTCTTAGCATGGTCATCGTTCAGATAGAAGCCGGGCTGAAGTGGGTAGAAGTACAGCACCCGCATCTCCCCCGCTGAACGCGCCCACAGCATGTCCTTGAAGTCCTTCCAGAAAGGTTCTGCCTTTTCCGGGTCCTTGGCCTGGGTCTGCTCGCAGGGCTGAGTGTCGAGCAGGCCCCGCAGCGGTGTGGGGGCGTAGACGGGGTTGCCGGCGGTGATGTTGAACTTCAGCTCTTCGTACCCCGGGCCGAAGAGAGTGATGGACGTGAGATCCAGGTCCGTGATGGTGTCCGTCGCCGGTGGGTCACCGACGGTCTCGAAGGTCAGTTCGGTCGGCAGTAGGTTCCCACTCAGGCCGTGCTTGTTCCGGGATTTGAGCTCGAGGGTCAACCCACCCTCCGTTTCGATCCGGCAGCCAGTCGTCTCATCGTCGGCCAGGGAGCCGGGGATCTCGCCCTCGGCGACGTAAACCTGCGTGGTCGCCGTCAGCGGATCGAACAGGCCGTTGGTGGCCGTCACCACGATCGTGTACGTGTACGGCTCTGTGACATCTGGCGTGTTGGGATCCGGATCGCCGTACACGTGGCTGACCTCGGCCCCGGCGATGCGCGTTGTCCCGTCACCGAAGTCCCACTCGTACTGCGCATCCGTGCCGGCGTCGAGGCTGGCCCGCATGTGCATCGTGCGGAAAGGCTGCTGCGGCTCGTCGGTGCTAACCTGGAGGTTGTATAGTGCCTCCACGAAGTCCAGGCGGTTGGTGGCACAGCGGGTCGGTGTGAGCTTCGTCGGGCCATACGACACCTTGATCGTGGCCGACATCAGGTCGCGGGCGCCTAGCGCCTCGACAGGCACGGTGACGTCGCCGCCGGGGGGTAGTTCGCCGCTGCCCACCCGCACCGTCACATTGGGTTGCAGATTGCGGATTGCGGATTGCGGATTGCCAGCAGCAGCCGCGGACGCGCTGGCGAGGAGGGTGATGGTGCCGGGGTCGGGTGTGATGTCGGTGATCTCCTCCGCCTCGCGGGTGAGGACAACCTTGTAGACCTGGATCTTGATCTGGTCTTCCTCGCGCGGATCGCGGTATTTGAGCAGGGCGTACGGCTCGCTCGTGTTCTCCTTATCTTTCGGGTCCCACAAGTCAGTGCGCAGGGCGTACAGGGCGGGGGCCGCGTTGCCCAGATTCGACGCCGCCAGCAGCGCGTGCTCGTCGTTTGGATTAAAGCCCGGCTGTGCGGGGTGGGTCTGGTGATAGACCGTGACGTCGCTGAAGCCATCGGGGCTCAAGATCGCCTGGCCGCCAATCTCCGAGCCCAGCTCACTGGCGATGACGATCTCCGGCGGGTCGGCCGGCCACTCGCAGCGGTAACCCACGGTTTTGACCGGCCAGGCAACGTTACGCTCGTCGGGCCGGTACCACGCCACCCGCAGATCGTGCCCTCCGTTGACCAGATTGCTGTCCGTAAACGTTGGCGCCGTGTTGAGGATGGGGATGATGGGCCCTTCGCGGGTGTTCTGGATGTGCGCCGGTGGTACGAGATCGTCCACGGTGTTTTGGGCCGTGGCGAGGTCGCCCTCGGTGTGCACACCGTCAAAGACATCTCCGTCGAGGATCTGGCCAGCCTTGCCTTCGGGGTCTTCGTGCCCGGGGAGATCCCCGGCGTCGTCCTCGAACGCCCGGTAGCGGATCTCGCTGCTGATCTCGCAGACTGCCCGTTCCGCCCGCATGTCCCTGACGCCCGGCGTGTTCCAGCCCACCGTCCTCACCACCTGCACCTTTAGCGTCACGTTCGTCTGGTGGCCCTTCGCGAACTGTAGGACGGAGTATGAGTCTTCACTTGATACCGTTCGGCTGAAGACACCGGAGGTCAGTACCGTCACGTCCTCCTTCTCGAGGCCTTCGAAGGCCTGCGCGCCCGAGACCTGGAACCCATCGCTGATGCCGTCGTGCAACAGGTTGACCCCCGCGCCCGACACGTGGATCTGGGGATCGTCGGGCCACTCGATGATGCCATACTGGGCGATCTCAACCTGCGACGCGGGGTCTGGGTCTGTTTCCCAATATATGGTAACAATCTCCTCGTCCTCCAGGTAGGCGTCGCCGTCATCGGGCGATGGCCGCAGCGCATAGTCCTGCGCTGTGCCGGGACTCGCGGCATGGTAGGACTGGACGTTTTCTGTGTTCTCCTCTCCCCCCACATTCCACCGCGGTGGTTGCGTCCCGACGGCCGCCGGCGGTCGCGGCAGCGGCTGGGCCACGATCCAGGGCTGGAACTCGTAGGCACCGACGTCGCAATTGTACGTACCGTCGTGCGTACCGCGCTGCGGCAGTTGTGTGCCGCGCTGGTCCATCTCGCGCGTCCGGGACTCTACTTCGATTGTGCCGTGGGCGATCTCCGCCTGGCTGTCATTGTCGTACACGCGGTATGGATAGCTGCCGGGCTCGGCGAACTGCACCTCGCGCGAGTTCTCGTTGGCAGGGACAGCAATGAGGTTGACGTCTGCCGCACCGTCATGCAGGGCCACGGTGCTGTCGGCCGTATTGGTCCACTGCACGATGTCCCCGGTCTCGATAGTCAGGTCCAGATTCCCCGACGCGATAGTGATCGTATGTTGACTTGCCGCGCCGCAGGCAACGGTCGGAATCCAATCAATGGCTGAGCTGCCCGGTTTCAGGGCATGAGAGTAGGTATAGCCGCTGATGGTATTCTGCTCGAAGTCAATGGCATTGTTGTCCTGCAGAGGCCCCAACTCGACGCCGCCGTATCCTTCCTGCCCGGGCCGCAGATCCGTATCATCCGTCAAGTTACAGGTTGAATCGCTCACCAGGTTGTATTTCCCTGACCCGATTGCCAGGCCCAGTGCCATACAGTTAGCTCCAGACCCGGCGCTATGGACGACAATCGAGCGGGCGACGGTCACAGCACTGCTACCAGTCGCGTAAATGGCATGGGCTTGCGGCGTGAAGCTGAGCGCATTGACTTCAATCTGGATGCTGAGCGCTGAATCTTCTGAGTCACTAACGGTGACGATAACCTGGTCCTGGCCCTCTTTCACGGAACAGATGAGTGGCTCCGATAGCCCTGCGCCCATCCGGGGCACTTCGATCAGGCCCTCCGGTGTGCAGCCCTGCCCCTTCGGCACCACCAGCCAATGCTGCTCCGCCGTGCGGTCCTGGAACTGGATCTCATCGCCAGAGTCAACCGTTGGTGCACTCGGATCAAACCCTGCATCCGTGATGTTGATGACGTGCTGCCGGGGGAGCTTTTCCGCCTTGTTGTTGGCGATCGTGCTGGCAACCACGTCCACAGACGCCTCCTGGGAAGCTGAGCCCTCGATGTAAATCGCTCCCCCGTAGAACTCCGACCGGTTGCCGGAGATGGTGCTGCGCTCCAGCGTCAGTTGGCCGATGTTGTAAATCGCGCCGCCCTGGGCTTCTACGGTCACGGTGATGCCCTCTTGCAACTCGTTCACCGCCGCATTCTCGGAGATCGTGGACTTGATGATGGTGAGGTGGCCCACGTTGTAGACGCCGCCGCCCTGCCGGCTCAGCCCGTGGCGCATCGTCAAGCCCGTAAGCGTCACTGTGACATCGCCGGTTACCGCAATGGTGCCGGTTGACGTCACCGGGTAGTAGGCCTGCACCGTCAGCACCGTGCCCGACAGGCCTGACGCCTGGGTTACGGTCAGCACGCGGTGCTGTTCGCGGATGGTGCGCTCTGAAGCCTGGAGGATGGCTCTGACGTCCACGGGCTGGTCCTGGCTGAGCGTAGCCACGTCTATGCCGGCGTGTTGCAGCGTCACGTCTTTGTAGGCGATGAAGTTGCCGGTGTAGGCACCGGCCTCGACGGCGATGGTATCGTCGGCCATGGCGCGGTCCAGGGCTTCCTGGAGGTCATTGAAGCGTAGCTCCTGCGGATCGGGATCACAGTTCTCGCAGACGGTCAACGTGTCCGGCCCGTACTCGACGGCGCCGATGTCGCAGCGGGCGCCGCCGCCTCCGGGCATATCGAACGGGCGCGCCTTGCCCCGCTGGTCCGTCTCGACCGCACAGTCAACCTCAAGCGGCCCGGCCTCAACCGCCGCGCTGTCCGCGCTGATGGCCCGGGTGAGGGTGGGACCGCCGTTGTCGCGCAACGGACCGAGCATGGGATCACCGGTGACATTGTCAGCGATCGGGTCGCTTAAGTCAGTCGCCGTGAAGCAATATGCACCGTCAACCAGGTTGTAGCCGTCGGACGTCACAGCCTCACCCGAGCACTGACTGCCCCCCGAACTGGGCGTACTGAGGATTGTGCCGGACACCACAACCGAGCCTGCCGTGCCACCGTTGTGGATGTTGCTTCCGTCGTTATCCGCCAGCGTCACGTGCATCACCGTCGCCGTGCTGGCACTGTAGATGCCGGCCCCGCTGCTGGCAGTGTTGCTGACGATGGTGCTGTTGGTGACGCTCAGGGTACCACTGTTGTAGACCGCGCCCCCGGTGATGGCGTGGCTGGCATAGATGCTCACGCCCTCCAGAGTCAGAACACCGGCGTTGTTGATGCCTCCGCCCTGGACCGCATCCCCGTGGCGGATGTTCAGGTGCTCAATGGTGACCAATGGCCCTGCGATGATGGTAAACACACTGCCGGGCGACTGGTCGCCATCTGGCGCATCCAGAGCCGCCTGGACGATGCCCATGTGGGTGCCGGGCGTGGATTCCTCGATCGCCGGTCCGCGAATGGTGACGGTCTTGGACACGGTCACGGTTTCGGTTACCACGCCCGAAACAACGACGGTATCGCCTGTCCGGGCTTCCTGGAGGGCGTCGTGCACCGTCGTATGTGTACAGCGAAAACCGAATTCCCCGAAGTCAGGCTCCCCCCCGTCCCAACCCATCAGCAGTGGCGGGCCACAGACGTAATGCTCCTCCGCCCCCAACTCGACGGCACCCGCATCACACTTCCACTCGTCTTCAACAACAATAACCCCCTCCTGGCGGATACCCCAGGCGGGTCGCGGCTTGCCCCGTTGGTCCTTGGGGTCTAGACCGAGATTCTGAAAGGGGCCTTCGCACACGCTCCTGGGCATGATGTCCACCACCGTTTCGCGTGGTGCGGGCTTGTGCGTCAGCGTCGGGCCACCATTATTGGCCAGGGGGGCCAGCTCAATAGTGACGTCTTGTCGGTCCTCTGCGCTAATGTTCTGCAGGTCACATGAGAGATCACTAATCTGATTGTAGCCGCCAGCCGACGTCAGACCCGCACCGCCGCAGTTGGACGCTCCTTGGGGCTGGGGATCGGCGATGATCGTGGCGAATAGCTCGACACTCCCACCGTCGTTTTGGACATTGGCGCCACTTGATGAGCCTGTGTTAGACACAATGGTGGTGAACTGAATGGACGTGTTCCCACCACTGCTGTGGATGCCGCCACCCTCTGTAGCTTCATTGGAAGAAATGGTGCTGTTTATGATCGTCACTGTGCTGCCGGTCGCGATGCCGCCACCGGTGGCGCTGGTGTTGTCCCAGATGGTGCTGCTCTTGACCGTCAGCTCTCCGTCGTTGTAGATGCCGCCGCCAACGCCTCCCGATCCGGTGGCGTTGTCCCAGACGGTGCTCTTGTCCAGCGTCAGGGATCCGTTGTTGTGGATACCCCCGCCGTTGCCACCGGGGAGGGTCTGCCCTCCGGTGATGGTCACATTGTTCATAGCAATGGTTCGGCCACTGTGAACGTGCAACACGCGGTCTAGCCCTTGGGCGTCAATGACCGTCGTATCCGCTCCGGCACCGTTGATGGTGAGGTCACCGAGGATGTCCAGGTCTCCTGTGACATTGTCATCTTCGTCGGTGCCAGCAATCGTAAGTTCGTAGGTGCCAGCAGGCAGGATGATGATGCTGTTGGCAGCGATAGGGCAGCCGCCAAAGAAGTCATCGGTGTTGGCTACCTGAATGGCCTCCCGCAGCGAACAGTCGGCCGCGTTCTCGCCGAATTCATCGTCGGTGATCTCGACCGTGATGACATCAGTTCTAAGGGGCCACTCAAAGGCACCGATGTCGCAGCCGCTGCCCTGCGGCCGGGGCATGCCGCGCTGGTCGGTGAGCACGGGGTTACCATCAATGTCATTGCAATAGCCGGCATCAATGGCCGGGCTTCCTTCCAACAGCGCCTGAGTGAAGGTGGGGCCGCCGTTGTCTTGTAGTGGACCGAGCAAGGGATCGGTGTTGATCAGGTCGGTGCCCTGGTCAAAGCCGCAGCGATCGCCGCTGTCCAGGTTGTGACCCTGGGAGTCTACGCCCAAGAATACGCCCAAGAAGCAGTTGCTGTGAGAAGGATAAGCGAGAGCAACGTTGTTGGCAATGATGGTATTCTTCACCCTAGGAGGCAGAAGTCCGTAAGCCGGGTCGTAGATGCCGCCGCCACGGTGGTCGGCTTCGTTGCCGTTCACCGTGCTGTTGTTTAGCGTCAGGGTCCCATTGTTGTTGTAGATGCCGCCGCCGTTCGAGTCGGCTTCGTTGCCGGAGACGGTGCTGTTGCTGACGGCCACCGTGCCAGCGTTGCTATTGTAGATACCGCCGCCGTACCAATGTGAGACGTTGCCGGAGAGGGTACTGTTGCTGACGGTTACCGTGCCACCCGCGTTGTAGATGCCGCCGCCAAAGAGGCTGGCTTCGTTGCCGGAGAGGGTGCTGTTGTTGAATGTCAGGGCCCCCCAGCTGAAGATAGCGCCGCCCGATCCCCCTCCCACAGCGCCCACGGCCTTGTTGCCGGAGAGGTTGCTGTTGCTGACGTCCACCGTGCCACCATCGCTGTTGTAGATACCTCCGCCCTTGTCGCTGGCTGAGTTATCGGAGAGGGTGCTGTTGGTGAGCGTCACCGTACCGTAGTTTTCGATGCCGCCGCCGCTGTCACCAGCAGAGTTGCCGGAGAGGGTGCTGTTGCTGAGCGTCACCGTACCGGAGCCCTCGTTGTAGATGCCGCCGCCCTTGCCCCAGGGGGATGCGGCGGAGGACGTGTTATTGCTGACGGTGCTGTTGGTGACCGTCATCGTGCCGGAGTTGTTGATGCCGCCAAGCTCCGGCGCCGAGTTGCCGCTGACGGTGCTGTCGTTGAGTATCAGCGTGCCGGAGTTGTCTATGCCGCCGTGAATGTGGGCGGCGGAGTTATTGCTCACGGTGCTGTTGTTGAGCGTCAGCGTGCCGGAGTTGTCGATGCCGCCGACAAGGTCGTCGGCGAAGTTATTGCTGACGGTGCTGTTGTTGAGCGTCAGCGTGCCGGAGTTATGGATGCCCCCGATGAAAAGGGCGGAGTTGTTGCTGACGGTGCTGTTGTTGAGCGTCAGCGTGCCGGAGTTGTCGATGCCACCGCCGCCGCCAGCCCAGCCATTGGTAATGGTCAGATTCTCAAGAGTCACTGTGTTTCCGCCCTCGATGGTAAACACGCGGCCACTGTTCGATCCGTCAACAATGGTGTCGCCGGTCGTGCTCCCTTGCAGGGTCAGGCTCTCGTTCACAATCACGTGCTCGTGGTAAGTTCCAGCGGCGATACTGATGGTGTCGCCATCGGACGCCGCATCAATGGCCGCCTGGATAGTAGTATAGTCGCAGCCGCTGGCGCACACGGTCCAGGTACTGCCATTGCTGGCGAGAGCAGCTTCGCCAACCGATTCCGGGCTGAGCGGCGCTTTATCTCGGCGCACACCATCCCCGTCGTCGGGCAGCAGCCTGGCCGTTGCCACAGCCGTGCCTGGCCCTGCCATCCCAGCCGGCCCACCTGCGTAGCCCAACGCCGCCGGCACCGTGCTGCCGGCGCTCGCCAGCGTCAAGCTCAGCGCCAGCGCCACCACCGCGAGATATCGAATCCTCAGAATCCTGGAAGTCTTCATCTCTCATCCCTCCACGTTTGAGTTACACTGATCACTGATCGCTGCCCTGTAAATGGAGTTCTCAACTTGTTGAGGGCGCTCCCCGAACAAGTTCGGGACTCCGTTTCCCTCTGCCGTGACGCCGCTCCCGGCATGAGAAACTGATCACTAGTACACCTCGGCGGAAATCCTTCGGTAGTTGCAGAGCAAGCGCCGGTTGAGTAACTTCGTAGCGCCAGCGGAGAAGTGTATCGAAACCAAGCGTTTCCCACCTACGAAAGCACCTTGCACAAGCCGCTTGGTCTCGATACGTCGCTTCGCTCCTACTCGACCGGCGCTCTGGCCCAACGCCTAACTGGGGAAGGATTTACGCCCACGCGTACTAGTCATAGTCCTGAGCCTCCAACTCCTCCGCCGTCAGCGCGTGGCGGATGACGAAGTAGCCCTTCACCGTGACGTCGTTCTTGTGAATGCCCTTGATCACTTCATTGTACAGGCCACCCCAGGTCGCGCCACCCCAGTCCACCTCGGCGGCCAGCTCTTCCACGTCCGCACCCGAATACGGCGGCAGCTCAGTCAGCTCCAACTGGATGCGACGCCGGATCTCCGGGGCCTCCCACAGGTACGGGGCCACGGCGTCGAGATCAATCTCGTTGAACTTGACGTCCAGGTTGTCGTGATCCGGCTGATACTTGTGCTTGTAGGGGTTCAGCGGGTCCTGGGGGTCAATGGTGATGAAGAAGTCGAGCAGTCCCGACGTATCCCCGAAGTCCACCGTTCCGCTGCGAGTGATTGGTTCCTGGATGCTGAAGGCCGCCGAACTGACCTGCGGACCGTCCTCTATGGCGTAGTAGGGCAGCAGCTCCGTCCTCAGGTTCTCCCCGTGCTGTTTGACGCGCAGGAGCAGCCGGAAGGTGAACTGGCTGCCCCGGCCGTCCTCGAAGCGCGTCGGTGCCCCGACCACGATCTCGCCGCAGGCCACCCCCTTGCCGGCCTCACCCCCGCCCCCTGGCTCTTCCACGTAGATCACGTACTGCACGGGACCCAACAGCTCAACCACCTCGGGTCCCGGCGGGGGGTTGAGCGACGCGCTGACCACCTCCGTGACCAGCAGCCCGTTCACCACCGGGTCGAGGTCTCGCGGTAGTTTCTCCAGGCGATCAGCGCACACGCCGGTCCACAGCGAGGCGTCGAAGGCCCTGGCATAGCCGAAGTTCAGCAGGGGCTCGACGCGGTAGTCCTCAGCGTCGTAGCGCGGAAAATCTTCGTCCGCGGTCCCGTCGTTGTACGCGATGCGTGTGACACCGTCCTCATCAACGCTCACCTCCACCGGCCACATGTTGGGCTCGGGTGCCGGCTCCGGCGCATCCGTCTCGTCCACCGGTGGCGTCACATCGAACGCCGCGGTGTAGCCGACCGGTGGATTCGTAGTGAGCGTATAGCTGCCCGGATCAAGGCCTTCGAACAGGTATGATCCATCCTCGGCCGTCTCCATATTCAGCGCGGTCCCGCCGCCGGAGGCCTCCAGTGTCACCACCACACCCTCGAATCCCATCTCGTCCCAGTCCCGTTCGCCGTTCTGGTTCGCGTCCTCAAACACGAAGCCGCCGACGTACGGCGCGGTCCCGCTGATCACCTCCGGCACAACCAGGCCCTCCGGTTCGGGCAGCGCCAGCGTGACCGTCATGGCCACTGACGCCGTGTTGCCGGAGACCATCTCGGTCAGCTCAGCCGCCCCGCGGATCCCCGATTCGTCGCGCTGCCGCAGCTCGATGGTCAGTGCGCCGCCCTCGACGTTGGTAGCACCCAGGCGGGCCTGGCTCACGTCGTTGACGATCACCTCTCCAACCCACAGCCCGGCCAGCGAGCCGCTCTCCGCCGACACGGGCATCAGCCACCGCGTCCCCAGATCGGCCGAGGAGAGCTCCAGCAGCGCGTCTCCATCGCCCGCCTGCTCAGTGGAGAGTACCACGAACTCCAGGCGTTCCGCGTCGCCAGCGGCCAGTGTGATCTCAACCATGTTCGCCCTGAGATCCACCTGGGTCTCGGGGTCGGTGGACTCATCCACATATCGAAGCGCCACCGCAGCATTGGCCCCATCTACGAGCGACACGGTGACCGTCGCGGAGCTGGAGGACAGGTTCTCGATGGTCAGGGACTGCTTTCCCCCGCCCCAGCCACGCGAGAACTGAAGCTCGTCCAGGACGCCGTCAACGATGTTCAGTGGCGCGGTGTAGTCATCTGGCGAGTCTGGGTCCTGATCGTCGTAGTACACCAGGTACGCCTGGCTGTGATTCAGCACATCACCGGGTGAGAGTGGCACACCCCAGCGGCCGTCGCTGCCCAGCGCACGCACCTCGGTGATGGGCGAGGGGCCGCTTTGCAGGGCTTGGAAGAACGCCTCCACCGTCGGCGCCGCATCCGGATTGATGGGAAAGCCGGACAGGTTGTACGACCCCTTGAGCCACAGGTGGTTCTGCACCACTGGTTGGCCGGACACTGTCAGTTCCACATCGGCAGCATCGTCCTTTAGCTTGACAAGGTAGCCCGTGTTGGCGTGCAGGCTCAACAGGTCGGTCAGGAACCCGCGCGACAGGCCATCCGGGCCCAGGCTCGTCTCGGGGAAATAGCGCTTCCAGCCTGGCTCGTCCCACAGACCCTCGGCGGGATCAATGATGTAGTCCATCGTGGACTGCGGCACGTTCCACTTCCAGACGCTTTCCAGGCAGGGGTTGGCACAGGCCAGGGTGCCAAAGACCGCCTCAATGGTAGACTGCTCGTAAAGGGCAGCGCTGTACACATTGAGCACGCTCTCCCCGTTTTCGACTTCTCTGAAAACGGCGTACGAAATCGTCTCCCCGTCATCGGATATCACCCAATAGTCGTCCTCTGGTTTGGTCAGGGAGATACGGTCAGAGAGTATGATCCCGTTGTTTTCGAATTCCTGTCGAAGGGCGTCCGGGAGTGTGCCCGCATCCAGATCGTTCTCGAGCTGGGACGACCACCCCATGCTGAACAGCAATCCAACGCCAACCAGAGGCGAGGGGTTGGTGGGCTCGACCTCCAGGTAGATGGTGTTCCAGCCGGCGCTCAGCGTGAAGGTCTGCGTGACCACCTGGCCGGCGGAAGCGAGGCTGGCCATCGCAGCGTGATCGCCAGACAACGGGACAACACGTGGCGTCGCAGGTAGGGCGCGGTCCGACGCTGGCGCAGCCACGCCCGTCAACTGGCGGTTGGCGCGGTCTAACCTTGGCACAACCATGCCCGTCAACTGGCGCAGGACGCCTCTTGCTCCTTCGGCCTGTCCGGCCGAGGCTCGGAGAAAAAAGAAGGCCATCATCGCCGTCACGAGAACGATGCTTAGCTTGACTGTCCTGTGTTTGTTCATTGTGTGTCCTCCTTTATTTGGAAACTAGCCATTGGTCCTCTATGGAGAACAGCGCTCTCCCCAGTGAGCTGCCACTTGCATGATGTCCGCGATGTCAATGTCACCGTCGCCATCGAGGTCGCAGTGGGCATCGTAACATTCATCCCCAAGCTGGCAGCTCCATTTGCTGGCTACCATCATGACATCGGCCACGTCCACGTCGCCGTCGCTGTCCAGATCACCTAAGCAGGCGGTCACGACCGTGACTTGCCCGTTCTCCGCCGACACGCTGATGGGAATCGTACCCGAGTCGCTGAAGGTCAAGACCTCCACCTCCAGCGTGGTGACGGTCCCGACATCAGGTTCCCCGACCACCGTCCACGTGATATCGGCAAGGTTGAGCGGGGCCTCCTCCACTGTGCTCAGCCCCTCCAGTGAGACCACGTTAAAGCGTACCGCATCGGGCAGGCCGTCGTCGTCGCGATCGAACTGTGGGTTGCACATTCCGAAGTCGAACGCGGGGTCGCGCTGGCACCCTGCGACCCGGAGCACGGTCGGGTCGTGGCCGACCATGACCGTCGCCGCGCCCAGGTTCTGCACCCCGATGGCCTCGACCGGCAGCGTGATGGTTCCCCCATCTTGCAGGATCACCCCGCTGCCCGCGCGGACCACCGCACCGTCGAGCACCGCGCGAGAAGCGTTGGCAGTGGAGGGTTGCCACAGGGTCTCTACCCCTGCGAGCAGTAGCAACGCCAGGCCAATCCCATGCGCGATCTGCACTAACCTACGCAACTGTGGACGATCGTTCCGGTGGAACATTGAATGTCCCGCTATCCTCTAACACGGTAACCTATCACCTGCTTGCACTGACTTATGGCCACGCGTCCCGCCAGTTCTGGGCCAGGGCCACAGCATCCTGAATGTCAATGATCCCATCAGGGACCAAGTCGTAGTGCTCGTTGCCGCCACTGGCGGGCTGGCCCCAGTGTGCGATCACGGCCATGATGTGATGGACCCTCACGCAGGCGGTCCCGATCGTGACCTGCCCGTTCTCCGCCGACACGCTGATGGGAATTGCATCTGGGTCGGTGAACGTCAACACCTCCACTGGCGTGATGGTGATCCCGACATCAGGTCGCCCGACCACCGCCCAGGTGATATCGGCCAGGTTAAGCGGCGCCCCCTCCGCTGGGCTCAGCCCGTCTGGCTCCATCGAGCCCACAGCGAACCTCACCGCATCTGGCACGCCATCGTCGTCGCGATCGTACTGCGTGTTGAACATCCCGATGTCGAAAGCGGGGTTGCGCTGATACCCGGCGACCTGGAGCACGCCTGGGTCATAGCCAACGACGACCGTCGCCACCATGAGGCGCTGCACATTGATGGCATCAACCGGCAGCGTGACGGTTCCCCCATCTTGCAGGATCACTCCGCTGCCGGCACGGACCACTGCACCGTTGGAGGTCTCGGCAGTGGAGTCGCCCGTATTGGCGATGGGGGATGTCGGCTCCTGGGCCGTGGTCATGGTCGCCGAAATCATCACCGATGCGAGCAGCAGCAACGCCGGGACAAGCGCACGTGAACGCTTCATGGGGCTCTTTTCATGCATCTCTTCTTAGATATCTCGTCCAATACCCAGCCAGCCACGCGAGGACTCAGGACAGTTCCTCCCTGGCTAACAGTGTGGATGGCCTGGACGATCTCAGCCAGGTCGGTCGGCCCAATCGGCTGGCAGTGTCCCTGGACCAGGTAGCCCTGGGCGCCGTGGCGGAACGCCTCCATTGCCAGACGCTCTTGGATGTCAGTGCCCAGTACAATGATCTTGCTGTGAGGATACAGCTCGCTAATGCGAACCATGGCTTGCCAATCGTCCTCCATTTCACCTGGTGGGGGCACGTTGTCTATGCTCCACAAAATCACCTCAGGCTGAAGTTCCTGGACCAGATCCATAGCCTGCTGTCCTGCTTTCGCCTCGCCCACAATCGTCATGCCGTCCGCACCGTCAAGTAACCTGCGCGTTGCCCGGCAGAACAGATGGTCCCTGTTCACGATGAGGACTCTGATTGGATGATTCATGTCCCCCCTTCGGCTCTTCTGATCGCTGAGGTCTGTTTTGATCGCTGAGGTCTGTTTTGATCGCTGAGGTCTGTTTTGATCGCTGAGGTCTCTGACCGAGGCGGAGAGAGCTCGGTCGGAGACCTTCGTCCATCGAGATGGTCGGAGACCTTCGCCCATCGAAAGGAATGAGAAACTCTCAATCCATTATGGCACAAAAACGCCGGTTTGATAAGAGCAGAAATTACCGACTTCTAAAGAAAAAATACCCCCCGACCAGGTAATTTCTTACCGGAACAAGGGGTACTTGTCTACTTGTGCCAGGAGGCGGTCGGAGACCGGTCTCAACGGTAAGCCTCTACTCCTCCTGATCCAGTTTCGCCCACCCACGGCGCAGGGCGAGCAGCGCGGCCTGGGTGCGATTGTTAACCTGCAATTTCTGGTAGATTTCGCTCAGGCGGTTGGCTACGGTTCTTTCCGAAATGGCAAGCCGTTCGGCAATATTTCTGTTCCCCTCTCCCTGGGTCAGCCTTTCCGTCTTCTCTGCCTCAGAAGGGGGTTGACTGAGGCGGCGAAACTCCTCGATCAGTCGGGTCGCCAGAGCAGGGTCAATCAGTGCCTCGCCTCGATGAACAGCTCGCACGGCCTCTACAAACTCCTGCTCGTCAATGTCCTTGAGCAGGTAGCCCCGCGCGCCGGCCTTGATAGCCTCGAAAACATAGCTCTCCTGCCGGTACATCGTGAGGATGATAACCCTTACCGATGGAGCGTGTTCAGCGATGAAACCAGTCGCCTGCACGCCATCCAATACGGGCATCCGGATGTCCATCAAAACGACATCAGGCTTCAATTCCCGCGCCAGGTCTACGACCTCTTGCCCATTGGCCGCTTCTCCCACCACCTCGAACCTGCCCATCGTCTCACAAATCCCACGCAAGCCCTGGCGAAAAAGCCGATGGTCGTCAGCGATCAACACTCGGATGGGCGACAAGTGAACCTCCAATAGCCGCGTTATGGCATGGGCAGGACAACACGAATCTCTGTCCCGCTGCCCGCTTGACTTCGCAACTTGAATGTTCCCTTCAGATCCACTACTCGCTCGCGCATCTGCTTCAGCCCCAGATGCCCCTCTCGAACAGCCTGATCCAGGTTCACCGTGTCGAAGCCCCTGCCATTATCCCGTATTCTCAAACCTACCTCATCGGCCGCTCCCAGGTCCAACTCGACCGAGACTTTGCCGGCATGGGCGTGTTTGCCCACGTTGTTCAGCGCTTCCTGGACGATGCGGAAAAGCACGGGCTCCAAATGGGGAAGCAACCGCTCCTCTGGCCCTGAAGTGCGCAGGTCAATGTGCAACTGGTGCTGTTCCCCAAACTCGTCGAGAAACCGATTGAGGGCCGGGTAAAAGCCCAGTTCATCCAGGGCTACCGGTCGCAGTGCGAAAACGGAGCGTCGTACCTCACGAATGTTTTCGCTTAGAAGCTCCCGCATAGCGTCCAGTTCAGCGCGCATCTGGGCCGGGTTTTGGTCTATCAAATCATACCATAACCGCGTTCTCAAGCGCAGCGCCCCCAGGTCCTGGGCCAGTCCGTCGTGGATTTCGCGCGCGATGCGGCGGCGCTCTTCGGCGATAGCTTCTTCTTCGGAACGGCGTTCCTTTTCCATCGTGATGTCCTCGACAGTGAGGATAACCCGGCTCAGATCTGAATTTCGCTCCGATGCGGCGCTGATGCGGACGGGAAAGGCCGACCCGTCGCGGCGCAGGTTAACCGATTCTACAGTGATGGGGCTACCGGCCCTCACCGCTTCCACCATCCGCGCCAGCTTTGGTGTGGCCTCGGGGGGGATGATTCTGTCTGTCGGAGCGGACACGAACTCCTCGGATGACCAGCCATAGACCTGCTCGGCCCGGCGACTGGCCTGCAGGATGGTAGGCGGCGTTTGCGTGAGATCTACCTCAAAGACGCACAGCGGCGCATGCTCGAACAGGTTGCGGAAGCGCTCCTGGCTCTCTTGCAGCGCCTCCGCCGCTCGCTGACGCTCTTCTATTACCTGCTCCAGTTGCTCGTTCGCCTGCACTAGTTCGGCCGTACGCTCCTCTACCCGTCGCTCCAACTCGTCGTGGGCTTCTTGCAGCGTCTCCTTCGCGCGTCTGCGCTCGGTGATGTCGCGTATAGACTCGATGATTCCCTGAAGAGCGCCGTCCTCCCCCCATAATGGCGAAGCGACGATCTCGACGAGTCGCCGCTCTCCGTCTGCCCGGTAGTGCTCGTGCGCCACTGTGACCGGCTGACCCGACTCGCGTACCTGTTCCAGTGGGCAAGGGGCTACTCCGTCGCAAGGTGTCTCGCGTTGGTGGAGAATCTGATAGCATGGCAAGGATTCTAATGCCCCGGCGCCTCCAGACGAAAACTCGCGCGCCGCTCGATTCATCAACTCTACCCGATAATCTGTGCCTATCACCATGATCGGCTCGGCCACGCCATCAATGATCACTTGCGAAAACGCCTGTGCTGCTTTCAGTGCCTCCTCCTGACCAGCGCAACCCCCAGAGCCGTGAGCGAAATCAGAGCCGCCAGCCCCAGCCACAGGGCCTGTCCTGAGCCAAGCTTGCCCTGAGTCCAGTCGAAGGGTCGAACGGCCAACAGCTCCAGCCTGTTCACCGGCACGATGACCCCGCCCACTGGTGTGCAAGCGTCGCCTACCCCGTCGCCGTCGCGGTCTGCCTGGTCGGGGTTATAGGTGAAGGGGCAGTTGTCGTCAGCGTCGAGCACCCCATCGTTGTCATCATCAGGCTCGCAGGCGTTACCCACCCCATCGCCGTCACTGTCGGTTTGGTTGGAATTCGGCACCAAGGGACAGTTGTCCCCACCGTCGAAAACACCGTCACCGTCACTATCAGGTACGCGCAGATCAACCTCCCACCGATCGCCGAACTTCGTCCAGGTGACCCTAGTTGATGGTGGAACAGGATTGTCATTGAGGCTGATGGGCACCGCAGTGGCCGGCAGACCGTTGATGGTGAAGCTGATCTCGTCCCCTGGGTCGGCCCCGTCATCCTCAGGGGTCGTGTCGTCGTCGCGGTAGCAGGCCATGACGCCGTATTGGCCTTTCTGGGTAACGACGAAGTCAATGCACTGCACGCCCTGGGGATCAAAGGCAGCGATCACGGCACCCACCGGGACAGACTGACCAAGGAATGTAGTATTGGCGCTGAAGAAATCGACCCACTCAGGTCCGGGGTTCATTGGATCGGCCCGGACCGAACTGTAGGCCGGCGCCAGGGTAAGCGCGAATAGACTAATGAATGCGATGGTCCGTGCTACAGTGCGCGTTTTCATGGCATGTTCCTCCCATAGGTGGTTCTTTCTCTGCGAATCGTCTGGATTATTCTAGCACGTCCACTGGTTTCTGTCAAGGATGATTTGGATCTCGCTTCAAAAACTCCTTCTATCTATTCCCCTTTCTTATCAGAGGCAGGTACAATTGCCACAGGTCTACTTTCCCCAGCGGCCTCCACTGGCGGTAACCGTGGGCTGTCCATGTGCCCATGCCGAGTACCTGGCCATCCGCCAACAACTGGATCGTGTCCCCGGGCTGGGCGCCCTCATCCTCCGCCGTGGTTGGGTCGTCGCCATAGCAGGCCAGCAGGCCATACTGTTTCTCAATGGTGACCACCGTGGCTCCGCACACCACGCCGTCGGGATCCAGTGCTTGCACTGTAGTCCCCACGGGCAGCGGCGCCCCATCTTCTCTGTGCGCCGTACCGTAGAAGTTGACCCAGGTGTGGGTGGGGGTCACGCCAGCTCTGCGCTCCACCTGGCGGATATTGGATATTGGATATTGGGTATTGGCTGTTGGGGACCGAGAGTATCCAATATTCAATATCTGATCTCCCGTCGTTGTGGGATATTGTAGCGTGCCAGCCTGGCTCATCCTGATCCAGTAGCCGAACAGGGGCTCCATCCCACGCAGGGTGTTGAAGCTGGGATCTATGTCGGGATAGTAGGACAACGCGCCCTGGTCGTACCCCAGCACCGCCGTGTACTGGCCGTCAATGCTCTGCAGCGCTTCGGGCACAGCCAGCGGCTGGCGTGGCAGGAAACTCACCAGGTTCCAGCCGTTATCAAGCTCAATAGTCTGATCTTCAGCGAACTTCTCGCCCACGATTCGCAGCGTTGCCGCCGCGCCTTCCTCATCCTCATCCTCCGCCGCAGCGGACTGATCACGTGCCAAACTCGTTTGGCCTATCACTGATAACTGATCACTGTCAACTGCCTTGACCCAATACCCATGTTCCGCATCCACCTCCTTCAACGTGTTCACCCCAGGCGGCAAATCCGGATAGTACGACTGTGCGCCGCCGTCGAAGCCGTGGATGACCACGTACTGCCCTTCGATGGGGCGCTGCACGACGCTGGTGTCCGTATTGAAGGGGTTGACGTAGGTTGACACCAGATTCCACGACTCGACCAGTGGCACGTCCAGAATGGAGATGGTCTGCTGTGCGGTGGCCTGCATGCTGCATATATGCAGGGGGCTGATGTCGGTCTCCACGTCATTGGGAACAATGCCGATGGCGTGGTCACCACGGTAGCTATTCTCCCAGGTAACGACCATCGTCTCGAACTGGCCGGGGCCCAAAGCCTGGGCGGTGGTTGCCGCCCCGATGCGCATGTCTCCGACGTAGAAACCTACTGGCAGGCCAGCGGGTATCTCGACGCTGCCGGTGTTGCTCACTACCGCTGTCAGGGTGACGGAGAAGGGCGTGCCAGCGGCAGGCTCGGCCGTGACCAGGGCAGCCGAGAGGTCGGCGGCGATGCAGGTCGAATCCACCGCATAAGGCCCTGCTATGCTCGCATTTCCCGCCAGGTCACCGACGATGACCCACAGGGTATAGCGCCCCACAAGCCAGGCTCGCAGGTCGTACCGCCACGTGTCTCCCTCTAGTGTCACCATCTCACTATAGATCCTGCCCGTCGGATCCTGGATGTAAACAAACGCCGTGCTCACCTGCCCACCATCGCTGACCGTGCCGCTCAGTATGGTTTCGGTGCTGCCCCACCAGACCTGAGTGACCGCCTCGGTCACCGTGATCACTGGCGCCACGTTGTCCACGATGACGCTCACCTCCAACGGCGGCTCGGTGCGGTTGCCCACCACGTCCTCACCGTAGACCGATAGCGTGTGCTGGACGTAGTCCTCCTTGTCGGGAATGGACACCCTGTACGACCACTCTCCACTGAGAGCGGCGGTGTGCTGTGGCGTCAGCACCAGGCGGCTGCGATGGTAGAGGCCATCGTTTTCCGACGGGTCGAGGTCGCAGATGTGCAGCGTCCAGTCGCCCTTCGAAGTCTCGCCCCGGAAAGCCTGCAGCGGCTGGTAGGGCCGCAGCCAGTGCTCGTAGTACGGGGCTGTCGAGTCGTGATCGTTCTGGGCATCGGCCAGTCCGGTGGGCGCGGTATCATCCAGGAAGACGTCGTAGTTCTGGAACCGAGTGCCGGAGATGCCGTCGTCGTACAGCACTCGCACTCTGGTTCCGTCGGGCGATTCCAGCTCGACCTGGATGTCGTCGCGGTGGGGATGTTCGGCCACGAAGCCCAGGCCCACCTGGCCGATGACGAAGTCCTCGGCCACGGTGAAGGTGCGCACGATTTCGCTGCCTCCGCAGCCCGTACTGACGTCAATGGCTTCGGGCGGGTCCGCCACGTCGTCGTAGGTTGTCACCGATTCTGCCGCGTCCAACCGCAGGGTGGCTCGCCCGCAGGCACCGTCTACACAAACGTCCACCCCCGCGACGCCGCCATCATCGAACACGTCGCCGATGAGGGTGAAGGCGCTGTCCGGCAGCAGGCTGCCGGAGAAGAAACCCGTGGCGGTCACGTCCAGCGTGACAGTGGGCGCTACGGTATCTACCACGAAGGTCTGCTCTTTGCTCAACCCACTGGGTTGCCCAGAACCATCTGTGGCCTGGAGCTGCACGTTGAACACATCGCCGTGGTTGCTGCCCGTCGTGTCCCAGACACACGACCACCGGCCATCCTGGGGCGTGGTGTCCGGGCAGAGGAGCGGGATCGGACCTCCGTTGATGTGCATGGTGATCAACGGCACGCCGGAATCGTCGTAGGCGTAGCCGGACACGTTATTGATTCCCGCGCCGATCAGATAGGTGGGCCACTGAATGTCGAAGAATTCGGGCGGGCCGGGGTCCACCTGGTGGTCAATCCATATCCAGTCCAGCGGCGGTCCGGATGGGCCGTGGGCGTCGTCGTAGACCAGCGCTTCCAAGGTTGCCCAGGGCAGGGCGCTCAGGCCGGTGTCAACCTGGCCGAAGAAAACCGCTGTGCCCGATTCACCCGGCCCGATGTCACCCAGTGGCACCTGCTGTCCACCGACCAAGCGCAATGCTTCGTGCGCTGAGAGGTCTACATAGACGCCAGTAGCCGTGTCGGTGCCCTGGTTGTCATAGTGGACGGTGTAGCTGATGACCTGGCCGGGGCCCACCTTCGGGTGGTCGGTGGTCATGAAGTCGAAGAACGAGGTGACGTCGGCTGGTTTGGCGCCGAACAGCAGGTCCCACAGCCAGAACAGGTCGTCCCCCAGGAAGCTGTAGGCGGTGCCGACCGGCTCGGCGGAGATGCGCACCTGTACATCGGTGTCCAGGTATTTCGTGGTGATGCCGTCGCTGCCGTTGGGACAGAGGCCAGCGCTCAGGCTGTCCCAGTGATAGCGGCGGCTGAGGGCGAATTCCTGGGTCTCGCCGGCGAAGGCTGCCGTCTCGACCACGAGGGCGCTGTTCAGCGGGTTGGCGTTGGGCATCACCGCCCACAGGCGCAGCCCTGAGCCTTGTCCTGAGCCTGGTCGAAGGGCTGCCGAAGGGTCTTCGCTGGCGAAGGCCAGCAGGTCCAGGCTCCCACCGCCGGCGAGACCGATCAGATCGAAGGGCAGGTAGAGGTCGGTCTGCCCATCGTTCAAAGCGGGATGGAACTGGTACTGCTCAGGCGACAGCGCCGTGACGAGGGTCCAGGTGCTGCCATCCCAGTGCAGCAGGGTGGCTGTTCCAGAATCTTGCGCCCAAACCAGGTAGTCGGCTTTCATGGCGTCCGGCTCTTCCCCGCTCGGCGTTTTGCCCGGCAGGTAGATCACGGTGCCGGAGGTCGTGTAGGGATCGAACACCTGGTTCGTGCCACCGGGCTGCGTATCCAGATAGATGAACAGGTCGCCGTCGCCCTGTCCTGAGCCTGCCGAAGGGGTGGTCCAGTTGGCGCCAGTCCAGGCCAGGCGCAGAGCCTCCACATTCCAGGTGGCGTAGAACCGCTGCTCCACGCTGAGGGCTGCCCGGCCGTGGGTGTTCTGGCTGACGCGGCGATCTACGCCGATCAGGGTGCAGCCACTGTCCATCCAGCCGTCGTAGGGCAAATTGGCAATTTGCCCTACAGTGTCGAGCCACACGTAGTCGGGCGTGAGCGGGCTGTCGGCGTAGACCGGGCCGAAGGACTGGCCGCGCTGCTGGCCGTAGATGTCCTGGCTGGCCAGCTCGGCCATCACCCGCAGGCCCTCGGCGGGAGCGAAGCTCGACAGGCGCGGGCTGCCAGTGGGCACGGTTTCGGAGAACTCGGCAGCCACGGTGCCGGTGGTCTGGGCCGTCCAGCGCACGGTATAGTCGCCCAGGCCACTGCCGTCGCTGCTGGCGGTCCATTCCAGGGTCAGGGTGGGGGCGGTGTCGGTCACGCTCTCGAAGGGTGCCAGATCGTTGCCGCCGCTGCTCACGGTCAGGGTGACGGGTGCGGAGGGCACTACGTCCACAGTGACCGTTTCGGTGACCTGGGTGGTGCGGCCGGCGATGTCGGTGGCTTTGGCGGTGACGGTATAGGCCACGCCATCCGGCAAGGGGCCCGGCTGCAGATACCAGGGCAGGCGCCATGCGTACACGCTCTCACCGCCGGCCCCTGTCCCCACCAGGGAGAAGGTGGCAGCAACGAGGGTGTTCCCCGCCGCAGCGGCCTCGACGTTCGCCACGCCGCCAGTGTCAGTGACCAGTCCAGTGACATCGAGCCTCCTGGGCTGATGGTAGTGTGCACCGGTGAGCAGGGTGGGGGAGATGACGATGGCCGGCGGCAGCAGGTCAACCGTCGTGGTGACGGTTTCGCTGGCGCTGTGGCCGTCCCAATCGGTGGCGGTGGCCTGGAGCCCGTACACGCCTTCGCCGGCCGGTTGCCAGGTGGTGGCCCAGAGGGTTTCGGTGACCGCGCCGTTGGCCCAGGTGTCGGTGTAAATGATGGTGCTATCCACAGTGACGGTCAGGGCCTGCAAGGAAGATACGGTGGTGGACACGTAACCGGTGACGGAGATGGGGGCAGTGCTGGCCAACACGGGCGGGACGTTCAATATAGAGATGGCGGGTTCAGGCCCCTGTTGCAAGTTGCCTGTTTGCCCGCTCCGACCGATGACTGCCGACTGCTCCCCAGTCCCTGATCCCTGCTGGATGCTGGCTGGTACTGTGGTGCAGTGTCCAGCGGTGTCATAGGCTGTGGCGTAGGGATCCACGCTGCCGGGGTTGACCACCCGCAGGCCCCAGTCATAGGCGGCTACGTAGGCGTAGCCTTGTCCTGAGCTGTCATCCTGAGCTTGTCGAAGGGCTGCCGAAGGATCACCGGCGGAGGCCACATCCTGCAAGGCGACGCCATAGCGCAGCCCTGGCGGTGTAACGATCAAGCGCACGAGCTGCGGGTTGCTGGGGTTGGAGACATCCACGATGGAGAGGCCGTAGCCGGCCAGGTAGGCGTAGCTGCCAGAAAGGGCTACGGCATTGGCCCAGCGTGCCGACGGAATGTAGTGGCCTATCTCCGTGGGAGAAGCGGGATTGGAAACGTCTATCACCCGCAGGCCTTGCCCCCCATCGGCGACGTAGGCGATGGCCTGTCCTGAGCCTGCCGAAGGAGTGCCAGAGATGGCCACGCCATAAGCAGTCCCCGGCGTATCGTAGACGCCCACAGGGCGGGGACAGACGGGATTGGCGATATTCAGCACTTGCAGGCCGGCCTCGCCATCGGCCAGGTAGGCCAGCGTGCCGGAGAGGACAATGCCCTGGGCGTACCCTGGGGTGTCGTAGGCGCCCACTTCTACGGGAGGAGTGTAGGAAACGTCCAGCACGCGCAGGCCAGCAGTGCCGGCGGCCACGTATGCGTAGTTCCCGGACAAGGCGATGTCCTTGCCAACACCAGGCACGTTGTAAGCACTCACCAGTTGTGGGTCGGCGGGATCGGTGACGTCCACCACCCGCAGGATGGTGGATCCATCAGCGATGTAGGCGTAGGTGTCCCCTGCCGATGCGCTGATCCTGGCCGGTGAGGTCTCCGCCAGGCGGCCGGCCTCGCCGACCGTGACAGTCACAGGGGCGGAGATGTTGTTGTCCTCGTTTGTTTCGTCTCCCACACGCCACACATCCACCATGGCGTAGATGGAATGTAGGCCGGCACTGCTCAGGCCGGGGTGGATAAACGTCACAGTAGCGGACTCGCCGGCCGCCAGAGAGATCATGTCCATAGCCCAGGGGATGTCCTGGCCTCCCCCAGACGGCGCCTGATCAAGAAATACGCCGATGCCAAGGGGCCTTGCGCTGTCACCGCCCTGGTTCTTGACGGTCACAGCGATGTTGAAGGGTTGGCTCGTGCCTGGGGACGCGGGGTCCGTCGCGATGCTCTGAACGATGAGATCGGGCCTGGAAACCGGTGTGGCGGTTGGCGTGTCGGTGGGCGTGGGCGTCTGAGTCGGTTTGGTTGCATCCGCAGGTGTTGCTGTCGGCGCAGCGATAGCTGCATTGGTTGGAGTGGCCGTAGGCGTCTCAGTCGGTGTCGGCGTCTCGGCCAGTGTTAGCATCCCGTTCGCGGCCAACTCGGACGTGCCGCCCCCGCCGCCGACGGTGACGTTCAAGGGACCGT
The DNA here is from genome assembly GCA_964390805.1 of uncultured Anaerolineae bacterium. GTDB lineage: Bacteria > Chloroflexota > Anaerolineae > VGOG01 > VGOG01 > CAYMKL01. The sequence continues at coordinate 19,153 of CAYMKL010000044.1, read as the reverse complement.
AGATGTTGTTGTCTTCGTCTGCTTCCGCGACGACGCACGCAATATCCACCTGGGCATAGATAGTGTGTTCCCCCGCGCTGTCAAAGCCGTCGTGGTTAAACGTCAGGGTATCAGAGGCTCCGGCAACCAGAGATTCGGTGTAAGCAAAAGCCCAGCTACCGAAACCTTCATCACACCCTTCTGGCATAGTATCAGAATAAACAGCCGTATCAATTTCCCAGGCCTCACCTCCGCCCTGGTTCTTGATGGTCACGGTGACGACGAAGGACTCGCCCACCCCTGGCGACGCCGGGTCCGCCACCATGTTCTCCACGATGAGGTCAGGGCCGACTGTGACATTCACAGGGCCGTGGATGTTGTTGTCTTCGTCGGCTTCCTCGACGCCGCACGCACCATCTGCCTGGGCGTAGATGTTGTGCTGACCCGCGCTGTCAAAGCCGGGGTAGGTAAGCGCCAGATCGGTAGAGGCTCCTGCCGCCAGGGAGTCGGTTTGCACGAAATACCAATCAGGAGCCCCCTCGTCACAGGGCGATGGCACGTTGTCGAAGTAAAACGTGGTGTCAAATGCTCCTGCGTCACCTCCGCCCTGGTTCTTGATGGTCACGGTGACGACGAAGGACTGGTTCACGTCAGGATTCGGTGGATCCACGGTGATGTTCTCCACGATGAGATCGGGCAACTCGGCAGGCGGCGTGGTGGGCGTGGCTGTTGGCGTGTCCGTCGGCATCGGCGTGCTGGTAGGCGTGTCGGTGGGCGTGGGCGTGTCCGTGGGGGTGGGTGTGGGCGTGTCGGTGGGCGTCGGCGTGTGAGTAGGCGTACTCGTGGGCGTCGGGGTGGTGGAGGAGTCGCGCAAGATCTCCAACTGCCAGCAGTACAGCGTGCTGCCGGGGCTAGTGACGTGGAAGCGCAGCATCCATTGACCCGCCGTGTTGCGCCCGTCGAAGGCCGACAGGCTCTCCTCGGGGCGGAACGAGCCGACGAAAGGCGACGCCCCCTCGGTGATGGACTGAGCCGCCGCGTCGTTGAACGCCACCATGTTACACGGGTCACAGTCTGTAGCACCACTGCCATAGGCTGTGTTCGAGTCGGCGCTGTGCAGCAGGACTTCCGTTTCATCAGGTGCCCGCAGATACACGTTCAGATCCCCCGGAGCGCCAGCAGCAGGACCAAGGCGCACCCGCACTTTGACATCCATAACAGATCCCATGTCAGGCACATCAATTGGGAAATTCCACCAGTCCGCAGTGGTCATCGTGCTGGCCCCGGGTCCCCAGGTGTACACCGACAGGTCATACGGTGACATCTGCGGGGCAGCCGCGATAGCGACGCCGTTGGCATATCCCCCTGGGTTGATACCACCCACTAGTGTTGGGTGAGTAGGATCAGCGATGTCAAGGATCTGCAAGCCGGCCGCGTCGTCGGCGATGTAGGCCAGCGTGCCGGAGATGGCCACGCTTAGGGCCAGGCCGGGCGTGTTGTAAGAGCCGATCTCGCCAGGTATTTCTGAGGTAGGGACATCGCACTCGGCGATCAGTTGGTACAGCCTCTGGGCGCCCAGGGTAGAGGTGGTCTGACCGGAGGCAGCCAGGTACCAGGGCGACTGGTAGTACTCCCGCTCAGTGATCCCCTCCGATCCGCCACAGGGGGACCTGAAGCCTTCCTCGGTCAGGTTGAAGTCCTGGGCCACGGTGGTGAAACGATAGTCGTCGCCCACTGTCTGTCTGGTCAGGCTGATCCGTGGGGCCAGGGTATCCACCGCGCCATCCCAGACGCCCTGGCTCTGGCCGGAGTTGTCGGGCAGGCCGCTGGCGTCCCAACCGCGCAGGTCCAGCCGGTAGTTGCCTTCCAGGCCATCCAGCACCTGGGCGTTCCAGGTAGTCTGATTCACACCTGCGGCCAGACCTGTCAGGTTTCCAAAACCTGACAGGTCTAACACCGCCGCCTGCCACGCGCTCTGGTAGAGGGCCTTCACTTCCAGATCCGAAAGCGCCCGGCCGTAGATGCGCACGTCGTCCAGGCGGCCGGCGAACGCGCGCCCGATCTCGACCGGCCCGTCATTGTGGCACACAGAGCTGGTAACCCACCCAAAGGTATCCAGTTCGCCGTCCACGTACAGGTTGAACCTGGACCCATCGTAGGTCATCATCACGTGGTTCCACTGGTTCCGGCTCAGCGCTTGACCACCGGTAATGTAGTCGTGGGGCGTGGTGCAATCGCCTCCGTAGAACGAGAAGCGAACATACCCGGAGCCCCAGAGGACGAGCCCGAAGTTCTGTTGCCCGCCGGCGCTGCTTTCCTTCACAGCCAACCGTTGTACCCCCGAGAATCGCGTGGGGAAGACCCACATGCCCACGCTGAAGGCATCCAGGTCCAGCCCAGGGGTGTCGGGCACGGAGACGACATCGTCCAGGCCGTCAAACTGCAGGGCGTGCGCGCCCACTGTGCCGGAGACGGCCTTGTTGACGGCATCGTTAGTGTGCAGCGTGCTGTTGTGCCCCCAGGCAGAAGCATCGGCCAGGGTGTCGCCATCCATGGCCCAGGTCTCATCAAAGGGCAACTCCAGCACCGTCCCGGCGCCCAGGTAGAGCGAGCGGATCTCGGCGGCAGAGAGGGCGCGGTTGAAGATGCGTACATCGTCCAGGCGACCGTCAAAGTACTTGTCTGCCCGGCCAACGTCCACACGGGCGTTGGGGTACGGCTTCTTGCCGGCCAGAGCCGTGGTGGAGTGGACCTCTGCCCCGTTGACGTACACCTTGTAAGTTGTGCCGTCAAAGGTGGCGGCCACGTGATTCCAGGCGTTCTCGGTCAGGACGTCGCCGGTGGTAAACCAGTTCCAGTTGCTGCCGTCGCCAAAGCCGGCGTGGATCTTGGTGCGCTGGTACACCCACAGGCCAGGATACCGCTGGGCAATGCGCCCGGCGGGCTGGTAGCCCAGGATGCCGTGATACCTATTGTCCTGGATGGTGGGGAAGACCCAGGCGGCCTCGGTGAAGTTGCCGCCGCTCAAGTCCAGAGCCGGGCTGTCGGCGATGGAGATGTAATCGTTCAGGCCGTCGAAGCGGGCGGCGTTGCCCACCCGGCCGGACTGGCTGTGGGTGGGGCAGGTTTCGCCGGAGCAGGAGCCGCTGTGCTCGTGGCCGGAGACGTCGCGGAACTCCAGGGTGCCGTTCTCATCGGCCTGGTCGTCCAGAGGCAGGTGCAGCACCTGGCCGGCCGGCGGCGTTTCGTTGTAGAAGGGCGAGCCGGGCAGGTTGGGCGTGAAGGCGAACTGCACGCGGTCCACGCCTGCAGCCTGAGCCTGGGCCAGGGCGCGCACCTCGTCCGCGGAAAGTGCGCGGTCCAAGACCGTCACCTCGTCAATCAGGCCGTTGAAGCGCGCAGTGATGCTGCCACTGCCAGCCTCCGTGGTCGCTCCGATGAGCAGCACATCGTCGGTGTCGGCCTCGGGGGGAGCAGTATGGGTGATGGTGCCCCTGTCCACTCCGTCCACGTAGAAAGTGACGCCGCTACGTACATCTAATGAAGCGGCGTTGTCGCTATCCATGACGGCAGCCACGTGGGTCCAGCGGTTGGTTTGCAGCCCGACCCCCGTGAGACGGTAGTTGTTCACCCCAAAGGTCGTGAAGAGCAAATCCGTGTCCACGGTGCCGAAGCCGAAGCCGTTGTTGCTGTTCGTCCTGGCCGTGGCCACGATCCTCTGACCGCCGGACAACTGGGAGGGGTTGATCCAGGCGGCCACGCTGAAGCCATGCCCTGAGCCCTGTCCTGAGCTCCGTCGAAGGGCTGTCGAAGGGTCGCTGCTGAGTTCGTTGATCTCGCTGTGGGGAATGCGCAGGAACCTGTCCGTGCCATCAAATTGCAGAGCGCGGCCATATTTGCCATCCACCCCAGCCGTGGGACACGTACCGCCGGTGCAGTCGCCGTGGTGCTTCAGGCCGGAACTGTCGTAGAAGGAGGTGGCTCCGGCGTCCTCTTCCAGGTGCAGGCGCAGCAGCGTGCCCTTCAAGGCCGGCAGCTCGCTGACGATGCCGCTGATGGGGATGGCGCTGGTGATGGTGGTGGTGGGGACGTTGCTGGCGTTGAAATCGGCGCTGGAGGCGGTGGCATCCACCTGGATGGTTCCCAGCGTTGTGGTGCTCTCATTGCCCACTTTGTCCCTGGCCTGGACGGTGATGGTGTACCGCCCGGTGGGCATAGCCCCCATGAAGAGGTAATCCACGGCCCAGGTGCTATCTGTGAGCGTCGCTTTCTGAGCCCCCCGGCCCGCAACTTCGCCCTGGGGATCCAGCAGCGTTACCCAGACGCCGTCGGATGCGACTCCGCTACCGGCTACGCCGCCTGATCCCTGGATGACCGGGTCTTGCGCCGTGCCGCTCAGGGGCACCAGCCAGGTGTTCTGCAGGGTGGAATGCAGCGAGGCGGCGACCAGTGTTCCATCGGACAGGGAGGTGCTCACTGTCGGCGGGGTATCGTCCACGTAGATGGTATAGGTGCCGGACGGCGTCTCGCGGTTGCCCACCCGGTCCGTGGCGCGGGTACGGAGGTTGTAAGTGCCCTCACCACCCAACTGGGTGGGGTCAAAGGTGAGGCACCAGGCGGTGCCGCCCGTTAGCGAAGCGGCCCCCGTTAGCGAAGCGGCAGCGTCCCTGCAGGGCGGGACATCCATGCGGTTGGGCGGGCTGCCCCACGTCCCATTGATGCTCAACTCCACCAGCGACACGCCGGAGGTGGGATCTTTGGCCTCCACGTGCATGACCACGTCCTGGTTGGCCAGGTAGGGGAAGTCGGCAGTGTAGGAGCGCAGGGTAGAGACAGGCGGGTCGTCGTCTATGGTGATGGTCTGGCTGCGGCGCTCCTCTACCAGCTTGCCCTGGTACAGGAAGATGTCCCGCACTTCGGAGGCGGAGAGGGCACGGTCGTAGAGCGTGCCCTCGTCCAGGCGGCCGGCAAACAGGCCGCCAATCCGCAGGGAATTGCTGTTCGGGCAGGCATCACCACTCACGGATTCGCTGCCCTGCTCGTAGCCATTCACGTAGATCTTCAGCGCTTGCCCATCGTAGGTGCCCATGACGTGGTTCCAGGCGTTCTGGATCAGAGGCGCCGTGCTCTGCACCACCTCCTCAACGGGCCATGAGCATCCATAGCCTGGACGGGCAAGAGAGGTCTCCAGGGTGGCCACCATGCCGCCGGCAGGGATGGTGAGCGCGTAATTGCCGCCCTTGCTGACCAGCTTTTGTGCGTGCGCGTTGATGATGGCCGTGGGCATGACCCAGGCGCCAACGGTGAAGTTCGTCAGGTCCAGGGCCGCATTGTCGGGGACGGTGATGACGTCGTCCACGCCATCGGCCCGGCCATTGAACTCCGCCGCCAGGCTTACCTGGCCCTGGGTGCCGGCCTGGGGGCAGACTCCACCACTGCACGTGCCATTGTTGCCACCCGCAACGTCGGTGAAGGTGTCAGCACGCTGCTGCTCGTCCAGGTGCATCTGGAAGACCGGTGCGAGCTTGTAGACGGTCATGATGTCATCATCGGAGAGGGGCCTGCTGAAGATGCGCACGTCGTCTATGACGCCGTCGAAGTAGTAGTCCCCGCCGCTCGATTTGTTGCCGATGGCCACGGCGCCGGTGCTGCTGTCATAGCCAATGGTAGAGTCGGTCTTGGCCAGGCTGCCATTCTTGTAGAACCGCGTGCCCTGGCCAGGGATGAAGACCGCCGCAATGTGCTGCCACTGGTTCACGTCCACGCTGATGCCGGTGTTGCCTTTGTTGGTCCCGTTGAAGACCGCCCAGTCGTCGCCATCCCGCGCCAGGGTCCAATCCCAGCCATTGTTGTCGGTGCCGACCACCATGTGGTAGCCGCTGCTGGTGCTCTGCGGGTACACCCAGGCCGTCATGGTGGTGCCCTCAATCTCGTCACTGGACTGGTCTATGGTCAGGGTGGTGTTGAGGACGTCGTTGTCGCCGTCGAAGAGGGCGGCCTGGTTGATGCGCCCGCTGACGCCAGAGGTCGGGCAACCCCCCTCAGTTCCCCCTGCGAGGGGGGAGGCAGTGCAGGAGGCATTGCCCTGCCGACTGATGTCCACCGCGTTCTCAAAGCTGCTGCTGCCCGGCGGGTCGTCCAGGGGCAGATGCATGGCGGTGGCGGAGGACAGGTACAGCTCTTGCACCTGGTCGGCGGAGAGCGGTCGCTTGTAGATGACCAGCTCGTCCATCTTGCCGTGGAAGGGGATGGAGGGGTTGCGGTAGGCCCAATGACTGCTGTCGCCCAGGTAGAGGTTGATGCGCGTCTGGTCCTCGCCGGCCAGGCCATCGTTGGTGCTCTTGTTATCGCCCTCCCAATCAAAGATGTGCAGCGGCATGCTGGGCGTACGGTAGCTGAACTGTTGCCCCGTGGTGCAGGCTGACGAGCCCACGTTGCAGAGCAGGTCGTCGCCGTAGTTGTGGCCCTTCTCTGCGCCATGATCGTCCTCCCACGCCTCCAGGATGTCCTGCCCGGAGACCGTCTTGGACACGTTCACCTCGACGGTGTCGTCCTCCTCCAGATCGTCCCAGGTACAGTCATCGTTTTGCTCGGTGCCCGTGCTGGTACATATTTTGTCGTCAGCGTGGCCGCCCCACGTCAGATATACCTCACAATGGGGCGACTCGTCGGCCTTTTCGGTCACCTCAAAGCGGTCAATGTAGACTTTGCCCTCGTAACTAGAGCGGCCCACGTAGAGGCTGTCTGCGCTGGAGGAAGGCTCTCTGTTCCCCACGCCCCAGTCGCCCACCCGCTGGTTGTTGACGTAGAGCGTGGCCACGTTCTGGTCAAAGGTGCCGTCCACTTTGTAGGTCGGGCCGAAACTGAGCACCACGTGGTTCCAGGCATTGGCGGTGAGCACGGGGTCGCTGGTGGTCACGGCGACCCACTCGCTGCCGGTGCCGAAGCCAAACCGCACCTTGCGGCCCACCGTCTGCAGGGTGGGGTAGGCGCTGTTCTTGCCGGTGTCCTTGCCCAGGATGCCCTGCACGTGGGGCGGCGTCCACCCGAACTGGACCAGATTGTCGTCGTAGCAGTCAAAATACTCCACCTTGATCTCGTGCACGCCGCTGGAGACGTGGAAGCGCACGCTGCCCTCCTCGAGCGATGGCGTTCCCCAGGGCAGGTAGGGATTGCCCAGGGAGAGGATGTTTGTACCATCCACATACACGTAAGCGCCGCCACCAAAGCGGTAGAAGAAGGTGTAGGTCCCCGACTGGAACCGGAAGTCCCCCGTCCAGCGCTGCGAGATGCAGGGATCCCATTTGCCGTATGCATCCCAGTACTGGTTCACGAACCACGTCCCCCGTGGCGAATCCACGGCGTCCATAGAGTCCTGGGGCCAGTTCACGCACCAGTCGCTGACTGGAGCGCCATCCCAGTACATGTTGCGCCAGGTTTTCTGATTGAAGTGGCAGTCCGGGTCCACAGGTTCACCCTGGGTCTGGGGGTAGAGCCACGCGGCGATGGTGAACTGGCCATCGCTCAGGTCCAGGCTGGGGCTGGAATCCACGGTGAGATAGTCGTCGCCGTAGAAGTAGGCCGCTCCCTGGCCGAAGACGCCGTCGGTGGCGTCAGGGCAGCGGGAACACGATGCGGAGTTGCCCATCCCGGAGGCATCGGCGTAATAGGTGCCCCCACCATAGGGGTTGTGCTTCTGTTCTTCGAACTGCAGGCGGAGGACCGGTCTCTCAAAGAGGTCGCGGATCTCCTTCTGTGTCAGGGCCCGCTTGAAGATGCGCACGTCGTCTATCCAGCCCTTGAAGTAACTGCCGTCGGTGTGCGGCGGGGTCTTCCCCAGATAAGCGGATACCTTGTGCTCGAAGGCGCCTCCACCATCACCGCTGGCCTTAGACTCGCCGTTCACAAAGATAGTTTGCTTGTCCTTGTCCTTGTCGTAGCGGTAGACGACGTGATACCAGACCTCGGGCTGAAGTTTGACGTCGCTCTCCAGGGTGTGGTTGGTCTTCATGTAGGGCTTACCATTGTACTTGACACCCATGAAGAGATAGTCAAAGCCGGAATTCTCTGTGCCCAGCACCGTCCTGGTGCCGGAGAAATCACTGCCCTTGATCCAGGCCGAGACGGAGAAACTGCTGTTTCTCAGGCCCAGCCGCTTCGTGTTGGCCAGGCTGATGGTCTGAGAGCCGTCGAACTTCACTGCGTAGTCAAAGTAGCCGGATTCCCCGGCCTGGGGGCAGGCGGCGCCGGCGCAGCTAGCATTGGCCGGCGGCATGGTACCAGAACTGTCGGTGAAGGTGATGACGCCGCCCGTTAGCGAAGCGGCCTCATCCAACTTGAGCCACAGCTCGGCGAAGCCGGACTGCTCGCGCCAGTTGGTGATGAGGGCGGAGGCCACCTGGGTCAGGCTGACGGAGCGGGAGGCGGTGACGCCGCTACGTACATGTGATGAAGCGGCAGCCGCCTGTACCGTGCCGGAGATCATGGTCTGTTCCAGGGGCTGCAGGACGAAGGTGCGCGGCGGTACGTTGACCTGGGACAGGGCCGACGGATCGGTGGCGGCCAGGGAGAACAGACCCTGGGCGTAGCGGTCGTAGAGCTTGTTGCCCACCGTGGCCGTGTAGCTCAGCGTATCGCCTACCTGGACGAAGGAGTCGTTGGGGTTGTAGCGGGCCTTCAGCAGCATGTTCTGGATCTCGGTTCGAGAGAGCGCGCGGTCAAATAGGACGACCTCGTCTATGAGGCCCTTAAAACGCTGAATGCTGGCAGTGCTATCCCTGGATGTTGTGGCGCCGATGAGCAGAGCGTCGTCGGTGTCGGCATGGGCGGGTGCGCTGTGGGTGACGGTCCCCTTGTTGACACCGTCCACGTAGAAGGTGACGCCGCTACGTACATATGATGAAGCGGCGTTGTTGCCATCCATCACGGCGGCCACGTGTTGCCACTGGTTGGTCTGAAGGCCGACGCCCGTGAGGGTATAATCCTTCACCCCAAAGGTAGTGAAACGCAGGTCCGTACCCGAGGTGCCAAAGCCAAAGCCGTTGTTGCTGTTGGTCCTGGCCGTGGCCACGATGCGTCGCACGCCAGACAACTCGGTGGGCTTGATCCAGGCGGCCACGGTGAGGTTGTTGCGGAGGGTGTTGATCTCGCTGTGGGGGATGCTCAGGAACTCGTCGCCGTGGAATTGCACAGCGGAGCCGTATTTGCCATCCCTGCCCGCGTCGGGACATGGGGCTACGGTACAAGCAGCATTATTTCGGTAGCCGGAGTAGTCGGCGAAGGTCTCTGAAGCGGCGGCTTCCTCAAAGCGCAGGAGCAGGTGAGGCGCGTCGGCCTCCCACGCCCCGGCTTGCAGGGACAGCACGGTGGGGTCCTGCCAGACCCGGGGATTGAAACCGTAGACCTTCTCCTTGAAGTCGGTCAGGCCATCGTTGTCGGTGTCTGGCTCCAGAGGGTCAGATAGCACCCAGGTGCGGAGCTGTGTGCCGTTCGGGGCGAAGGCGTAGACGAACTCCCAGCCGTCTGTCTCCTCCCTGTCGGTCAGGCCGTCGCCGTCGCTATCCATGCGGTTGGGGTCGGTCCCCAGGCGGAACTCGTCTGCGTCGGAGAGGCCGTCGCCATCGGTGTCGTAGAGGGTAGGGTCGCTACCGTTCTGGAACTCAAAGTAGTCGGAGAGGCCATCGCCGTCGGCGTCCCAGCGGCTATCGTCGGGGTCGGAGCCGCGATCTACTTGGTTGAGAAGGCCGTCGCCGTCAAAGTCCTTTTGGCGGGCGAAGGTCAGATCGCCGCTCTGCCCCCAGGCCAGGCTGTAGCCACCATCCTTGCCAAAGGGCTGGTAGAACTCATCCAGGGTAGCCGGGAAGACGTCAAAGGTGAAGGTCTGCCCCAGGTCTAGGTGGCTGGTGCCCCGTTCGGCGCGGATGTGGCAGACCGGAACCCAACACACGTAGGCGGCCCAAGGAGCGTACAGACAGCCGGCAGGATTGGGGACCACAAAGCACTCCTGGGCGGGGACGGCGTAGCCCTCGGCCAGGTACAACGGTGGGTGGCGGTTGATGCCCGCCTCATCCAGCGAGAACCCACCGCTGGTCGGGGAGGGAACGATGTAGAAGGGCCGCGTGCCGGTATCGGATTCCCAGGGAGGGGATTGCTCATTCAGGTCAATGAGGTCATTGCCGTCCTCATCCACGTGCAGGTCCTGCTCCTCGGTCTGCCATTCGTACTGGAAGGTGGCGGACTTCAGGTTATCGTCGGTATATTGCCAGGCGTAGGAGGCCGCCTTCCAGTCTATGGGAATGCTTACTAGATTGATGGTGTTGGTGAGGGAGGCACTGTACTTGACCTGGTTTCCCACAGAGGCGCCCAGTTCCGGCGTGACGAAAACGTGATCAAAGGCGCCGAAGACCAGGCGGTCACTGCGCTCCAAGTCCACCATGATCGTCGCGCCGTAGATAAACCAGTTGATCAGGTAGGATATCGAGCCTGAGAGGCCCCGGCAGAGGACCTCGCCCCAGAAGTTCTCCCGCACATCCTCACCCTTGATGGCGGAGGCGATGGCGCACGCGGCGGCGATCAGACCGTCTATGATGGCCACGATAGCGGCGACGATCTGCCCCACGAGGGGAATCATGGCGATGACAAACATGATGACCGCGGTGACGGTGCTGGCCACGGCCTGAGCGAAGAGGGCATTGGCGGCCATGCTGCCGGCCTTCAGATGGGCCAGAGCCATACTGACGATGAAGCCGGCAAAGGCGACCACGACCCCCACCACCAGGCCAATGACGGCACAGATCAACGTCGCTTTGGATATGTCTCTGATCGAGGAGCTGACGTAAGCGGCGACAGAGAGGCATTCGGCTGCCTTGGCGGCGCTCACGGCATCGGCGATGGTTTTGAGGGAGGTGATAATGGTGATGGTGGTCATTACGGCGGTGATGCAAGCGTTGATCATCAGCCCCGTGTCGGCATGCACAAAAGCTATCACAATCCCGGTCACCACGGCCACCGCGGCCAGGACGATGGCCGCGGAGACCAGGACGGCCCGCACCGCAGAGCGATTGCCCGCCTGACCATACAGTTTGTTGACCACCGTGCCCAGCCCCGATTTGATATCCCCCAGGAGTTCCTTGGCCTTCCCCAGAATCCCCTGGCCGATGGCCTTGAAGAACATCTGCCTGGGGGTCAAGGGCTTGCGCAGGGAAAACACGGCATGGGCGACCTGGTCTTCCATCCACTTGATGGCGGCGTGCTCGCTTAGGATCTCTTCCACGAACATGGTCAGTACGACCTTGAACATGAGCTTGCTGACGGCGAAGCCGCACTTCTCAATGGTAGTGGCCACGGTCATGGCCAGGGACCCGTCGCTCTGGCGGGGATCGTACTGATAGCTCAGTTGGTAGTCGCCCATCTGCACCAGGGCTGTCCGCCCCTGGTGCATCGTCAGGTAGTAGGTCTTGGCCACCAACACCTGGCCGGCGACGATCTCCCGCTTGACATCGTCAGGGAGGTCCGTTAGCGAAGCGGCGTCGTCCGGGAAGACGGCTCGTAAGCGGGTCTCCAAGAGGTCCCAGTATTCTTCCATGGGATAGGAGCCCCAGGCCCCATCGCGGTAGCGGTAGGGGGCCCAGTTCATGGCGGCGATGGTCTCCACCGTGCGCCCGGTGAAGTCCAGGCTCACCATGGTGCCCGCGATGGTGCGGCAATCCCCCATGTCCAGGTTGGTCGTCCGGGCGCGTTCCTCCCGCGCGAAGAGGAGGGTGGGTGTGGTGTCTGGGTAGACATCGAAGTTGTCGCTGAGCACCTTCACCGTCTCCGACATCATGACCTGCGCCACGTAGTCCTGAGTGGGATACGGAGGGAGATTCTTGACCTGGAAAGTGGCCGTGAAGGGAACGCCCAGACGATCCGTGATGGTGGTGCCTGGCGCCATGGCGTCCTCATCAAAGCGGCTGGCCAGGGTGGTTTCGGCCACGGTGAGGCCATCTTTCTGGGTGATGATCCCCAGGTCGCGGATGTTGTCGCCATCTTGATCGCGGCCGCTGATGTACGCCTCTTGCAGTTGGTTGGCCAGCAGCCAGAGCCAGCCATCGTCGTCGCGGTCATCGTCTGTCGCCGGGTCCTCCCAGGTGATGGCCACGTCGAGGCCGTGATCCTCGCGCACAGCCAGGCCGGTGAGGAGCCAGTCCTCGGCGTAGGTGTGGACGACCTGGCTCTGGTTCAGGTTCCAACTGGTCTCGTAATAGCACCAGGCGGGAGCGGGATAGGGGAAGTTCTCCGCTATCACTTTACACTGGTCGGTGATCATCTGCACCAGCCAGACCACCCGCACCTGCTGGGCGTTTCCCAGGCTGTTGTTGCTGGGCTGGTAGGGCACGCGGGCCGAGAAGGCGACACGCCCCCCGCCGGACTCATCGGGAACCATGTTCAGGGGCACGTAGAGCAGCACGTTGCCGGCCCCCGTTAGCGAAGCGGCCTTGTCCTTATCCCGCACGGAGACGCCGTAGGGCTGGAGCGGTTCAGGGTCAATCATGTGGTCCGTGCCGGCGTTGGGGATATCGCCCAGGGGGGCACAGGCGGGGAAATGGTCCACTTTCTCCAGGGTGATGAAGTGCTCGCCGTCGGCCAGGTCCACCAGTTTGGTGTTGGGGATGGTATGTGTACCGCCGGAGACGTTTTCAAACTTGTGGACCAGATCGCCGGTACCGGCACAGGTGCCGGCGTAGATGCCCACCTTGTCCACCGGGGTCTCGCCCTGGAAGTCAAAGGTCACACGAACGTTGGCCCCATCCTGTTCCAGCCCGACGGCAGCGCTGATCCAGCGCTGGTAGCCCGTCTAGGGATCAATGTAGTCTTCGCCCTGCAGTTGGAGGGTGGTGCGCGGGTTGGTGAAGGTCAGGGGGAGGCTGGCACCGCCGCTCATCTGGATCTCCAGCATGGGGATCAGGCGCATGTCCCCGTTCTGGAGCCGGGGATCGCCGTGGCTGTTCTGCTCCGACACGAAATCGGCAAAAGTGGAGTTGTTGCCTTTGCGGCGCATGATCTGGCCGTCCTCGTCGCCGCTGGGCCAGTCGAGGACGTTCAGGGCGTAGGTCAGGTGCTCCGGATTGGCCGGGCGCAACTGGAAATCCACCAGGACGGGGTAGTACTGATCGGGTTGGCCGGGCTTGCTGGCCAGGTTGTTCACCATCATGTTGAAGGGGTTGGTGCGAGTGAAGGGCGTGGTGTTGCCCAGGACGGTCTCAGGGGAGAGGTCAATCTTATCGGGGACGCCGTCGTCGTCGCTGTCCAGATCAAAGAGGTCCGGGGTGCCGTCGTCATCGGTGTCGCGGCAGGGCGTGGCCGGGTCGGGTGTCGTCCCATCCTTGTTGGTGGCGCGCTCCGGGCACTCCAGGGAATCGGCCTGGCCATCCTGGTCGGTGTCCGGGTCAACGGGGTTAGAGTACCAGCGCTTGCTTCTGTATTCAAAGCCCACGACCTCCAGATAATCGCCGATGCCGTCGCCGTCGCTGTCGAAGCCGATGGCCGTGGTGGGGTCGGTGCCCAGGCGCAGCACCTCCCATCCGTCCTGCAGGCTGTCACCGTCGGTATCCTTCCTGGTCGGGTCTGTATCGTACTCCTCTCTTTCGTCGCAATCGGTCAGGCCGTCTTGGTCGGCGTCGGTGTTCTTTTCGTCTTCGGTGCAAGCGTCCGAGGCGCTGGCCGTGGATTGAAGAGTGGAGATAGGGTGTAGGATATTGGGGATTGGATATTGGCTATTGGAAACGGGAAACTGTTCACTGTTTACCGATGGCGAATCACTGATCGCTGATAGCGGGTCCCGGTGTGGGTTCCAATCTGAGCCGGTCAGTGTCTCTTGCGCCTCGCGGGCGGCCTGCTGTGCTTCTTGCTGCTGCTCAACCTTGGCTTGCTTGGCCGCCTGACGCTCCACGAAGGCAGCGGCCTGGTGGCTTTGCAGCAAAGGCGTGACGACCATGGAAACGATGACAGCTATTGCCGTAGCCGCGTAGACCTTCTTGGACTTGCGATAGATGACGATCAACAGCAGCAGCCCAAGGCAAGCCATTGCCACGACGGTCTGCCCTCCGGCCCGCTGCCAAGCACCGGCGGCGCGCGGCAAGCCCAGGGTGCTCGCCGTCCAGGCCACAGGGTTTTCGAAGAAGCTGGGAGCGGCCGCCATCTGCCAGTCAAAGTGGGAGAAATCGGTTTGGATGTCGGCCTCGACCCGCCCACCGCTGCGCTCCGCAGGGTAGACCAGGTGGACGCTCAGGCGTAGCGGCAGGCCACGGCTGTCAATCCATACTTCGCCCTGGCCCGTGGTGCCCCTGTAGACCGCAGAGGAGTCCAAGGTCAAGCTTAAGGGGAGCTCACCCTTTTCCCGCAGTTGGCGTTCCAGTTGATCGCGCAAGTAGGTGGCAAAGGCAGGGCCGTCTACATCGAAGGCGTAGCGGTTGAAGGTGATTCCCCCCTCACCCCAACCCTCTCCCCCTTGGGGAGAGGGAGTATCTCCCCTCTCCCTGCTAGGGAGAGGGGTTGGGGGTGAGGGTAGGGCTCGCGTCTCCGTGCCTAGTTCGCGCACGTTCTTAGCTCCCGCCAGGTAAGCCATCAGGTCGCTGCCGGGGGCGAAGGCGTTGGTAGCGTGCGAAGCTAAGCCGTTGTCCATCTCTTGCCACTCGCCGCCGATGATGCGGCCGTAGGTGCGGTCGCCTTCAATACGCACGTCCACGCCGTCTTTGCGAGTGAACATGTTGCCGCCGCCGGTCCACAAGGTCAGGGAGAACTGGCGCTCTGGCAGGTTGGTCTGCCCCTCCAGGTAGATGGTATCCTTGCGGCTGCTGCGACCGACGTTGACCAGGGCCGGCGCCGGGTAGGTCTTCTGCACAATCTCCGTGCTGAAGCCGTAGACACCGACCTCCTGGGCGCGCTGCCAGGCAGCCTGGACCTCCTGCTCCGCCGAGGAGGCAGCGGACACCGAGGGCAGCAGCCGGCCCCAGGCCCGATTCCAGGCATCGGCCACCTCGTAGGGCAGCGAAGTCAGCGGGGCGATAATTACAGCCGTAAAGAGCAAAGCGAGGCTTATGGACAACAATAGATACCTCATATTCCGGGAGCGTTTCATGCTTTTCCTCCTGCCCATCTGATATTGCAGCGGGGTTGTCGCACTGGCTTCAGCGGCCAATGTCTAGGTATTTTCCGGTTCGCCTGGGGTCTGCGTGCGTGCGGGGCTTGTCGGATGACCGGCCTGGGCCTCACGCCAGGTGGGGCAACCCGTCTTCTCCTCCAGAAACGCGAATAGCGCCTGTAGGTCTGCAAAGCCGTGGCGCTCCCCGGTGTGGGGGCTTTCCACGGACGCCCGCCAGACGATGTTCCCGTCGCTGGTGATCTGCCACAAGCGCAGCAAGTAAGCCAGGTAACCTTGTTCGTCACTCATAGCGCTTCTCCTAATCCCGGGCAAGCTCACGACCCAGTAGCCGTGGGTATTGATCTGATCTAGTATACCAAATCATCGCATCCAAAACGCAAACTCAAGTTGATAAATTCTCTTCCATGTAGTATAATCCAGATTTGGAGTCACACACAATGGAGGGAAGTAATGGCCCATTTGAGGCTTTCTTTGATGGGGCCCTTCCAGGTGACGCTGGATGGGCAGGCTATCTCGGGTTTCAAATCAACCAAGGTGCGGGCGCTGTTGAGTTACCTGGCCATCGAGGCAGATCAGCCGCAACCACGCGATACCCTGGCCGGGTTGTTGTGGCCGCAGCGGCCCAACCGGGTCGCCCGCAACAACCTCCGCAATGCTCTGTCTAACCTCCGACAGGTGATCGGCGACCGCACCGCAGCACCGCCCTTCCTGCTGATCACCCGCGACACAATCCAGTTCAACGCCGCCAGCAACTACTGGCTGGATGTTAGAGCCTTTGAGCAACATATCGCGGATAGCGAATCAGCAAGTCAGCAATCCGCAATCCGCAATCTGCAATCCGCAATCCACCTGTACCGGGGCAGCTTTCTGGAGGGATCCTCCGCCGGCAGCGCGGCCTTCGAGGAATGGGCGCTGCTCAAACGCGAGCACCTCCATCGGCAGATGATGACCGCGCTGCGGTGCGTGGCTGCCCACTACGAACAACGTGGGGAGTACGAGCAGGCCCAGCACTACGCCCAGCAGCAACTTGAACTGGAGTCCTGGGATGAACAAGCCCATCGGCAGTTGATGCGCCTGCTGGCGTTCAGCGGCCGGCGCAACGCCGCCCTGGTCCAATACCAAACCTGTCGCCGCGTGCTGGCCGAAGAATTGGGGGTGGAGCCGGCAGACGAGACCACTGCCCTCTACGAGCGCATCCGCAGTGGGGAGATTGTGCGTGTGAGGCTGTCGGAGCCCACGCCTCCTCCCCCACACCCTCCCACTCCCACACCCTCCCCCCCCTTTGTCGCCCGAGAACACGAACTGGCTCGACTGGACGAGTTCCTCAGACTGGCGCTGGCTGGCCAGGGACGGGTGGTCTTCGTCACCGGTGATGCGGGCAGCGGCAAAACAGCCCTGGTATCCGAGTTCACCCGGTGCGCGATGGAGACGTTCGGCGACGTCGTGGTGGCCGGCGGGAAGTGCAACGCCCACGCCGGTATCGGCGATCCGTATTTACCCTTTCGTGAGGTGCTGCAGATGCTCACCGGCGACATTGAGGCCAGACGGGCGAGCGGGGCCATCGCGCCCGAACACGCCCACCGCCTGTGGGCTGTGTTCCCCGACGCAGTGCAGGCCCTGGTGAACGAGGGGCCGGACCTGATGGATCGCTTCCTGCCGGGGGAGGCTCTGGCGCTGCGCGCCGAGGCGTTTGCTCCTGGGGACGCCGCCTGGCGGACCCGGCTGGAAGACCTGGCGAAACGGCAGGCGGCCAGGGGTGACCCGGCGGACTCATCGCAGGAGGATTTGCTCGAGCAGGTCACTCAGGTATGTCGGACCGTGGCGCGCCAGCACCCGTTGATCCTGGTGCTGGACGACCTGCAGTGGGCCGATAGCGGCACTCTCAGCCTGCTCTTCCACCTGGGGCGGCGGCTGGCTGGCCACCGCATCTTGATCGTCGGGGCCTACCGGCCGGCCGATCTGGCCCCCGGCCGAGACGGAGAACGGCATCCCCTGCAGCCTATCCTCAACGAATTGCAGCGTGACTTCGGGGATGTCCAGGTGGAGCTGAACCGGGCCGACGGCCGGCAGTTTGTGGAAGCTTTCCTGGACACCGAGCCGAATCGGTTGGGCACAGCGTTCCGCGAGACCCTCTACCGGCACACCGACGGGAACCCGCTGTTCACTGTCGAGTTGCTGCGGGGTTTGCAGGATCGAGGAGACCTGGTGCAGGATGAGGCTGGCTGCTGGGTGGAGGGGCCGGCGTTGGACTGGGACAAGTTGCCGGCGCGGGTGGAGGCGGTCATCGCCGAGCGCATTGGCCGGTTGCTGCCCGACCGGCGACAGATAATGGCCGCAGCCAGTGTGGAGGGCGAGGAGTTCACCGCTGAGGTGGTGGCCCACGTGCAGGGCGCTGACGAGGGTCAAATCATCCGACGTCTGAGCGGCCCGTTGAGCAAACAGCACCGCCTGGTAACGGCTCACAGCGTCCGGCGCGTGGACGGTCGGCGTCTCTCCTGCTATCGCTTCCGGCACATCCTATTCCAGAACTACCTTTGTCGGAGCCTGGACGAGGTGGAGCGAGCGCGGCTGCACGAGGCAGTGGGGACGGAGTTGGAGGCACTGTACGGCGAACGGGTGACCGAGATCAGCGGGCAGTTGGCGCGACACTTCGAGGCGGCGGGGATGATCACTAAGGCCGTGGACTATCTGCGCCAGGCAGGGAAGCGCGCCGTGCGGTTGTCTGCCAATGAGGAAGCCATTGCTCTCTTTACCCGGGGGCTCGAGCTGCTGGAGACTCTGCCGGAAACCCCAGAGCGCGACCGACAGGAGTTCACCCTGCGGCTGGCTCAGTACGCCCCACTCACAGCCACGCAGGGTTATGCGTGCCCCGAACTCGAGCACTCCAACGCCCGCGCACACGAACTCAGCTTGCGGCTGGGCGAGGCGCAGGAGCTGATCCCGGCGCTGATCTTGCTGGCCGGCTTCTACAGCTTTCGAGCAGAATTCCAGACCGCGCTGGCCCTGGCGGAACGTGCCCTTGCGCTGGCAGAGCGCGTGGGAGCACCAGGGCACATTGTCTGGGCGGCCCAGGTGATCGGCATGACGCTGATGTATCAGGGCGACATCGTCGCCGCACGCCAACACCTGGAACAGACGCTAAAGTTCGACGACTCACATCACCAGGCCATGATACCCGTTCGGGGCATAGACCCCAGGGTTGCCTATGCCTCATTTGCAGCGTGGGTGTACTGGTTTCTGGGTTGCCCGGATGAGGCGGAGCAACTCGGTCAGGAAGCGTTCTGCGTGGCTCAAGAAGTCAGCCATCCTCCGAGCCTGGCCATGGCGTTGAATGTCGGGGGCGTCATTCTACACGTGCTCTGTAGGAAATACGAAGACATTCCGAAGCTGGTTGAGGCGTTTACCCAACTCACGGCGGGACATAGGCTTGGGCTCAGCGAGGCAGGCGCTTGCCTTGCCCGTGGGAGGGCAATGGTTCGCCACGGTCGCGCCAAGGCGGGTATCAGGGAGATGCAGCAGGGGCTGGCAGAGTGGCAGGCGACTGGTACGAGGGCGTGGGCTTCAGTGTACCTGGGTGTGTTGGCAGACGCCTACCTGGAGGCCGGCCAGCTTGAGCAGGCCCAGGGCGCCCTGGATGAGGTATTCGTGGCCGTGCAACAGAGCGGCGAGCGTATGGTCGAAGCGGAGTTGTATCGCCTTCAGGGGGAGGTGCTGCTGGCCCAGGCTGAGGAGGATGAAGCCGAGGCGTGTTTTCGGCAAGCCGTCGAGGTGGCCCGCCGGCAGCAGGCCAGGTCGTGGGAACTGCGGGCCACCATGAGCCTGGCCAGGCTGTTGGGCCAGCAAGGGCGCGTGGAAGAAGCCCGCCGCATGCTGGCGGACATCTACGGCTGGTTCAGCGAGGGATTTGACACGCCGGATCTGAAGGACGCCCAGGCGCTGCTAGAAGAACTTGCGCGCAATTGAGGCCTCGTGCGACGATTCACTACCGTACACTTTTTACCAAGCGAGGCATTTGGAATTCCACGGGAATGG
>CAYMKL010000043.1:21916-47093 GCA_964390805.1 uncultured Anaerolineae bacterium | reverse complement strand
AAAGCGACATTACCGCAACTGGTCAGCTACCCGCGAATCGGGAAACTTCTAACAGAGGAAAAACCTTGAGGAATTGCGCCTTACCAGCGGGTACATGGCCTGGCTAAGAGCTGCCTATAGTTTGGTTCAGAACACGATAGTTGCCTCATCTGGTGTTGTTATTCTGATCGTGGGCGGAGGAGCCGTAGCAACAGGATTTATGACCCTGGGAGAACTCTTGTCGTTTTACACTGCAGTTGCCTTGCTGAGAGCCCATCTGAATACGATATCATCTTGCATTCCGCAAGTCATTGAGGGCAATGAATCATTGACTACCTTGTATAACTTGTTGGAGATGAAAGACTCGAGACCCTATTCTGGTACGAAACGCATAGTGTTCAGCGGAAGAATCACCTTAGAATCGGTGTGCTTTCAATACAAAGACCAACCAGTCTTACACGACATCAATCTCACTATCCACCCAAGTACCACAGTGGCCATTGTCGGCCCGAATGGGTCTGGCAAAACCACAATCGCCAATCTTATTCTAGGATTCTACCGCCCCCAGAAAGGCCAACTCTGTGCAGATGATCATCCGTTTAGCGAATTGGACATCGTCCACTTGCGCCGACATATTGGGGTCGTGACACAAGATCCGATCATATTCCCTGGAACGATCTTAGAGAACATCACCTATGGCTCTACTGATGCAAGTTTTCAGCAAGTAATCCGGGCATCCGAACTAGCAACAGCCCATGAATTCATTCAAGAACTCCCTCAGGGCTATGACACCTTTGTAGGAGAAAGTGGAGTGCTGCTTTCTGGAGGACAGCGCCAACGGATTGCGCTTGCCCGGGCATTTCTACGTCAACCGAGGCTCTTGATCCTTGATGAACCTACCAATCATCTCGATGAGGTCGCCGTGCGCCAACTGATGAATAACCTGAAAAGGCTAGACAACGTTCCGGCGGCTTTAATCATTGGCCATGATATGGATATCACGCGCGAGGCTGAATGCGTCTACGTCCTGCAAGAAGGTTGCGTTGTGGCGAGTGGACATCCCACAGCGATCCTTGATGGGAAAGGTGTCTGGAGAAATATCTTGAACATGGAACGGACGGTCCAAGAATACAATGCACTATGATGGGGGATTCTGGCCTACGCGCGAGCAAGGATTGCTTTTGCGGGCCGCGATGTTGCAGGGAAATGAAGCTATAGATGCCTGGTACGAATGGAAATCGAGCGTTGATATTGACCGACTTGATCCAGGCTCGTTGCGGCTACTACCACTACTCTATTGGAACCTGCGTACTCATGGAGGAAAAGATCCCCTGATGAACAGATTCAAGGGGATCTACCGACTAACGTGGTACGAGAACCAGATGCTATTCCACAATATGTCCACTCTCTTGCGTTCCTTTCACAATGCTGGCATCCAAACGATGATACTCAAGGGAGCTGCATTGACCCTACTTCACTACAGAGACTACGGTCTCCGTCCCCTGGGTGATTTTGATGTTCTCGTCCGCACGGAACAGGCTTCAGCAGCAATCAATTTGCTGAGGAAATTGGGCTGGACCCCAAAATCGAGATCGCCAGAGGCATTTACAGAGACATACATATCTGTCACAAAAGGTCATGGGTTTGAAAATGCGACTGGTCGAGAATTCGACCTTCACTGGCATGTGTTGACGGAGTGTTGCTACACCAATGTGGGCGACGATTTCTGGGATGGTGCAGTATTGACCAAAATCCATGATGTGCCAACCCACGCCTTAAACCCGACTGATCAACTACTGCACGCCTGCGTGCACGGGGCAAGGTGGAATCCTGTGCCACCATTTCGTTGGGTTGCAGATGCGATGATGATTATGAAGACGTCACAATCTGAACTTGATTGGGGTCGACTCATTACCCAGGCCCAAAAGCGCCGTTTGATTTTGCCATTAAGAGATGCCCTGAGTTATTTGCGAGATGTGCTGGATGCTCCGATCCCATCAGAAATCTTACAAAGCCTTCAGAACATGCCCACGTCGAAAACTGAGCGTATCGAACATGAGGCCAGAGCCCGCCCAGCCGAACTGGTGGGACCTCTGCGGGGCCTTTGGTTCCACTACCTGCGCTACTCCCGCCTGGTGAGCGATGCCAGTTTACAGCATAAGCTCATTGGGTTTCCAATAGTTCTACAACATATCTGGGGGGCGGACCACCTATGGCAGGTGCCTTTCTATGCAATCTTCAAGGGTATGCGAAGGATTTGGAGAATGACGGTTTGGTATAGGAACCGATTGGCAAGGATGTTGCCGTAAACCTGATTGTTTGGGAATAGCTGGCTACCGGTTAGTTCCGCCTGAACCGCTACAGACGAAAGGAGAAAACTCACCATGAAACCATTCCGCAAACACGTCGCCATCGCCGTTGACGGCGGTGGCATCAAGGGGGTGATCGTCACCCGCGCTCTGGCTATTCTGGAGGGGCACCTGGGCCAGTCGTCCCACGAGATCTTCCGACTGGCGGCAGGCACTTCCACTGGCTCCATCATCTCGGCTGGCATCGGGGCGGGGCTGAGCGGGGCGGAGATGCACCAGCTCTACTGCGAGCTGGGCGAGACCGCCTTCCGCAAGACCTGGCGCAGTTGGCTGTGGCCACTCACCCGCTACCGCTACTCCCCGGAGCCAACGGAGGCCGCCCTCAAGCAGCACGTGGGCGAGATGACGATGGGCGATTTCTGGTCGGCCGACCCGCCCACCGACGTGGTTATCACGGCCTTCGATCTGGTGGAGAAACGCACGCGCTTTATCAAGCCCTGGAAGGAGGAGTACGCCACCTGGCCAGTGGTCAAGGCGGTGCTGTCCTCTTGCACGGTGCCCACCTACTTTCCGCCAGTCGAGGGACGGTACCTGGACGGCGGCGTGGGCTCGTACGGCAACCCCTGCTACCTGGCGGCCTACGAAGCCCGCTTCTGCCTGGAATGGGACCCGGCCGAGACGACGCTCATCAGCCTGGGCACGGGCCGCGAGCCGCACACCCTCCAGCCCGGCGAAGCCAACCGCTGGTGGGCCTGGGATTGGCTGGGGCCGGTGCTGGGCGCCTTCCTCCAGACGGCCGATGACCAGCAGGTGCACCTGGTGCGCACCTTCTTCGAGCAGCTCGATTTCCGCCGCTTCCAGGTGGACTTCGACAGGGCCATCGCCATGGACGACGTCAGCAACATCCCCGAGCTCACTGCCTACGGGGACGAGATGGGGCGCAAGATCCTCAATGACGAGACCGACTGGGCGCTGGAGATCAGGGCCAGCCGGGCGCCGCGCCGGTGGTAAGGAGCTGGACTCCCCATGTGGTGTCTAGCGAGAAATCACCCTGAGCCTGGCTTCGGCGAGCTCAGTCGAGTCGTCGAAGGGTGAGGGTCTTGCAAAGTCGCATCCTTCGACAAGCTCAGGATGCTCTGGTGAGCCTGCCAGCAAAGGTCGCCCCAAAACTGAAATGCATCTCAACCCACAAGGACTTGTGAGGGAGTGACTTTCCACATGGTGCCTAGCGAGAAATCACCCTGAGCCTGTCGAAGGGTGATTTCGAGCGGGTTTATCGAGCTACAAACAGCGCAAAGATAGGCAAAGGGCAAAGAGATGATGAAGGCCTGGCTCTACATCCTCAAGTGTGCCGATGGCTCATGTTACTCTGGCTCGACTAACAACTTGTCCCTGCGCCTGGCTGAGCATCATGCAGGGGAAGGGAGTGTCTACACCCGCAGGCGCTTGCCGGTTGAGTTGGTCTATGCACAGGAGTTCCCATCGGAACATGAAGCGTTCCTGCGCGAGCGGCAGGTCAAGGGCTGGACACGAGCCAAGAAAGAAGCACTCATACGAGGTGACTTTGAGGCTCTGGTCGGGCTATCCAAATCGCGGTCTTCATCTCAGCCAGACGGATGATTTCTGATGGGTTGTCAAGCCATTGAGCCGCAAAAGCCATCCTTCGACAGGCTTCGTCGTGAGCTCAGCCGAACGGCTCAGGATGACTTTTGCTAGTGTAAACTGAGAGAGTGAACATGAAACGTAAACGACTAGGCGTAGTAACCGACGGCGCATTCAACGCGGGGTTGACGGTGCGGCTGGATCCGCGCTGTTCGACCGAGGATCTGCGCATCGGCGATTTCGTGATCGTGGAGGGGGCGCACAACCGCTACTTCAGCATGATCTCGGACATGCAACTGCGGGCCACCGACGCCAGGCTGCTGGCCGACCCGCCACGGGATGCCTCGCCCTTCATCGCCCAGGCCCTCTCCGGCATCAATACCTACGCCACGGTGCAGGTCAAGCCCATGCTCATGCTGGAGAAGGGCGACGAGCTTTCCTTCCTCGATGAGTTGTCGCCGCCGCAGCCGGTGCGCACTATCCCCATGCACTTCGCCGAGCTGTGCCAGGCCGATGCTATGGACTTCGCCACCGTTTTCGGCGAAGAGAGCAAGCGGAATTTCGCCATGGGTACACCGCTGACCATGGACATCCCTATCTGCATCAAGCTCGACCGCCTGGTGGAGCGCTCCAATGGCATCTTCGGCCAGACGGGCACGGGCAAGAGCTTTCTGGTTCGTATCCTGCTGTGCGGGATTATCCAGGCCGGGGTGGGGGTCAACCTCATCTTTGACATGCACGATGAGTACGCCTTCGGCAAGCGCTCAGAGGACGGCCAGTGGGTCAAGGGGCTACGCCACCTCTTCGGCAGCAAGGTGCTCGTCTACTCCCTGGACGAGAGGGCCGCCAGCCGCGAGGGGCGCAACGTGGACGTGACTCTCAAGATCGGCCTCAACCAGATCGAGGCCGAGGACGTGACGCTCCTGGCCGAGGAGCTGGACCTGACTCCAGCGTCCAAAACGACGGTGGGCCTCCTGCACGATAGCTACGGCAAAGAGTGGCTGAGGAGGCTCCTGGGGATGAGCCCGCAAGACATAGCCAGCTTCTGCGAGACCCGGTCAGCCCACCAGGGAGCTACCGAGGCCCTGCAGCGCAAGCTGAGAGACATAGGCCGCCTGGACTACGTGGTTGATGACGTCCCGTTCAGCGTCATTGACGAGATGGTAGCCGCCTTGGACAAGGGGAGGCACGTCATCCTGCACTTCGGGCGGCACGACCGACCGCTGGATCACATGCTGGTAGCCAACATCGTCACCCGGCGGGTGCGCCACCTCTATCAGAGCAAGGTTGAGCGCTACGAGCAGACCCAGGCCGCCGCCGATCAGCCCCGCACCCTGGTGATCACCCTGGAGGAGGCTCACAAGTTCCTCAGCCCCGCCGTCTCTCGCCAGACCATCTTCGGCACCATCGCTCGCGAGCTGCGTAAGTACTACGTCACTCTGATGGTGGTGGATCAGCGGCCCAGCGGCATTGATCCTGAGGTGATGAGCCAGCTCGGCACGCGGGTCACCGGTAAGCTGACCGAGGAGCGGGACATTGATGCGGTATTGACCGGAGTGGCCAACCGCAGCTTCCTGCGGAGCGCGCTAGAGAGCCTGGATACCCGCGAGCAGGTTCTCCTCATGGGCCACGCCGTGCCCATGCCCATCCAGGTGCGCACCCGCAAGTACGATGAGGCGTTCTACGGGGCCATGGGAGCAGGGGAGCGGCGGAGCGCAGTGCAGGATATTTCGGAGTTGTTTGGGGAGTGAGAAGGAACAACGGACTGGTGGGATTCAACGGACTGGCTCTCAATACTCGTTGACATATTGCTCGTTACCCCATTCCCCGTTACTTATTCCATAAACACATGAGGAGGCCAACAATGAGTCTAACCGGTAAACGCATAGCCATTCTAGCAGAGAACAACTACCAAGAACTAGAGCTTTGGTATCCCCTTTTGCGTCTGCGAGAGGCGGGGGGCGAGGTGAAGGTCATTGGTTCGGGCAGCGCAGAGACTTACGCCAGCAAGCGCGGCTACCCTGTGACAGTGGATGCCTCGGCCGATGAGGTTGAGGCCGCTGACTTCGACGCCATCATCGTGCCTGGCGGCTACGCCCCGGACCTTTTGCGGCGCTACGAGGCCGTCCTCAAGCTGGTTCGGCAGGCTAACGAGCAGGGCAAGGTGGTGGCTGCCATCTGCCATGCCGGGTGGGTGCTGATTTCGGCAGGCATCCTGAAGGGCCGCAAGGTGACTTGTGTCAGTGCCATCAAGGACGATGTCATCAACGCTGGTGCGACTTATTTGGACCAGGAGGTGGTGCGGGACGGCAACCTCATCACCTCTCGCGTTCCCAGTGATTTGCCTGCCTTCTGTCGGACCATCATCGCGGCCCTTGAGGGCTGAGAAATCAATCATATAACAACGAATCAAGGGGATGAAACGAATGGCAACAAGCATCCATCAATCTGCCGGCAACAGCGAGCCCATGGCGCAGCCCTACCCGCCCAGTTGGGTTGATCGCTTCATTGACTGGGTCAGCGGGCTGCCAGGGCCGAGTTGGCTGTTCTACATAGCGCTGTGGCTGGCCTTATTCCTGATGGCCAACGCGGTCAAATGGCTGGACGGATCAGAGCCGCTGGGTACCATCACACCATTCTACACAGTGGGTGCAGGAGATGGTGCCTATTTGCTGGCCCTGATGCACTATTTGAAAGGAGCAGCGAGTGCGGCGCTCCGCGCGTTTCGACCGGCGCTGACGGTGAGCGAGGCAGAGTATGACCGGCTCCATTATCGGCTCACCACTCAGCCGGCGCGGGGCACGCTGCTGGCCAGCGGCATCTGTGCCGCAATAGCAGCCCTGAACGTTCTGTACAATCCGACTGTACCTAATTCCTACTACCACACCTCGCTCTTAGCGATTGCCTTTGGCAGCGCTATCGCCATCCTTACCTTAGTGTGTTTTGGAGCCCTCGTCTATCAAACCGTCCATCAACTTACGATGGTGAGCCGCATCCACGCCGCAGTCATGCACATCAACCTCTTTCAGCCCGACCCTCTCTACGCCTTCTCGGGCCTGACAGTGCGCACCGCTATGGGCTACCTGTTTCTCGCAGACACTGCGGTCCTGGTCATGTACGAGTTTATGCTTGAAACGGACCCCCTGGCCGTTGGGATCATGGCCTTCATGATGCTTCTGGCAGCAGTGACTTTTGTCCTGCCGCTGCGTGGCATGCACCGGCGCATGGTCGAGGAGAAGGGGCGTCTGGAATCTGAGGCCAACCGGCGACTGGAGACCGCCATCGCCGAGCTCCATCGCCGCGTGGATACCATGGACCTGACAGAGATGTCGGAATTGTACAGGGCGATAAGCAGCCTGGAAATCGAACGAGATATGTTAGCGAAAATCTCGACCTGGCCCTGGCAGCCCGGAACACTGCGCGTTGCGCTCTCGCCAGTGCTATTGCCGGTCGCTGTGTGGCTCATCCAGCGGCTGCTGGAGCGCTTTGCCGGCTTGTAGAGGCAACGAATAGAATAACGAGGAGGAAAGAAATGGCAGAAAAACTGCCCGTTGACAAACTCCGAAGGATCTGCGACCCCCAGATGCTGGACTGTGAGACAACCGAGGAGATGGAGCGCCTCGAGGTCATCATCGGCCAGGAGAGGGCGGTCAGAGCTCTCGATTTCGGACTGGGAATCCAGGATTTTGGGTTCAACATCTACGTGGCCGGACCACCTGGTACGGGAAAGACAACGGCCGTCAAGCGCTTCCTGGAGGGAATAGCCAAGGACAAGGCGGTGCCCTCCGACTGGTGCTACGTCTACAACTTTCGTGACCCTTATCGCCCCAAGGCCCTCCGCCTGTCCCCAGGCAGAGGGCGAGAATTCCAAAAGGACATGAAGGACCTGGTGGATGGGGCGCGGCGAGAGATTCCACGAATCTTCGAGAGCGATGAGTATGCCGCCAGACGAGAGGAGACGGTGCAAGGCTTTCAGAGGCAGAGACAGGAGCTTACCTCTCAAATGGGCGAGAAGGCTCAGGGGGAGGGATTCCTTCTGCAAATGAGCCCTATGGGCCTGTTGATTATTCCTGTGATGGAGGGAAAGCCCCTCAGCGAAGAGGAATTCAGGGCGCTGAGTCCGGAAGTAAAAGAAGTAGTGCTGCAAAAACGGGAGGGCCTGCAAGAGGAGCTAAAGAGGGCTATGAGGCAGCTCACGGGCCTGGAGAAGAAAGCCAACGAAGCTCTACAGAAACTGGACCAGGAGGTAGCTCTCTACGCTGTGGCCCCCGCGATTACCGAATTGATGGAAAAATACGAGGACCTGCCGGAGATCGTGGACTGCTTGAAGGAGATGCAGGATGACATCGTGGAGAACCTCTCCCAGTTCAGGGGTGAAGCTCAGGCCCAGCCTGTTTCTCCCCTGGCCGCGCCTGGGGCAGCGGAGTTACGCTTCAGGAAATATGAGGTGAATGTCGTTGTGGACAACTTCGAGCTTGAGGGGGCGCCGGTGGTTATGGAGCTCAACCCCACCTATAGTAACCTTTTTGGGCGGATAGAGAAGGAGGCCCAGTTCGGTGCCCTCATCACCGACTTCACCATGATCCGGGAGGGCTCTCTCCACCGGGCCAACGGCGGCTACCTGGTGCTATCCGTCGAAGAGTTGTTGCGTAACCCCTTCTCTTGGGATAGCTTGAAGCGAGCTGTCAGGAGCAAAGAGATCGCTGTAGAGGAGGCAGGAGAGAGGTTGGGCTTTGTCACCACCAAGAGCCTGCGGCCCGAGCCCATCCCCTTGGACGCCAAAATAGTTCTCATCGGACAACCCAACCTCTACTATCTCCTCTACACCCTGGATGAGGATTTCAGCGAGCTCTTCAAGGTCAAAGCGGATTTCGACACCCGCATGGACCGCACGGACGAGAACATAAGCAACTACGCCGCCTTTGTCTGCACCCTTTGCTGTGAGGAGAATCTGAAACACCTGGATGCCTCGGCGTTGGCCAAGATCGTTGAGCACAGCTCCCGGCTGGCTCAGGATCAGGAGAAGCTCTCCGCCAGGTTTGGCGAAATCTCGGACATCATCCGGGAGGCTAGTTTCTATGCGAGCCAGGAGGGTCACGTTTACACGAGCGTCGCTCACGTGCAGAAGGCCATCGAGGAGAAGTACTATCGCTCTAATCTCGTTCAGGAGAGGGTCAACGAGATGATCGAGCGAGGTAGCATCATCATTGACGCGGTGGGGGAGGAGGTGGGCCAGGTGAACGGTCTCGCTGTCTCCGGCCTTGGCGACATCTCTTTCGGCCGGCCTTCTCGGATCACGGCCAGCATAGGCCTGGGACAGGCGGGGCTCATAGACATTGAGCGGGAGGCCAAGCTAGGTGGTCCCCTCCATACCAAGGGGGTGATGATCCTGAGTGGCTATCTGGCCGACAAATATGCTCAGGACAAGCCCCTCAGCCTCTCGGCCCGTCTGGTGTTCGAGCAGAGTTACTCAGGGGTGGAGGGGGACAGCGCCTCCAGTACTGAGCTTTATGCTCTCCTCTCCAGCCTCTCTGGCCTTCCCATCAAGCAGGGTATCGCCGTCACCGGCTCCGTCAACCAGAAGGGAGAGGTGCAGGCCATCGGCGGGGTGAACGAGAAGGTCGAAGGCTTCTTCGAGACCTGCAAAGCCAAGGGACTGACCGGCCAGCAGGGGGTGCTCATCCCCCAAAGCAACGTGCAGAACCTGATGCTCAAAGAAGAGGTGGTGGAGGCGGTCAGAGAGGGCAAGTTCCACATCTGGGCCGTAAAGACCATTGACGAAGGGATCGAAATCCTGACGGGAGTCAAGGCCGGCGTCAGGCAAGAAGATGGGACCTTCGAAGAGGATTCCGTGAATGACTTAGTGGACAAGCGTCTGCGGGAACTGGCGGAGATGATGCGGGATTTCGGCAAGAAGGAGGAGACAGAGAAGGGCGCGGGAGGTGGGGAGGAAGAGGAGGAGCAGGGTGGATAACCGATCTGCAGACCCTGCCCGTCCGTTAAATCCCATCAGTCCGTTGTTCCTTGCATGGAGGTGCAATCTATGATCAAATCCACTCGTGTAGCTCTTAGACAGAAGATCTGTTTTGTTATGGTAGTCCTGCTGATGTTCATCGTAGTCGTGAGCCAGGTGGGCCCCTGGAATCCATCGCCGGCTTATGCAGCCGGCCCACCAGCCCTGGCTGGCCGCGTGGTAGACTCGCAGGGCGAGCCGGTGCACGGCGCCGAGGTGGGTGTTCGCGAAGGGACTGATGCCGAGTTCATCGCCATTGCCGAAAGCCAACACGACGGTACCTTCGTCGTGGACTTGCCGCCCCGGCAATTCTCCCCGCACCTGGTCGTCGAACTAGATCGTACCCACTTCCAGTTTTTGGAGATGGAGCTGGAAGAAGAAGACGTGATGCGTCTCAACGCTGGCGAGTCAGTGCGGCTGCCGGATATTGAGCTGCCCCGGCGCATCACGCCCGGCTTCTGGGTGGCCACGCTGGTCTTTGCGGGCGTCCTGGCCCTTATCGCTCTGGAAAAGCTGCACAACACCATGGCCGCGCTGCTGGGCATAGCGATAGTGCTGGGCACCAGCTTTGTGGGCGGCGCCATCAACCCCAACCTGTTCATCTTTGACTTTGAACGGGCGATAGAATACGTGCACTTTGACGTCATCTTCCTGGTGATGGGCATGATGATCGTCGTCGGCGTCATCGAAGAGACCGGCATCTTTCAGTGGCTGGCCTATCAGGCCTACCGCTTCTCACGAGGGCGAGCCTGGCTGTTGGTGATCATCCTGATGATCATCACCGCCGTGGCCTCCGCGCTGCTGGACAACGTGACCACTATGCTGCTCATGACCCCCATTACCATCCAGATCGCGCTGGCAGTGGGCATCAACCCTCTGTCGCTGCTGCTGCCGGAGGTGCTGGCCTCCAACGTGGGCGGCATCAGCACCCTCATCGGTACGCCGACCAACATCCTCATCGGCTCCTATGCCAACCTCAACTTCACCGACTTTCTCCTCAACCTGACGCCCGGCGTGCTGATGGCCATGGTTGTCCTGATAGCCTACGTCCTCGTCTACTATCGCAAACAACTGTTTACCCGAAGCGACGGACTGTCGGAAGCGTTGCTGGAGCGGCTGAAAGAGAGCGGGCGCATCACCCAGCCTCAAAAACTCACCAAAGCGGGCATCGTGTTCATCGTGATGCTGGTGCTTTTCATCGTCGGCGAGAGCATCCACCTGGTGCCGGCGGTGACAGCCATCATGGGCGCGGTGGCCATGCTCCTCTGGGTTGCGCCGGACATTGAGGAGATGCTTAAAGTGGTGGACTGGACGACACTGGTGTTCTTCATTACCCTGTTCATCCTCGTCGGGGCCATCCAGGAAGTAGGGCTTATCAGCATCATCGCCGCTGGCATCGGGCGGGTGGTGGGTGACAACCTGACAGCCACTATTCTGGTGGTGGCCTGGTCGGCCGGCTTTTTGTCGGGCGTTGTGGACAACATTCCCTTTGCAGCGGCCATGTTGCCGGTGGTAAAGTTTCTCACCAGCACCGTGCCGGGCGCATCGAACCAGGCACTCTATTATAGCCTGTCCGTCGGGGCAGCCATGGGCGGCAACAGTACGCTCATCGGCGCTTCGGCCAACATGGTGACGGCCGGCATCGCCGAACGGGCGGGGTATCGCATCACGTATGTTGACTTTCTCAAAGTCGGTATGCCAGCCATGATCCTGACCGTGGCTGTAGGGGTCACGTGGCTGTTGATTAAATTCTAATGCTTTTTACATAAGGAGAGGAGTGCACCATGAGCAAGATTCTATGCGCCACCCGGGGGGGAGAGGCCAGCTATTGCACCCAGGATGCAGCAATTGCTCTGGCCCAGGAGCGCGGCGACGAGCTGCTGTTCCTTTTTGTGGTTGATACCCATTTTCTGGACAAGACGGGACGCGCCGTCCGCCCCGACGTGGTAGCCGAGGAGATGAGCCGCATGGGCGAGTTCCTGCTGGCCATGGCCCAGGAGCGGGCCCAGAAGCAAGGCGTGGCCGCCGATTACTTGCTCCGGCGCGGGGAATTTCGGAACGAGTTGAAGGCTGCTGCCTGCGAGGAGGGAGTTGACCTGGTAGTGCTGGGCCAGCCGGCTGGCACGGAAAGCGCTTTTGTGCCGGCCAGCCTGGAGGCCTTCGCCGCCGAGATTGAGGCCGAAACGGGCGTAGAAGCCGTCATCGTGTGATCGTCAGTATCAACTTAAGGCTCAAAGGCCCGTCCCCGGGCTGCCCCGGGGACGGGGCTCAGAGCTTGGGCTGACACAAATGATCGTGTGATCATCCTATGACAATGTCTGCGCTAATAACTCCTAGACAGAAGAACTATTCCGCTGTAATAGCCTTGCTGGTGTTCATTGTAGGGGTGAGCCAGATGGGCCTGTTGAAGCCATCGCCGGCTTATGCGGCCGACCCTCCAGCCCTGGCTGGCCGCGTGATAGACCTGCAGGGCGAGCCGGTGCGCGGCGCAGAGGTGGCCGCTTACCTGAACGACGCAGAGGAACCGACCGTCGTCAGCGAGAGCCAGCCCGATGGCGTCTTCATGCTCGATCTGCCCGAGGGCGCGATAGACTCGCTGCGGGTGGAGATCGAACGTCCCCACTTTGAGGCGACGACCTGGATCGCCGATGTCGTCCACCTGAGCTACCTGCGCCAGGGCCACACCCTGCGCCTGCCCGACATCACCCTGGAGCGGCGGCTCACCCTGGGCTTCTGGATAGCGACGCTGGTCTTTGTGGGCGTCCTGGCCCTCATCGCTCTGGAAAAGCTGCACAACACCATGGCCGCGCTGCTGGGCACAGCGATAGTGCTGGGCGTCAGCTTCGTGGGCGGCGCGATCCGCCCGGATCTGTTCATCTTCGACTTCGAACGGGCCATAGAATACGTGGATTTCGACGTCATCTTCCTGGTGATGGGCATGATGATCGTCATCGGCGTCATCGAAGAGACCGGCATCTTCCAGTGGCTGGCCTACCAGTCATATCGCCTCTCCGGCGGACGGGCCTGGCTGCTGGTGATCATTCTGATGGTCATCACCGCCGTGGCCTCCGCGCTGCTGGACAACGTGACCACCATGCTGCTCATGACGCCCATGACCATCCAAATCGCGCTGGCAGTGGGAATCAATCCCCTGTCGCTGCTGCTGCCAGAGGTACTGGCCTCCAACGTGGGTGGCATCAGCACTCTCATAGGCACGCCGACCAACATCCTCATCGGCTCCTACGCCGACCTCGCCTTCAACGACTTTCTCCTCAACCTGACGCCCGGTGTGCTGCTGGCCCTGGCCGCTCTGATCGTCTACATCCTGATCGCTTACCGCCAACAACTGTTGACCAGAGGCGGTGGGCTGTCGGAGGCCCTGCTGGAGCGGCTGAAGGAGAGTGGGCGCATCACCAAGCCACGAAAGCTGACCAAAGCGAGCGTCGTGTTCATGGTGATGTTGGTGCTTTTCATCATCGGCGAGAGCATTCACCTGGCGCCAGCGGTGACAGCCATCATGGGCGCGGTGGCCATGCTGATGTGGGTCACGCCCGATATCGAGGGAATGCTGAAAGTGGTGGACTGGACGACGCTGGTGTTCTTCATCGCCTTGTTCATGCTCGTCGGGGCCATCCAGGAGGTGGGGCTGATCAGCTTCATCGCTGCTGGGATCAAGGCATTGGTAGGGGAGAACCTGTCACTAGCGCTGCTGGTGCTGGTTTGGGCCGGGGCCATCCTGTCGGGCATAATCGCCAACATCCCCTTCACGGCGGCCATGCTGCCGGTGGTCGGCTTCCTCACGCGCACAGTGCCGGGCGCGGGGAACAAGGCGCTGTTCTACGGGCTGTCGGTGGGATCAGCCATGGGCGGCAACAGCTCTCTCATCGGCGCTTCGGCCAACCTGGTGACGGCCGGCATCGCCGAGCGGGCGGGGTATCCCATCACTTACAAAGAGTTTATAAAGGTCGGTTTCCCGGCCATGATCGTCACCGTGATTGCCGGGACGTTGTGGCTCTTTATCCGATTCTAGTTCCTTACCTGCTCCCGTCGGATCGCCAGATCCGACGGGCCTGGATTTGGCAATCCAGGCTGAGCGAGGTGGTAGTCATTTAGGGAGGTTGTTATGAGTAGAATCTTATGTGCTACGCGCGGCGGTGAGGCCAGCTACCGTACCCAGGATGCAGCAATTGCCTTGGCCAAAGAGTGCGGCGACGAGTTGTTGTTCCTCTTCGTGGTTGATACCCGTTTTCTGGACAAAGCGAGGCGGGCCGTTCGCCCCGATGTGGTGGCCGAGGAGATGAGCCACATGGGCGAGTTCCTGCTGGCCATGGCCCAGGAGCGAGCCCAGAAACAAGGGGTGGCCGCCGCTTACGTGCTCCGGCGCGGGAAGCTGCGAGATGAGTTGAAGGCGGCCGCGCGCGAGGAGGGCGTTGGCTTCGTAGTGTTGGGTCAGCCAGAGCGTACGGGAGCCGCCTTTGTGCCGGCCGCGCTGGAAGCCTTCGCTAACGAAATCGAAGCCGAGACGGGCGTGGAAGCGCGAATCATCTGAGCATCATAAGGAGACCCACTGTGCGCATCCGGACCCGAATAGGGCTGGTCTCGTTGGTTGTCCTGAGTTTCTTCTTCTTGACCGGGACAGGGCCGGCCCTGAGTGAATTCGCGCCCAGCGACGAGGTGATGCTGACCATCGTCGGGCGGGTGGTCAACACCCGGGAGGCCACGGTGGACGAGGCTGAGGTGCGAGTCTCCATCGGTGATGGAGAGACACAGGTAGCTCACACCGACGCGGACGGCTTCTACATCGTGGAGTTGGCGCTGCCCCGTGCGCTGATTGAGGCGGAGACGGTAGCCATCGAGATCAGCAAGCCGGGCTTCCGCACTACCCACCAGGGCTTTGCTCGCCAGGAGGTGGCCTGCGCTGGCGACCGCTGCCACGTCCGCGTCCCCGACATCGTCCTGCCCCGCGTTTTCAACCCGGCCTTCTTCCTCGCCGGGGCCATCTTCATCGTGGTGTTTGGCTTCATCTCTCTCAACCTGCTGCACGAAACCATCGCCGCCTTTCTGGGTGCGGCGGCCATGCTGGGAGTCAGCTACTTCATCGGCAGCTCCAACTCCGATTTTTGGATCATCGGCTTCCACCGGGCCATTGGCTTCATTGACTTCGACGTCGTCTTCTTGTTGATGACGATGATGATCTTCATGGCCATCATGAGTCAGACGGGCGTTTTCCAGTGGCTGGCCTATCAGACCTTTCGTCTGGCCCGGGGCAACGCCTTCCTCGTTGCAGCCATTCTCGTCTCCATCACCGGTGTCATCTCCTCAGTGCTGAACGACACCACCGTCATGCTCTTGATGACGCCCATCAGCATCCAGATGGCGTTGGCCCTAAACATCCACCCGGCGGCCATCGTCGTGCCCGAGGTGCTGGCTTCCAACATCGGCGGGGCGGCCACCCTCATCGGCACACCGCCCAACACCATCATCGGCTCCTACGTTGGCCTGAGCTTCAACCAGTTTCTGGTCAACATGCTCCCCATTTCTCTGATGGGCATGGGCATCCTGCTGGTGATGACCCGCTGGCTGTACCGGGCAGAGTTCGACTGGGAGAGAAAGGCCCCCTCGGCTGCCCTGGCCGCGCGATTGGAGGCTGACTCTCGCATCACCGACCCCGTCCTGTTGCGCAAGTCGCTGCTCATCTTTGGCATCACGTTGATCCTGTTCTTCGTCGCGGATCGGTTCCACATGCCGCCGGCCGTCGTCGCCATCCTGGGTTCCACGGCCCTGCTGCTCTGGGTGCAGCCCGACGTGAGCGAGATGCTGCACGAGGTGGACTGGACAACCCTGGTCTTCTTCATGAGCCTGTTCATGATGGTGGGGGGCATCCAGGAGGTGGGCCTGATCCAGCTCATAGCCGAAGCGGTCAGGAGCCTGGCTGGTGACAGTTTGCTGCTGGCCACACTGCTGATCATCTGAGTTTCGGCCGTCGCCTCAGCGATAGTGGCCAACATCCCCTTCACGGCGGCCATCGTCCCGGTCACTGTCTTCTTGACCCAGACCCTGCCCGGCGCCGAGAACAATGTCCTCTACTGGGCGCTGGCTCTGGGGGCGGGCCTGGGGGGGAATGCCACCTACATCGGCTCGGCGCCCAATATCGTCGCGGCGGGCATCATGGATCGAGCCGGCTTCCGGCTCAAGTTCGGGGACTTCTCCCGCGTCGGCGTGCCCGTCACCTTCGTGACCATCCTGGCGCCGACGCTGTGGATTCTTATTCGCTACTTCTGGCTGAAGTTCTAGGTTAAGGAGGGCATCATGGGCAAAATACTTTGTGCTACTAGGGGCGGAGAGGACAGCTATCGCACCCAGGACGCAGCCATCGCCCTGGCAAAAGAAAGAGGCGACACCTTGCTCTTTCTCTACGTGGTTGATCTTCATTTCCTCGACAAGACGGCCGGCTCGATCGTGGTGGACGTGGAGAACGAGGTGGCCAAGATGGGCAGGTTTCTGCTGTTGATGGCCAAAGAGCGGGCTACCGAGCAGGGCGTCGCAGCAGATACCATCTGCCGCAAGGGAGAGGTGCGCCAGGAGCTAACGAACGCCGCTCGCGAAGAGGACGTTTCGTTGGTAGTGCTGGGCCGGCCGGCCGGCGAGGAAAGTGTCTTCAAGTTGGCCGGTCTGGAAGCCTTTGCGGCCGAAATCGAAGCCGAGACGTGTGTAGAAGCCATCATCGCGTGATGATGTGTGGTGATCGCTTCATTAGCCTGAGTTGCTGGAAAGAAATGAGGTGTTGAGTATGGAAACCCAATTTCAGAATGTAGCTCTCTACGGTAGTTTGGCGGGATTGGCTACCCTGGCCGGAATCTACATCGTGTTGAAGAGAGAGGCCTGGGCTCGCCGAGGCTCTATCTATCTCATCAGCTTTGCCTCTGGTGCGCTGCTCTCGGCTTCTCTGCTGGACATCCTCCCCGAATCCCTGGAGTTGAATGGTAATGCCGGTTTCTACGCTTTACTGAGCTTCCTGGCCTTCTACATCCTGGAACAGAACGTGGTGGTGCACGCCGGCCACGAGGATCCGGCGTGCTCCGAGGAGAGCGAGATGCACCACCGGCACGCACTGGGGGTGATGTCCTTCTTGGGCATTGGCTTTCATTCCCTTCTCGATGGAGTGATCATTGGCGCTGGTTTCGCCGACAGCGCGGTCACCGGCATCATCGCCACCGTCGGCGTGATCATGCACGAGTTTCCGGAGGGCCTCTCCATGATGGCCATCCTCCTCCATGCCGGCCTGACCAGGGCCAGGGCTCTGATCTATTCCGTCGGCGTGGCCTTGGCCACGCCGGTGGGGGCTATTGTTTCCTATGCGTGCTTGCAGGGGATCAGGGCGGACGTACTGGGAGGGCTACTGGGCATAGCGGCGGGCTCTTTCTTGTACATCGCGGCTTCAGACCTCATCCCGGAAACCCGGCGCCAGTCCAACCCCTACAATGTCCCCTTGGTCATAAGTGGGATGACGATTCTGTTTGTGTTGAAGCTGGTACTATGATTCCACAGAGTTGTCAGAAAGGATAGGGGGGAACGGTCGGGCTTGCCATGGTGGTCGTTACTGCTGGCATCCTGATTGGGATCGGTGCGGCGAGCGTCTTTGTCCTCCTGAGCGTTGCTGCCTACGTGTTGGCTGGGATGGCTCAAGCAGTCGGTATGGTACCGACTGCCGTGCTGCCCGAAGCAACAGCGGCTCTCGATGCCGTTGGGTTGGGGCTAGGGCTGTCGGTGTTAGTGGCCTTCAACTGGCTCTCCAACCGTGAAATGAGGCGGGCGCTACAACTCGAACGCCAGCCTAGAGCCACCTTGCGTCAGCAAAGCCAGCAGCTTGAACAGCAGGTGGCCGAACGCACCATCGCACTCACCACAGCCAATGAACAACTCCAGCAGGAGATCACTGAGCGGGTGCGAGTGGAGGAGGCTTTGCAGGAGAGCGAAGATCGCTATCGTACCGTCTCTGAGCTTACCTCGGCCTATGCCTTCCGGGTGGAACCAGATGGCGAACTGGTACGCGAGTGGGTGACCGGAGCGCTGGTGCGCATTACTGGTTTCACAGCCGACGAACTCCATGCGCGCGGCGGCTGGGAAAGCATGGTTCACCCCGATGATCTGTTCCCCTCGGTCAGTTGGAGGCCGTCATGGCTGGCAGACCGAAGGTGGTGGAATATCGTGTTCTGACCAGGAACGGAGAGGTGCGTTGGACGCGCGACTACGCTCGTCCTGTCTGGGACGAGGAGCAGGAGCGGGTGACACATACTTATGGTGCAATACAGGACATCACCGAGCGCAAGCGGGCGGAGGAACAAATCAAGGCCTCGCTCCAAGAGAAAGAGGTTCTTCTGGGTGAAGTCTGCATTGAGCTTCGCGTGGATGATGACGATGAGTTTACCCTGATGGTCAGCGATGAGGGTGTCGGCTTCCCGGAGGATTTGGACTTCCGAAACACAGAGTCACTAGGGTTGCGATTGGTGCATATGTTAACCCATCAGCTTGAGGGCACCATCGAGCTTGATAGAAACGGTGGAACAGCATTTCAGATTACATTTGCAAGACCAAAGCGCCAAGGAAGGAGCTGAGACATGACAAATCCACAGATCCTGGTTGTTGAAGATGAAGCCATCGTAGCCGAGAACATACGAACTAGCCTGAACAGTTTGAGATATGCTGTTGCTGCTGTCGTCTCTTCCGGAGAGGAAGCCATTGCAAAAGCAGGAGAGACTGGCCCGGATCTGGTGCTGATGGATATCAGGTTGAAAGGGCCTGTGGACGGCATAGACGCCGCCAAAGAAATCCGTGAACGTTTCGATATTCCGGTGGTCTATCTAACTGCTTATACGGGTGAGGCCACATTGCAGCGAGCGAAGGTAACGGAGCCTTATGGCTATATCGTGAAACCGTTCCAAGAAAGGGAATTACACACTGTCATCGAGATAGCCCTATACAAGCACAAGATGGAAAGGAAACTAAGAGAGAGCGAGCGGTGGCTTGCCACCACACTCAGAAGTATAGGCGATGGTGTGATAGCCACCGATGAGAAGGGGTTGGTCGTGTTTATGAACCCTGTTGTCGAGGCCCTGACGGGCTGGAGGCAAGAAGATGCTTTGGGTAGACATTTGACAGAAGTGTTCAACATCATAGACGAAGAAACACGTGCTGTTACCAAGAGTCCCGTGATGAGGGCCATTCGGGAGGGTGTCGTCGGTCTGACAAGTGATACCTTGCTCGTTGCCAAGGATGGAGGGGAGATTCCTATTGGTGACATTGCTGCTCCTATCAGAGATGGCAAAGGAAGGATCGCCGGTGTCGTTTTGACCTTCCAGGACATCACCGAACGCAAACGGGCGGAGGAGGCGCTGCGCAGAGCTCACGACGAGTTAGAACGACGGGTTGAGGAACGCACCGCGGAGCTGACAAAAGCCAACGAATCATTACGCCACGAAATCGCCGAGCGCAAGCGAATAGAGGAGGCGCTGCGGCAGGCCTATGAAGAAACTCTGATAACACAAGAAGCAGTATTTAGCCTCACAGAAGACCTGAAGAACGAGATTGCCGAGCGCAAGCGGGCCGAGAAGGCGCTGCGCAGAGCTCACGACGAGTTAGAAGTACGAGTTGAAGAACGGACCGCAGAGCTGAGGCAGGCGAACGAAGTGCTACTGGCTGAAATCATTGAGCGCAAGCGGGTGGAGACAGCGCTGCGGGAGAGCGAGGAGAAATATCGTACCCTTTTTGACCGTGTACCCGTGGGGCTCTACCGAACTGCTCCGGACGGGCAGATCCTCGACGCCAACCTGGCCGCCGTGCAGATGCTCCGCTTCCCGGACCGAGAGTCTCTGCTGGCGGTTAATGCCACCGACCTTTATGTGGATCCCGAGGCTCGCAAGCAGTGGCAGGCCCTGATGGAGGGGGAGGGGGTCGAGCGTGATTTCGAAATGCAAGTTCGCCAGCGCGACGGCACGGTCATCTGGGTGCGGGATACCGCCCGGGTTATCCGGGATGGCGAGGGCCGGGTGCTGTACTACGAGGGGAGTATAGAGGACGTCACCGAGCGCAAGCGGGCAGAGGAGGCACAGCAGCGTTACGCCGCACGCCTGAAGCAGCAGGCCGAGGAGCTGGCCAGTCTGAATCAGGCCTCGCGTGTCCTCACCTCTTCACTCGATGTCCGAGAGGTGCTGACCTCGATCGTCAGTCTTGCTGGGCAAGTGTTGAACTCCGCCTATACCAGCGTCCTGCTGGTTAATGAAGACAACACACTCGACATCAGTGCAGAGGACTTTCAAGGCATTCCGCCCATCGAGGTGCGAGCCCGGCCCAAGGGGATAACGCGGCGGATCATTGCGACCAGCAAGCCGCAAGTCTTCGACGAGGTGGTGGACGATGGCACGCAT
Organism: uncultured Anaerolineae bacterium; assembly: GCA_964390805.1. GTDB lineage: Bacteria > Chloroflexota > Anaerolineae > VGOG01 > VGOG01 > CAYMKL01. Next base: position 26,766 of record CAYMKL010000043.1, on the reverse strand, counting down.
AACCCCAGCCTTGTGGCTTCCGGGGTCAAGTCCTACGCCGGGTCCCCGCTGATCGCCAGGGGTCGCAGCGTGGGTGTGCTCTTCACGCACAGCACTGAGCCGCAAGCGTTCTCCGGCCAACTGCCCCTCCTCACCACCTTCGCCAACCAGGCGGCCATCGCCATTGTCAATGCCCAACTGTTCGAGCGGGTGCGCGCCGGACGCGAGCGACTGCAGACCCTCTCCCACCGGCTGGTGGAGGTGCAGGAGACCGAGCGGCAGCGCATTGCTCGCGAACTCCACGACGAGGTCGGCCAGCTCCTGACCGGGCTCAAACTCACCCTGGAAATCAGCGTGCGCCTACCGGCTGACGCGGTCAGGGCCCGCCTGGGCGAAGCACAGGCGTTGATCGGTGAACTTATGACGCGGGTGCGCGATCTGTCGCTCGACCTACGGCCGGCAATGCTGGACGACCTGGGCCTGCTGCCCGCGCTACTGTGGCATTTCGAGCGTTATGCCGCTCAGACTAATGTGGAGGTGACTTTCGAGCACACCGGGCTGGAGGGACGTTTTGCGCCAGAAGTTGAAACGGCCGCCTACCGCATTGTGCAGGAAGCACTGACCAACGTCGCCCGCCACGCCGGCGTGAGCGAGGTGACGGTGCGGCTCTGGGCCAGCCAGGACACACTTGGCGTGCAGATCGAAGACCAGGGTGCCGGCTTCGACCCTGAGGCCGCGCTGGCCTCCGGCGCCACCAGCGGCCTGGCCGGGATGCGCGAGCGACCCGTTTTGTTGGGCGGTCAACTGACGGTGGAGTCGGCGCCGGGGGCTGGGACACGCGTGACGGCGGAATTGCCTCTGCGCGATTGGCTCGAAAGGAGGAGTTATGACCGTTTCTATTCTGTTGGCCGATGATCATCCTGTCGTCCGCCAGGGGCTGCGGGCCTTGCTGGAGGGCGAGCCGGATTTCCGCATCGTTGACGAGGCGGGCGATGGGCTGGAGGCATCTCAACTGGCCGAACGTCTGCAGCCGGACATGCTGGTGCTCGACCTGATGATGCCCGGCCTGAACGGCCTGGAGGTCACACGGCAAGTCAGCCAGCGTTCACCTCGGACCCGTGTCGTCATCCTCTCCATGCACGCCAATGAGGCCTACGTGCTGGAGGCGCTAAGAAACGGGGCGACCGGTTATGTCCTCAAAGATTCCAGCGCAGCCGATCTGGTGCAGGCGGTGCGCGAGGTGACCGCTGGCCGGCGCTACCTCAGCCCGCCGCTTTCCGAGCGCGCCATCGAGGCCTACACGCAAAAAGCCAAAGCCGCCGTGCTGGACCTGTATGAAACGCTAACTGCCCGCGAGCGGGAGGTGCTGCACCTGGCGGCCGAGGGCCACACCAGCCGGGAGATCGCCGACCGGCTGCACATCAGCCCGCGCACCGTCGAGGTCCATCGCGCCAACATGATGCACAAACTGGGCCTGCGTACCCAGACCGATCTGATCCGCTACGCCCTGCGGCGGGGGATTTTGCCGATGGAGGAATAGGGGAGCGGGGAACAGTCATCCCCCGCACCCCTACACCCACAGCCCCGCTAAAACTACGGGGCTTTTCTTGGTTAATTACGTAGGTCTACGGATAGACAGGCCTGGCAAGAGAGTGTATACTAAAGACAGAGGGAGGTAAAAGATGAACCCTGTTTCCGTTCTGTTCGTAGACGACAATCCGACCTTTTTGCGTATTGCCACCCGCTTTTTGCAGGAGTGCTACCACAACGAGGTGGTCGTCGTCGGCGCGGCTGGTGGAGGCGATGAGGCGCTGACACACGCCCTGGAGCTGCGACCGCAAGTTATTCTGCTCGACATGAGCATGCCCGGCTTGACCGGCCTGGGCACGATCGCCCGCCTGCGGAGCATGATGCCCGAAGTGGGCATCATCGCTATGACACTGCTGGATACTAACGGCTACCGGTCGGCGGCGCTGGCGGCCGGTGCGAGCGAGTTCATCCCCAAAGCCACTCTGAACACCGACCTGCTGCCAGCCATCCGGCGGGTGGCGCAAGGCGACCGACCCCGACAAAGGCCGGCTGACAAGAGTGCTACTTAAAACTACGGGGCTCTTTGACATTAATTACGTAGGTTTACGGATAGACAAGCCTGACAAAAGCGTGTAAAATATATGTAGGATTAGAAGTCAATATACAGCCATCGTACCGCAACAACAGAAGAGATCGCGAGCGAAAAGGCAAACCCATCGAGAGGTGGGGACGCAAAGCCACGGGTCCTCCGTCCAAAAAGCAAGGACAGCCGGGTTGCCGAAGCAAGGCAGAGATGCAAAGCCAAGGTCCTACGTGCAAGGAGCAAGGATAGCCGGGCTGTCGACTCAGCGAAGTTGGAGTCAGTAGCCCGGCTTTGCTTTTCTGGAGTGCCAGAAACAGGCGGAAATCATGAAGAAAGCAGTGAGATATGAAGGATTCAGCAGATGGTACAGAGTGTTCAGCGCCCTATTGCTGGTGGCGCTGCTGGTGGCGCTCCTTCTGATGGCGACACCCTGGTTGTTCTGTGGACCGGAGGGGGCTAGTGCGAGCTACTCGGACATCGGAACAAAGGCCAGCCGGCTTTCCCAGACAGGCAGTGCCCCCGTCAAGTTGTGTAGCGTGAACTGGGACTAGGCGAACTGGAATAGCAAGTACTGGGTGGACTGATCAAAAAGGCGGTTGCGATCGGTCCCCAATTTCAAGGAGGCTAAGATGGTCAAGAGAGAGGTCGTGCGTTTACGATTAATCGAATGGAACAAGGTTTTCAGCGTCCTATTGCTGGTGGCGCTGCTATTGCCGTTGATGGTGATGGCGCCGGCGCCGAAGATGACTCCCCGAGCTCAGCCCGTGCTGTTGGCCATGGCCGCAGAGCGCCCCGAGGAGACGGTGCGTGTCATCGTGCAGAAGCTGGTGAAGGACACCACGCTGGAGGCGCTGGTAGCTCGCTTGGGTGGTGTGGTCACCAAGGACCTGTGGATCATCAACGCCTTCGCCGCAGAGCTGCCGGCCGGTGCTGTGCCGAAGCTGAGCAGGGCGGCCGGCGTGCGCTGGGTCTCACTAGATGCCCCCGTCGTGAAGAGTGGGGGTGGTTCTTGCCCTGCCGCCGCTGAATGGCAGAATGTCTATACCGATGTCATCGGTGCGGTTGCGCTTGGGGAAGAAGGGCTGAACGGTGAAAGTATTACCGTGGCAGTCATTGACAGCGGCCTGCGCAGGCATCCAGATTTCCGAGGACGCTTCGACAAAGTCAATTTCACCGATGAAAACCTCATGGACAAGTATGGCCATGGGACACACGTCACTGGCATCATCGGTGGGGATGGTCGCGTCTCAGAAGGTGCCTACGTCGGTGTGGCCCCGGGTGTTGACATCCTATCCGTCAAGGTGAGTGATAGACATGGTGGTGGCACGATCTCAACTGTAGTCGCTGGTCTGCAGTGGGTGTATGACAACAAGGACCTCTACAACATCCGCGTGGTCAACATGTCGCTCAACAGCAGCGTCCCCGAGTCCTACCACACCAGTCCACTGGACGCAGCACTGGAGATCCTGTGGTTCAACGGCGTCGTGGTTGTGGTCTCGGGTGGAAACAACGGTGATGATCCCGAAACCGGTATCCTGTATCCCCCAGCGAACGACCCCTTCGCGATCACCGTCGGTGCAGCGGATGATATGGGTACGGCGGACATCAGTGACGATATCCTGGCCCCATTCTCAGCTTTTGGCACCACGTATGACGGTTTTGCCAAGCCAGACCTGGTGGCTCCGGGTGTGGATATCATCAGCACCATGGCGGGCGAGAAGGCTAGATTATACAAAAATCACAGTGACCACTTTATAGATTGCACCAACGAGACCGGGGGTAAGTATTACTTCCGCATGTCAGGCACCTCCATGGCCGCAGGTGTGGTGACCGGTGCCGTCGCTCTACTGCTGCAGGATGAGCCAGGCCTGACGCCCGATCAGGTGAAGCATCGCCTGATGGCGACCGCACGCCCCTTCGGGACCGGGTCGGGTGCGGGTTACCTGGATGCCTACGCCGCAGTCCATGGAACCACAACCGAAAGCGCTAATACCGGTACCGAGGCCAGCCAACTGCTATGGACGGGCGATGATCCCGTCACCTGGGACAGCGTTAACTGGAACTCGGTGAACTGGAACAGCGTTAACTGGAACTCGGTCAACTGGAACAGCGTCAACTGGAACTCGGTCAACTGGAATAGTGTGCACTGGGACGACTAAAGGCATGGCGGCAAATATGACATTTACGCTGGCGACGGATCGCCAGATCCGTCGCCCAGGCGGCTGGATCTGGCCATCCAGGCAGGGCGAAGTGCGACTTCTGCCCTAATGCGATCAAAGGAACGAGCGATTGCAACCATCCCTAGATTGAAAGGCGGATCAGATGATCAAGAAACTGACTGCATCTTCGAAATCGATTCAATGGGCTAGTGCTCTCAGGTTCTTGCTGGTGGTGGCACTGCTGTTGCCGTTGATGGTCGTGGCGCCGGTGCCGGATGCAGCTCCTCGGGCCCAGCCGCTATTGTTGGCCATGGCCGCAGAGCGCCCCGAGGAGACGGTGGGCGTCATCGTGCAGAAGCTGGTGAGGGACACCAGTCTGGAGGGCTTGGTGGCCCGGATGGGTGGCATGGTCACCAAGGACCTGTGGATCATCAACGCCTTCGCCGCCGAGCTCCCGGCCAAAGCGGTGCCGGAGCTGGCCAGGGCGGCCGGCGTGCGTTGGGTGAGCTTGGACGCGCCGGTGGTCAGTGCCACCGTTACCATAGAGACCGTGCGCGACGAATTCAACGCTGTCTCTTATAGCGGCAACGACGGTACGC
>CAYMKL010000043.1:4540-21816 GCA_964390805.1 uncultured Anaerolineae bacterium | reverse complement strand
GAGACCGTGCGCGACGAATTCAACGCTGTCTCTTATAGCGGCAACGACGGTACGCAGGTTTGGGTCAGCGATTGGGTAGAGAACGATCCAGAATATGGTGGCGCAGGTCCTACTGCTGGACAGGTGCAGATTGTTGACGGCGCGCTGCGGCTAGACGACCGTCCGGATACGGGTGGCGAGCCTAGTGCTGCTCGTAAGGTGGACCTCTCAGGTGGATGTACAACTGCGACGTTTAGCTTCGATTTTCGGACCTCTTGGGGAGTGGACTGGGACGACGCGGTTGCCGTGGAAGTGTCGAGCGACGGTGGTGCGAGCTACACGGTACTCGAGACGATCACTGGTATCAGCGGCGCGACCTCGGGCTCGAGAAGCTTTGGTATCTCGGGCTTCATCTCGGCGGAGACCATGATCCGCTTCCGGGTGTCAAACAAGTACGGTGCTGACAACGAGTACTTCTTCGCCGACAACGTTCAGATCGAATATGAGGGTGGTGGCAGCGAGCCCACGCCCACGCCGACACCAACCAACCCGCCGGAGCCAACACCCACCTCCACGCCCGATCCAGCGCCGAGTGGTGGCACCGAGACCGTGCGCGATGAATTCAACGCGGTGTCGTTCAGCAACAACGATGGTACGCAGGTTTGGGCCGGCGATTGGGTAGAGAACGATCCCGAAGCAGGTGGCGTCGGCCCGACGGCCGGCCAGGTGCAGATTGTTGATGGTAAGTTGCGACTGGACGACAGGCCAGACACCGGTGGCCAGCCCAGTGCCGCCCGTCGCGTGGACCTCTCCGGCTGCGTTACAAGCGCCACATTTGGCTTCGATTTCCAGACCACCTCCGGCGTGGACAATGATGACGCGGTCGCGGTCGAGGTGTCAAGCGATGGTGGCGCGAGCTACACGGTACTCGAGACGATCACTGGTATCAGCGGCGCGACCTCAGGCTCGAGAAGCTTCGGTATCTCAGGCTTCATCTCGGCGGGCACCACGATCCGCTTCCGGGTGTCGAACAAGTACGGTGCTTACAACGAGTACTTCGTCGCCGACAACGTTCAGATCGAGTACGCTCTCCCTGAGAACACCTATCTCGATACCTTGGGTGCACGGCAAGTCTGGGACATGGGGGTGCAGGGGCAGGGCATCACGGTCGCCGTGGTTGACAGTGGGATTTCACACAGCCCAGACTTTGGCACCGATGCCGGTGGTGACCGCCTGCTGGCGCAAGTGGCCCTCAGCCTCAATGCAACCACGGCAGCCGATACCTACGGGCACGGCACCCACGTGGCGGGCATCATCGGCGGGAACGGCAGTCTCTCCAACAGTGCCTACGTGGGCATCGCTCCCCAGGCCAACCTGATCGGCCTGAGGATCAGCGACGACACGGGGATGGCCTATGAGTCCGACACGGTCGGGGCCATGCAGTGGGTGTTGACCTACAAGGATGTGCACAACATCCGCGTGGTCAACCTGTCGGTGAACTCGACGCTGGAGCAGTCCTACCACCTCAGTCCCTTGACTGCCGCTGCCGAGATCCTGTGGTTCAACGGCATCGTGGTGGTCGCCTCGGTGGGCAACAAGGGGCCAGCCGGTGGGCATAACACAGCCAACACGTCACCGGCCAACGATCCCATCATCATCACCGTCGGGGCGGCCGATGAACATGATACACCCGACCGCTCGGATGACTCCCAAGCCCCCTTCTCGTCGCATGGGAACAGCGTGGATGGCTTCTATAGACCCGATCTCCTCGCGCCAGGTTACAACATCATCAGTGTGCTGTCCAGTGATTCCTCATGGGGTGTCGAGCACCCTGACCGGGTGCTGCTGAACGGGAGTTACATCCGGCTGAGTGGTACCTCGATGGCAGCCCCCATGGCGGCTGGCGCAGCCGCCTTGCTACTGCAGGACGAACCCAACTTGACTCCTGCCCAGGTGAAGTACCGCCTGCTGCACACCGCAGACTGCTCTGGAAAGAAATGCTATCTCAATGTCTACGCGGCGGTCACAGGCACCACGACGGAGTCGGCCAACCTGGGCATCAGGCCCCACGACATGCTGTGCAAATCGGCTCTGATAGCCTACTGGGCCAGTGTGAATGGGGGGGATTCCATCGATTGGGGCTCGGTGAACTGGGGCTCGGTGAACTGGAACTCGGTGAACTGGAACTCGGTGAACTGGAACTCGGTGAACTGGGACTCGGTGAACTGGGACTCGGTGAACTGGAACTCGGTGAACTGGAACTCGGTGAATTGGAACTCAGTCAACTGGAATTCGGTCAATTGGAACTCGGTCAACTGGAATTCGGTCAACTGGGATTCGGTCAATTGGAACTCGGGGTACGGCGTGAATCGGGACTCGGGATACGGCGTGGACCGGGACTCGGGGTTCGGCGTGGAGTGGAACGGTATCTTCTGGGACGACCTCAGAGGAAAGAAACATCTGTCGCCTGGGTCATAGTGAATTGGTATTCGGTGAATTGGGACTCGGTCAAGTCGACCGCAGGCAGATGAGGGGCTTGCAGGATCTCGTTCCCGTGGTGAGACATCATCACGAGCGCTGGGACGGCGGAGGCTATCCTGACGGGCTGGAGGAGGAGGAGATCCCCCTGGGGGCCCGCATTCTGACTTTGGCAGATACCCTGGATGCCATGTTGTCGGACCGTCCATATCGCTCTACGCGCAGTTTCAGACAGGTGATGGAGGAGGTGGGCCGGTGCTCTGGGCGGCAGTTCGACCCGGATGTGGTGGCTGCTTTCTTTGCCCTGACAAAAGAGAAGGATGGGGATCTCTTCGTGAATTCGGTGGCCACTGTGGATAGATCCGTAAGGCCGACCGGGCTGGCCAGCATTGGTGAAGAGGTGCCGTATTTCATGAAGAAGAGCATGGTGGCTGATCTGACAAGCTGATGCGTGCAACCTAGCTAGCGAAGAGTTGAGGCGATGTCAAAACGTGCGTGGGTCTACATCTGGAGCGTCCTATTGGCAGGAGCCGCACTGAGTGCTCTGGCCGTGCTTGATCTCGAACTATCTTCGGTTCACTGGCCGGCTTTTATAGTCCTGACCCTGCTGGCCACCCTGGCACAACTGTTTGAGGCAGAGGCCCCTGCTAACCAGTCATACTATCCTCACCTGGTCTTCTTCTTCGCGGGTGTCTTCTTGCTACCTCCCTCCCTGTTTGTGCTCCTGATAGCTATTCCTCATTTGGTTGAATGGGCAAAGAAGCGCCTGGAGGACAGCCGCCTCCTGCGCGACTGGTACATCCAGCCCTTCAACATCGCCACCCACGTCATCGCCGGGTCCGCTGCCTACCGGCTGCACGTTACTCTGAGCACCGACCCGACCAGGTTTCTCACACTACCCGCAGTGTTAGCTGTTACCGCCGGTGCGGTGGCCTACGTTTTCCTCAATCACCTCCTCATCGGGCTGGCCCTCTTTCTGGCGCGGGGGCTGTCCTGGAGGGAATCGGACATCTTGAACATGGAGAACCTGGTGTCCGATCTCATCATGCTGCTGCTGGGCTTTGTCGTTGGCGTGCTGTGGAAACTAAGCCCCTGGTTGGTCATCCCGGCGCTCTCACCCTTGGTGCTGATGCAGCGGGGGCTGATGGTTCCGAAGTTGAAGCAAGAGGCCCAGACCGATGAGAAGACCGGTCTGTTGAACGCTCGTTACTTCGTCAATCTGTTCGAAATGGAGATAGAGCGGGCCAGGCGCCTTGGCCGGCCTGCCACTGTCATCATGTCTGACCTCGACCTGCTGCGCAACATCAACAATACCTATGGCCACCTGGCGGGCGATGCCGTCCTGACGGGGGTGGGCGAGATTATTCGTGATACCATTCGCGGATACGACCTCGCCGCCCGCTTCGGCGGCGAGGAGTTCACTATCTTCTTGCCCGAGGTGGAGCTGATTGAGGGCAAGGCTTTTGCCGAGCGACTGCGCAAGGCGATTGAGGCCGCTGACTTTGAAGTGAAGACCAGCGCCACACCCATCAAAGCCACGATGAGTTTTGGTGTAGCGTCCTTTCCGTTGGATGCGGACACGCCCACCCTGTTGATTCATGAGGCCGATGTGGCCGTGTACCAGGCCAAGCTCAGAGGTCGCAATTGCGTTGTGTGTGCCTCAGACATACCCCGCACCGTCCAGTTGGACAACGAAACCGTAGAAGATCGGGTGGAGACACCCTATCTTGTGGCTTTCGCCCCCAGGCCGATTTCGACCTCACAGGGCCCACCCCAGAGTGAACGTGTGGCTCAGGCCGTGAGCCCACCTGCTATCGCACCGACGCCACCCGTCGAGGAAGAGCGGCATGCGGAGACGAGGCATCCGCCAGCATTGCGCTGGTCGTTTGTTGGTGGGATCGTTGTGGCCGCGGTAGTGTTGACCATGCGGAGCTTCACGCAGGGTCCCTGGCCTGACCTGGGCACGATCGGGCTGCTGGCCGGTCTGGCCATGATCGCAGAGATGCTGCAGGTGCGCGTGCGTGGCACCTCTACCATCTCGGTTTCGGCGGGGATCAACTTCGCGGCTGCGCTGCTGGCTGGGGTTCCTGGTGTGGCCTTCGCCAGTGCGGCGATCGCTCTGATGCACTACTTGCGGATGCGGCCTCCTCCCTACAAGACGGCCTTCAACTGGGCCACGCACGTCTTGGCCGGGCTAGCGCCTCTGCTGGTTATGGACCTGCTAGACATCCCGTTGCAGTTGTCTGGTTTGCCCTTGCTGGCAATCGCGGCTGCCCTCGCCGCTGTGATTTACTACGCCATTGACACCGGCCTTGTTGCCGCCGCCATCAGCCTGTCGGAGGGGACCAGTTTGACGGCCACGTGGTATGAGGAGTTCCGGTGGCTGGGCGGCCACTATTTGGTGCTGTGCCTGATGGGCCTGTTCGCCAGCGTAGCCTACCTTGCTCTTGGTCTGGTGGGTCTGGTGGTGTTCGTACTGCCCGTATTCATGATGCACTATGCACAGAGGCAGTATGTGGAGCGGACACAGGATAGCGTGGAGGAGCTGCGAGGCATGCATCGTGAGCTCTCAGTCGCAAACCGCGAGATCGTCGAGGCTAGCCTAACTATGCAACAACTCAATGAGGCCCTGTTGATGACCCTCGCCAGGATGGTGGATGCCCACGACGCTCAGATGTCTGGCCACTCCATTAAAGTGGCGACGTACGCGACGGCCATTGGCAAGGAGCTGGACCTGCCGGCTGAGCGAATTGAGCACATCCGCCGGGCGGCATTGCTCCACGATATTGGTAAGATTGCCGGCTCGAAGCAGATCGTTCATAAGCCGGACGAAGCAACCGAGAAGGAGCGCCAATACTCCCCAACCCACGCCGCCCTTGGGGCAGAGCTGTTGAAGACGTACCCGGGCCTGCAACACCTGGCACCCTTTGTTCGGCACCACCGCGAGCGGTGGGACGGCAATGGCTACCCCGACGGGCTGCGGGGGGAGCGGATTCCCCTGGAAGCGCGCGTCCTGGCAGTGGGCGATGCCGTTGATGTGATGGCCTCTGACCGGCCCCGCCACCGGGGTATGTCCTTGGGTGAAATTGTCTCCGAGCTGAGGGGCTACGCTGGGGTGCAGTTCGACCCCGCCGTGGTTGAGGCCTTTGTCGGACTCGCCGAGCGGCAAGGAGACCGTCTCATCATCAAGTCAGTGCAGGAGGTAGTGCCAGATCGTGGGGACAGTGGAGGTCTGGTGCACTATATTAACCTGGGGTTCGTTTTCCAAGAGGGTGGAGGAAGCCATTGACCTGGAGTTTGAAATAGTACTGGCGTCAAGAAGTCAACCTTCTGTTTCCCTATAGCCAAGATCCACTAATGGAAACCCTATCCTTGTGACTCAGTTGCCCAAGGATGGGGTTTCATGCTATAATGGTGCCATGCATTGGGGGCGGCTGGCCCAATGATCTAGTGCATTCTATGATGCCCAGGATCAGGCTGAACTATTCCAGAGGATGCTGGCTCAGGCAACAGTCAAGGCATGGGGCATACTCAGGGCACTTCGCCCGGATGGGGGGCGGCTCTTTCCGTCGCCGACACTGGCGTGGGCATCTCCGATGAGAACATGGCCAGGCTGTTCGAGCCGCTCTACACCACCAAGGCCAAGGGCCTCGGGCTGGGGCTGATGGTGGTCAAGAACCTGGTGGAGGCCAACAGGGGGAGCATTGAGGTGGAGAGTGAAGTGGGGAGGGGGAGCACCTTCACGATGCGTCTGCTGCATGCTTGATTGCGGAGTGGGGCTGGCTATCGTCAAGCGCATCGTGGAGGTGTATGGCGGGTGCATCTGGGCCGCGTCGGAGGGTCGCGGGCAGGGCAGCACTTTCTGCTTTGCATTACCTGGTAAAAGTCGTATAATAGACAAGCATTAGTTCGGCTGAGCTACGCCGGGACCTCTGCGCGCTCTGTGGCACAGGTTACTCATTGGCGGACAGTGAGGTGAGCTAGAGATGGATACAAAGGCCAGCATCCTTATTGTAGATGATGACCCCATGGTGACTAGGACCCTCTCTGGCGTCCTTAGTGCCAGGGGTTATGCACACGTGGCCGCTGGCACGGGGAAGGAGGCTTTGGATAGCATTGAGGACGAGGCGCCTGCGGTAGCCCTGATTGACCTCGTCCTGGAGGACATGTCTGGCCTAGAAGTGATGGCCGAGATCAAAAAGCGCTGTCCTGGCACAGAGTGCATCGTGCTCACCGGGTACGCCTCCCAGGCATCGGCCATCGAGGCAGTCAACCTGGGCGCCTTTAGCTACGTGCAGAAGCCCTACGATATGGAGCAATTACTGGTAACGATCGACAGAGCCGTTGAGAAAGGGAAGTTGAAGAGATACCGCGACTACCTTGAGAAACTGGTGGAACAGCGCACCGCTGAGGTTACGCGGGTCATTGAAGAGTTGCAGAAGGAAATCGCTGAGCGCGAGCGAGTACAGGAGGCGCTGCGCCAAAGCGAAGAAGAACTACAAGCGATTTTTGACGGTGTCATGGATGGCATCATCGTGATTGACCAGACGGGCAAGATCATGCGGACTAACAGATATGTACAGGAGGCCGGAGGGTTTACTGAAGACGAGCTGGTTGGGAAGCGAGTTGCTGTCCTGGAAATGGTTCCTCCCCAGAGCATGGCCAAGATACTCTCTGCCTTTGATAAGCTCGAAAAGGGTCAAGATGCACCTCCGTATGAGATAGAAGTGCACGTCAAGGATGGTGAGAAAAGGATCAGTGAAGTTCACAGCTCTCTTGTAAAACAAAGAGGGAGAGTGGTGGGAATCGTTGGGGTCATGAGAGACATCACCGAGCGCAAGCAAGCGGAGGAGGAGATCAGGCAGCGTAATCAGGAGTTGGCGGCTCTCAACTATCAGTTATCCCTTCTGTTGGAGGCCAACAAGGCTGCGTCGAGCAGTCTTGACCACGAGGATGTTCTGGCCACCATGGCCGAGAAGCTGACCGAGTTGGCCAAGGTCACCTGCTGTCGTATTGCCCTGCTTGACGACAGCCGGGAAAAGCTGATCGTCCGAAGCGCCTATCCTATTGTCGAGCTGCCGGATTGGGAGCCCCGGCTCAGTCAACAGTATTCGCTGGCCGCTGCCCCCTTGCACCAGAAGGTCATTGACACGGGTGAGCCGCTGGTCTGGACAAAAGATGATTCCCCTGCCCTGTCTGATACCGAACGGGCGGTATCCCTAGGTGCTGGGGTGAGAGCGGTAGCTCTGTTGCCGGTGATTCTCAAGGGGCAAGTGATGGGGGTTGTCTCTCTGGGTGAGCGACGTGGCTGGGAGCGCAGCCCCTTGGACACTGCGAAGATCAACTTGTGCCGAGCCCTCGTCAACGAGATGGTCATGGCCATCGAGAACGCGCGGTTGTACGAGGAGACAGTGCAGAGGGCGGAGCAGATCGCGCGCGCCGAGCAACATCTGGCCAGCGTGGTTGAGAGCGCCAACGACCTTGTCGTCTCCATGGACTCGGAGGGAAGGATCATGACCTGGAACCGGACGGCTGAGCAGTTGTCTGGCTTCACCCTGGAGGAAGTAGCCGGCAAGCACCTGGCTCACCTCGGCCACAAGGAGCACCGGACGGACATGGAGGCCATGCTGGCGCAAGTGGCCCGTGGACAACAGGCGAGGGGCACTGAGATGAACCTGATCACCAAGGCCGGGCAACGCATCCCCATCGCCTGGAATTGCTCACTGATGCGAGACGACGGGAATCACATTCTCGGTATCGTGGCCATTGGCCGCGACCTCACCGAGAGGAGAAGACTCGAGGCCCAGCTCATCCAGTCGGCCAAGATGGCTTCCCTGGGCGTCATGGCCGGGGGAATCGCCCACGAGATTCGCAACCCTCTGTCCGTCACCTCGGCCGCGGCTCAGCTTTTTCTGGAGAGCCCAGATGACGAGGAGCTACGGGCAGAATGTGCCGAGGAGATCTACTCCGAAATCCGGCGCGTCTCCATCATCATCGAGAACTTGCTCAGGTTCGCGCGCCCATCTGAAGGACACAAGACGCCAGTGGACATCAATGAGGCCCTGGAGGATACGCTGCTCCTCCTGCGCTATCAGATGACGCGACAGAGAATCGCTTGGGAGACGGAGCTCAGTCCGCAGCTCCCGCCAGTGATGGGCAATAAGAACTTGCTCCAGCAGGTTTTCAGTAACATGATCCTCAACGCCTGCAACGCCATGCCCGATGGGGGACGGCTGACCATTGAAACCCATCTGAACGCCGACCGTGAAGTGGAGATCCGATTCACTGATACCGGGTGTGGCATCCCAGAGGAGAACCTCGATAGGATCTTTGACCCCTTCTTCACCACCATGCCCGCAGGCAAGGGGACGGGACTGGGTCTATCCATTTGCTACGCCATCGTCGAGCAGCATCGAGGAGAGATAGATGTCTACAGTGATATCGGGGTGGGATCCACCTTTGTAACTAGACTGCCTGTGATAGGTAGCTAGATTTGGCAATCCCCTCAGAGAAGTCAGGGAGGATACTATGGCTTGTATCTACGTGGTTGACGACGAGCGGGGCGTGAGGTGGGCCCTAGAGCGAAGCCTCAGCCGTCAAGGTCATCAGGTGGTCGTTGCCGACAGTGGACAGCAAGCGCTGGAGATGATGCGGCGACGACGTCCTGATGTCATTGTCCTGGATGTTGTTATGCCCGGGATGGACGGTCTCGAAGTCTGTGAGCGCCTGCGGACCGACCCGACTTTCGCCGGTGTGCCTATCCTGTTTCTGACGGCCAAAGGCGACGTCGAGGATCGGATCGAAGGTTTGGAAGCAGGCGGCGATGACTACTTGAGCAAGCCTTTCGACCTGCGCGAGCTATATCTGCGAGTGGAGGCGCTGCTTCGCCGTAGCCAGCCCACACTAGCGGAGGGACGCCCTTCCTCCCTGGAGGTTGGGCCGCTCTCCCTCGATCTGCGCAGCTTTGCGTTGAGTGTCGAAGGCAATACCATACACCTTACACCCATGGAGTTTGACGTCATGCTCTGCCTGATGAGTCATCCCGGCGAGGTATTTTCCAGCGAGCGGTTGCTGCAAGAGGTCTGGGGATACCCTGCTGGCACGGGTGATCCTGCCACAGTGCGATGGCACATCAAGAACCTGCGGCTCAAGATTGAGCCCGACCCCGCCCAACCCACTTATATCCGAACTGTTCCCCGCTACGGCTACACCGTCTCGGCTGAATAGATCAGGTACATAACATCCCCACGCAAGACCAACGGAACCCTCACGCATCCCTTACCCATACATCAGTTGAATTGTGCTATAATCTTGTTAGGCTTGCCTGTCCTCCCGATTGGCAGGACTACGGACGGCCATCAAGGCGGCTGTTTACGGATCATGAGCAAGAACCAACGTTTCTACCTGTTTCTGTCTACTTCAGGGTCTCTTCACGGAAGACCAACAGAACCTTCACGTAAACCTTACACACACATCGGTCAGGGTGTAGTATAATATAGGCAGACAACTGAATAGGAATCGCTAGCGATAAGGGTAAACCCATCGAGAGATGGGGGCGCAAAGCCACGGATCCTCGGCTCAGCAAGGAGCAAGGATAGCCGGGTTGCCGACTCAGTGAGGTGAGTTAGCAGCCCGGCTTTTTGTTTGCGGAAGAACAGAGGTAGGATAAGATGATCAAGAAACAGGTTGCACGTTCAGGATTCATTAAGTGGAATAAAGCCCTCCGCGTTCTGTTGGCGGTGGCGCTGTTGGTGCCGTTGATGGTGATGGCGCCGGCACCGGAGGCGACTCCCCGCGCCCAGACGGTCTTATTGGCGATGGCAGCGGAGCAGCCCGAGGAGATGGTGCCCGTCATCGTGCAGAAGCTGGAGAAGGACACCCACCTGGAGGAATTGGTGGCTCGGTTGGGCGGCGTGGTGACCAAGGACCTGTGGATCATCAATGCCTTTGCGGCGGAGCTGCCGGCCAAAGCGGTGCCGGCGTTGGCCCGTGCGGCTGGCATGCGCTGGGTGTCTTTCGACTCGCCGGTGCACAGGGTCAGCACGCTGAGCAGTGAGAACCCGACGGTTAGAGATGAATTCAACGCGACCTCTTACAGTGGTAACGACGGCACCCAGAACTGGAGCAACGACTGGCAGGAGATGGGGGAGTCGGATGGGCCGGGCGATGGTCGTGTGCGGGTGCGATACGGCTCCAGGTGCGCGGCGGGCAACTGTCTGCGCATCGGCGGAGACGAGGTGAATATAAACAACCGTGGCGCGAGCCGCGCGGCAGATCTTAGCGGCGCCGCCTGGGCCACGCTCAGCTTCAGCTACCGGCGTGACGTAGATGACGATGAAGGCGGCAGTGTTAGGGTGCAGGTCTCGTATGATGAGGGGGAGGAGTGGGCGACGCTGGCCACGTACGATTTCGATCATAGCGACGGTGATCAGGTCCCTCAGCGCTTCGACATCACATCGTATATTGATCATGAAACCGACACGCAGATTCGCTTCCGGGGTTCGGGCAGCGAGGTGGAGGGATACTTCTACGTAGACAACATTCAGATCGAGTTTGGTGGTGGCGGCGATCCCCCGCCGGAGCCAACCCCCACACCCACGCCGGAGCCAACTCCCACGCCCACCCCCACGCCCGATCCAGTGCCGGCCAATAACCAGTCCGCAGCAGTCTATTCGGACAGCACTAGCACTCCCAAGTACAGAGTCTGGAATGGGGCCTCCTTCGGTGATGCGGCCAGCTCTGCCGACATGGGCGCCCGCTGGCGGATCATGCAGGGTGCTGAGTCACCCACGCGCGATGAGAAGATCGTCGTCGGCGTCACCAGCGGCAGCACCGTCAACGGCCAGATGTGGGATGGCAACGCCTGGAGTGCTCTCTCCATCAACCCCCTGGGTTCGGTCAGCGAAAGCTATTGGTGGGGCTTCGACGTGGCCTATGAGCAGCAGAGCGGCGACGCCGTGCTGGTTTGGAACGATAACGGCCAGTCCGCTGGCAACAAACTGCGCTACAGCGTCTGGAACGGCAGCTCGTGGACAGCGCCGGCCAGCATCACGGACTACGGCGGCAGCGAACCGCAGCACATGCACCTGGAGGCCGATCCGAATTCAGACGAGATGGTGTTGGTGGTCAACGACGGGAACGCCGACGACTATGCCCTGGTCTGGAACGGCTCCAACTGGGGGAATGTTCTAGCCCTGGATTCGTCGGGCGCCAGCGAAAACGACCAATCAGCCATCTACGTGGCTCATGAGCAGCAGAGCAGCCGGGCCCTGGCCGTGTACGGCAAGGATGGCGATGCCAATGGGTACTACCGTATTTGGGATGGATCGAGTTGGCTTCCTGATGAAGGCACGATCTCTGCGCCGACTGGCATCACGGCGCAGATCAGATGGATGACCCTGGGCTCGGATCCCACCAGCAACCGCATTGTCCTGGGCGTGCTGACCAACGGCGCTGACTCCTGGGCCAGCGTGTGGGACGGCAGCGAATGGATATATACAGATGTTCTGCAAACTGGAATCGCGCCTGGTGTCATATTCCCCAATGTGGCCGTGGCCTTCGAGGGCGAATCTGGCGAGGCCCTTGCCGTCGCCGGTGCAGAGAACAAGGCAGTGTACAAGGCGTGGAGCGACAATGACGGTGGGTGGTCAGCACTGGCGAAGATGCCCATCGCCGCGGCAGGTGGTGCCATCAACTCTATGATGGCAACCTCCGACCCCAACTCGGACCAGATCATGTGTTTGGTGCAGGACAACGGCAGTAACCTGTACTCCTTGCTGTGGGATGGATCGGCGTGGACGGCCAGCAAACTGGAACCCGACACGGGCGAGACCAAGAACCAGCCTTTCCTCTTCCTTTGGGAAAGTGGTTGCACGGACTGCATTGACACGTTGAACTTGGAAAACGTCTACATTCAGACCATTGGTGCCGATCAACTGTGGAACGAGGCACCTCCCATTCGGGGTCAGCATGCCACGGTGGCCGTGTTGGATAGCGGTATCGCCGACCACGACGCCCTCAAAGACGGGGGTTTGAAGTTCCGTATTGTGGCGGAGGTGGACTTCACCAACCCCACCCAGCCCCAGCCCAACGACTTCTACGGGCATGGCACTCATGTGGCTGGCGTCATTGGTGGTAACGCTGCGCTCTCTGACGGCCGCTACTGGGGCGTGGCCCCCAAGGTCAAGTTGGTGGATGTCAGGGTCTTGGACGACGACGGTGTGGGAACCACCTCGGGCGTGGTTGAGGGCCTGCAGTGGGTCCTGGAGAACAAGGACAGGTACAAGATCGGCGTGGTCAACATGTCCCTCAACAGCGCCACGCCGCAGTCCTATCACGACAGCCCGCTGAACGCGGCGGCAGAGATCCTGTGGTTTAACGGGGTCGTGGTGGTGGTCTCTGCTGGCAACAACGGAACCGGCACTAATGCCATTATGTATCCTCCGGCCAACGATCCCTTCGTCATCACCGTCGGGGCGACGGACGACCAGGGCACGGCAGACATCGGCGATGACGTGATGGCGTTTTTCTCGGCCTTTGGCACCACCGACGATGGCTTCGCCAAGCCGGACCTGGTGGCGCCGGGGGTAGACATCATCAGCCTGCTGGCCAGCCCGTCCTGCAATTTGGCCCAGGATCACCCGTCACATAACGTTACGGGCGATCTTGCAGGCTACTACTTCCGCATGTCGGGCACGTCTGTCTCCTCCGCAGTGGTGGCGGGGGCGGTGGCCCTGCTGTTGGACGACGAGCGGCACCTCACGCCTAATCAGGTTAAGTATCGCCTGATGGCCACGGCAAACACGAGCTGGCCGGGGTATCATCCGGTGCAGGCAGGCGCGGGCTGTCTGGACATCCACGCGGCGGTGCACGCGACCACCACCGAATCGGCCAACCAGGGTGTGATACCTCACATGTTGCTGGCCAAGATGGCGCTGATGGCCTACTGGAGCAGTGATAACGGGGGGGGTGACATAGATTGGGGCTCGGTCAATTGGGACTCGGTGAACTGGGACTCGGTGAACTGGGACTCCGTAAACTGGGACTCGGTGAACTGGGATTCGGTGAACTGGGACTCGGTCAATTGGGATTCGGTGAACTGGGACTCGGTCAATTGGGATTCGGTGAACTGGGATTCGGTGAACTGGGATTCGGTGAACTGGGACTCGGTCAACTGGGACAGTGTGAACTGGGACTCGGTGAGCTGGAACAGCAATTACTGGGACGACGGCGGTGGTGAGCCTGGCCCTACCGCAGTGACCATTTCGTCCTTCATTGGCAGATCGGTCAGCACTACTTCGGCAAGTCAAGCTGCTTTCTTCTGGCCGTGGGCCGGGCTGGCACTGATGGTGATGGGTAGGCTCATTTGGATGAAGCGACGCCGGCTCGACTAGATTCAAATTGTCCAGCGAAAGGATAACTGAAGGAGGATCAGGTGATGATCAAGAGACTAATCGCACATTCGCGATCCGCTAACTGGAATAGGATGATCAGCGTCTTGCTGGCAGTAGCGCTGCTGTTGCCGTTGATAGCGATGGCGCCGGTGCCGAATGTCGTTGCCCAGGCCCAGCCGCTTTTGCTGGCGATGGCAGCGGAGCGCCCCGAGGAGATGGTGCGCGTCATCGTCCAGAAGTCGGTCAAGGACGCCAGCGCGGAGGAGCTTGTGACCCGCATAGGCGGTGTAGTCACCAAGGACCTGTACCTCATCAATGCCTTCGCCGCCCAGTTGCCGGCGGGTGCGGTGCCCAATTTGGCCAAGGCGGCTGGCGTGCGCTGGGTGTCCCTAGATGGGCCGATGAGTCTGGCACTGTCCGATCCCACCTCCGCCACGGCGGTGTGGTCGGACGGCTCGCACACGCCCAAGTACAACGTCTGGGATGGCACAGCCTTCGGCACACAGGCTAGCTCTGCCGACATGGGTCACCGCTGGCGCATCATGGCAGGCGCCGCCGCGCCCACGCGCGACGAGCTGATTGTCTTGGGCATTGACGACGACGAAAAGATCGCCGGTGAGATGTGGAGTGGCGGTATATGGACTGCCCTCCCCTTCAACGAGCTGGCTCGGGTCAGCGTGAGCTACTACTGGGCTTTCGACGTGGCCTACGAACAGCAGAGCGGCGATGCCGTACTCGTCTGGAACAACGGGGGATGGGGTTGGGCTGGCCTGTCCTACCGCGTCTGGAACGGCGGCGCGTGGTCAGCAGAGTCTACTATCCCAGGCCCTCTCAGCGGCGAGCCCCGGCATTTGCACCTCGCCGCCAATCCCCAATCAGATGAGATGGTGCTGGTGGTGAACACCAGCGATGGCGACGACTACGCGCTGGTGTGGGATGGCTCAAGCTGGGGCCAGGCCCAGATCCTGGATACCTCCTGGGGCGATACCGATATCTACGTGGCCTACGAGCAGCAGAGCGGGCGGGCCATGGTCGTCTACGGGAAGTGGTGGGACCGCAACGGTTACTACCGCATCTGGAACGGGTGGAGCTGGAGTACTGAGGGCACGATTGCGCCGCCGGCCGGCGAGAGCCTGCGTCCCCGTTGGATGACTCTAGGCTCGGATCCCACCAGCAATCGAATCGCTCTGGGCGTGGTGACATCCGGCGATGACCACGACGCCCACATTTGGCTGGGCATGTGGGACGGTGCGGCCTGGGAGCCGGCGGTCACGGCCTATACGGATCAAGTGGACAACGTGAACTTTCCCGGCGTCGCCGTGGCCTTTGAGGGCCAGTCGGGCCAGGCGCTGGCGACCTACGGAAAGAGTTGGAGTAACTCGGTCTTCTATCGCACCTGGAGCAGCGGTAGCAGTTGGTCGGCGAAGCAGACCGGGCCGGACATCGGCCGCGTTCCCAACTCGATGATGCTGGACGCCGACCCTGGCTCGGATAGGATCATGCTGTCGGTGCAGGATTCCGGCAGCGACCTGAACGCGGCGCTGTGGGACGGGACGTCCTGGAGCATGCTCGTACAACTGGAGAACGACACGGACGAGGTCAAGAACCAGCCGTTTGTCTTCCTCTGGAGCCAGCATGATGAAGGACCCGACGACCTGCCGGATCCCTCAGAGGACCCGGTGTTCATCACTTGGGCCTCGGCGTTTGGCACGGCGGCTCCGATGGAGTTCACCGATGCCAGTAACATGGTTGACGAGGTGGGGCTGGGGACTGATGGCCTGTTCGGCTATGGCAGCGATGTGAAGGGTAGTTTCACCGGGTTCGAGGCTGAGATCACCCCAGGATACGCCATCAGCAAGGTGGAAGTGGCGCTTCATGCCTATATAGCCCAGGCGTCGAACGAAGAAGTCAAGTTCAAGGTCTACGTGGGTGGGGACAAGGTTGGCGAAGTGCACGTACGCGGAGACATCTTTGATGGAGTAATCGGTGCTGCCAATGCCGGGCCGGTCAACGTAGACATCACCGACAGCCACAACTGGCAGTGGGGCGATTTCGTCAACGGTCTGGAACTACTGATCGAGCAAAGGCAGCATCACGGTGAGGTCGTTTACCACGATGCTATCGGCCTGCGGGTGACCAGCGCGCCGGGGACGGACCCCACTGCCGACGACGTGCCGCTGCCGGAAGAGCTACCCGAAGAGGCAATGGACATCAGCAACCTGGCCAACGCCTACAACTTCGCCGTACGGGCCACGGAGGTGTGGAACGAGGCGCCGGCCTTCTTGCAAGGCGAGGGGGTCACAGTGGCTGTTGTGGATAGCGGCCTCGGCAAGAACAAGGACATTAGCAGGCGCAACCTGAAGAATATCAACTTCAACAGAGGCTATCACAACTCGAAAGACCGCTACGGTCACGGCACCTTCGTCGCTGGTATCATTGCCGGCAATGGCAGGGACTCGGATGGTCAGCACATCGGCATTGCTCCCCAGGTTTACCTCGTCAACGTGCGGGTCAGCAATGACGAGGGCATGTCCTACGAGTCAGACGTGGTCGATGCGCTGCAGTGGCTCTGCGAGCACAAGGATGAGTACAACATCCGTGCGGTCAACCTATCGCTCAACTCAGGCGTGGCGGAATCCTACTTCACTAACCCGTTGTGCGCGGCCGTGGAGGTCCTGTGGTTCAAGGGCATCGTGGTGGTGGTCTCGGCTGGGAACAATGGCACCGACGTGCTCCACCCGCCGGCCAACGATCCGTATGTGATCACCGTGGGCGCGACAGACGATCGTGGCACGATTGACATCGGCGACGATGTGATGGCCTCTTTCTCGGCCTACGGGATGACTGAGAATGGCGCTGCCAAGCCTGACCTGGTGGCGCCGGGGAAGGACATCGTTGGCTATCTACCCAAGAACTACAGGCTGACGATGGGCCAGGAGCATCCGTCCAACAAGGTTGACAACGACTACTTCCGCATGTCGGGGACTTCGATGTCGGCACCGATGGTCACGGGGGCGGTAGCGCTGTTGCTCCAGGACGAGCCGGGCCTGACGCCCGACCAGGTGAAGTACCGGCTGACGGCGACGGCCAACCAGAGCTGGCTGGGGTATGACCCAGAACGGGCCGGAGCCGGCTACCTGGATATCTACGCCGCGGTGCACGGAAGCACCACGGACAACGCCAACACGGGTAACATGCCTGGTCTGCTTCTGGCAAAGATGGCTCTGATGGCTTACTGGGCCAATGACAACGGGGGGGATGATATAGATTGGGGCTCGGTGAACTGGGATTCAGTGAACTGGGACTCGGTCAACTGGGACTCGGTGAACTGGGACTCGGTGAACTGGGATTCGGTGAACTGGGACTCGGTGAACTGGGACTCGGTGAACTGGGACTCGGTGAACTGGGATTCGGTGAACTGGGACT
>CAYMKL010000043.1:0-4440 GCA_964390805.1 uncultured Anaerolineae bacterium | reverse complement strand
CAGCGAGCTGGGCTAGCGACTACTGGGGGGACGATGGCGGTGGTGATTCTAACCCGACCGCTGTGACCATTTCGTCCTTCATTGGCAAATCGGTCAGCACTGTTTCGGCAAGTCAAGGCACATTCCTCTTCTGGCCGTGGGTTGGGGTGGTGCTCGTAGTCATGGGTAGGCTCATCTGGATGAAGCGACGACGGCTCGACTAAGTAGAACTGTGCAGAAATCCTCTGCACTTCATATCAATGTTACAGACCAAGAAACCCGTTTTCTGGTAGTGTCGCCACCGAAATGTGCCTGAATCAGCTTGTTTCAAGCGGGCACGGACAGCATTCCGCTGCGAGAAAACGGGTTTCTGGCTGTCGTAGCGATTTTGTCCAAAGCTCAGGAGCAACTGCGGAGTGGTTCTTACTGCAGTACTACAACTTCTGCCGCCAACACAGGTGGTCAGAAACTGGTTGCGGCTTCAGGCAGTTTCTGCCGTTTTCAGTCTCTCTTCACGTGAGTCTCACAGAACCCTTATGTAACCCTTACACACACATCGCTAAGACTGTGTTATAATAGGTAGTGAAGCAAAACGAAATAGACGAGCGAAAAGGCAAACCCATTGAGAGATGGGGGCGCAAAGCCACGGGTCCTCCGCTCGCCAGGAGCAAGGATAGCCGGGTTGCCGACTTGAGCAAGGTGAGAGTCAGCAACTCGGCTTTTTGTTTTGGAAAGTGGTCATCGCCGTCGGAGGCAAACTATGTCGAATCGTGCTTGGGTCTATATCTGGGGTGTTCTTTTACTAGGAGCTATCTTAACTGGGCTGGCCCTACCCGGTATCGCGCCGTCCACGTCTGAGTGGCTGACTTTCGGTGTCTTGACCGTGTTGGGCATCGTGGTCCACCTCCTTAAGGCGCAAGGTGTGGGCCACGAGGCTTGGCATTCTAACTTGGTGTTCTACTTTGCTGGCGTGCTCCTTTTGCCCCCGGCCCTCTTCGTGCTCTCGGTGATCATTCCCCACCTGGTCGAGTGGGCGAAGGAACGTTTGGTGAATAGCTCTAGCCTGCAGAACTGGTATATCCAGCCCTTCAACATCGCTACGCACATCATTGCCGGATCCGCCGCCTGCTGGGTGTATGTCACTCTGAGCCACGACGCTGCTGCGCTTCTCACCGGGCCAGGGGTGTTAGCGGTGGCTGCAGCCGCTTTCGTCTACCTGGACATAAACCACGTCCTCGTCGGGCAGGCCCTCATCCTGGCGCGGGGAGTGTCGTGGCGCGAATCGGGCATCCTGAACATTGAGAACCTGGTGGCGGACCTGACCCTGTTGACATTGGGTGCCGTCGTAGCCGTACTCTGGCAACTGAATCCCTGGCTGATCGTTCTGGCGCTCTCACCGCTGGTGCTGATGCAGAGGGCGCTCACGGTTCCTAAGCTGAAGCACGAGGCCCAGACCGATGCGAAGACTGGCTTGTTGAATGCTGGTCACTTCCTCAAATTGTACACTGCTGAGGTGGAACGGGCCACGCGCTTCAACCGGCCCCTGACGCTGCTCATGGCCGACCTGGACCTGCTGCGCAACATCAACAACACCTACGGCCACCTGGCAGGCGACGCTGTCTTGGCAGGCATCGGCCGGATTATCCGCGAGAACGTCCGCGAATACGACATCGCCGGACGGTTTGGGGGCGAGGAGTTTTCCATCGTCCTTCCTGAGGCGGGGCTCATAGAGGCACGAACTTTCGCTGAGCGGCTCCGCCAGGAGATCGAGGACGCCAGCTTTGAGGTTTCTACCTGCGGCCAGCCTATCCGCGCCACCATGAGTTTCGGGGTAGCGTGCATTGGGCTGGATGCTGGCACGCCCAACGACTTGATTCATGAGGCCGACGTGGCCGTGTACCAGGCCAAGCTCAAGGGCCGCAACCGCGTCGTATGCGCTTCAGACGTGCCCCACTCCATCAAGCTGGAGACAGCAACCATGGAGGATCGCCTGGCAACACCCTACGTCGCGGAATTCACCCCCAGGCCGGTGCCTGTGAAGAGCGATGCGAAGCCGGATCATAACCCACCGGCGGCGCCTGCCGGAGGGGCGGGACAAGCCGCGCAGCCGGGTCATAGCCCAACGGCGATGCCCGCCAGGGGGGAAGGGCAAGTCGCGAAGCCGGATTATACGGCGCCTGCCAGGGGGGAGGAGCAAGCCGCCTCCGCGACAGCGACGAGAGATTTTTCTAAGGCGTTGTTTGGGTTGTTCGTGGGTGGGGTCGTTGTGGCCGCTGCAGTGGCGACGATGCTGGGCCTGGCCCTGGGACCCAGGCCTGAACTGGCCGCTATTGGGCTGCTCAGTGCCCTGGCGGTGGTCACCCAGTTTCCTCAGGTAAAGAACCTGTACGGCGAAAGCTCGGTCTCGGTCTCGGTAGCAGTCAACTTCGCCGCTGCACTGATCGCTGGCATTCCCGGCGTGGTCTTGGTTAGCGCCGCCATCGCCCTGGCTCACGAACTCCGACGCCGGCCTGCCTGGTACAAGACGGCCTTCAACTGGGCCACCCACCTCTTGGCCGGGGCGATACCTGTGCTCGCCGTGAGCATTCTGGACCTCCCGCTGACGCTGCCGAACCTGTACCGGCTCGCAGTTCCCATTGCCGTCAGCGCCCTGGCCTACTACGTCGTAGATACCGGTCTCATTGCCACTGCCATCGGCCTGTCGCAAGGATCGAGCCTCAAGATCACCTGGCGTGAGCAGTTCCAGTGGCTGGCCGGTCATTACTTCGTGCTGTGCATGATGGGGTTGTTCCTGGGTGTGGCCTACGCTACTTCAGGTGTGCCGGGCGCCACTGTGTTCACCCTACCAGTGCTCATGATGATCTATGCCCAGAGGCAGTATGTCAAGCAGGGAGAAAACAACGTGCAAGAGTTGGAGCGCATGTACCGGGAACTTACCCTTGCCAACCGCGAGGTCGTCGAGGCCAGCCGGGCCATTGGGCAGCTCAACGACGAACTGTTGATGACCCTGGGCAAGATTATTGATGCCCGTGACCCTTACGTGTTCGGCCACACCGTCCAGGTAGCCACCTACGCTACCGCCATTGCCAAGGAAATGAACCTGCCGGCTGGGCGCGTGGAGCAAGTCCGTCAGGCGGCCTTTGTCCACGACATCGGCAAAATCGGAATCTCGGAGCAGGTGCTTCACAAACCGGGTAAGCTAAACAGTGGGGAATACGAAAAGGTCAAGATCCATGCCATCCTGGGGGGGGAACTGCTGGAGACCTGCCAGGGTTTGCGGCACCTGGCACCCTTCGTTCGGCAACACCATGAGCGATGGGACGGTAAAGGCTATCCCGATGGACTGCGAGGGGAGCAGATCTCTCTGGAGGGGCGCATCCTGGCCGTATGCGATGCTGTGGAGGCCATGGCCTCAGACCGACCCTACCATCAGGCCATGTCACGGGACGCCATCATCGCTGAGCTCAAGCGCTGCGCCGGGGTACAATTCGACCCCATCGTGGTTGGGGCCTTTGTCCGAGTTGCCGAACGAGAGAACGGCCATCTCATCATCAACTCGGCCCGGGAGACGTGGCAAAGCCGTGTTGAGAATGGCCATAAGATGCACTATGTCAACGGAGATCTCGCTTTCGAAGAGAAGACTGTTCCGGTCAGGCGTCCTGCGGTTCGAGAAGAAATACGACAAGTTCTCAGCAACACGATGGTTGCAAGCGAAGGCGTCTTCGTTGGGGCTTGATCTTCACGCAAGACCAACAGAACCCTCACGCAATCCTTACCCAAACATCGCTTAGTCTGTGGTATAATATAGCAAGTTCTTTGAAATAGTGGATATCACGAGCGAAAAGGCAAACCCACCGAGAGGTGGGGACGCAAAGCCACGGGTCCTCTGCTCAGCGGATCAGGACAGCCGGGTTGCCGATGCGGATAGATGTGCAAGGCCACGGGTCCTGTGCCTAGTAAGCGAGGATAGCCGGGTTACCGACTCAGTGAGTTAGAGTCAGCAACCCGGCTTTTTGTTTTGGCAAGGTGAGAGCCGGAGAATAAGGATATAGTTATGGAGAGGGCAATGCCCTTTGACGAAGATTTGAGTGTTCAGTACGGAGTGGACGAATCTGCCTTAGGGTATGGTTCAGAGGTGTCGGGGGATGGTCGAGGTGGAGAATCCGATGTGAAGGTTGTGCGCGTGGTGGTGACTCTTGCAGAGGGAGACGAGTTGCTGAGAAGACTGATCAACGATCCTGTGCTCAGTGATATTCCTGTGGTTGTCTTGGTACGGCGTTAGAAAACGGTGATTCATTTCCAACTCAATAGCAAGCACGAGCGGGTGCGATATCTGTTCTTAACCGTTTCAAAACCGTTTCGTAGCTCTTCTGTAATGCTCCGGCAACCATAAAAGGCTTGTTTTGTGGTAACTACTCAGGCCGTAAGCGTTCGTCAAGATGTTCATAAAACCTCCACGAG
>CAYMKL010000042.1:0-48783 GCA_964390805.1 uncultured Anaerolineae bacterium | reverse complement strand
TCCCAATGCTAGATCAGCGAGAAGTCAGCCGAGAAATGTGCCATTGTCGAACTACGATCAGGAAGAAGTAAAAGGTTGAGATACAGCAAAAAAGGCAGCCTCTCTGGCTGCCTTAATTATACTCGATAACGAGCATAATTGCAAATTGGACTTGTGATGGGCCTCAACTTCCTTCTGGCTTTGGCCCTGGGCGTCGGTCTTGAGCAAGATATTCTCTTACCGCCTCTTCAGTGGTCACCCAGTTGCGGCCGATCTTCGTGCCCGAGATCTTGCCTTCGCGCACCAAGCGGCGCAGATGAGCGGATGAGAGACCACAGAGTTCGGCAGCTTCCGCCAGAGATATCAGCTTCTTGGCGGCTTTCTCTACGGAGTCGTGCTCCGGCCCCTTGTGAGCCATTGGCATCAAAGGTTATTCGGTTGACTTTCGTTCTCACCGCAAACAGATCAAGTCATACGGGTGTCCCCACGTGGCTCTGAGGCTCAGGGGACGACTAAAGGGTGATGCACAACTGATGGCGAGCGCCAGCTTCTGGGCACCACAGAGTAATTATAGCACGAAACAGGGCAGAAATAAAGTCTGGCAAGAAAGAATACACCACCTGTCGTCCGCTATATTTGACATCTCCTGAATCTGTGTTATCATTACGTCATCTAACCAATCCGTTTGCCCCCTGTTAGTGGGAAAGAACCACCCTCGCACGCGGGGTATTAGACATCTAATAGTTCGTTAGAGGACGGTAGAGACGTTTTTGCGTATGGACCAGGAACTTGGAGCAATGACCGCGAGTGATATTCTGGAGACGGTGGGGGATCCCCCGCGTCTTGCGACCGCGCTGAAAGCATTTGAGACCGTAGAGATGCCGGCGAGGAACCTGGCAGCCCGCACCCGGGTTGAGTACAACAACGACCTCGGAGATCTCCTTGCGTTCCTTGAGAGCCGAGCGGTGAGAACAACCGACCAGGTGGAGCTTTCACACTTGAAAGCCTACTCCGCCGTCCTTGAACAGCGCGGCCTTGCCCCAAGTAGTCGCCGACGCAAGACTTATGCTATTAAGACCTTCTTCAGATTCCTTGATGAGTATGGTCTGATCAACAACAACGTCGCTCTAAGATTCATCCCACCAAAGGTTCCCAAGAAGGAGCCACGTTTTCTCTCGGAGAGCGAGTATCAGGCGCTGCTGCGTGCTTGTTCTCATCACCCGAGAGATGCTGCGATTATGGAGCTTCTGCTACAGACAGGGATCAGGCTCTCTGAGCTTGTCCACTTGACCATCCATGACGTGGAGCTGCCCCGACAGATCACCCGTGACGCTGATAATGTGGGGATCCTGCGGGTCAACCGCAAGGGCGGCAACACTGACACCGTACCGCTCAACTACAAAGCTTGCCAGGCTCTCAAGACGTGGCTGAAGGTTCGACCCAATGTGGATCATGACGCGCTGTTTGTGACCAAGTTTACACAGCCCATGGGACGGCGGGCCGTGTATCGTGCAGTCAAGAAGTATCTTGCTGAAGCGGGTATCAATGACGCCTCAGTCCACACGCTGCGGCATACGTTTGGCACCCATCACGTAGCCCGGGGCACGGACCTCAAGACTGTCCAGGAAACGATGGGACACGCTGATCTTTCGACTACGGCCATGTATGTATCACTGGCCAAAAAGGCTCAACGCAAGGCTCTACAGGAGCACGCGCTATGAAGGTGATCCTCTGACTGCATCCGCTCTACAGGCAATACGAACGACCTAGCGACCGACGAGACCCTAGCCATTACCCAGACAGCTCTCCAAGAGGCCAGGGCGCATTCGTGAGGACCATAGCTCAGCGTGAGTGACATCCTCACCTGCGGCGTATCTGTTGGCTTAGCCGAAGGGTTAGAGTGAGGACGTGAGAACAGGTATCTACTGGTGCGATAGTTGCAGAGCGCCTCTCCAAACAGATCAGACGATCTCGTGTCCACAATGCGGGAATGGAACCCGATACCTCACGACGGACGTTCGGCCTGTCTTTGCGCGTGAGAGACGCATCTTGCAGTTCTACGGCTATGGCCCGCTCACAACCGATACCGTGTGGAAGAGCAGCAAAAGTCGTTTTTACAATATCAACGGCCGATCAGTGACGCTACCCTTGTCCGGGCAACTCAAGGATGATCTGCCTGCCATCGCTGCCTACATTCGTGACAGTGATCATTATGACGCTCTTGATCAGCAATTGATTCAAGAATACCAGCAACAATTCGAGATCAGCCACGCCTGCCTGTTCAAGTTGGAAGACGAGGCATTACGGTTCATCGAGCATGCAATCCGCCGCTTCTCGCGTCATGAGGTTCTGGTTTCATTCAGCGGCGGCAAGGATTCGGCAGTCGTCTCAGACCTAGTCCGACGGGCATTAGGACGCGCAGACATTTTACACATTTTTGGCGACACTACGCTGGAAGATGCCAACACCTACGAGTACGTGCGTCTGTTTCGGGAAGCCAACCCACTAGTCCCCTTCTTTGACGCCCGCGCCGAACACAACTTTCACGATCTGGTCGAGGAAATGGGTCCTCCCAGCCGGGTGATGCGGTGGTGCTGTACCATTTTCAAGGCTGGGCCAATCAGTAATATGCTCCAGAGCTTTGGCCATCAAAAGGTGCTGGCTTTTTATGGCATACGTCGTGACGAATCGGCTCGCCGTAGGAATTATCACAAGATGTCGTGGAACGATCCAGATAGATTAGGCACCGTAGTAAAGGTGGATCAGGATGACGAACTGAGCGGTGTCACCGTTGGTGCCAAGATCGGTCAACAGGCAACTGCTTCGCCCATCATTGATTGGACCGAGTTTGATGTTTGGAACTATATCCTCAGCTACGGCTTGCTGTTTAACAAGTCCTATCGTCTGGGTTTCAGTCGGGTTGGATGCTGGCTCTGTCCTCTTAATTCGAAATGGTCTGAGATACTGACAGAAATCTTTTTCGCCGAGGATGCGGCACGCTGGCGGACACAACTCATAGACTTTGCGCGTCGAATTGGCAAGCCGGACCCTGAAGAATACATAGATGAGCGTGGGTGGGTCAAGCGTTTCGGTGGTGCAGGGTTGCCCAATCGCTTCAATGGACTGGAGAGCAGGCCATGTGGAGACATGGCCAATGCAGTGCAGATTGAGATCGGACGCCCGGTCAGTTCCGAGTTGATGGAATTCCTCAAGCCACTAGGCAAGATTAACCGGGACCGCAGCCGACCGGCTTTGGGTGAGATTCACCTGGAAGGTCGTTCCAACCAAGATTGGGACGCGCTGATCGTTCAAGCACCAGAGAATAGCACCATCCTGCGCTTCACTGTCATCAATCCCAAACAGACTATGAGGCAGTTGACCTGGTACTTTAAGCATCAAGCGACCAAATTCCAGACCTGCATACAATGTACTGCGTGCTCTGCGGTTTGCCCCCATGGCGCGATCACCGTCAAACCCGATATGCGAGTGTACGAAATTGATCAAGACGTTTGTACTGGCTGCATGGAATGTGTAGCTCACTTTGGGTCAACAGGATGTCTAGTGGCCAAGAGCTTAAGTGTGTTTGGTAAAGCGGCCACTGACGATAGCTTTGTCCCGTTGACCGCTACTGCTTCATCACCAGCATGAGGATCAAAACTGATGCCTTTTGCCAAGCATGAAACCTTCCACATCCGCGAAGGATGGCTTTTCAAAGGAATGGACGCCATTGGTCACGATTCGACCATCTTTCTAGCCCGCGACGCTTCGGAACGACTGGGGCTGGGTAAGAATATGGTACGAGCTTTGCGTTTCTGGATGACAGCCACTGGGCTGACTGAGGAGTATCGAAAGAACCGGCGCACCCACCAGCGGCTAACTGTCCCCTTTGGCCAATTGGTGTGGGAGCACGATCCCTACTTGGAAGAAGAAGGAACGCTATGGCTGCTGCATTACTATCTTGTACGCAACCAAGGGGGTGCTACGACTTGGTATTGGTTCTTTAATTGCTTCTCCCAACCAGTTTTCGACCAGCAGGGCTTTGTGAGTGCACTCCAGAATTGGATAATTCACGCTGAACGCAAGTCCATTTCCGAGAAATCGTTAAAGCGGGACTTTGACTGCCTCGTCCGAACTTATCTGCCCGACCGGCGAGCTCGTTCGCCCGAAGATCTGATCGAGTCTCCCCTGGCTCAGTTAGGCCTGCTAACTGAGGCGAACAACAGTCACCAAATGCGACGTTATTATCTGCTACGACCAGATCCTTCCCGTATCCACCCTCTTATCTTACTCTACGTGTTGCTGCACTGGCAGCAGCACCACCAACTTGATGCTCGACAGGTAGGGCTGGCCCAGGTACTGCGTGAACCAGCTAACGCCGGTCGGGTTCTCAACCTGAACACGGCTGGCCTGAGCAACGGCCTCATCCGCTTGAGCGACGAATACCCTGACCTGTCGGTACGCTTGACCCGCACGGCCGGTCTGGATCAGTTAACCCTACCGATAGTCCCAGCAGACAAAGTGTTGACCCACTACTATGAGACGCGGCGTTAGGAATATGAGTAACGTTTTGATCCAGCAACAGATGTTTAGCCTGAATACTTTGCGTTGTCCCTCCCCTCACTTCCAACGCGCCATCAATCTCAAGTATGACTTGGGAGATGTGGACTATATCGCTGGCTACATTCCCACACCCCATGCAGTCCAGGCATTAACCGCTCTGCTAGCTGCCACTCGCCCTGAAGCTGGTCAACGCGCTCACTTGCTCCACGGAGCTTACGGATCGGGCAAGTCGTTGTTCGCTACTGTCCTAGCAGCCATTCTATCTCGTGACGAAACACTGCGTGCTGCCCTGGTTCCTGTCCTTGATCGTCTGCACCGAGACTTTCCCGTTGCTGCTGAAACAGTAGCGACTCAATTGGA
Source organism: uncultured Anaerolineae bacterium (assembly GCA_964390805.1). Lineage (GTDB taxonomy): Bacteria > Chloroflexota > Anaerolineae > VGOG01 > VGOG01 > CAYMKL01. The sequence continues at coordinate 43,884 of CAYMKL010000042.1, read as the reverse complement.
TGGCGGACCTCGCCTGCTGCCCGTTGTTCTCTCCGGTGACGAAGGCGAGTTATCGTTAGCTCTAGGTCGCGCCCTTGATCGCACCTTATCCAGTAAGGGCCTGAGTGACGTTCGCCCTCGTACCGTTTACTATGCCGCGCTTGAGACTGTTCACCGATGGTGCAGTGACTACCCAACCACTTATGATCAATTGGCCCATTGGCTAGAGGAACGAGGGGAGACACGGAATGGACTGGTGCAAGCGTTGGAGCTTTACCAGCCTTGGGCCTATCAACTCTTCTTGGATGCTTACCCTCATTTGACAGCCGGTGCTTCCTTTGACCGACACAACGGCCAACCGTTGGTCGAGACTTATCGTCAAGCTGTAGACGAACTCCACACCCACAACTACGATGGCATCGTTATTCTATGGGACGAGTTTGGGCGGTTTCTGGAAGCACGGGTAGGTGAGCCAGCAGGAACGGACGCGGCGTCGCTTCAGGAATTTGCTGAGGCTTGCAACCGTAGCGAGACGAGTCAAGTTCAGTTGGTCCTCGTTGCACACAAAGAGTTAGGCCAGTACGCCAGCCATCTGCCTGAAGCCTATCAACAGGAGTGGGAACGCATTGCCGGGCGCTTCCGTCAAGTGGATATATCGGGTGATCCTGAGGTCAGCTACCGCCTAATTGCGGAGGCTCTAGGCGTGGTGGATCCTTCGACCTGGGCTACTTTCATCGAAGCACAACGGGAAACAATGAATCGCCTGCTGGAGCATATCTTTGAACTAGGTCTCTTCCGCCTGCTGACCGAGGAACGCATCCGTGAACTGGTGTTGGAGGGGGCTTACCCGTTGCATCCCTTGGTTACCTACTGCCTACCACGTCTCTCCAACCGTGTGGCCCAGAATGAACGTACCCTGTTCACCTTTTTGGCCTCAGAGGAACCCGAGGCTCTGGGTTCTCATTTGGTCCAGTGCATACCCGGCACGCCCAAAGCCTGGGTACGCCTTGATCGGCTATGGGATTATTTCGCCAATGCTGTCCAGGCCGATGTCGGTGCTGGTGGCGCGCACAGCGTGTGGGCTGGCGTGGAGGCAGCGCTACACAGAGTCCCACCGAAGGACATCCTGGCTACTCTGCTAATCAAATCTCTAGGCGTGTTGGCCGTCGTAGGCGAAGCCGATGGACTACGTTCTACGACCGACCTTCTGTGCTTTGCCGTCGGCGTGCAAGGGCGCGAGGGCCGCCAAACCGTTGAAGAACGGCTGAGCCATCTAGTTCGACGCAAGACGCTCATCTTTAATCAGATCGAAGGTGTCTGGGAGTTCTTTTCTGGAAGCGGCGTAGATTTAGAAGCCAAACTGATTGAAGGACGAGAAACACGTCTGCTCAACCCAATCCAGCAACGCCAACTCCTAGACCGGATATTGCCTCCACGTCACTACCGTGCTCGGCGTTTCAATCAAGTGTATGGTATGACCCGCTTTTTCTGGAGTATATACCGCGCTCCCCAGGAATTGGCTGGTACTGACTGGAGCCTGACCTTGCGCGAAGTGCGGGTCAACGGTCAACACTGGGAGTATGCAGACGGATTTGTCGTCTATGTACTGGCCACTGATGAAGCAGAACTGAATCAGGCACACCAACTGGCCCAGGCTATCAATCATTCACAGGTGGTAACCGTTGTGCCTCCCCGTCCCTTACTCGTTGCACGGCCTCTTATTGATTGGTTAGTGCTAGATGAACTAGGCCACGATGCACGATTCAAAGAGCAGGATCCAGAGCGAATTCAGCGTGAATTAGACTTTTACCAGGCTGAAGCAACCGCTCGACTCGAACAGGCGTTGGCATCGTTGACGCAACCGGCGTCCGATGGCGCTGACTGGTACTATGAAGGTGAGCTGATTACTCCATCGCCTAACAGTGATGCCCGGCTAGGCCGTTTACTGTCCGACATTTGCGAACGGGTGTTTCCACGCACGCCACACTTGTTCAACGAGTTGCTCAACAAACGTGAGCCATCAACAGTGCAAGTGCGGGGAGCAAACAAGGTGATAGATGCGCTCTTTGTTGAGGAACTGAATGATAATCTGAATCTGTCTGGCAACGGTCCCGATATGATGGCGGTCCGAACAGTTCTCAAAGCTTCTGGTATTTTGCGCCGAACTGAAAATGAGGAATGGAGAGTTGGCTGTCCTCAGGACAAAGCCCTAGCCCTGGCCTGGGATGAGATCAATCGTTTCTTGCAGCAAGCCCAGGCAAAACCGCAATCCTTCAGCAAACTTGTACACATATTGCAATCTCCGCCTTACGGACTACGGTTAGGGATATTGCCTCTACTAATAGCTTCTGTGATGCGGGATTACCTACGAGTAGCTACGGTACGCAGAGGTAAAAAAGCCATCATCCCACTAACCGGTGCGGTTTTTGCTGACTTGTGCCGCCACCCAGATCAATACACCGTCGAGGTTGGAGCTTGGGATGCACATCAAGAAGCGATGAGACAAGTGCTGGACGAACGCTTCGGCGGGCAGGTGTCAGACGAGGAGCGACGGCATCAGCCGTTGAGTTATTTGAGTTTGGGCATGTTGCGTTGGTTACAAAGTCAACCTCGTTACGCGCGTGATACAAATCTCATCTCTTCGGATGCCATTCGGCTGCGCGATTTGATCCGTCAGGCACAAACTGATCCAGCCCAAACCCTGTTCAGAGAATTGCCTGCACTGTTGGACGATGGGAACGTGATAAAAGACAACGTTGCCTATCAAGATATACTGGAAAATCGCCTAATCAGTCTGCTTGACGAGATCGCCACAACCTCTGATGAACTGCAGCGCCGCCTCGATCAGTTTGCCGTTGAGCAATTTGCTGCCGATTCTCCAACTCCTCATTGGCATGGGCACTCAGCGCTGGACTACTGGCTGACCGGCGTGGAGCAACGGGCTGGCATCAAGATAGAAACTTTGCGCTTTGGTGATACGCGCACCGAAGGTTTAGTGCATACTCTCCAAGCGAACGACGACGGGGAAACACTCTTCTGGGACCAACTCTCTCATCGCCTCATCGGGGTCTCGTTGCGTGACTGGAACGACCGCAGTGAGGAAACTTTCAAAGCACGACTTCTGGAAACAAAGGAGCAAGTGGAATGTGAGGCTTTGGGGTTAGCCGAAGAGGGAGAGACAATCCAACTCCATATCCATACACCTGGCGCGGGTGAGCATACTTACCGCTTCCGTCCAGCAGACCTCTCGCCGCAGGGCCAGCGCATCCTGCAGAACTTCAGATCCACGCTCAAGATTGCTGGCCGACCTCTCTCGCCTGACGAGCGGCGTCAAGTCGTTCTGGCTCTTTTGCATCACGTGTTGGGGGGAGAGGATGTCTGAGCCAGAGAAGCTCATCTACTTGGACAACGCCGCCACTACCTACCCCAAACCGGAATGTGTCTACCAGGCCGCCGACGAGTTCTACCGATGTTACGGCGGCAACGCCGGGCGCGGAGCCAACCCCTTGGCTCGAAAGGGCGCAGAGTTGATCGCCGAGACGCGGGTTGTGCTCTCCAACTGGTTGGGCGCGCCTTCACCAGAACAGGTTATCTTTGCCTCATCGGCCACCGTTGCTTTAAACCTGGCTATCCTGGGCACAAGACTCCGACATGGCGATGTGGCCTACGTTACGCCTTTCGAGCATAATTCTGTACTGCGACCTCTGGAACACCTACGCCAAGCGGTGGGCATTTTTGTGCAGGAGATGCCTTTTGATCGTCATACGATGGCCTGCCAACTCGACCGGCTGGCAGCGCAGTTCCGCGTCGATCCACCGGCGTTGGTGTGTGTAACCCAGGCCAGCAACGTCTGTGGGGCTATGTCGCCAGTGGTAGAGATTGCCCGGCTCGCCAGAGAGACCAACCCTAACGCTGTCGTGGTAGTAGATGGCGCACAGGTGGCTGGGCTGTATCCCTTACCCTTGAGCAACGGCTTGATAGATGCTTATATCTTCTCTGGTCACAAGTCGCTGTATGGGCCGTATGGCGTGGCCGGGTTGGTGCTGGCGTCTGATTGGCGACCTGCCCCGTTGCTCTTTGGTGGCACCGGTACCATCTCTGAAAGCGTGCAAATGCCTTCCAGTCTCCCTTCCGTTTACGAGGCGGGCAGCCACAACGTGTGGGCTATCGCTGGACTGAAGGCGGCCCTAAAGTGGTTGCAGGAGACCGGGCGTGAGGCAATCATAGCTCATACACTGGAATTGGCTGAGAAGCTGCGCGACGAGCTGGAAAAAACGTCTGGCGTCCAAGTCTATGCTCCATCCAGAGGAGAACCATGGTGTGGCATCGTTGCCTTCACCATGGAAGACGTGCAACCGCAGGCAGTTGAGGCTGCGTTGGGAGCCAAGGGAATCGCCGTTCGTGCTGGGCTGCACTGTGCACCATGGATACATCGGTGGCTGGGGACGATAGGTGACGGTGGAATGGTGAGATCTAGTCCTGGCTTCCAAAACTCTGTCGAGAATGCTGTGGTCTTTGCGCATCTCGTCGCTCAGATCTCCAAAACTAAAAACTGAAGTAGGGTACGCTCTATGGCTGTTACCGACATCCTAAATGAACAGAACGAATATAAGGCCCACTGCCATGAATTTGCTCTGTGGCGACGTAAGTGGCAAGAATACTGTGGTATTTGTGTCCTCGATTGGCAACTCTACTCTCTTGCCGATCAGGAAAGACCAAACATTCCAGATCAACCAGGGGTATACACTTTGCTGGTCCAGCCAGGAATTGCTGGTCACCCTGCCTGCTCCTACTTGATGTATGTGGGTAAGACAACCTCTCTACACAGGAGATTTAGAGAGTACCTCACCAAAGAGAAGCGCGAAACAGGTAGACCGAAGGTGTTTCGCTTACTGAATATGTATCCCGACCATACCTGGTTTTGTTTTTCCCTCGTACCAGAGGCTAATTTGGCCGATGTGGAAGATGCTTTGGTCATTGCATACTTACCACCTGCAAATGATCGGCTGCCAGCTCAGATCCGTAGAGTTATAGGAGCTTTCTAATGTCTCAAGATGAAAATCGACAACCTCTAAGACTGCCTGGACTTCGAGCCCATATGGGTGATTGGATCTACTACATCTGCCTGATGAAGATGAGGGATATCGCCAATCGCATCAGCTTTGCCAAAGAGATTCATATTAGTGAGTCACTTAATGATCTTTTGCAGAGAAGTGTAACCGATAGATCAAAGGACATTGCTGCATATCTGCTTTCTCAACAGCAGAGATTCTTTAATGCGTTGGTTGTGGGTGTTTACGGTGGACAGCCAAATTGGTATGAACTTTCGATTCGAACGGAAGTTTCGCATCTAGGTCCACTACCTGAGTACACAGAAGGTGTGCTAGGCATTCTTAGGCTTGATGGCTTCGAACAAACCTGGGCAATTGATGGTCAACACAGAGTCGCGGGAATAAGACAAGCTGTGCAGGAGAATCCAGAGATCGGAGAGGAAGAAGTTTGTGTCATCTTTGTAGCAGGCGTTACAAGCCATCACGTGGAGAAGGATCCAGATGGCTATGAAAGGACACGACGTCTGTTTACTACTCTAAACCGTTATGCCAAGCCTGTGAGCAAAACCGACATTATTGCCTTGGATGAAGATGACGTTGTAGCAATTGTGACAAGGCGCTTAGTAGAAGAGTATGCGCTATTCCAGGACAGAATCTCTATCAGGCAAACGCGGAGCATTCCACCCACAGACACGCAGAGCCTGACAAGTATTGTGGTGCTGTATGACGTGATGGATATTCAACTCAGAGATAGAGGGGCAAAGGCATGGAGAAGATTCAAGACAGTTCGTCCTTCTGATGATGAGATTCAATACTATTTTGACAAGTCAGTTGAGTTCTGGCAACTCCTCACCGAGAATTTTCCTCCTTTGCAAGAGCTCGGAGACAGTGAGCCAGCAGATGAAGTTGCCGGTACGTATAGGCACAGCCAAGGTGGCCACCTACTGTTTCGCCCCATAGGTCTGCTAATAGTGGCGAGGGTGTTGCGTTGCTTAGTGGATAGCGGTATGGACCTGGCCGAAGCCGTTCATTTGGTAAGCCAAGTGCCGCTGGGAATATCTGATGCGCCTTGGGCAGAGCTCTTGTGGGATACTGCAAATAGGCGGATGATTACGGCTCCGGAAAACCAGAAAGTCGCGAAGTGGTTGTTGTTCTACAGCATCGGGGGCGATCTCACAGCCATGAGAACGGATCTCGGTCGCTTGACACAAGAATATGCTGGCATACTGAATCGCGATCCCGACGAAGTGACAATCCCCTGCTACGGATGATACTCGCTAGCCGAGTTATGGGCTTCCCTGGCTCTAATCTCATACATAGCGACAAGCGACGCTTCGACTCCGGGAAGCTGTAACCTAATGGTCTATCTAGGCAAGTAAGGTGTGATATGGTTCAGAAAGAAGACCAGCATTTCCTAATTGATAACGCTCCACCAGAAGAAGTTGAATACGTACTGGCGTGCCTGGAGTCCGACATTGCATATTCAACAGAAGAATTGCGCAAGAGACTTCTGTCAGAGTGGGGATACTCTGCCCAGAGAAATCTCACCTTCTCAACACGTCGCTTGCTCGACTTGGGATTGGCCGACAAGGCAAACACTGCTTCTGGAAAACCTGGACACGTCATTACCCAGCTTGGTGGGAAGGTGCGAGGGATTCTGTCCATCGATCAGGAATTACACGCTGAAATCATGCACTTCTTGCACTATACTGGCTATGACGGCTCACCTTCATCTCGCAAGTTGTTTTGGAGCTACCGCACCTGCTGTGAAATCGTTTGGGCTCGCAAGGAATTACCCCCCGCGCCTGAGCTTGTTGCCGAAGTACAATCCCAGATTGCCCAGTTATTCCCGTTGGCGTATGCTAGCCGTGTTGGTGGCAACTTTAACGCCGGGGGGGTGAGTTCAGGCTGGAAGCCCTGGTTAGCTCAGCTTCAACCATCTCCCTTTGCCTCCGAAGGAAGAGCTTTGATACCCAGACACAGTCATCGTTTTGAGCTAGCCGCCCTCGCGTTGGATCACGTTTACCGCTCACGTGGATACCGCTACGGTGACCCTGTCATACTCGACGAGCCCCTGCTCGACGAAGTAGCATGCGTTTTCTTCCTTGATCCGATCTGCTGCCGCGAACTGATTGACCTCGCTGCCCGTTTGACCAAGGCTATCAAACTATCTGACACTTTCACGGGAACGTCGGTCACCCTATTGGGTCCTTATGGTATTGAGAGGCTCTGAGCGTATGAGTCTATTTGTCACTTGGATCAACTTGATCAAAGAAAGAGCAGACGAGAACTGGTTGACCGACAGCCAGCGAGAGGTCTATGAGCGCATCCTGTCAAGCTGGAAGGCCCAATCTTTTGCCAATCTTTACGGTCCATCAGGGAGTGGCAAGACCTTCATCGCTCGTCTCTTGGCCAAGAAACATGGCCACTTTTATACCCATAACCTGGAACAGGCACCCCAAGGCGCTCAATACGTAATCCTAGACGATGCCCAGTACACCCGCATGCTGCGACCTACCGCTAGAAGGCTAGGCTTGGGACGGGTACTGTTAATTACCTCCAGTGCCATATCAGAGGCTATGCCCAAGATCGCTCTCGAACTGAATGATAAAGATGTGCGCCAGTTCTTGGCGACGTTGTCCAACCATTGCGGCATCGTTTTCACGCAAACGATGCCAGAAGGCAAGGATTTAGCAGACATTATCCGCAAAGAAGTCATTATGCGAGGAGAGACCCATGTCAATCAATGATCTCGACCTGATCCTGAAAAAAGACCCCATCATCTCTACGTGGCCCGCGAGGAGCCTGCGTGAGAAACCTCAAGATGTTGAAAAGGACTACCTGGTTCATGCCAGGACTCACCTGTCCCTGGGCGACACGGCCAAATACGTTGACACAATCTTCAAGTGGGTGAGCGGTATTAACAAAGGAGCATTCGTCGGTGCCGTACTCGGAGACTATGGGGAAGGTAAAACGAGCTTCCTGTTGCACGTCTGGGCTCAAAGCCGTGAGCGTCAAGTATTCACTGTGCCTCCCTTTGAATGGAACGCCTTTGAGCAGATTGTGGAAGCGATAGCGGGTTGGATTGAGTATGTCTTGCAGGATACCCATCCAGAATTAGCGAGACGCATCCAGCGCATCTACAAGGAGTTTCAGCAGCAAACACATCAGGACCTCGCGCGCACCATAGCCAAGACCGGTCAGGATTATGACAGCGTCTTGGTAACGATTGAGGCCCTGGTGAGTCAGGGTATGACTCTGCCCGAGATGTCCGCTGCGCGTCTGCTCGATTTTGTCGCAGCAGCGACCCCGATTGTCCGTGAGGCAGGCTACAAAGGCCTACTCATCCTACTCGACGAACCCGAGGTCGCAGCGAAAAAGCTGGGCGGTGAGACAGTCCAACACTTTCTGTTCGACTTGGCGAACGAGCTTCACCGGAGACAGGGCGATTACGGCGTGTTCCTCTCCATGCCGGGCAACTTTTTCGCCAGCGCCCAAAGACGTTTCTCAGCCCTTTCAGCGCGTCTTGAAGTGCGCAAATGCTTCCCCAGACTGGGAGACATTTACGGTCCAGGCTTTGCTGAGGAGCTGTGGAGTCGCTATGTGAAAGAATTCGAGCTTGGCAAACCAGCACGTAATCTTGTCTCGCCCCTTGCATTGCAGGCCATTGGCCAGGTGGGTTCTTCTGACCACAAGGAATTGTCCTATGGGCCACGGTCTGTGGTGTCGGCCTTTCGGCGTATGGTCGATCATTATCTTGAGACGAACACGTCCTACGAACCGCAGCACTTTGTGCAGGATGTGTTAGATCAAGAGATCCTCGTCAAGCCGAAGTACCGCTCCGAAATCCTGACGGTGCTGCGTTCACCCGACATCAATGACGAAAACCGCGAGTCGTTGATACTGTTAGCAGCCTTTCCCGCCGGCTTACGCAGCGGGACGTTGCGTGAATTGGGCTTCGAAGATGTCCTGCGCCCATTGGCACGCGCTGGCGGGCTGGTTTACAGGACAGCGTTTGCAATGGGGTTGCGTGCCCTTCGGAGCCTCGGAGGGGGAGTCGAAGAGGCGAGCCTATTGCGCGATATGATTGAAGAGATTGACAGCGAATACGCGCCCGACCGCCGAGCTTTTGACAATGCATTAAGTGCCTTTGTCCAAGATGTAGTCCCTCTTGTCTTTCAAAAGCGCAAAGGACAACAGCTTGTTGGCTGGCACACGGTGCAGCCAATGAAGGAGACCGCACCGGGAGTGCACTTTGGCACGATGGTAGGTGCCTTTCAACAAATGTCACGAAACTTCCCTCAACGTGCAGTAATGCTACTGGCCAGTAGTCTCGATGCGTCTTGGAAAGACGTCAAGGTCCCTAGTCTAGACGTCGAGTCAGGGCCGCAGCAATACGACCTTTTCTTTCATTTCGCACTGCGCTGGCATGCGGAACAAGAGCACCCGGGTCAAGTGACGGAAATCTCTGAACCAAAAGGCAACCCGGCTTTGATACGCTTGCACATCGACCTCAGGCAGGGCACCGTCCACCAGGATCACGTCGCGGAGCTTGTAGGAGCAGATCGTATGACCCCGCTGTGGGTACTCAATATGCTTCAGCAGATGCGCAAGGTGACCCTTCCCCGAGAATTTGAGGCCGAATGGAAAGCCCTGCGCGAGATACTCCTGCGTCAACTGCAAGCGCTGTTCCTGGGGGACCAGCTCAGCTCATCCTTGGCTCAAACTGCTGAAGCCACGCTTCAAGAGCGAGTCGCTGGGTCTGGCCTTACCTTGATAGACAGAGTATCCAGTTTGCTGCTCAGACGCCGCTATCTCGAATATGAAACGTTGATCCGCCAACCACATTGGCAAGGCAGAGTTGATGACTATATCAATGCATTGACCAGCACTGAGGTCCCGCTAGCCTGCAAGAGGGGGCGCGAACCTTGGGAAGCAGAGGCAGACTTGGCCTCTCGAGTTCTGAGCACAAGCAGAATGAACCTGAGCGGCGGCGCTTTCGACGGCTTTGAAGGCCTTATCGAGATCGAGAGCAAAGGACGATATGCACCGCTTGAGATTGCGTTCCATATCCACCCTTTGGAGCAAGGGATTAGAGACCTCATTTGTTCCCAACCAACAGGAGCCGACCGAAAGCTCAAGCGAGAGGGAAAAGAATGTTGGTACATGTCGATAAGAGACCTGCTCCCGGCCATCCTTGAAAAAGGCTACACTGTCGGAGAGCTGCAAAAGATTATACAAATTGGCAAAGCTCGTCAAACCTTTAGAGAAACAGAGCGGCGAAGAGAGCGTGTGCTCTACTGTATACCTCTCGACCCCGACGAACTCAAGGCGCAGTTGCGGGCCAAACTGAGCGACCTTGTAGCAGAGATTAACGAGTACAAGCAACTTTCCGACTATGTGACCCGTTTTGACCCCATTGTGATGGAAGAAGCTATCGAGAAGGTAGAGGACGATGCTGACCATGACAAGCTGATGACGCGAATGAATAAAGAGTTCGTACAGAACCACAGCCGTCTACCGGGGTATTTTGACCGCGTCCAGGAAAAGCTTCAACGCGTTCGCAAACAAGTCAAGAGCGTCAGCGACCGCCTGTTGAACTCAAGGGAAGTCAAGCAACTGGCGTTACCCAGTGCGACATCCCCATGGGGAGCTGACTTGGGACGCTACATCGTACCCAATCTGCAACACGGCGTTGACGAGTTCCGCAAAGATTCAAAGTCGCTCTTGAAGCGGGTGGATGAGAAAATGATGCGCTTCTCCTATAGCCAGCGGCATACGGCCCAGGAAAACCTGAGGCTTCTGCGGGAAGCCTGGTCCGAAGCGAACGACGACGATAGCCAAGGAAACACCCTGCAGGGGAATGCGCGGAGTTTGTTGCAACAGATGGCGGACTTTGGCCACTGGGGCGGCTTGTTGAAGCAATCAGATCAGGTCTACGCTCGCTTGCTAGACCTGCAGAAAGACCCTGAGCATCAAGCCAAGGCAAAAGAGTTAATCGACACGTTTGACAATATCTCTCAGGAAATCGCCGATCATCTTGAACTAAGAAACGTGACAGGGTTATCAGCCCACCGCCAATACCTCAAACGTTTTGAAGAACTGGAGAAAGCAAGACAGCAATATCTCACCAGCCTCAAAGGTAGCTTTGACAAACTCAAAGACCAAGTGAATCAGTTCCTTATGGTGCTCAACCTGGATGGACGAGTCAGGGTTGTTTTCAATCCGTCCGACATTGCCGGTTGTTACGATCAGCTTTTTTCGGAAGGGGCAAGCCTGGTTGACGAACGAGCCTTGGCGCGGGCGTTGACTGAGATAACAACGCAAGAGCGCGAATTGAAGTACGCTCGTGACATCCTCCGCCTGATTGAGCACGAGTCCGCCGCATCTCTATTGGCCGATTTGAAGGGACAGCAGCAAGCAGTCGAGACCCTCAAAGGAGAGGTCAACCAGAGTTGGCTGCGTGACCTCATCGAAGGTGACAACCAGACGCAGATGCAACGTGTGGCACAAGAAATCGCGGCTACCTTTGATACAGTACGCGCAACCCGGCAAACTGTCCGGCAACTCACTACCCCTTCGGAGCCAGACAGTGGGCGCGTGCAAAAAATGTACGAGGTGATTCCAGAACATCAAGCCGTTGACCTCAAAGACCTAGTCTTACAGATGATGGCCCAGCTAGACGATCCATCCCAAGCCCTTGAGGTGTCACTTGATGGCCTGGCCGACCTTTTTAGGCGTAACTGTATTCAAATCAACGTTGAGCGAAGGCACAGGTAGAGTTGGTACGTGACGCGGGCCAGTAGGAGTCGCTATGGATCCTGACAGGATGATACAGCGGTTTTCGACTACGTTGGATGCATATCCTGCCGGGTTCTCGGGTAACCGGCTGAATCTGCTTCTTGTGGATGACGCCGAGCCAATCTCTGCTGCAGGCGACTACTTACGCCAGCTAGACGACCTCCCACTCTTGGAAGAGCGGCGAGAGTATCTCATAGACGAGCCTGGTCCCTGGCCTTTCCCGCGCATCAGCCTTGATGACCGTCCTGACCCTTGGTTGGTCTCAGAGCAACTTTTTGAGCGCTTTGAACAGGCCCAACACCTCTTGCCGACCCAGCACGATGTCAGTCGTATTCTCGAAGACCATGTGCGCCAGGCCAACCCGGCCATCGTTGCACTGGTGATCGTAGATGGTCTCTCCTACTATGATCTACCGGGAAGCCAAAACGCGGCCCCTTGTCTCGTGGCAGGCCTCAGTACCACCGAGTACGGCTACCGTGCCGTCGTCGGAAACCCATCAGTTTCACGCCGTATGTTTGCTCTAGGGTATGTCAATCAAATGGCCTTTACTTACTACCCCACCCAGCGCGACAGCCTCTCGGCAGACATCCACGACACCTTTTCTGACTCCCAGGTCAATCGGGTGAAAGCCTTTGACGAGGTTCTGGAACAGATTCAGCAGAGGCAGCTCTCTCGCGGGTATGTACAAGTGGTCCTCGCAGGGCTGGATCAGATCTGCCACGCCCATCGTGATCGCCCGCCCCGCAAGCACTACCTTGAGGAAATCTTTGCGCGCTTTGAGGCGCTATTAGATTGCCTCAGCGACCAGAGTGGTCAAATCCTTGCCTGCCTGACCGCCGATCATGGCATCCTGTGGCGAGACCTCGTTGAGGGCCGATTACAGATCGCAGATGATCTTTTCCAGGATGACATCTACCACCCACGCTATGTCAAGGGGGCCATTCTGCGTCCTTATGGCAGGCGGTGCCGGACCCTCAACCAGAACTTCACCCTACTAAAGGCCCCTTGGATGACGCGCAGGTTCAAGAACAACGAATGGGGTGTACATGGCGGCATCTCGGCCTGGGAGTCAATCGTACCGCTAATCATACGTCAGAGTTGAGTTAGACGCTCTGACAATCTTGAAACCTATTTGCTCACAAAGGAGTCAAGTATGTTCAAAGAAAGCATCCTCCTCGGCAAAGAAACAGAAGTGGGCGATATGATTCGCATTGAGGCGGGCCACTCGCAACGCATCCTTGTTTGTGGCAAGACTGGAACCGGCAAATCCTACTCCTTGGGGGTGTGCATCGAAGAACTGGCCAATATAGGCTCGAACATCATCCTCGTCATTGACCCACAAGGCATCTTTTGGACAATGGTAGAAGCGAATACCGTTCCCGATGAGGTTGACAGCCTATGGGATTTCGACCGCTCTCCACGAGGTTTTCCTTTGAACTTGATGGTTCCTGGCGATCCTGTCGAACGTTTTGGCGACCCAGAGATTCCAGCAGAGATGGAGAAAAGGGGAATTCAAGTTCAAGGTCTGAGGCTAAATCCCTCCGATTTGACTCCAGAAATGTGGTGCGACCTGTTTGACCTGGACATCAATGAGCTACGGGGGATTATGTTGTTCAAAGCTGTGAGACAATGCAAACGTCGTCTAGGACGTGACTTTCTCATTGATGATATCTCGGCCGAGGTTGACCGCCTGAAGGGCCTAGATAAAACCAAAGAAGCGGTGCAAAGAAGGCTGGACATGGCCCAGGATTGGCAAATCTTTGCTGAGGATCACTACCGGGAGATTTGGGAAATCCTCAGACCAGATCAAATAAACGTTCTGGACCTGAGCGTCATAGCACAAGGGCGCTATGGCTTGCGCAATCTAGTCATTGCAGTTTTGGCAAACTTCATCTTTCGCAAGCGCACCATCGCCCGGCGCCGTGAAGCACTTGGCCTTCCTTCAGATACTCAAAAGGTTTGGCTTGTGGTTGACGAGGCACATAACTTTTGCCCAAGTGGCAAGAGCACGCTGTCCAAAGAAATACTCATTCGCTGGGCCAAAGAGGGCCGACAACCTGGTTTGTCTCTCATCGTGGCAAGTCAGCAACCTGCGGCCATTGATCGTGAGATTCTCACTCAATGCGGCATCCGAATCGTTCACCGCATCACGTCTAAAGATGACTTTCAAGCAGTAAACGCGCTGAGCCAAGATTATCTGGCCGATGGTTTACAGGCGCAAATCAAACGGCTCACAGGTCCTGGAAGGACTCTGGTGATTGATGATGCCCGTGAAACGGTTGTCCATGCGCAAGTACGCCCTCGGCAAAGCTTGCACGGTGGGGGAAGCGCTTAGGGACATCAAGATCGCGGCCGCAGCAAAAGGTTGGACATGTTCATCGTTAGGGATACCTACGTCTTTGTCTCTCCAACTATTCTTCTTTCAATTGATGCGGGCTTGACCTGGGAACTCTGATGTCTGCTCACCTCTACCTCGCCCCGGCTGCGACCGGCAAAACAGCTTACGCACTGAACCTCGTCCGCGATGCCGCACGGGGCTTGCGCTCTGCCCCCCGCGTCCTCGTGCCCACCCACCTGCAAGTGCGCGCCTGGCGCCGCCGCCTGGCGGAGGCTGGAGGCGCAATCGGCGTACGGGTGGTGACCTTCGACCGGCTATACGCCGATTGCCTAAGCGCCGCTGGTGAGGTCTACACCGAACTGAGCGACCCCGTCCAGTACCGGCTGATCCGCGCTATTGTGGACGACCTGCCGCTGATCCACTACGCCCCGCTGACCGACCGCCCCGGCTTCATCCAGGTTCTGGAAGGCCTGATCGGCGAACTGAAGGCCGCGCGAATCTGGCCCCACACGTTCACCCAGGCCGTAGCTGCCTTGGGCGACGAGCCTCGCCTGCATGAACTGGCGCTGATCTACGCTGCCTACCAGGAGCGTCTCCAGGCGCAAGGCTGGGCCGACCGGGCCGGGCTGGGTTGGCTGGCGGTGGAGGCGCTGGAAGAACGTGCACGCCATGTCGCGCGGGACTGGCCGCTGCTGGTGGTGGACGGTTTCGACAACTTCACACCGGTGCAACTGGCCCTGCTTGAGGTGCTGGCAGCCCGGATCGAGAAGCTGATCATCACGCTTACGGGCACTGCCGATGGAGGCGAGCGCCCGCTGGCTCATCGTCGCTTCGAGGAGACACGCCAGGCACTGGAGGAAGCCCTGGACCTTCAGGCAACACGGCTGCCTGAACAGATCTCGCGCCACGCCCAGGCACTGACTCATCTGGAAACAGGCCTGTTCCGCAGCGAGGCAGAGCAGATCGCCGACGACGGCTCTATCCAATTGATCGAGGCCCCCGACCGCGCGTCGGAGGTCCGCGCCGCGCTCCGCTGGCTCAAGGTACGCCTGGTGAAAGACAGGATGCAGCCCGTCGAGGTGGCCCTGCTGGCCCGCGATATCTCGCCGTATCGCCCCTTCATCATGCAGACCGCCGCCGAGTTCGCACTACCGGTGCGCCTGGTGGACGGCCTCCCGCTGCGGGCTAACCCCGCCGTCGCTGCTCTTCTGGACCTCCTGCGGCTGGTGCTCCCCCGCTCCAACAACAACCCCGAACCAGCCCTGCCCCGCCGCCCGGTGGTCGAGGCCTGGCGTTCCCCCTACTTTGACTGGTCAGCCCTGGCCGAAGATAATGCGACGGAGTCCATCGGCATCGGGCCAGGAGACGCTGACACCCTGGACACGGCTGCCCGTTGGGGTCGGGTCATTGGCGGCTTCTCTCAGTGGGAGGAGATCCTGAACGACCTATCCGCCCGCTCCCGTGAGCCCGCAGTTGATGAAGAACGAGAACTTCCTGCCACCGTTCCGGTGGGTTTCGAGGCGCAGGCCCTACGTGACAAGTTCCAGCGTTTCCTCCTGCTACTGACACCTCCTCAGGGGAAACGCGCCTACCGAGAGTTCGTCGGCTGGCTGGAAGCCCTCATCGGTCCCGACCCCGCCCTACAGTCTCCCCGCTTCCCCGTCCCCAAAGAGCCTACCGCCCTGCAGATCGTAGCCCGCGCCCGCGACGGAGCCGAAGCGATAGCCGAGCGGGACGTGGCCGCGCTCCAGGCCCTCAAGGACGTCCTGCGGGGGCTGGTCTGGGCCGAGGAAGCATTGGACACACCCGCCGTGGACTATGCCCGTTTCTTCGATGAGTTGGTCGGCGCGGTGGAGGCGACGACCTACCGCCTGCCGGTCCGACCCGACCGGGAGGAGATCCTCGCCGCCGACGTAGTCCAGGCCCGCGGCGTTCCTTTCCGGGCGGTGGCCGTGCTGGGGTTGGCCGAGGGGGAGTTCCCAGCAACCCTGAGCGAAGACCCCTTCCTGCGCGATGCCGACCGCCAGCGCCTGCGCGAGGAGTTCAACCTATCCCTGGAGCCGTCCACCGAGAGCGCAGAGGCAGAGTTCTTCTACGAGACGATCACCCGTCCTCAAGAACGGTTGCTCCTCACCCGTCCCCGTCTGGCCGACAACGGAGCGCCCTGGCAGGCATCTCCCTTCTGGGAGGAGGTACGCCGTCTGGTGGACACAGTGCCAGAAACGTTGACCAGCGAGAGCGTGCCCACGCCGGCTCAGGTTGCCTCCTGGCCCGAGCTGATGGAGAGCCTGGCTACCTATCCCAACTGGGGTGAGGTCTGGGAGTGGGTACACCAAACGGAGCCAACGCGGCAAGTGGCGTTGGAAGCGGCCATTCATCTCTTCCGCCTGCGACAACGTAGCACTGACGATAGTCCCTACGATGGGAATCTGGATCATCTGGCCGATGAGTTCGCCCAACGCTTCGATTCCCAGCATGCCTGGAGCGCCAGCCGCCTAGAAGCCTACCGCGCCTGCCCGTTCTTTTTCTTCGTTGGCAGCATCTTGGGACTGGAGCCGAGAGAAGAACCATCTGAGGGATTGGATGCGCGGCAGTTGGGCAACATCTACCATCACATCTTCGAGCAACTCTACCCCGCTGTCGCCGATCCCTCTAAACTGGATCAGCTCCTGGCCGCACTACCTGACGTGGCACAAGGTGTCCTGGACAAGGCGCCGCGGCGGGAAGGGTTCCGGGAGACCGCCTGGTGGGAGCAGACCCGTGTCGAGATCACGGAGAACGTCCGTCGCTCACTGGAGGCGTTGGCAGACGCACAGGGGGTTTTTTCCCCCTACCTATACGAGGCCGTGTTCGGCCTTCAGGGTCAGCCCGCGCTCGTCGTACACGATGGGGAGGACAGCTTCAGCCTGCGCGGGTTCATTGATCGGGTGGATCGGACTTCCGATGGCCGCGTGCGCGTCATTGACTACAAGACCGCTGGCCCTCACGCCTTCACCAACCCCGCAATCGCTGAGGGCAAGAAGGTGCAGCTGCCCCTCTACGCCCTGGCAGCGCGAGATGCCCTGGGGCTGGGAGAGCCGGTCGAGGGCTTTTACTGGCACGTCCAACACGCTGAGCCCAGCAAGTTCACCCTGAGCGGCTTCGATGGCGGGCCGGAGGGCGCGATGGAGGCTGCAGTGGGACACGCTTGGGAGGCGATTCACACCGCTCGCGGAGGCCACTTCGTGCCCCATCCGCCCGACGGCGGGTGTCCACCGTGGTGTCCTGCGGTCGCTTTCTGCTGGCACTATCAGCCTAGGTTTGGAGGGTGAGGGATGGCACACCCCATCGTCGCTGAAATGCGCCCCAGTTCAGAGCAAGGGCCGGCGATCCGTGAGCGCGGTCGCGACGTCGTGGTCACCGCCGGGGCCGGCACCGGCAAGACCCGCACGCTGGTGGCCCGCTACCTGTCGCTCCTGGCTGAAGGATTGCCCTTGCGCTCCATCGTCGCCATCACCTTCACCAAGAAGGCGGCACGTGAGATGCGCAATCGGGTGCGCGAGGAGGTGCGTAAGTACCTGGAGTGGACCAACCTGTCGTCAGAAGAGAACGCCCACTGGCGGGCGCGCTACACTGAACTCGACGCAGCGCGCATCGGCACCATCCACAGCCTGTGCGGTGAGATCCTGCGCGCCCACCCGGCAAAAGCTAGGGTAGATCCGCGTTTCGTCGTGCTGGAGGAGGGGCAGGTCAACATCCTGCGCGGCCGGGCAGTAGACGAGGCCCTGGCCTGGGCCGCAGATGACCAGGAGGCGGTGGGGTTGTTCGCACTGCTGGGCGAGCGCGGACTGCGTAACACGCTCGATGCCTTCGTCAAACAACGACTGGACGCTCAGGAGGTCTTTGACGATTTGCCCGGCGACGGCTCGACTGAGCTCGCCGAAGTCCTACTGGCGCACTGGCAGCGGACACTGGCCGACCGACAACAGCAGGTCTTGGCCGTGCTCATGGAGAGGCCGGAGTGGGTAGACGCCGTGGGCATGCTGCGAGACAACGCCGCAATCGAAGCGGATGATCGGATGGAACTCCAGCGGCTGGACGCACTGACGGCGATCCGGGATGCGGTGGGGCCGCTGGCCGACCAGGTAAGCGCGGCGACGGCAGCCCTGGCGCGGCTGGACGCAATCAACCTGACCGGTGGCAGGAAGGCGGCTTGGCCAGGGGGCAAGGATCAGTTGACAGCCGTCAAAGATGCCTTGCGCACGCTACGTGACCTGTGGAGGAGCCAATCCGACCTGTTGGAATTGGGCCTGACAGAGCTGGATGAGGCGATGGCCCAGGCACTTCCCGCACTGCGTGCGACCTTTTCCTTTGTCTGCCAACGGTATGATGCTTTCAAGCGGGAGCGCAACGCGCTGGATTTCGACGACCTTGAGCACGGCGCTCTGGTACTGCTGAAAGAAAACGACTCGGTGCGGGAGCGCTGGCAGCGGCACGTCAAGGCCGTCCTGGTGGACGAGTTCCAGGACACCAACGGTCGCCAGCGCGATCTTGTGACGCTCCTGAACGGAGACGGGGGCAAGCTATTCATCGTCGGCGACGCCAAGCAATCCGTCTACCGCTTCCGAGGGGCGGATGTGGCCGTCTTCCGTGACGAGCGGGAACGGATCGAGCAGTGCGGATCTGCCTTCCCGCTAGAGACCTCCTACCGTGCCCATCGGGACCTGATCCAGGGGCTGAACGACCTGCTCCGGCCGGTGCTGGGCGAGCATGCCGACCCAGACCGGCCCTGGGCGGAGGCTTTCGCACCACTGCTTCCCCACCGCGATGAACCTGGCCCCGGCTTCTCCCCACCCCACATCGAACTGCACCTGACCGTGGGCAGCAAAGGGGGAGGAGCACTAGATCGAGCCGCCGACGCCCTGGCGGCGCGCATCTTGGACTTGGTGGACGGTGGACTCCAAATCGTGGAGGGAGGCCAGACCCGTCCGCTGGACTACGGAGACATCGCCATCCTGTGCCGCGCCTCAACCTCCTTCAGCGCCTACGAGGACGCGCTGGAGCGAGTTGGAGTGCCTTTCCTGACCGTGGCCGGGCGCGGGTTCTACGGTCGCGCCGAGATCCGCGATCTGCTCAACGCTCTCCGGGCTCTGGCCGACCCCACCGACGACCTGGCCCTGGTAGGGTTGCTGCGCTCGCCAGCCTTCGCCCTGTCCGACGCGGCGCTGTTTCGCCTCTGCCAGGAACGGGATCAGGCCGAGGGGGCTGTCCTCCTGTGGGACGTCTTGCGGAAAGTAGGGAGTAAGCTATCCAGAGAGAATGGCCAACGGGCTGAGCGAGCGGCCCGCATCATCACCGATTTGCACGGCCAGGTGGGAAGGACTTCCGTGGCCGACCTATTGAAGGCCCTCCTGGACGCCACCGACTGCCGGGCGGGGTTGATCCGGGCTGGGCTGACGCGAGCTGCACGCAACGTGGCCAAGCTTCTGGCCGACGCTGACGCCAGCGGCATCGTGGGGGTGGGCGAGTTCCTGGAGTACGTGAACGGCCTG
This sequence comes from uncultured Anaerolineae bacterium, assembly GCA_964390805.1. Lineage (GTDB taxonomy): Bacteria > Chloroflexota > Anaerolineae > VGOG01 > VGOG01 > CAYMKL01. Next base: position 24,184 of record CAYMKL010000042.1, on the reverse strand, counting down.
CGCGACAGCGGGACGCGGGAAGGTGAGGCCCGTGCCACGGCTGAGGGGGCAGTGCAGATCATGAGCATCCATGCAGCCAAGGGGCTGGAGTTCCCGGTGGTCGTCGTCGGCGACATCACCCACCAGGGGCGAGGGCGTAGCGATCCACTGATAGACCCCAGCCTGGGAGTGCTGCTACCGCTCAAAGACGAAGACGACACCTTGCCAGCCATTTATCGCTTGGGCAAGCTTCGTGACAAGGGCCAGGAGGACGCCGAATCGGACCGGCTTCTCTACGTGGCGGCCACCCGTGCCCGCGAGAAACTGATCTTCAGCGGGTGCATCAGATTGAGGCGGGGCGGCACCCCAGGCAGCTTGGGAGGCTGGTTGGGGAAGATCGGCGGGCCGGAAGGGCTGAGGCTGGCGGGGACACCGATCGCACATGACGAAGGAGGTGCAGACGCCATCCACGTGGACCTGCAGGTCGGTTCAACGCCGGTCTCCTGCACCATCTATGAGCCCGGGTATGTCTGGATCCATCCTCCTGGCGAAACGAGGGCGGAAGCCGAGCCGTCTGTCCCTCTGCCACCGCCCTTTTTGGAGCCCGTGTCTCCGGGGATAGAGAACGTGGACCAGCAGACTGCGGAACGGGATCGCGTCCCGCTGCAGCGAGTCTGGCGGGTGGTGCCGGCGGTGAAGCGGCCCCGGGCGCCGGCGTGGGTGATCGGCTCACTGGTGCACGAGGCACTGGCCACGTGGCGCTTCCCCGACGACGGATTCGAGAGTTGGGCTGAGGCCCGTGCCCGAGGATATGGCATCACCGATCCCCGTCAACTGGCTAATGCCGTGCGCCGGAGCCAGCGACTCCTGCTCCGCTTCCAAGCCCACTCACTTTGCCAAGAGATGCACGCTGCCGACCGCCGGCTGCACGAAGTGCCCTATAGCCTCATGGTGGACGGACGAGTCGAGAGCGGGATCATGGATGCCCTGTATCTGCGAGAGGGCATCTGGACCATCGTCGAGTTCAAGACGGATGAAGTGAGGAATGAAGCTGGGTTTGAGGAGTTGCTAACTGGGGAGGACTACCTGGCTCAGGCGCAGCGCTACATAGCAGCGGCGGAGCGGTTGCTGGGCCAGCAGCCCCGATTCATCTTGTGCATGTTGAATTACGCCGGAGGTGTGCACCTGCACCCGGTGGAAGAGGGGTGGTAGGAAGATCCCCAATCCCTACTGGCTTGCCTCGAATGCCTCTTCGGTGGCAGATGGCTTCTCCTTTGGTGTTTCCCTACTCTTGAAGTGAAGCTCAATCCCCCGCTTTTGGCAATACCGCTTCACTAGATCAACAAATAGGGCCGCCCGACTTTGTCTCACCTTCCCCTGGTTGGCGGTGTCTTTGACGATAGACAAGACCTCGAATATGAGTTCCGGTGGACATTGTTCGGCGATCACCCGATAGCAACGGATGCTCTCCATATCCTTTAGCTCTTCGGCCATCTTCTGGGCAAGGTAGTCCTTCTTGGCTTGATCAAGAAAACGGTTCTTGTTACTTGCCCTGGATCTGGGCAGGCGCTTGAGGATGGCTCTCAAGGAGTCTGGAACATCAGCATTGTCGACAGGTTCTCTTTTGATAACGTTGTTTTCATTTTCCTTGTTATCTTCGTCTTCTTTTGGCTTGCAATCCTGCAATACCCCCCCATTGCATTTTTGCAATACCCCCCTCTTATCGTGCTTCGCATCAGCGAATTCTGCAAGATACTTCTGTTCTTCTTCTTCGCTGATGTCTTCAATGATCAGGATACTGGGTTTGCCCTCTTTGGCCCTTGACTGCTTAGTAATCAGATCGGCCTTGATCAACTCCTCGATATGGCGCCAGATGGTCGTCCAAGACTTGCCGCGAGCTCTGGCAATTGTCTTTAGGCTGGGGAAACTGTAACCCTTGCTGGTTCCAGTCTTCCCATCCTCCCAATCGAAGCTGTCAATCACTTGATAGGTGATCTTGGCCCCGTCGGACAGGTCCTCGTAGCCATACAGAAGCACATTAGAAGTAATGACAAAGTGCTTCCTTAAGCGATTTCTGCGTCTGAAAACGTATTCCTCTGCCATAGTTCAGTCTGCAAAGAACACTAGCCGTAGGCTGCATTGTAAAGAGTTTGGACGCTGGTGTCAACCAGTTTCCGTGTTTCCTTCCCTACTTCTTTCCCGGGAACGAAGCTTCGAAAGAAACTGGCAGACTTCCCAAGAAGGAAAGAGAGAAGGAAGGAAACTTCCTGGGAAGTTTCCCAGGAAACCAGCTACTACAAGGCCTACCATCAGGGCAGGCAAGCACTGGCCCCCTTGGAGACTCATTTCCCCTTCCCATAAAACCGGTCCACCAGATAGGACTTCTCCTCGTTCATCCTGTAGTCCTCATTTAGAAGCCTAACCGCTGCCCGGGCCAAATCGTTCTTGTAGGCTCGTATCCCATATTCCCTCCTCAGCGAAAGCTTCAAATCCTCAAACATCTCAAACTCCTCTTGTGTGAACAGATGGCTGCTCTTGTAGATGGGGCGGTCCTCAGCCGGTGGGGGAGTTGAAGAGACCTCACCTGTCTTCACTTCTCCCTCTCCCTTCTCTTCCTCTTTCACGGCTTCCTTGCCAACTTCCTGTGCAGTTTCCTGGTTTCCCAGTTTCCTGGGTTTTTCCATTTCGGGATCTTTGGCCCTATCGTGCTTGGCCTTTTCGTCCTCCCCGCTCTGCTTCTCGTAGAGATCTGAGAATAGCTTGCTCATTGCTTCGTTTGTTTGGCTTGTTCTTCACGCACCAGATTGAGTTCCTGGGCAACCTCATCAATGATCTCAGCACCGACGGTTTCGGAGGGCTCTGAATAGGCCCTGAGAAGGGCCATATCGCAGATCTTGACCACTTCACGCGGTAGGCCCAGTGAGCGGCGGAAGATTCTATCAATCGCTTCCTTGGTGAAAGGGAGAGCGCTGCCGCCAGCGACCTGCCAGCGAAAAGCGATCATGCTCTCTGTATCTTGGTAGGTCATGGAAGCCAGGGCGGCAGGGAACATGCGAGACTTAAGCTCAGGAAACCTTTCAATCCTGGTAAGGAGCTCAACCTGGCCGAACAGGAGAATCTGCAAGAGCTTTTCGGTGCTGGTCTCGTAATTGAGCAGGAAATGGACCAGGCGCAGCATATCAGGATTCAGGTTTTGGGCCTCGTCAACGATGAGGACCGGGATCTTGCCCTCCCGATAACGATCTTTCAGCCACCCAGCGAAGTTGGCCAGAGACCGATCATAGGCCCTTGCTGTCTTGACCTCAAACTCATTCATGATGGTTCTCAGGAAAGCGTTGGCGGTTTTCAGGTTGGGGGCAATGGGCATGGCCACGATGTAGCGATCATCATCCCTGAGTTGCTGGTAGATCCTTCTGGCCACCGTGGTCTTGCCGCTGCCAATGGGACCGGTAGTAAACACTGGCCCGATTCTGTTCTGAGCCATGTACAGGCATTTGGCCAGAACTTCTTTGGTTTGATCAGCAAGATAGAGAAAGCGGGGATCAGGGGAGGTTCGAAAAGGGGGCTCGTTGAGGTTAAAGAACTCTTGATACATGATGATGACGTTAGAGTTGAACCAACTACGAAGTAGTCTACTGAAAGTTGGCCCACTTTGTCAAGTCATGGGCAAAGTATCTAGATCTTTCGTTCAAGGGGCAGTCAGATGGGAGTCAAGGGGGAAGCTGTTCTTGGTTCTCAGAAGCTCTGACCAAGAAGTGAAAGAGGGTTTTGCTAGGCATTTGAATCCCATCTCAAGATACTCCGTCGATCATTGTCACCTACCATCTTGACTCAGTCCATCCACAATCTGATACAATGACCCAACTACAACACGAACGAGAACGCGATGAAATAACTGCCCCAACGAGAGGTTGAATGCCCCATCTGCTCTCTCATTTGACTCTGCCCCTTCAGTTCAAGAAACCTTGAGCATCAAGGTCGGTGACTATGACGAAAAGAGAAGACGTTCGATTTACGTCGAGGGGGCTAATGACCCCGACCGGCGGAGCAGCAACGATAAGGTACACCAGATTTCAGAAAGCACTTCTCTCGTGGGTTGATCTCTTGGGCGTGGCGACCGTTGACCAGCTTGGTCTGGTTCTGGCCCGAAAGACAGCGGGGGAGACGAACTACCTGTACCGCATCCTGCGAAAGATGTTTGATCTGGGCTTGCTGGCCAAAGAGGCTTCTATAGGCAGGGATGTCTACTCTTTGCCCCAACGCAAGGTGGAGAATGTGGCCCATGCCGTGGGGGTCAGTGAGGTGATGGTCCGCTTTGCTCTAGCCTTCAGAGCGGAGGGGATTGAGGTCACCTGGATCAAGGAGCCTGAAGTCGTTAATGGGGTGCTACCAGACGCCTGGGCGGTGGGGGAGAAGCCGAACGTTCTGGCTCCGCGGCTCTTCTGCTTTGAGTTTCAGAGGAGCAAGAGGTCCCTCGCGGGGATGAAGCGTAAGCTGGCTGCCTATGAGAAGGCGGAATCGTTATTCAGAAGGGATTATCGAGTGGGGGGCGTTTATCGCTTCTTCATCTTGTCCGAACGCCAGGATGCTTTCAGCCAGGCGACCATCAGGCAGCTTGGCAGGTCAGCCCACGATTATGCCTTCGTCGCTTCGGATCGCCAGTTCAGAAACACAGATCCTGAAAAGCTTCTTACCGTTCCCATGTGGTGGCAGGCTTACGAGAAAGCGCAGGTGCCAGTCTTTGTGCGGAGAAGGCCGGCATGATAGGTTGGACCATTCTGATCGGTGTCATCTTGGCTCTGCTGATCTATGCGCTTAGTTGGTACTGGAAAAGACCCTATTTGGACCTACCCGACCATCTACGGGCCAGGCACGTGAGGGTGGCTGGAGAGCCGGGAACCGGCAAGACCATCCTCTTGGCCCTGATCGCCGCTCGTGACATTGCCCGCAGTATCCCCACGGTGGTGGTTGATCTTCACGGGAATCTTACCGATGAGATCATCAACCTGCTCCTGCAGGAACTTCCTTTGGAAGAAGTCGTTGATCGGCTCTACTATGTGAGCTTCTCGCCCAAATACGAGCGAGTCTTTGGCTTTCCTCTTCTTGGCCACCTCTTTCCCAGGGTCTGCAAGAAGGTTTGGAGTTACCTGGAGCAGGGAGCACCCACGTTCGACATGGTTTGCCGGGCTCTGTTGGACGTTCTGCATGCCGCCAGGCTTGAAGATGGCCGGCCAGCCAACCTGCGCCTGACCGAGTCTTTGAAGTTTCTCCGCGATGAGGCATGGCGAGAAGCGGTGATCCGAAGTTGCGGCCGTGACCAAGTTGAAGCTTGCCAGTTCTGGACCAAGACTTACCAGCAGGCAAGAGGCGACACCCAGATAAGCCTGCGCGGCTCAACCGAGAACAAGGTCAGCCCGTTTTGCACCCACCCCATGCTCTTGGCCTGTTTCGCCCAGGAGAAGCCAACCATCAGTTGGAGTGATCTGGAGGAGCGGAGAAAGACTCTGATCCTCGATCTCTCTGGTGTAGTTGATGAAGCCGGCCAGCCTGATGAGGAGAGCCAGAAGAGCATCGCTCATGCCTTCATCACCACCCTTGTGGCCCATCGGTGCAACCGCCATCCAGATAGCTGTGAGATCCCCCTATCTCTGATCTTGGATGAGTTTGCCGTCCTTTACCGAACAGCGGGTGGAAGTGACTTCCACACCCTTCAGGTCAGAGCCCGAAACTACAACATCTGGCTAACCGTCGCCATGCAGCAGGTGCTAATGATTGACAACCCTCAGATGACCAGGGCTCTGTTTTCCCTGAACACTCAGATTGTTGGCCGGCAGAACGAATACTTATCGGCCTTGGCAGTGGTTCAGAATCTGATAAGCTATGAGCCTGAAGCCAAGAGAGTGGTCAATGAGCTGCACCATGAGGTGCCAACCGAGCAGGATCGCCGAAATCTTGTTGAGGTACAGAGGTTGCCTGACCGGGTCTGGTTGGTCAGGACGAAGCCAGGAGGACTGAAGAGAAAGCTCTCACCCACAGTTGACCGCTTCGCCTTTCGCAGCTTGGTTGAAAGGGTCAAGGTTCGAAGCCAGGCCGTGCACAACTTCCCGAAGGTCGAAGAGGTTCTTAGCGAGCGGAAAGAGCGTATTGACTGCTTTGCAGAAGAACGAAGGGCGACACGCCAGAGGTCGAGAACTTGGAGGCAACCCGAGCGAGAGGTCATCTAGGTTCTGTGAGGATTGCAGGTGCCAACTGACGAGTTGGATAGTTGGCTGGGAATGGGGGAGATAGCCTGCTCATTTATATGTAATGAGGCATCGCGAAGCTCAGAATCGTAGGACAAAAGAACGTGGCCGTATTGGGGCGCTTCATCGAACAGATCGTCAGTGTCAAAAAGCACTACAATAGCCTAGAGAGGCATTCCTGAAGTGGGTGAGAAACAGAAAGCCTTGCATCATCACTCATGATTGTGTGACAATTATCGTACATGTCCAAGGAGACAAAGCACGATCTACTCGTAGATGCCATCAGATCTGAGACCTACCGTCGATTCTTGGCACAGTCGGAAAAACAGCTAGCATCAATGGCTTCATTCGCCGATCCGACATCTGCAAAGCTCCCCGAACTTGGCTACGTCAAGAAGGTAGAGGCGATCATGGAAAGCCGATTCCCTCTGGATGCACAAGAGAGCGCTGGGCGGAAGGTAGTGATCTACGAGCAACTCGATCGTCCTGGTTGGCTTGCTCATCGCCACATCCCACTGGAGAAGGGTCTTCCCGTGGATGTCTTTGTGTCATTCGAACGCAAGGCCGATGGAGGAACAGCAGGTGTTGGATTCTCACTTGAGTACTCGGGGGAGCCAATTGAAGCATCTTTTGATCTTATGGAACGCTTTTCCGGGGAGGCTATGTACATCGGGAACTTGGGCCGAGCATTCTTTTCGCCGGCCACTGGTGAACTCATTCGACTTGAGACTGCCCCACTTAACCCGCCCACCCCCAGCGCCGAACTCATCGAGCTTCTTGGCGAGAGCCGGCACCTCTTCACTGACAACCAATTCCAGCTGTGGACGGATTATCTACAACGGCATGAGTATCCTACAGGAGCCACGTGGAAGATGATGGAAGATAGCACCATTCGTGAGCTGCCCCCTGATGAAGTGTTGAGCGAGCTTATTCGATCATTCACATTGAGGAAGCCCTACCGCCAACCTTACGTGACTTTTGAGCACTTCGGTGAGACCGACGTCGCTTTGCAGGTGCATGGCCACAGGCTCAGTGTACTCCAACCACTTCATCTCCTGCCCTATGGGGATGACTATGTCCTTGACGGCGTCCAGTACCGAGTAGTCCAGAACGATGACCAATTCATCGTCTCGCAGTCTCTCCATGGCGGAATAGCGTCTCAGCGGTTCACTGTCCGAAAGAAAATCGATGTTGTGGCGATTCGAGACCTTTCGCAAGCAGATGGACTACAATGGACTGCTGTTTACGCGGCCCTGGGTAGCAGAGTCGAGTTCAAAGGCACTTCGAAGAAGGAATGAGTCAGAAGAAACCAAGGACGACATACTCCTGAGCACAGAGATCTTCAGATCGGCTTGACTCTAAGTACAGCCTTCCGTTAACTCGCTCCGAGTTCTTTGCGAGGTTTTACCCTCAAAAGGGCCAGTTATACACGGGGCGAACTTACGCATCGGTGTACTAAGTGATCTTGAGAGGGGTACTATGAGTCGGCCACAAGCCGATTACACCAGGGCCGCAAGTCGGGGGAAAACACACAGCACTGCACATAAGCTCAACACCGCACGGTTGCAGTTTGAACTCAGCAGGCGATATAGAGGTTTGAGGACAAGCCTGGGTAGCCAACGAGACGTATTCCCCACCGATGAATTCAGGTGCCGGACAAGCCACGGGGCACCGGAGCATCGTTAGCAAAGTACCGTAGACGGGAATGACTAATGCCACATCCGCACTCAGCAGCTATTGCTTTGCTCTTCTAGTTAGGTCGAGGATCGGCGGTCCTCAGGACTCAGGTTTTCGTTCTCCCTCCATGGCCCCCACGAGGTCGTCCCAGAATTTCACAAAGTTGGAAATGCTCTCCTTCCAACGTAGGACCCTCTCGGGATAATCGCCGGGAGAAAAGCACAGATTGCGGAGGTCGCGAGCGGCTGACCGTGCATAACGATACTCTTCCCGCCAACCATCCGGCCCATCAGCATCCAAATCGACCAACCAGGGGTAGTAACGGTCCAGAAGCCATAAGAGTGTCTCGCAGATGTCCACGAGGGCTGTCCGCCTATCTACGTCCCACTCGCTCCTCCCCCCCAAGTTAAACTGTGCTTTAAAGTATCCAAGGAACCACATGGCAGCGTAGAGATAGTAGGCAGCCACCGCCTTCCCTTCCGTATGTTTGGTAATGGCCGGGAAAGTCGGGTCCGCGAAGAACCGCGTCACCGGCTTGTAGATCCGATCATGGTAGCCAGTGAAGAAGTCCTTCATCAGGTCTCTCAGACGGCGCCAAAGCTGCCGGCGTCGCTCATCCCGTTGTTGTCGCCATTCATGGGAATCACCTGGAAAATGCCGCAGCCCCACCTCTCCCTTATCATGCTCCTTGCACTTCATGTACTGCTCAGGAATCAGCTTATGCATGGAAGGAATCTTCACCATGTCCGTCGGGTGAGGCAGGATGCCCCTTTCCCCAACGAGCTGTATGCCCATCATGCGCAACCTGGGCAGGAAATAGTGTGTGACTTTGAGGGTTGTGCGATTGATCGTATCAGTAGGCAGATAACGGTGCGTGGCACCTAGTCCCGCGACCTGTTCGGGAAACTTCACTGGGTAGTCGACAGATGGCTCGCCGGTACCTACGTGAACGAAGGTCTTTTCCATCTTCTCCAACGCTTCCCTCAGTTGTACAGTTTTCTTCTCCAACTCGTGTATGCCATCCGTGAGTATGGTCAGCCTCTCCCAGCCCTCCTCGATAAGTGCCCCCTCTGGGCTACTCAGCAGCGTGTAACCAGCCGCCCGCAATAGCCGATCTGTCTCCTCCCTGGTGAGCTTCAGGACCGCGGCGAAGCGTAGCACGGTCGCTCGCTCCCGCGGGCGTGACCCCGGCTTCTCGAAGTACCTGTAGACGGTGCTGCGACCTATGCCGCTCTTGTGTGCAAACTCCTTGACCGGCATCCTTGATTGTTCAAGATACCTCTTCAGGACATCCCCAAACAGTGTCATTTGTCCAGTCCGAGTCTCTCCTCTGGGCTACTCAGCGGCGATAACCAGCCGCCCGCAGTAGCCGATCTGTCTCCTCTCTAGTGAGCTTCAGGAGCGCGGCGAAGCGTAGCACGGTCGCTCGCTCCCGCGGGCGTGACCCCGGCTTCTCGAAGTACCTGTAGACGCTGCTGCGACTTACGCCGCTCTTGTATGCAAACTCCTTGACCGGCATCCCTGATCGGTCAAAGTACCTCCTTAGAAGATCTCCAAATGATTCCATTTGTACACTCCAGTTGGAAAAGTCGCGTCTTTGTGTCCAGCGATTTGGACACTTTTTGTGGTATACTGTTCCTAACTAGCGCTCGCTCTTTCCCGATCCCTTAGCGCGTTCCCAGGTCGAATGTCGGGTGGCCGCGACTCAACCGGGGAACTCTGTGTGGCCAGTTGGGAAATTGGTGATGAATCTTCCAGCCGAGAGCAGGAGCTAGAGCCAATATCGCACCGCTCACCTGGAGTACCTGAGCACTCCCGTCCGAAGGAACTGCCCCAGGCCTGAAAGCAAACTGGCTGGTCAGTCCTATTGTCTCTCTGCTTAGAGGCACTGTGAATTATCCTATCATTCTCCCGAAAAGTCAAACCCGCCTTCTGGTGTCCCAGCTTTTCTCGGTCCGGCGACTCCTCTGGGCCGAAGATGTACGGCAAAGCTGACAGCAAGGACTGAGAGCTTAAGGCCATATCAGCCCGCGACAGCGATAACGAATCAAGGAGGGCCCTATGCGCGAACGTCTCGCAGGTCTGGTAGACGACGCATTAATCTACTTCATGCTGGGTGTGACCATCAGTCATCTGGCTAGCTTCCCGGCCTCCTTCGAAGCTCCGGAGCTCCGCTGGGTGGCGCTCCTGCAGGCCATAGCCATCGACGGAGCAATCGCAAGGTGCTCCTTCCTCTACCGGCGCTATGCAGAACCGAAACGGCGGCGCTGGGCCTTGGAGGGGGTCCTGTTCTTCTCAGCAATCTCGCTGGTCTTCAACTTCGGATACTATGCGGACCAGGGAGCTAACCTGATCGAAGCTTCGACCATGGCTGCCCTCTTCCCCACGGGTGTCGCTCTTCTCAGCTTCCTGAAGGGTTTCAGACACTGGATGTCCAGATGCAGCCTGTACATTCGTCCAACGTCCTGCACGGTGCTGGACGGCGTCCTGTGCCACTGAATGAACGTCAGCAGAAGGTGCTGGACGCATTAGCTGAAAACCCTGTGCTTTCGTACCGAGAACTGAGTGCAATGCTTGGTGTGTCCAAGTCTCCGGCCGGTGTCTTGGTGAACGCGTTGATCCGTGACGGATACCTACGGCGCAACGGGCGGGCACTTGAAGCGATCGGCGATCACACAAGGCCAGCGAGTTAACCAACAGGGGCAGTCCACCATGCCACAACTGTCAGCCCGCGCCCAACTGAACGCGAACAAAACGAGGCTGAGCTCTCGCAAGAACCCGCTAGAGCGGAACCGGACCATGCTAGGGTCCTGCCTTCTACTCGCGATATACTGGCTCCTGTGCCAGACAGAGGAGCAGAGGGCCCCGCTCTGGTTTGCATTTCTCTGGGACCACCTCATCCACAACGGAACAACCAGAGAACTCATCGCTCCCTGGTTCTGGCTCCTAGCCGAGTGGCTGAGAGACCGGCTAACGCCCGCCCTCACCCAGACCCCCGCCCTGCGGTCCGGAGTGGAGCAATTGACGCTTGTCATAGAGATCACGGTTCCAGGCCATGCTGAAGACGAGAGGCTGGAACCCCCTGGTGATCGCAAGACACTGGCCACTAATAGACAGACAGTCACCCTATCCCTAAACCTATCCCTTTGGAGTTAACGACCTATCGCTAGTGGCCCGCCCTCGGGTCAGTGAGGGCGCTCAACCTGTATACTTCGAACTCATTAGCCAGCCAGATGAAGCAAAAACGCGGCATTTACTCCCTCGATTCGGCCCTCTGTAACAGATCCAGGGGGGTAGGATTGGAACCACCTGTCCACAGAGCCCATTTGCAGCTTTTCCCGCCTACGTTGGGGTCTCTTCGCCAACCCCGACTAATACAGGTTTCTTACTACCTAGGAGGACGCGATGTCACGACGAACCAGCATAGAGGGTATTATCTGGATGACTATCCGAATCATACTCGGCCTGACCTTTGGCCTGGCTATCTACCTACTCATCCGCTGTATCCCTAATGAACGCCGCTTCATGGTCGAGGCGAATCACTGGGCCATCCCGTGGCTCGAAAAGAAACTCCAGAAACTGTTTGGCCCTCAGGTGAAGTTGTTCCACTCCCCCTCCACCACTATCACCGCTTCGGCCCTTTTCTGGACTGGCTTCTGGCTGTCCGCTTTGTCCCTTGGTTCCCTCCTCGCCGTACACTTACCTGGTCCCTACAACCGTACACGCCTTATCTGTCTTGCTGTAGCTGCTGTACCCACCGCTGGTCTTCTAGGCTGGAGTGCAGGTAAAGAGTACGTTGCTGAACGGGACCTTCAGCGCCGTCTGACTGCTTATACGCTTCCCGGCGATCTCCCTCCTGATACTAGGACTGATCGGGAACTTCGCTATAACCGAATCTCTGTAGCGATGCGAATTCGGATTACGCTTCCCTATCAAACAGCCTTTAATCCCACGGCTAACCTGCAGCTATTAACGACCTTGCGGGGGCTTGAAGCTTTGTTTGATTTGGAAGTAATCGCTAGCCATCGTGGGATTACCTTTGAGATTGTCGCCGATAACAGCAAGGTGCAGCAAGTGAAGTCAGTGGTACGGGCGACATTTCCTGAAGCCTCACTCAGTTACGTAGATAATCGCAAAAGAGACGCTCTGATGGATCTCATACCCACGGCTACGCACTCCTACGCGGTGACCGCACAACCTGGCAAACATTGTGCTCCCGTTAAGCCCCTGTCTGAGTTTCGACGCATCGATCCTCTTGCTCCACTTCTACAATCGCTCGCTGGGCTGAGGCCTGATGAGACGGTAGCCATACAGTGTCTGCTGCGCCCTGCTCAATTTCCAGACTGGAAACAATCCTGGGTTAATCAAGTCACCAAAGATACTTCGACCCTCAGAGACTTCTTGACCTTCTCTGGTGCATTAGCTGCATTGGGAGAAGCGATGTCCCGGCAGCCAGAGTTCAAGCCTGAGACGGCCGAACACCGTGCATACATGGCCAAGCTCGAACAACCTCTGTTTGAAGCACTAGTTTCGGTGTTCATTAAGGCCCCCGATCCAGCCCGGGCCCGGGTGCTATCAGATGGCATCAGGTCGGCTTTTGCTCAGTTTGAGACCTCGTATAATTCACTCTCACTGTCCCCCCTAAGGTTCTACTCGAAGAAGTGGCCGTGGCGGTTTACGTGGTCGCTCTCTGATAACTCCAACGTGCTCGTTTTGACTGCTGATGAGCTTGCCAGCATTTGGCATTTGCCCTCCGAGCTTATCAGAGTCCCTGGAGTGCTTGCTACCATGCCGAAAACCGTTCCTCCACCGCGACAACCTGAGAAAGTCGGCGCCGGCGTGGTTATCGGGGAGAGTATCTACCAGGATGTCAGGAAACCAGTGGTACTGTCAGACCAGGATCGAGACGGCCACATAAACATCGTTGGCATGACGGGAACTGGCAAGACGACCTTCATGCATCACGTGATCCACCAGGACATCCAGGCTGGTAAGGGACTGGCTATTGTGGATCCCCATGGTGATCTATTCAAACGAGTGCTGCGCTCAAGTATTCCGCCGGAACGTGAGGAGGACGTGATCGTCTTCGACTTGGCCAGTCCCGAGGATCATGTCCCCTTAGGCTTGTTCGATTTACCAGAGGGAGCCTCCAAAGATCGGGCAACCGTTGAGTTCATGCAGGTCTTCGAGCTGATGTTCGAGAGGAAATGGCCTACGCGCCAGACCAGGCACGTGATCAGCTATGCCGTCCGGGCGCTTCTGGATCATGAAGGGGCCATGCTTTCTGATATCCCTAGGCTCTTCTATGACCAGGTCTTCCGCCGCAATCTCGCTCTTCGGGTGACTCATAAGCACACCCGGGACTTTTGGCAGTTTCGCTTTGAGTCCTTGTCTCAAAGCGAAAAGTCTCGGTACATCAACCCGGTGCTTAACCGATTGGCTGAGTTCGTAGGAAGCCCGGTGGTTGAGCACATCACCTGCAAGCCCAAGAGTCTGGACTTGGAAAAGATCATCAGCGAGGGAAAGATCCTTTTGGTCAGCCTACGCAGCAACGAGGTTACCGATACCCAACGTCAGACTCTAGCCCAACTGCTTGTCTCCAAGCTCCAGATGGCCAGCTGGAGTAGAGCCGATTTGCCTTTTGAAGAGCGTGAGCTTTTCTTTATCACCGTTGATGAGGTGCAGCAGTTCACTGCCACCAGCCTACCACAGATGTTTGCAGGAATACGGAAAAACGGGATATCTCTTCAGGCAGCCAACCAGTACCTTGGGCAACTGACCGGCGACACTCTTGGCGCCGTCTTTGGCAACGTGGGCACCACGGTTATCTTTGAAGTTGGTGTCAAAGACGCACAGGCTTTGTCCCCGTATGTCAAACCGATCTTTGATGCGAGTGATCTCACTCACCTTGGCAAGTTCAACGCTGTGGTCCGGACCCGTTTTGCTGGACGCAGCCAGTCCCCGTTTAGTATCATGATCCCAGGGCCCATGGCAGAGCCGGCTGATGCTGACGAGCGGGAAGCGCGGATAAGACAGTCTTCCCGAAGCAAATACGCACTCCCACCCAGGCCAGAGAGGGACGAGGAAGATCCCTTGCCTGAGCTATCTCCCTCCGGCGGATACTATGACTGATAGGTTACCCGTCACCAAGCGTGCTGACAACGCGTGCCCGATGCGGCTTACCAAGCGGGATCGGGACATCGTTGTTGCTGTTTATACCCACCGAGTACTCACGCGAAGACAGATCAAGCGGCTTATCTTTGAGAAGCCCGGCGCCAAACCCAGTTCTGTCGAGTACATTTCCAAAAGACGCCCAAGGCTTCTCTACGACCACGGTTATTTGGATCGCAGACGTGTGCCTGTCTTTGACAAACCCACCAGTGGTGCTCTCCCCTTCGCCTATTTTCTGGACAAGCGAGGGGCTGACTTGATTGCCCAGGTTTTGGAGATTGACCGAGAGGATGTTGATTGGAAGCCCAAAGACAACAAGATCAAACCTCTCTTTCTGGATCACACTCTCAAGCTTAACGACGTGAGGATTGCTGTTGAGCTTGCTGCTTCCGCCAGCGGCTATCAGCTCATGTGCTGGGTTGATGAGAGATCACTTCGGTCCTTGAGAGAGAGGGTTCCAGATCCTGCCAACCCAAGCCGAACCCTCCCCCTTAATCCTGATGGGTTCTTTGCGCTTGACTTGGGTGATAGGAAGGCGATGCTCTTTGTCGAACTCGACCAGGCCACCATGACCCGCTCACGGTTTGCCAAGAAGGTGAGAGCTTACCAGTCCTATCGGGCAATGGGCAAATCCTGGGAGCGGTTTAAGACCCAGAACTTCCGGGTGCTGACCGTCACCACCGGAGAGAAAAGAGTCGCCAACCTGGTTGAGGCCACCCACAAGGCCGGGGGGGATGACCACTTCTGGTTTACTACCTTTGATCGGGTAAAGCCCGATACCGTCTTGACCTCAGCCATCTGGCAGGTAGTGCGAAAGGCCGGAGTGTACCCGCTCTTGTCCTGATCAGACTGGAGACGAACAGACCAAAGAGGGCCAGGATCTGTCGCTTGGCTGATATGGTCAACTCTGAAGAGAAAACCAGAGACTGATAGCCACAACCTTAGACATCAAGGAGCTCAACGATGACTGGTCGGGGAAACGAGTTGAAGACACTGATAGCCTATTATACTCTTCTGTGCCAGGCCGAAGGCAAGAGCCCAAGAACCGTGCGTTGGTACCGCCAGAAGCTCGACTACTTCGCCAGCTTTCTTGAGAAAAACGGCCGCTCCACTCAGGTCGAAGAGATCGATGCCTGGACAATACGGGGTTTCGTTCGCTGGCTACAGACAGAGGTGAGGGTTGGGGAAAACAACCCTCACCGGCCTACCGAGGATTGCTGTCTCTCCCCCTACACGGTACAAGGATACGTGGCAACTCTGCGTGCCTTCTTCAACTGGGCTGTGAGAGAAGGACTTCTCGAAGAAAGCCCTATGGTCCAGGTGAGGACTCCCAAGGTCCCGAAGCTAGTCATGCCATCCTTTACCAAGCAGGAAGTGCAGCGTCTACTTAGAGCGGCCAAAGGGAAAGGGGCTATTAGCCAACGTAACCACACCATGATCGAGGTGCTACTGGACACCGGAATTCGGGTCACGGAGCTTACGAGCCTTCGGCTTCATGACCTGCACTTGGCAGAGGGATATTTCAAAGTCTTTGGCAAGGGAGGGAAAGAGCGCATCGTCCCTATGGGGCGTACATGTCGTCTGGCACTGTCTCGCTATCTCCACAAGTTCCGACCCCAGCCGGCCTTGGCGACCATCGACAACGTGTTTCTGACTCGCGATGGGCGACCCTTGAAGGCCGACTATGTGTACAAGATCGTGGCCGATGCCTGCGAGAGAGCAGGCATCCAGGGCAAGCGCAAGGGACCCCACACGTGTCGTCACACCTTTGCTCGCCATTTCCTCATGAATGGGGGAGACCTTCTAACTCTGCAGCGCATCCTTGGCCACAGCAGTCTGGAAGTTGTCAAGCTCTACGTGGATCTGGACACCAGTGATCTCCTGAGCCAGCAAAGGAAGTATAGCCCTCTCGACACTCTAGCAGTGGGATGATGAGGAAGAGAGTCTCATAATCTGAGCCAGTCCACAGGGCTGGCTTTTCTATGTTGTACCTGAACATCATCGGAAGCCAGGTTCACGTACATGCGCACCACTTCCAAGCTGGAGTGCCCAAGTATCTTCTGAAGGGAGAAGATGTCACCCCCATTGAGCAGGAAGTTCTTAGCGAACGTATGCCTGAAGGTATGGGGCGAGCACCGCACACCTTTGAGCCCAGTCTTCTTCCCGTACCCGGATACTCGATCGTAGACGCTGCTGGCGCTCAGCGCTCGGCCAACTCTGGTCAGGAACACGTTCTGGACGTTGGGGTGAAAGGGTTCCGGGCGATACTGGTGGATGTACTTCCACAGGGCTTTCTGGACGTGGGCTCCGATGGGGACGATCCTCTCCTTCGCCCCTTTGCCCAGAACCTTGAAGTAGGCCTGACCCAGGTGGACATCAGGAAGCTCCAGGGCGACCAGTTCGGAGAGACGGATGCCTGTATCCAAGAACACCAGGATGATACAGTAGTCACGAAAACCAACGGCGCTTCTCTGATCAATAACCTTGAGTAAGCGGTGGATCTGATCATCAGAGAAGGTTTGGATGATGGTCTTGGGAGCTTTGGGGATCTTCAGTAGTTGGGTTGGGTTGTGAGCCAGATACCCTTCCATTGTGGCCCAGGAGAAGAAGGCCTTCAGCGTGCGGGCATACCCCTGGATGGTCTGAGCTGAGAGACCCTCATTCCGTGCTGGTTTGTAGGGGTTCTGTTGGTCAGCCTTCACCTCGGTTTGAAGGTGGACCAGGAACTGCCTTAGGTGGGTCGTAGAGAGTTGGCTGGCGTTAGTGGGAATATCTTGACCTTTCAGGTAGTGCTGGAAGATATCCAGCTTGTGCATGTACCAGCGGATGGTGGTAGGCTGTTTTCCCTCCGCCATGCAATACAGGCGAAAGCCCTCGACAAGGGTACTGAGGCCCGTGATCTTGGTCATTTGATGCCCTCCTTGTGGTTTGTGTGAATTCCTGTTGTTCAGGACTTGTATGACGTTATTCTGAACGCGATTGGCGCGGTCCTGCCGCTTGTGGTATAATAGGTTCTGTTGTTCCGGGTAGGAGCGGCTATGTTGTCATCGAATTCTTCCAAGAATCGGGAGTCAACACCCATTTCATGGATACTACGTGTCTTCCAAGTCCGCTGGACATTTTTCGCAAATCCGCAGCAGTTTTGCGGTGTCAGAAAGTGCAGCGGATTCGGAAAAACAAAAGGGCCTGCACAAGTCACTGCCCCCCATATGTAGTGGGTAATGACTCAGCAGACCCCAGATATTGTGGTTAAGGTTTTAGGCTAGTGCTGATAACTTAAAATCCGCTGGAGGCAACTCCATGAGGGTTCGAATCCCTCCCGCCCTACAAGTACTTGAGATGCAGCAGTCTTTGGATGATCAGACCACATGTGTAGGCATGAAAGGCCCTTCCACTAGGGAAGGGCCTTTTCTTTGCCTCAAAGTCGTCAGTTGCAGATGGAAGCCAGAGAAACAGGTCTATGGTTTAACAATGTGGCTCACTCCGCTGGGGCAGCCGGCGCAACATACGGTATGGTCATCGGACCCTCAGGCAACACGCAGATCTTCGCCTCAGGTCCATAGCGACCAAGTAGGGTTCCTACCGTTTCCTCCACTGAGGTACAGGGGCGAAGCATCGCACTCTCTATGGTTCCAGCGTCCAGGTGCGAGCTCTTGACGTATACGTCGGCCTTCAACTGTATCTGGGCCTGAACCTGGACTTGCCACTGATCCTGCCGCACGAACTCAAAAGAGTGAACCATCGCCAGTAGTTCCTCCGGAGTAGAGACCATCTGCAGAAGCTTGCCATACTCACCGTGGTCAGGTATCCCATCCCAACACTCGGCGGCTATCACAATGCTGCCGCCAGGTTTCACCACCTGCGCCGCAGCCGACATGCCCTTTACTGCTTGATACAGATTCAAATCCAGTGGATACCCGGAGTTGCTGGTGATCACGATGTCAAACGGCTCGGGGACCGGCGCCAGCGCTGTCGAAGCCACGAACTCTGTCCCCGCGGCGTGCGCCTGAAGCAGGTCGCCCGCGAAGACACTAGTTATCTGCTTGTCCCGGTTTAGTGACACATTCAAGAGGAATGTGGGAGAAGTCGTGAGCGCGATTTCACGCATTTCCTCCCAAATCGGGTTCCCCGTGGTCACGCCCCAGGTAGCGCGAGGGGCTCCGATCATGGTGGCATCATGATTTGCCAGCACAGCTCGTTCATCCGCTATGCCAGGAAGCACTGCCTTCGGTCCACCCGAGAACCCTGCGAAGAAGTGAGGCTCGATGAACCCCGTCAGGATCTTGACACTTGCGCGCATGTAGTGTGCATTGATAGACACTTCGTGCCCGAAAGAGGTCCGCCCCAGATGGACCATGTTGTCCTGATCCCAGGCGTCGTGCTGGAGGATAGGATAGTTAGCGACCATGTCGCGGCCCAGCATCTCCACCAGCTCGTCTTCAGTATTGGCGCGGTGTGTGCCAAGCGCGTTGATGAGCGAGATTTGCTCGCGTGGAACGTGAGAGATTTCCTCGAGCAGAATCGGCAGCATCTGTTTGCGGGGTTGAGGGCGGGTGATGTCGCTGAAGACGATGGCAACTGTATCGTCGGGCTTAACTAAGTCGCGCAAGGGTGGTGTGCCGGTCGGAGATCGAAGCGCCGTTCGAAGCGCCTCTCGCTCATCTGTAAGTCCCTGTACGTACTTTGGCTCAACTACCGTCACGTTACGATCAGGGAGCTCTACCCACAGTCCCTCTTTGCCATAGGCCAGCTTTACTCTCATTTTTTACCACTCCCATCTGAGCTCTGGTCACTCCGCAGACCTCTATGAAACGGTCTTGATCAGGCTCAAGTCACCATCCCGTGCAGCCTGCAGAATCGGCCCCATGTATTCGTCCACCATCTCAGCCGTCAGAGGCACTGGCATGTTCTCCAGCTTCATTTTGAGCTGGGGGTCTTTGGCGGCGGTCAGAGCACGCTCGATGTGTTCGTCGGTGAATCCCTGTACCTCTCCTAGCGTCGTCGGGAAGCCGATGCGCCTGCTGAGAGCCATCATCGCTTCTGCGACGGTCACTCCCAACTCCTGGCTGCTGGGTGCATCAAGGTCTGCATCGGTCAGCCCGGCCTCCTTGAAGATGTTGCCCACCATGCGCAGCGGTTCTTCAATTGCTGGAGCAAAGAAGACGACATAGTAGGGGTTCATTATCGCGCAGGCTCGACCGTGGCTCAGGATGTCTACCAGTGAGAAACTGGTGAGGTGTCCACCGTTGGTACCACCCAGCATGATGGAATAACCGCCCAGGTCGGTGGCCAGACCCAACGCTGTGCGGGCCTCGGTGTCGTTAGGATTGTTAACCGCCCGCTCGACATATTTCACCACCAATCTGATGGTCTCGCCAGCCACTTCCATCAGCTTGCTATAGTAGGGTTTTCCTACTGCACCCAGGAGCACTTCCAGGCTATGGGCTACGCCATCAAGTGCACCATCAGCAGTGAACCCAGGGGGCATTGATTTGGTTACGTCGTAGTCAAAGAGGGCTCGCACTGGCACGATGGCCTCATCCACGATGAGCTTCTTCTGGCCCGTGGACACGTCGGTGATGTTGGAGTACTTGGTGAGGTGGGCGCCGGAGCTGGCCGCCGTCTGGACGGCGATGACAGGTGTGAGTGTCTTGCCCGTCGCCTGCAATTTCTCCGTGACCTTGCCAGTACCAAAGTAGTCATCAATCGTGCCGCCCAGGGTGCGCAGCACCTCGGCCGCCTTGGCGGCATCAAGGGTGCTGCCGCCTCCCAGACAGACCATCACATCCAGATCCAATGCTTTGAGCTGATCAGTTATGCGCAACAGATCCTCGCGCGGAGCGTTGGGCGCGGCCCCTTCGATTTCACCCAGCACCGCAACACCAGCGGCAGTCAGCGAATCTCTCACCGCTCTAATGAGCACCTCGCTGCCAGGAAACACGGGGTGCACCAATGCAGCGCGCTTCCCCAGCTCAGCGGTCACGCTACCGATCTCACCCAGCACACCAGAGCCGAAAACGTAGCGATCTCCTTTGAACTCGTGAATCAATTTCCTTGCTGCCTCGAAGTCAGACATAACATCCTCCTTAACTTAAGCTTCGTTCATAAGTATATCACATTCCAGCCCTTTTCACAATAGCCTGTATTGAGAAGGCTTCCCTTTTTCTGCCCTTTCTGGTATAATCGCTTTTACGAGACCAGTCTCATCCCTGAGCGAGGAAACTATGACTGAAGAGCGCATGATTTCGCCAAAGCGAAGAGAAGAAGAGGTGGCCTTGGACGTGTCCTTGCGTCCCAGGCGGCTGATCGAGTTCATTGGCCAGGACAGGATCAAGGAGAACCTCAAGATTGTCATTGAGGCGGCCAAGCAACGGGGCGAGGCCCTGGACCACGTCCTCCTCTATGGCCCCCCGGGTCTAGGCAAAACCACGCTGGCGCATTGCACGGCCACCGAGATGGAAGTCAACGTCAAGGTCACCGCCGGGCCAGCCATCGAGCGCGCCGGGGACCTGGCGGCCATCCTCACCAACTTGCGCAAGGGCGATGTGCTGTTCATTGACGAGGTGCATCGCCTGGGCCGGGCCATCGAAGAGACGCTCTACCCGGCTATGGAGGATTTCGCCCTGGACATCATCATCGGCAAGGGGCCCAGCGCCCGCAGTCTCCGTCTGAAGCTGCCTCATTTCACCATCATCGGGGCCACCACCAGGCTTGCCCTTATCACCTCGCCCCTCAGGGCGCGCTTCGGCGTGGTGTACCGAGTGGACTTCTACGACCAGGCGGCCATGGAAGCCGTCGTGCGTCGTTCGGCTAGGATCCTGGGGGTGGGGATAGACGAGGGCGGGGTGAAGGAGGTCGCCCGCCGCGCCAGGGGCACGCCTCGCGTGTCCAATCGGCTGCTCAAGCGGGTGCGCGACTACGCCCAGGTGCGAGCCGATGGACACATCACCGAGGCGGTGGCCCGGAAGGCCCTGGCCATGCTGGAGGTAGACGAGCTGGGCCTGGACGACATAGACCGCCGGGTGCTCGCGACCATCATCGAGAAATTCGACGGCGGCCCTGTGGGCCTGGAGACCATCGCCGCCGCCCTCTCCGAGGAATCCGACACCATCATGGACGTCGTCGAGCCCTATTTATTGCAATTGGGCTTCTTGAACCGCACCCCCCGTGGCCGTGTGGCCACCCGCCGCGCCTACGAGCATCTGGGCGTTCCCTACGAGGAGAAGCCGGGGCAGCCAGTATTGTTCTGAGTACTCACTAATGCAGGATACAGTGTTTCAGTACAGCCCAGATGACATCATTGAGGAAGAAGTGACTTTGGAGTGGGAAACGCGGCCACCCGGTGAGCCGCCCATCTGCCCTCACGGCCATGGCCCGATGATTGAACAGCAGGCAACGCACACTATAGCTGGTGGCAAATTCACCGTCGCTTACTCCGTGTATATCTGCCCAGAGTGCAATGAAACCTTCCTTGACCGAGAACAAGCCAAGCGCTATGGTGCCATCCAGCTATTGGACAGACTCCTTCAAAAGCGTGGGCTGACTCCGGCCAGTGATGTCTTGTTCGACGGTGAAGACTTCTTCGTGCGTCTCTCCCTGGCCAGGGAGATGACAAGTCTCTGGCGGCAGACTGCTTCGAAAGAGCTGGCGTAGCCAAGGCTGTTCTGAGTTGAGTTGCTTGATGATTTGACGGCAGAAGGCATTGTGAAGTAACTGGGCCAGGAAGGAAAAACGTCGTGGCCGAGAAGCTCACCATTTTCATCTCCGGCACCATGCGCGACCTGCCCACTGAGCGAGAGCGGGTGGCTGCCACCATCCGAGGCATGGGCCTAGAACCGATCTGGGCCGAGAAGCGGGGAGCCATCGATCGTTCCCCTCGCGAGGAGTGCGAGTGGATGGCACGTACCTGCGATGTCTACCTGGGGTTGTATGGCCTCCGCTACGGCTAGAAACCGCCCGAGGAGACCATCTCGGCCACCGAGTTCGAGTGGCAGGCGGCAAAGAGGGTCGGCAAACCGATGCTCATCTACCGGCAAAAGGGCCAACGCGACCCGGAGCAGGCCGCCTTTCTGGAGAGGGTGGGCGACTGGCAGGGGGGGCATTTTTGGTATGAGTTCGAGACCCTGGACGACCTGCTCCCCCGCCTCAAGAAGGACTTGGCCCGGCTCATCGCCGAGAGCTTCCGCCCCCAAAGACCGGCACTCCTGGCCGACTACCGCGCCCACCTGCGCCGCCTCTACGCCGGCCTGCCCCTGGCCGGCATCCCTGTTCCTCTGGACGTGACCCTGCCCCTAGACCGGGTCTACATCAAGCTGCGCGCCCTGCCCGAGCGGGAGGAGGCCGCCCGTCGAGAGGCGTCGCTGCCATCAGACAGCGACGAGGAATTGCCCCGTAAGCTGGCCGAACGGCTCTGGAGTTGGCGGGAGGAATGGGAGGAGGCCGCCCGCCGGATGGAGGAAGCGCGGCCCATCCCGCCGGAGGAGGCCATCGCCAAACACGACCGGCTGGCCATCCTGGGCGACGCTGGTGCCGGCAAGTCCACCCTCCTGCGCCACCTGGCCTGGGAGCGGGCCGGCGACTCCCAAGCTCCGCTGCCCGTCCTAGTCCCCTTGGGCCAGGCCGATGTCCAGGTCTCCACGACCGGGCGCTCATTCGTAGAGGCCGCGCTGGACCTGCTGACGGCGCACAAGGCCGGGGAGGAGCGGGGGCTGTTGAAGCAGGCACTGGAGGACGCCATCGGCGAGAAGGGGGTCCTTTTCCTCTGCGATGGTCTGGACGAGGTCCACCTGGCCCGCCAAAGGGTGACCGCCGCGCTGAAGGGCCTGGCCGCCGACGGCCACCGACTGGTGGTCACCTCCCGCCCCCTGGGGTACGAGCGGCTGGCCGGGCTGGAGCATTTCCAGGTGTTGCCCCTCCTGCCCCAGGATGCCGATGCCTTCACCGACCGCTGGTTCCGGGCCCTGGCCCAGGCGCGGAGCGTGTCGGAAGCGGAACAAGAGAGATGGGCCAGGGAGCGGGCCGGCTGGCTCCAACGCCAACTGAAAGAGCGCCCCGGCCTGCGGGAAGTGGCCCGCAACCCCTTGCTGCTCACCTTCCTGGCCGTGCTGGCCGGCGACGAGCCGCAGCGCGACCGTTCGGCTAAGAGCTCACGGCGAGGCCTGCCCCAGCGCCGCAAGGAACTGTACCGGGAGTACGTGGAGCGGCTGTTCACCATGTGGGAGGCCCGGCGCCGGCGGGAAGGAAAGCTGGCCCTGGGAAACCTGAGCGGAGAGAAGGCCCGCCGCGTGGCCCTGTGGGGGCTGTACCGCACCGCCTGGCACCTGCACCGGGCTTACTACGGCGAGGAGGGGCTGCGGGCCGTGCGCGAGGAGATCGAGCCGCTCCTGGCCCAGGACTTGAGAGATCGGTGGAGATTTGGTCTGCTTCAGGCCGAATCATTGGCTGCAGAAGTGCTGCGCTTCTGGGAGGGAGCCGGCCTGCTGGACGTCTACCGGCTGGCGGGGCAGGAGTGGTTGGCCTTTCGTCACCTGACCTTCCAAGAGTACGGTGCGGCCCGAGCTCTGGCCGAGGCGCATAGGAACGATGCCGAGGGGTTGTGGCAGTGTCTCTCCCCGCACCTGCTGCGTCCCCAGTAGGCCGGGGTGATCCCCCTGACCCTGGCCCACCTACCTGAAGCCCAGGTCACAACCCTAGTCGAGCGGTTGCTGGCGGCCAACGAAGACGACGAAGCCCAGCAGCGCCCCCTGTTCCTGGCCGCCGACGCCCTGGCCGAAGGGGTGAGGGTGACGGATGGTACCCATCGGCGGGTGGTGGACGGGCTTCTTGGGATTGCCAGGACACGGGAGCTGCGGGAGTCCGGAGATAAGGCCGTTGCTGAGGATGCCATTGGCGTCCTGGGGTGGATGGTGGGCGATGAGTGCGCGGCAGCGGGCCTCCTGGCCCTGGCCCGGGACGAGGCGGTGGAGGACAAGGCGCGGGAGTTTGCTGCGGAGGCTCTGGGTTGGCTGGGGCGGGCCGAGGAGGCGGCGGAACTCCTCCTGATCCTGGCACAGGACGAGGCGGTGGAGGACTTTGTGCGGGAGCTTGCTGCGGAGGCTCTGGGAGAGCTGGGGCGG
>CAYMKL010000041.1:2617-49294 GCA_964390805.1 uncultured Anaerolineae bacterium | reverse complement strand
TGGGGCTGAGGGCGACAGAGCGGAGGCGCTGAGTGGGGTGGCCGCGGCGCTGGCCGAGGCGGGGGAGGCGGACGGGCTGCGACGGGCGCTGGCGGCCGCGGAAGGGATTGGGGATGAGGACCACAGAGCGCGGGCGCTGAGCGGGGTGGCCCAGGCGCTGGCCCAGATCGAGCACCCCGATCTGGCTTTGGTCGCCTTCCTGAAGGCCTTTAGGGCTGCCCGGTCTGGAGGGCGTGATTCACTGTTTTCGGTTCTGGGCCAAGCAGCACCGACGCTGGCGGGGATTGAGGATGGCCTGGTCCTGGGGCAGGTGTACGAGCAGGTGATGGAGGTTGGGAGCTGGTGGGGTGCGTGATCTGACGCAGAAACGATGAGATTGGAGAAGGAGCATTTGCATGCCAGATCAAACCTCGCTTGAGATCGCGATTGGCGGGCGCCCGCAGGTGCTCGCATACTGGATGCCCGCTTCGCGGGTCAGCCCGTTCATCTTCGAGGACCCGGCGCTCGTCTGGCTGGAGGTTCATGGTGCTGAGCACGGGTTCCAGCCGGACACATCGCCCCACGAGTTTGGCGATTTCATCGCCGAGAAAGCCCACCAGTTCGAGGAAAAGTGGCTGGTGGAGATGGCGCCCGGGGCAGTGCGGGTCTGTGCAGAATCTCAGGAGGGGCGCGACGCGCGCAAGGTTGAGCAGACCTTTGAGCTGATGAGGTTGGGTGTGCCGGTCATCGCCCAGCCAGCGCTGTGGTGGGCGCCGGAACGGATCTACGGCGTGCCCGACCTGTTGGTTCACACCACCTGGCTGAGAGAGCGCTTTCCGACGGCAATAGACGAGGCTGAAACCCAGGTCCCCGCCCCATACCTCGGGGAGGGAGGCCAACACGGCCACTATTTCGTCTTTGACCTCAAGTTTACGACCAAGCTCCATGAGCGCCGCAAGGCCAAAGACTTGGAGAACTATGCTGCCCAGGTGCGGATCTACAGCTACATGCTCGGACAGTTGCAGGGTTTCATGCCGGGGCAGGCCTTCCTGATCACCCGCGATGGCATGGATGACCCACTGCCGGTGGACATTTCCTCTGAGCTGGGCCGCCCCCTGGACGAGGACCTGGCCGCCATCCGCGACCACTTTGTCGAGATCAAGGTCAATGGGGCCAGGTACGTGCCCTGGGAGGACGAGATCGTCGCCGCAAACTTGTCGCACCAGGACGACCGCTGGTGTACGGCCAAAGACGTCATCGCCCGAGAAAAAGTGCCCGGCGGGGATGCCAGCCTGCTCTATCAGGTCGGCAGACGGGCCAAGGGTCAACTGGTCAGCCTGGGCTATCCCAATCTCGCCGCCCTACTCAGGGAGGAACCAGACGACATTCCATTGGAGGCGGTCAAGGGCATCGGCGCCAAGCGAGCGGGCCAGATGCGGGCCATTCTCGAAGCGAACCGCTCCGGCTCAGCCGTGCTCCCCGCGAGCGGCAAGATCCCGCCCCGCAAGCCATTCGAGTTCTATGTTGATTTTGAGTATTTCACCAACGTGAACGTGGATTTCGAAACCCAATGGCCAACGCTGGAGGGCTGCGAAATGGTGTTCATGATCGGCGTTGGCTGGGAGGATCGGGGGAGATGGCGCTTTCGATCGTTTGCGGCCGAGCGTGAGAGCCAGGACCAGGAGCTGGCGATCTTTGAGGAGTTGATTGACTTCCTTGGGACTGAGACGGACGGAGCAGCCTTTGACCAGTCCAGGGCAGCCCTCTATCACTGGACCTCGGCAGAAGTCTGGCAGACCCGGCGGGTTGCGGAACGCCATGAACTCCCACCCGACCATCCTCTCCACACGCTCCCCTGGCTCGATCTGCAGAAGGTGCTGCTCGACGGCCCAGGCGCCCGGCAGGGCGCCTGGGGCTTTGGGCTGAAGGCGGTGGCCAGAGCGCTGGGGACCCTTGATCCGGCATACGTCACCCACTGGGCCACAGACCTGGACGTGGGCGTGCGCGCCATGGTGATGGGCTGGAGAGCGTACCAGATGGCAGATCCCTTGAACTCCCAGGAGATGAAGCTGCTGGCCGAGTATCTCGGCGCAGATTGCCAGGCGCTGTGGCAGATCCTGCGCTGGCTGCGTGCTGGGTAGTGGTGTAGGCCGCCGCAGTGAGAGCGGTGCTGGCGTTGATGAATTCTAGACAGGGAGGGTGAGATGCCCGAATATCTAGGCCTAGGAGCATACATCGAAGAGGTGCCCTCAGCGGTCAGGCCCATCACTGGAGTTGACACCAGCATCGCTGGGTTCGTTGGCATCTCCGCTAATATCCCGGATAACGCCATGCCCGAAAAGCCAGCGGGCGGCAACTATAGGCAGGCCGACCCCGAGGATCCGCGGCCCATCAACAACTGGGAGGAGTTCAAGCAGAAGTTCGGCGACTTTCAGGATGCCAACCAGTACCTGGCCCATGCGGTCTACGGTTTCTTTGACAACGGAGGTACCCGATGCTGGGTGAACCGCGTCACCACGGTGGACGATGTAGACGACGCTATTGACCAGTTCGAGGCCGTAGACGAGATCGCCATCGTCGCCGCGCCGCTGCCACCCGAGGCTGTTGATGCCACCGTGACGCAAGCAGCCCTCAATGCCATTCACACCAAGCTGGTGAGCCACTGCCAGCTTATGGAAGATCGGGTGGCCGTTTTGGACAGTGCCCGGGATATCAGGCACGGTAACCTGGTGATTACCACAGATGACACGGGCATCTGGCGGCCAGCAGCCGACTCAAAAGGATACGGCGCCTTCTATTTTCCCTGGATCGAGGTCGCCGACATGAAGCCCAACGCCGCTCCCGACGCTCGTATCGCCGTGCCGCCCAGCGGTCATCTGGCTGGTGTCTACGCCCGAAGCGATGCCCAGCAAGGCGTGCACAAAGCGCCAACCAATGAGGTCATCATGGGAGCCTTGGGGGTACGTTACGAGGTCAGCAACAACCTGCAGGAGACTCTTATTCCCAACGGGGTCAACTGCGTCGGGTTTTTCAGCGGCACCATCAAGGTCTAGGGTGCTCGCACTCTGGCCTCCGACCCGGCTGGTGGCTCAGAGTGGAAGCACGTCCAAGTGCGGCGGCTGGTCAACTTCCTGCGAGACTCCATTCACAAGGGCACCCAGTGGGTGGTATTTGAGCCAGATGAGCCATTGTGGTCGCAGATCCGCCTCAACGTGGGTGCTTTCATGCACACCCTCTTCCGACAGGGGGCCTTCGCGGGCAAGAGACCGCGCGAAGCCTACTTCGTCAAGTGCGATAGGGAGACGACTACCCAGAATGACATTGACCAAGGCATCGTCAACATCGTCGTTGGCTTTGCGCCCCTCAAGCCCTCCGAGTTCATCATCTTCCAAACCAGCCAGCGGACGGGATCCGGTGGCTGATCGCACTAATCGGTTTGCAGCTTGCCACTATCTCAACTTGCCCCCGGTGGGCTTTGGGAGTACGATTCCCTGTGTCCACCCTTCCCTCATTCGATCCCCCCAAGTTTGACCATCCGACAAATGGTTGACCTCTTCCCCTCATTCTGCTATAATAACCCCCGTCTGCATTGCACTTCATCACTGACAACTGGAGGCCAAAACCAAATATGTCCTATCAAGTTGATTTCGAACCCCTCGGTCGGCGCTTGCGGGTTGACCGAGGCATCTCTGTATTGACCGCCGCTCAGCAGGCCGGAGTGGGCCTGGTTTCTATCTGCGGGGGAAAGGGCACCTGCGGCCGCTGCAAGGTGCAGGTTCTCGAAGGCCAGCTCTCACCGCTGAGCGAAACGGAAGGGAAGAAGCTCAAGCCAGATGAGGTCGCCAAGGGCTATCGCCTGGCCTGCCAGGCCGAGGTGCTGAGCGATCTCAAGCTTCACATCCCACCCCAATCGCTGACCGCCGCCCAGCGCACCCAGGTGGAAGGGCAAGAGCTGACGGTGCCCATCGTCCCCGTGGTGGTGGGCCACGACGTTCGGCTCCCCCCACCCACGCGGGAGGACATTCGCTCCGACCTGGATCGAATGCGACATCATCTGGCGGAAGCGCTGGGCCTGAGCGATTTGACTGTGGACTTCGCGCTGCTGCGTCAACTGCCCACCCGCTTGAGGGAGGAGGGATGGTCAGGCACGGTCGGCTTGCGGGGCCAGGAAGTGGTTAGCTTCGGCCCGCTGGGGCACGAGCTCCTGGGTCTGGCCGTTGACGTGGGGACGACCAAGCTGGCTGGCTACCTGGTGGAGCTGGAGACGGGGCGAACGCTGGCCACGGCAGGGGCCATGAATCCCCAGATCGTCTACGGCGAGGACGTGATGGCCCGCATCGCCTATGCCATGGAAGGGGAGGAGCAGGCGGCGACTTTGCAGGAAGCCGTCGTCGGGGCGGTGAACGACCTGGCCCGCGACC
This sequence comes from uncultured Anaerolineae bacterium, assembly GCA_964390805.1. GTDB lineage: Bacteria > Chloroflexota > Anaerolineae > VGOG01 > VGOG01 > CAYMKL01. Next base: position 44,894 of record CAYMKL010000041.1, on the reverse strand, counting down.
TCTGCACCCAGAGCAGCCATCAGCCAGAGGCTATCGTGGAAGCAGTGGTAGTAGGCAACACTGCCATGCACCACCTCTTCGCCGGGCTTCCCGTGAGACAACTGGGCCTGGCGCCTTATCTGGCGGTGGTCAGTGAGGCTCTGGATTTGAAAGCTAGGGAAGTGGGACTGGAGATAGCGCCGGGGGGATACGTCCACCTGCTTCCCAACGTCGCTGGCTTCGTCGGGGCCGACCACGTGGCCATGATTCTCTCCACGGAGATCGGCGAGGCCGAAGGGACAGTGCTGGGGTTGGACATCGGCACCAACACCGAGGTGGTTCTGCGAGCCAACGGCCGCCTCATCGCCTGCTCCACCGCCTCAGGCCCGGCCTTTGAAGGAGCCCACATTAGGGATGGCATGAGGGCCGCCGAGGGAGCCATTGAGCGATTGCGCATCGTGGACTCTGGCGCGGAATACCAGACCATCGGCGGCGCGCCACCGGTGGGGCTCTGCGGCTCAGGCGTTTTGGATGCGGTGGCCCAACTGCGCCAGTCGGGAATTGTGGACGTGAAGGGCAACATGGGCCATCACCCTGGCGTGCGCCGCACGGACCACGGCCCGGAGTTCGTCCTGGTGGCGGCGGAGGAGGGGGGCGGCCGAGAAGTGGTTATCACCCGGGGCGACGTGGGCGAGATCCAACTGGCCAAGGGGGCCATTCGAGCGGGCATCAACATCCTGCTGGACGAAGCCGGCCTGTCCGCGCAGGACATTGACCAAGTGGTCATAGCGGGGGCCTTCGGCACCTACATTGACGTATCCAGCGCCATCGTCATCGGCATGTTCCCGCCTCTTCCTTTGGAGCGCTTCAATCAGGTGGGCAACGCAGCGGGCATGGGGGCCAAGCTGGCCCTCGTCTCCCAGGAGCAGCGAGCCCAGGCCGCTGAGATCGCTCGCCAGGTCGAATACATCGAGCTGACCAATGACAAGCGTTTCGTTGATGAGTTCGCTAAGGCGATGTATCTCAAATGACACGTGTTGCGTATTGCGTATTCCGTTGAGACCCATGCAATACGCAATACGGAATACGCATCGGGGATCAGGCTCTCGTTTGGCGCAAGTGACAAGTGTCGTTGATCAATACCGCGGTGAAGATCCCATCCTGGTGCTCGAAGACGTTGATGCAGGCGTTGTCTTGCCGGATGCGCCAGAAGTGGGAATTGCCCAGGTCAAGCATGGCACAGACCAGCGCCTTGTTCATCACCTGATGGGCCACTAGCAGGATAACGTGTCCGTCGTGGCGGGCGGATGCTTCTTTCAGAGCGGCCATCCCTCGGAGGCGCACCTGGCGCAGGCTCTCCCCATGGGGGAATTTGACCCACTGGGGTTTCTCCAGCCAACGCGGATAGAGGTCGGGATAGGCCCTGGCGACCTCGGCAGGCGAGAGTCCTTGCCAGTCGCCATAGTTGATGTCAATGATGCCTGGCAATGGCTGGACCGACAGGCCGAGTTGCTGAGCCGTGGGCCGGGCCGTCTCCATCGCTCGCTTCAGGGGGCTGGAGTAGACCGCGACGATGGGGCGGTCGGCGAGGCGCTCTGCCAGAGCACGAGCTTGAGCCAGTCCCGTATCGTCCAGCGGCAGGTCAATCCGGCCGCGGAAGCGCTCGCCGGCGCCGGATCCGACGTTCCACGCTGTCTGGCCATGGCGCACCAGGATGATTCGGGTCATAATGGACCTCCGTATCTGTGGGTTAGGGTGTTCTACATCTGGGGATGGAGATGAGCTCTATCGAAGAGGACAAGGCGCTGGAGCGCCGGGCCGAGGGGACTGACCAGCCCGACAAGTTGCCTGGGGAGGGCAACCTGTTGAAGCAACCCGAACCCAGCGGTGGTTGGGACAGCCTGGTGGAGCGAAAGATCAGGGAGGCTCAGAAGCAGGGCCTGTTTGACGATCTGCCAGGCAAGGGGGAGCCACTGGACCTCGCGGAGAACCCCTTTCTCGATCCCTCCTGGCGCACGGCCTACAATCTGTTACAGAACCATGGTTTCGCCCCAGAATGGATCGAACTCGACAAGGAGATCCGCATTGAGCTGGAGAGTCTCCGTCAGCGGCTGGCTGAGAGCAAGCGCTGGTATGACGAAGCCATCGCTGCCTTGAAGGGTAAGACAGGCCATCAGGCCGAGGAAGAGCGTGCCTGGGTTGAGGTCTATTGGGAGAGGAGGCTGAATTCCCTGGCTCCTCGGATAGACGAACTCAACGAGAAGATCTGGCTTTTCAATCTCAAGGTGCCCATTGCCAAACAGCAACGGCGCAAGGTCTCGGTTGAGAAAGAGCTGCAAAGATTGAGCTTGGAATAATCAATGCAGAACTGCTGCCAAAGGGCGTCTTTAGCCCTATGCCTTCTGCTCTTCTTTCTCCCCGTTGCTTTGCTCTTCGTCCGCGCCAGACACGGCGCTGCGGAAATCGCGGATAGCTCCGCCCAAAGCGCCTCCCACATCGCGAAGGCGGCTGGCTCCAAAGAGCAAAAGGATGATTAAAAAGAACAACAGCAATTCAGGCGCACCTATTTGTCCAAACATTTTTTCCTCCTTACAAAACCTCGATTTTGCCGCCTTCTCCCACAACGGCCTTTTGTCTGATACGAGCAATCATGGCTGCTCCATTGTTTCGACAAGCTCAACACAAGGCTTACATCACGGCATGTAAGTTCACACATTCGCATACCACAAGTCGAAGTCAGCGCACTAATTATAACACGGTATTGACAACAAGACAAATCAGCGAGCTGCTTCTAGGCCTCCGAGGTTTTGGGCGCCACTTTGGCCCTTTAATCTGGTAGCTGATGTCAGGTAGCCTCAAAGAAGTCATCGGTGCGTAAACCTCGGAGGTCTTGTTGCCAGCGGGCTTGCGCAAATCGGCCATCGGTGATAAACTATGGGTAGGACTCAGGAGGAGGTTTTTATGGCTGGTCAGGCACTCTACCGTAAGTGGCGCCCCCGAACTTTCAATGAAGTGGTCGGTCAGGGGCACGTGACTCACACTCTCCAGAACGCCCTACCGCGCGGGCGCATCAGCCATGCTTACCTCTTCGCTGGGCCTCGGGGTACAGGCAAGACTTCGATGGGGCGCATCCTGGCCAAAGCAGTCAGTTGCCTGTCCACCGAGGACAACAAGCCGTGCAACGAATGTCACATCTGTCAGGCCATCAATGAGGGGCGCCTGCTGGATCTCATCGAGATAGACGCCGCATCTAACCGAGGGATTGATGAGATGCGAAGCATCAGGGATAAGGTGGGCTTCCGGCCCAACGAGGCCCGCTATAAGGTCTATATCCTCGATGAGGTTCACATGCTGACCGAGCCGGCCTTCAACGCCCTGCTCAAAACGCTGGAAGAACCGCCACCCCACGTGATCTTCGTCCTGGTCACCACCGAGCCCCGCAAGATTCCGGACACCATCCTCTCCCGCTGTCAGCGCTTCGACTTCCGGCGCGTTCCCCTCCAGGATATGATCGGCTACCTGAAGCACATCGCCGAGCAAGAGGGCCTGGCGGTGGAGCCGCCGGCATTGGAGCTCATCGCCCGCAGCGCGACGGGAAGCATGCGCGATGCGGTGAGCCTGTTAGATCAGTTGATGGCCTACGGCGGTGAGGAGATCACTTTGGCTCAGGTGCAGTCGGTGCTGGGCACTGTTCCCTCTCGGGCGGTGGGGGAATTGGTGAATCAACTGGTGGCTCGCAACGTGGCTAAGGGGTTTGACGTTATCAATCGGGTTGTTGGGGATGGTGTTGACCCTCGCCAGTTCAACCGCCAGGTGGTGGAGTATTTGCGTGAGCTGCTCCTGATCAAAGTCGGTGATGACTCCAGCCTGGTGCGTGTCACGCCCGAAGCCCTGCAGGAGATGAAGGGCCAGGCGGCGCTGCTCTCGATCAGGGAACTGATCAAGGTGGTCAGGCTTTTCAATCAAGCAGGGCTTGATCTCAAGGCCAGCACCCAATCCCAGTTGCCTCTGGAGCTGGCCTTTGTGGATGCTGCCCTGGATGAAACCGAAGAGGAAAAAGCCGCTCCGCCGGTGACTCGCCCTGGCTCTGTAACCGCCCCCAAGCCCCCCCCAGAGGCAAGGGGCGCCTCTGCTCCCCACTCGTCTCCAACGAGTGGGGCGGCCAAGGCTGTCGGAGAGAAGTCCCAGGCAGAGCCAAGGGCTGCCTCAACAGGACTGAAGTTGACCCTGGATAGCGTCAATAGCCAATGGGGTCGGATTCTGGACGAGATAAAGCTCCAGAACCGTTCCGTTGAGGCCCTGCTCAAGTCCTGCCGGCCCCTGGGAGTGGAGGGTCAGGAGCTCGTGCTTGGCTTTTACTATCCTTTTCACAAAGAAAAGATCGAGGAATCCCAGAACAAGGCTCTGGTGGAGAGTGTCGTCAGCCAGGCGGTGGAGGGTTCGTGCTATATCCGCTGTGTGCTCTCGTCCAGGGGCGAGGGACGAGCACAACCCGTTCAAGAGCCGGTCAAGAGACCGCAGCGACACACCGTCGAGAACGAGGAAGTGATCAGGGACAAATACTCGTCCATTGCCGATGACCCCCTCATCCAGGAGGCGGTGAGCAAATACGGAGCTCAGGTCGTAGATGTGCAGTGAGGCACGCTGCGCATCTCATTCTGCTATGGGGGGGCGTCCTCGCCCTGGTTTCGTGGTAAATTGCCCCTAGACGGGGCGGGGACGTCCCTTGGTAGCTGTTTCGGTGAATGAAGTATCGGTAGGGAGGTATGTAAGTTGAGCAAGAAAAGAGGAAGAAGGTTTCAGCCCAAAGGCGGGCAGATGGACATGATGCGGCAGGTGCAGAAGCTTCAGGAGGAGATGGTTAAGGCTCAAGAAGCTTTGAGCGAGGAGGTTGTTACCGCCACCGCCGGAGGCGGAGCCATTACCGTAGTGATTACGGGCCAGCAGAGGGTTCAGTCCATCTCCATCGCCCCCGAAGTGGTGGATCCCGATGACGTGGAGATGCTGGAGGACTTGGTCACTGCCGCAGTGAACGAGGCCCTGCAGAGATCGCAGGACTTAGCTACAGAGCGGATGAGCGGCCTAACCGGTGGGCTGAGCATCCCCGGCTTGATGTGAGAAGTGATTGGAGTAATCGGACATGCAAGTCGCCCCTGAGCCTGTGGCCAGGCTCATTGAGGAATTCAGGCGGTTACCGGGCATCGGCCCTAAGACGGCTTCGCGTCTCACCTTTTTCTTGCTCAGATCCCCCGCTGAGCAGGCGGTGGCCCTGGCCGAAGCTTTGCGCCAGTTGAGGGAGCGCATCACTTTTTGCTCTACTTGCTTTAACATCACCGAGGAGAGTCCCTGTCCCATCTGTCAAGATGAGGAGCGCGATCGTTCGCTCATTTGCGTGGTAGAAGAGCCTCTGGATGTGCTGGCCATCGAGCGGACGCGGGAGTACAGGGGGCTCTACCACGTGCTGCACGGTGTTATCTCGCCGATGGAGGGCATCGGCCCCGAAGACCTGAGGATCCGCGAGTTGATCAACCGCTTGCAGGACGGGTCTGTCGAAGAGGTGATCCTGGCCACCAATCCCAGCCTGGAGGGTGAGGCCACGGCCATGTATCTGCATCGCCAGTTGGCGCCCCTGGGTGTGCGGGTCACCCACCTGGCGCGGGGGCTGCCGGTAGGCGGGGATCTGGAGTACGCCGACGTTGTCACCCTGGCCCGGGCTCTGGAGGGGCGGCGGGAGATGTGATAGATGAGGGCGCATGAGAAATGCCCATCTCAACTTGAGATGGGCATTGATTCACCTTGGTTTTGAGGGTGAGCGATGGGATTCGAACCCACGGTCTCCTGGGCCACAACCAGGTGCCTTGACCACTCGGCTACGCTCACCACGATCTGTTTTGATTTTACCATAAAAAGCCGAATTGGGCAAATGGACTTAGAAGATGCGTGCGCAGACTAGAAGTCTTGAGAGCTTGCTTCAGCATATTCCGGACACCCTTTTCCAGAATGGTAGGGAGTTAGTCGAGAGAGCCTACAGGTTGGCCGAGGTGGCTCACTCCGGCCAGAAGCGCGCCTCTGGCGAGCCATACATCCAGCACTCCCTGACTGTCGCCCGGATCCTGGCCGATTTGCGTCTGGACTCCGCCACCATTGCAGCGGGGCTCCTTCACGACGTGGTGGAGGACACCATTGTCACTGTAGAGGATCTGCGGCAGGACTTCGGCGACGAAGTGGCCAGCCTGGTTGACGGGGTTACGAAGCTGGGCCAGATAGATAAGCTGAGCCAGATGACCCGCAAGGATCTGCAGGACGAGGAGGCCGAGAGTCTGCGTAAAATGTTCCTGGCTATGGCCGATGACGTGCGAGTGGTGTTGATCAAGCTGGCCGATCGCCTGCACAACATGCGCACTTTGGGTGCTCTCTCCGAGAAGCAGCAGCGGCGCATCGCTGCGGAGACCCTGGAGATATTCGCACCCCTGGCCAATCGCCTGGGCATCTGGCAGATCAAGTGGGAGTTGGAGGACCTGGGTTTTCGCTACCTGAATCCCTCAAAGTATCAGGAGATTGCGGCCCAGCTCGATGAACGGAGAGTTGCACGAGAGCGGCGCATTGCACGCATAATCAGTATCTTGGAAGGGAGACTCAAGAAAGAGGGCATAGAGGCCGAGATTTCAGGACGGCCCAAACACATTCAATCCATCTATACCAAGATGAACCGCAAGGGCTTGCCCTTCGATCAGATTCACGATGTGCGGGGTGTACGCATCATCGTCAACACTGTTGGGGATTGCTATGCCGTGCTGGGAATTGTGCACAGCTTGTGGCGCCCCATCCCCGGCGAGTTCGACGACTTCATAGCTACTCCCAAGGATAACATGTACCAGTCCCTCCATACCGCTGTCGTGGGGCCCGATGGCAAGCCACTGGAGGCGCAGATTCGCACCCACGAGATGCACCGTAGAGCCGAGCTTGGCATAGCTGCTCACTGGCGTTACAAAGAACACGCGAAGCGCGATGCCGCCTTCGAGGCTAAGATTGTCTGGTTGCGCTCGCTAATGGATTGGCGGCAAGAGGTAACCGATGCCTGGGAGTTCATTGATTCGCTTAAAAGCGACGTTTTCCAGGATCGGGTCTACACCTTCACTCCCAACGGTGACATCATAGACCTGCCGTCCGGTGCCACCCCCATAGACTTTGCCTATCACATCCACACCGAGGTCGGCCACCGCTGCCGGGGAGCCAAGGTCAACGGCAAAATGGTCTCTCTGGACTACCAACTGCGAAATGGCGATCAGGTGGAGGTTCTAGCCGCTAAGCGTGGCAGGCCCAGCCGCGATTGGCTCAATCCCCACCTGGGCTACATCAAGACATCCAGAGCCCGACAGAAGATCCGCCAATGGTTCAGACGGCAGGATCGAGCTGATTCAGTAGCTCAGGGGCGGCAACTCCTGGAAAAGGAATTGAAACGCCTGGGCCTCGACCGGAAGAATTACGAGGAGATTGCCGCGCTCCTCAAGTTCGACAAGGTCGAAGACTTCCTGGCGGCTATCGGCTATGGCGACATCAACGCCCAACAGATAGCTGCCAGGCTAATAGAGGCTGAGAGAGAAGAAGAGGAGCCGGAGATGCCGGAAGCTGCTCCACCGCCGCCGGAGGTCTCCGGGGTTACAGTCAGGGGGGTGGGTGATTTGCTTACCAGGGTAGCTGGTTGCTGCCATCCTTTGCCTGGCGACCCGGTGGTGGGGTATGTTACCCGGGGGCGGGGTATAACCATTCATCGGCAGGATTGCCGTAACGTTCTCTATCTTGAGGACAAGGAGCGTCTCATTGAGGTGGACTGGGGAGAAGACTTCAAGCAAGTATTCTCAGTCATGATCCAGGTCTTGGCATATGACCGTACCGGGCTGATGCGAGATATAACCGAGATCGTGGCTGAAGAAAAGATGAATATAACTTCTGCTAACGTGGCCACCCACCCTAAAGATCATATCGCCGTCATCACGGCCACCCTGGAGATCAGCAGCATTCTTCAGTTGAGCCGTGTCTTGTCCAAGATCGAGCGACTGCCCAACGTCTTCGAGGCCCGGCGTAAGGCGCATTAGGCTAAGTTTCTCCTAAAAACCAAGAAGCCAGGCAAATTATGCCTGGCTTCTTTTTGGTCCATTGGACTTTGGACAAAGCCAAAGAAACCCGTTTTCTGAAACCTCACCACCGAAATCTGCCTGAATCAGCTTGTTTCAGGCGGGCATGGACGGCATTCTGCTGCGAGAAAACGGGTTTCTGGCTGCCGTCGCGATTTTGTCCAAAGTCCAGTGGTCCATCAGCGCCTCATAAATCTGTATCGGGAGGCACTTTGTCCACAGACCAATAACGCTGTACTGCTTCCGACTGCCGTTGTTCCTCGAGCCAATCCTCGAAAGTCTGGATTTTCCGTTGCTCCAGAATACCAGATGCCAGCTCCCGCTCCTCGTGTCCCAAGACTTCGATAATGTGATAGCCGATGGTATTCGAGATCGGCTCGCTCATCTCCCCAACGGCCAGGCCGAAAGCCGTCTCTTCGACCTCAGATGTCATCTCCCCCCTGGGGAACCAATCCATGTCGCCGCCTTGATCCTTGCTTCCCCAATCCTCGGAGAAGTTCTCGGCCAGGAGGGCGAAGGGGTCATCGTCCTCTTGCCACTGGGTCAAGAGCTCCTGGACTTCCTCTTCCTTGGCTCTGGCTTTGGCCAGCTCGGCTTCGATAAAAACGTCCAGAGCGGACAAGGCAGCATCCTCATCGGTGTCCTCGTCCAAGAGGGTCATGATGGCCTGGGCTTCCTCCTCGGTTTCCACAAGTATGTGGCTGGCCCGCACCTGGGGCTCTGGGTCCTCTGCTGTTTCGTGCACGAGGATGACGTGCCAGCCGAATTGGCTCTCCACTGGCCCGGCGATCTCACCTACCGGCGTGCTGAAGGCCACCTCCTCAAACTCTGGCACCATCCTGCCTTTGGAGAACCATCCCAGGTCGCCGCCTTCTTCCCCGGAGCCTGTGTCCTGGGAGAAGTTCTGAGCCAGCAAGGCGAAGCGATCCTCACTCTCTGTCAGTTGGGCTAAGAGTTCCTGAGGATCGTTCTCTGCCCTGATCTCTTCCTCGGTTTTGAATCCCCCTTCCTCGGTCAGAAGAAGGCGAAGTGCATCTAGTGCGTTCGCCTCATCGGTGTCTTCATCAAGAAGCGTCATGATGGCCTGTGCCTTTTCCTCGTTCTCCACCTGTACTTGGCGGGCGTGTACCTGTTCGGCGATGGTAGGCACTTCCTGGCCCATTGCCTCCTGCAGCTTCTCTCTCAAAAGCATGTTCTCGAAGATGTGGCGGAAGTCTGCTTCGGAGAAGCCAACCCGTTCATTCAATGCTTCTAAGGTAGTGGCGTACATCTCCTGGAAGCGGGCCAGCGTTATGGGCGTCGCGGTGGGGGTGGGCGTTATGGTCAGGGTAGTGGTGATGATGGGCGTCGGTGTAGGGGTAGGAGGGTTCCTTTCGTAGCCGAATTGGGTCTCTATCTCGGATTGCACTTCCTCGGGTGTCACCACTATTCCACGCCGGGCCGCCTCCTGGTGGATCAACTCGTCGTCAATCAAGTCGTCCAGCACTTGTTCACCTAGCGTTTGCGAGTCGAACAACTGATTCTGCAGTTGCTCGACTTGCTGTTGATAGTACTGGGCGATAAACTCGGTGCTCTGGTCGTTCGGATCGAAGCCGGCTAGCTGGTCTTGCAATAGAGCTAATTGATTCTTGAGGTTAGAGCGATAGTAACGCACCATTTTCTCGTACGTATCAGTGCGGATAGGCACCTGGCTCACTATTGCCACAGGCTCCTTTGGCTTGACCATGTATTCTTGATAGTAGCCAAAGGCGAGCAGAACCACTATCACAACGGTAATAACGGCGGCGCCAGTGAGGATCATCCGCCTTTGTCGCTGGGCTTTCTTGCCGAGCCTTACCTCCTTTTTCGTTAGTTCCCTACTAGTAGCCTTCTTTCTCTTTTTGGCCATCCTTATCCCATCTCCTCAACAACACTACAACGAATTGAGAACGGAACGGATTCTTGCGCCAATTCGTTCTATTCTAAATCCGTTGTAGTGTTTCGGCAAATCTAACTAAACAAAGGGCATAGAAGCAAGTCATCCTATGCCCTGTCAACCGCTCTTATCTGCGCCTCAACTGTAGCGCCGGAGGTGTTCAGCAACGTAGGGCAGAAGGGCCAGGTGCCTGGCCCGCTTGATAGCCACGGCTAAACGCCGTTGGTGCTTGGCACAGGTTCCCGTCCGACGGCGGGGTTTGATCTTCCCTCGATCGGAGAGAAAACGCCGCAGACGTTCGGGTTGCTTGTAGTCTATGACATCAATCTTGTCGGTGCAAAAGGCGCATACCTTGCGACGAGGGATGAACCTCCGTTTTCGGGCGCCGCGGGGCCTTTGGCCCCTACCACCTGATGATCTCTGTTGGGTACTCCTATTTCCTCCGTTTGACAAAGTTACCTCCCAATGTGTAATTAGCTTGATTCTCTAGCTGGAGCGGGGAGAGCTTAGCCACTGATGGCTGGCTAGAAAGGAAACTCGCTGCTTTCTGACGCGGCGGCGCTTCCCTGTCCCTTGGCAGTGGTCTCAGCGCCCCTGCGCTCTCCCAGCATGATCATCTCATTAGCGACCAATTCGGTGCGGTAATGCTTCTTCCCGTCCTGATCCTCCCAACCACGCGTCTGCAGGCGGCCTTCAACGTAAACCTGTTGACCTTTGGTCAGGTACTGCTTGCATATTTCGGCCAGGTTGCCCCAGGCTACCACGTTGAACCACTCGGTGTCCTCGCGGCGCTCACCGTCGGTGTTTACCCAACTGCGATTCGTAGCCACGCTGAAAGAGGTCACCGGCCTACCACTCGGCGTGTAGCGCATCTCCGGGTTACGTCCAAGCTTGCCGATAATCAACACCTTATTCAAACCCCTTGACATTTTTTCACCCTTTCCTCAATTCATTAGTCCTCGACCCGCACCAGCAAATAGCGGATGACTTGCTCTGTGAGTTTCAGCTTCCGCTCCAGTTCGCCGAGAGACTTGGGATCCAGTTGCACTTGCATCAGCACGTAATACCCGTCCTTCTGCTTCTGGATCGGATACGCCAGGCGGCGCTTGCCCCAATGGTCCACATTGGCTATCTGGCCGCCGCCTTCTGTGATGAACTGGCTAACTTTCTCCGTGACACCGGCTAGCCCCTCATCCTCTACTTCAGGGTGGGCGATAAAAGTAAACTCGTAATTGCGCATGTCGGCGATGATGTGCCTCCTTTCTCTAGAAAAGCTCTCTGTCCACCATCCTCAGTGAATCCAGTTTTGCTTGGCCTGGATCGCCAGACCCAGGCCAAGTGCGGGGATCTGGCAATCCCTTCAGAGCAATCTTGAATCTACTGATCCTCGTGTGACGACGGGCATAACTATAGCACAAAGCGCTGATTTTGGCAAGTGATTAAACGCTGAACCTGACGTGGATGACGTCGCCGTCCTGCACTACGTATTCCCTGCCCTCCAGGCGCAAAAGGCCCCTCTGTTTAGCCGCAGCGAAGGAGCCGCTGGCGATTAGGTCCTCGTAGGAAATGACCTCAGAGCGGATGAAGCCTCGCTCCATATCGCTGTGAACCTTGCCCGCAGCCTGAGAGGCCCGGGTCCCCCTTAGAAGCGTCCAGGCTCGCACCTCTTTTCCCCCGGTGGTGGTGAAGAAGGTTATCAAATTCAGCAGGCGGTAGCCAGCCTCGACCAGCTTTTTCAACCCCGGTTCCCCAGAGCCGGTCTCGGCACGATAGGCCGCTGCTTCTTCAGCAGGCCAATCAGCCAGCTCCATCTCCAGTTGGGCGCAAATGGAGATCACTTCCGCCCCTTCGAGGGCCGCCACCTCGGCCACTGCTGCCACTAACTCCCCTCCTTCGGGCAGGTCTTCCTCTCCTACGTTGGCTAAATAGAGACGAGGCTTGGCCGTCAAAAGGTTCAACTCCCTTAGCCTCTCCGTCTGTTTGTCCGTCACCGTTAAGTCGGCGGCCTTTTCCCCTGCCTCGAGACAGTGGTGCAACTCCTCCAGGAAATCCAGCTCGGCGGCGTAGTCCTTGGGCCGCGCCTTGGCTGCCGAGCGGATCTTCTCCAACCTCCGCTCGACGGTGGCCAGATCGGCCAGGAGTAGCTCCAGGTCTACGACCTCGATATCGGCACGGGGATTGATCTCAGTCATAACGTGGGGCACCAAGGTGTCGCGGAAACAGCGCACCACCATGCCCACGGCGTCCACGTTGCGGATATGGCCCAGGAATTGATTGCCCAACCCCTCGCCCTGGCTGGCGCCCTTCACCAGCCCGGCGATGTCCACGAATTCGATGGTGGTGGGGACGATGCGTTCCGGCTTCACCATGGCGGCGATGTCCCACAGCCGTTGATCGGGCACCTCGGCCACGCCCACGTTGCGCTCAATGGTGGTGAAGGGGTAGTTGGCCACCGTTGCGTTGGCATTGGTCAAGGCGTTGAAGAGGGTTGACTTGCCCACGTTGGGCAGCCCCACGATACCGATTTGCAGGCTCATTCTCTGTCCCCCTTTTCGATGATCAACTTGCGATTGAAATCGCACCTGTGAGGGCACTCCGTGCCGGGCGACCACCTGCGTGGTCGCGGAAATCGTCCGCGCAGGCGGACGACCGGCGCATTCGCGCCCTCCAGAGGCGGTTTCAACCGTTGTTCTCTAGCAAGTTTTCCCACCCATGATTATAGCACCGAACGCCCCCCACCGCAACATCGCTTGACAAGTGCGTGGTTTGCCCTATACTTAGAAGGGTAGGAATTGCCAAGGGGGATTTGGCTTGAAGTGGGAGTTCATAGCTGAGGCGAAGCGGATACTGGGGCGAGAGCAGGGAACCATTCACAAGGATTGGGGCGGCAAGCTGCCCATCGCTCTAGCCTACCCTAACACCTACCAGGTGGGCATGTCCAACCTGGGCCTGCAGACGGTTTACCGCCTGTTCAACCAGCGGGCCGACGTGGTCTGCGAGCGGGTTTTCTATAGGCAGGGGACGGGGAGCAGGCCGCTGATATCGTTGGAATCGCAGCGGGACGTCAAGGATTTCGCAGTCTTGGCCTTCTCTATCTCCTTCGAGATGGACTATTTCAACGTGGTGGAGATGCTGCGCCAGGCAGACATCCCCCTGCTGGCCGAGGAGCGAGACGAGGACTTCCCTTTGCTTCTCGCTGGCGGTCCCGCCGTAACCGCAAACCCCCAGCCCCTGTCCCTCCTCTTCGACGCCTTCGCCATCGGCGAGGCAGAGGTCATCGTCCCTCCTTTGGTCGAAGCCCTCCAAGCCGGCATCAGCGAAAGTCGAGATAACCTTCTCTCAGCATTGGCTAACATGCCGGGCGTTTACGTCCCCAGTCAATACCCAATATCCAATACCCAATACCCAACGAAACGCCAATGGGCACCCGACCTCGACACCCACCCCACCACCTCCGTCGTCCTCACCCACGACACGGAGTTCGGCGATATGTATTTGATAGAAATCGCCCGCGGCTGTGGGAGGGGCTGCCGCTTCTGTCTGGCGGGTTACTGCTATCGCCCCGTGCGGGAACGGAGCCCGGCGGTACTGCTGGAGCAGGCTGAGGAGGGGCTGCGCTATCGCGACAGGATCGGCCTGGTGAGCGCGGCCGTCTCCGACTACTCGCGCCTCAAGGAGCTGGTAGCTGGCTTGCGGGAGATGGGTGCCAGGCTCTCCGTCTCCTCCCTGCGGGTTGACCCACTGCCTGAGACCCTGGTTCGCGCCCTGGCTGAGAGCGGAGTCCAAACCTTGACCATCGCTCCTGAGGCCGGCTCTCAACGTCTGCGCACTTTGATCAACAAGAACGTGTCCGAAGATGACCTGATGCGAGCTGCCGAGTTGGCTGCCCGTTATGACTTCGCGCAGCTCAAGCTCTACTTCATGCTCGGCCTGCCTACCGAAACCGACGACGATGTCCAGGCTCTCATTGACCTGGTGCTGGCGGTCCGGGAGCGCTTCCCGCGCCGCATCACGGTGAACATCACCCCCTTCGTGCCCAAGGCTCACACCCCATTCCAGTGGGTGGCCATGGCTCCGGTCGAGAGCTTGAAGGAAGGGCTGGCCCGTATCGAACAGGCTCTGCGGCCGAGGGGGATTGCGGTCAAAGCCGAAAGTCCTGCCTGGGCAGCGGTGCAGGGCGTCTTGTCCCGGGGCGATAGTCGGCTGGGCCAGGCTCTGGTCAGGGTGAAGGGGAAGTCTCTCGCAGCCTGGCAGCGAGCTCTACGGGAGTGCCAGCTCGATGCCGCCGAATATCTGACAGAACGATCTCTGGATGAGGCCTTACCCTGGTCAGTAGTGGATAGTGGCGTCAGCCGCGAGTATCTGTGGCGAGAGATGGGAAGAGCGCTGGGGAGATGATTCTTGAGAGTTTGTGCTCCAGCGGGATCGCCAGATCCCGCTGCCAAGTCGCCGGATCTGGCGATCCGGCGAGAGCAGAACTACGACATCAGATCAATGGCCTCGTCTACTACCGTTTCGCTAATCTGGCCGCATACGACGAGGTCTTCCATGCCGTGTTCACGCGACTGGGCGGGGTGAGCGGCGCGCCGTGCGAGTCGCTCAACGTGGGTCATTTGGTCGGCGACGACTACGAGTTGGTGGAGGCCAACCACGACCTCATCTATCAGGCCCTGGGCATCTCTCGAAGGGATGTCGCCACTGCCCACCAGGTGCACGGGAACCGAGTGGCTCTGGTTGGCCCTGAGGATCGCGGTCGAGTAATCCCTGCCACCGATGCCTTGATTACCGACACCCCCGGCGTAGCTCTCATGCTCCGCTTCGCCGATTGCCTGCCTGTTTTACTCTATGACCCCATCCGCCGGGCCATTGGTCTGGCCCATGCCGGCTGGAAGGGCGCCATCGGGGGAATTGCTGCGAAGACGGCTTCGGCCATGGTGGAAGCCTACGGCAGCCGCCCCGCTGACATTGTAGCTGGCCTGGGTCCGTGCATCGGCCCCTGTTGCTACCAGGTCGGGACTGAGGTGATAGAGTTGGTGAAAGCGAGTTTCGGTCATTGGCAGGAGCTCCTTCGGCCTCAGGGGGACGGCTCGGTTCACTTCGACCTCCGGGGGGCCAGTGACCGTCAGTTGGCAGAGCTGAGCGTTAGGGAGGTCGAGGTGAGTCAGCTTTGCACCGCCTGTCGCACCGACGAGTTCTTCTCTCACCGAGCGGAGAAAGGCCGTACGGGGCGGTTCGCGGTGATACTGGGAATGAGAGGTTGAGCTATGGTTGATATTGGGGCCAATCTGCGAGATTTGGAGCGGAGGATAGCCGCGGCTGCGGGTCGGGCCGGGCGCGACCCGGCGGAAATCACCCTGGTGGCCGTGACCAAAACGTTCACCGTGGCCCACATCCAGGCCGCTCATGAGCTGGGGGTGCGCCACTTCGGCGAAAACCGGGTGGGCGAGGCGGCGGCGAAAGTGCCCATCGTCAACCAATGGATTGAGGATCAAGCTCTGCCGCCCATCACCTGGCACATGGTCGGCCACCTTCAGAGCCGCAAAGCCAGAGATGCCGTCCAGTTGTTCGACGTGATCCAGTCAGTGGATACCCTGAAGCTGGCCAAGCGGCTGGATCGCGCCCCCCCTCTTTCCCCCCCAACCCTTCGACAAGCTCAGGACACCGCTTTGGGGGGGAGGAAGGGCAAGGTCATGCCCATTTTTCTGGAGGTCAACGTCTCGGGCGAGGAGGGCAAGTACGGGTTTGCCCTGGACCGATGGGTGGAGGATGAGGAGCAGAGGGAGCACTTTTTCGCCATCGTGGAGGGAATACTGGCTCTGCCCCAGGTGGAGGTACAGGGCCTGATGACCATGGCTCCCATCGTGGCCGATCCTGAGGAGGCGCGGCCCTACTTTCGGCGACTGCGGCGGCTGCGCGATGCTTTGGTCGAGAGATTCCCAGGAGAATACTGGCGGCACCTCTCCATGGGCATGACTGACGATTTCGAGGTAGCCATCGAAGAGGGGGCTACCATAGTGCGCATTGGCAGAGCTATATTCGGGGAGAGGGTGTCCTGTAGAACTTGATCGCGCGGGAAGTCCTCCTCCACGGTCTCCGACCAACCGTATTGCGTAGTGCGTGGGTTTCAACGGAATACGCAACACGCACTACGCAATACGCACCACGTATCCACAGGAGGTCTAGCTTATGAACTTGCTTGCCGATTTCATTGATCTTTTCTTCTACTTGCTCAGTTTGGCCATCCTGGCCAGAGTGCTACTATCCTGGGTCAGGGTCAGTCCTTATCATCCTGTCGTAGAGTTCCTCTACCAGATCACCGAGCCCATCCTGGCTCCTCTGCGCAGGATCATCCCTCCCGTCGGCATGATGGATATCAGTCCCATCATCGCCATGCTCCTTCTGCAGATCATTCAGCAGGTGCTGGTGGAGATAATCCGCGGTTTCTGAGACGTGGGGGGCAAGATGAGCCAGCTCAAGATCACCAAGGCCGCAGGCGGTGTGACCTTCGCTGTACGAGTCGTCCCTCGGGCTAGCAGAAACGAGATCGTCGGGGTTCATGGCGATGCCCTCAAGGTTCGCCTCACTGCTCCACCCGTTGAGGGGAGGGCCAACGATGCCCTCATTGCTTTCCTGGCCCAACGGCTGGGCGTGCGCAAGAGCCAGGTGGAGATTGTGGCAGGGGCCACCTCTCGTCGCAAGATGATCCGTGTTATTGGTTTGTTGCCTGAGGAGGTGAAGGAGCGATTGTTGGAGCAAGCAAGTTCATAGCGTCTTGCATTATTCCTTGAGAAATCAAGATGGGCTGGTCAACACTTGACCAGCCCATCTTCTTGCTCATCTGTAGTGCTCCACCCATACCCAAAACGGTTACCCTGTCTCAAACTCCGCTCTGATCGCCGCTAAAAGAGACGGGCGAACCAGGACATCCACCGCGGTTGCGGCCAGGGCTTTGGCAGCGGCGATCATGGCTCGCTGTGCTCTCTCGGAGGCAGCGGCCTCGGCGAATTCGGTGGAATGTCCTGCCAGATCTTCTGGCCCGATGCTCAAGGATGGGTGGATCGAAGCGGTCACGTGGCTGACGTCGCCCATGTCTGTTGAGCCAAGCTTCCTCGTGGGATCAACCTCGTCGAACTCCCATCCCAGGGTCTCCAGATTGGTCTTGAACGCTTGAGCCAGGGCCATGTTGGTGCGGACTGACTTGTAGGCGCCCTGCATTTCCATTTCGACTCTGGCTCCAGTAGCCATGGCGGCACCGCGGGCGCAGTTCTTGACCTTTTCCAGCAGTTCGTCGCAGTAGTCATCCTCCCTGGCCCGGATGTAGAACAGGGATGCTGAATAGTCGGGCACGATATTAGGAGCGTCGCCTCCATGGGTGATGATCCCGTGGATGCGGGAGCTTTCCTCTATGTGTTCGCGCAGGGCGTTTATGTTCTGAAATGTTTGGATGGTCGCATCCAGGGCGTTGATGCCTTTCTCTGGAGCGGCGGCGGCGTGGGTGGATTTACCGAAGAACTCAATGAGCAGTTTTCGACGTGCCAGGGCGTGCTTCCACAACACGGTCTGTCTGCCTGGATGGAACATCATGGCCACGTCCGCGTCATCAAAGACGCCGGCTTCCGTCATGATGACCTTCCCGCCTCCCCCCTCCTCGCCGGGCGTTCCGATGAGTTGCACAGAACCGGGTAGCTTGTCCTGAGTAGCCGCAGGCGTATCGAAGGGCTTGTCCATCACCGCCTGCAAGCCCAACGCAGCGCCTAAGCTGGCGGTGCCAATCAGGTTGTGCCCGCAAGCGTGACCCAGCTTGGGGAGGGCATCGTATTCGGCCAGGAAGGCAATCGTTGGTCCCTCCCCCGATCCAGAATAGGCCGCTCGGAAAGCCGTCTCCAATCCTCCGATTGGCTTTTCCACCCGAAACCCAGCCGCTTCCGCCGCTTCAGATAGCCACTGTGATGCCTGGTACTCTTCAAACTTGGTTTCTGGATGGCGGTGGATCCTCTCGGACAGATCAATCAGCTTTGGCTGCAACCTGTCAATTGCTTCTCCGACGGTTGCTTTGATTTCTGCTATTGTTGCCTCGTTCATTATTGTCCTCCCTATCTATTGGTGTATTTGCGACGGAGTCCCGAACTTGCTCGGGGTGGCGGGATGTACCCGAACAAGACTTCGGTGAGCTCAGTCGAGCCGTTCGGGACTCCGGTTTGCTGTCCTCCTACATAGCGAACGCGACGAACTCCCCTGGAGCCTGTGTGGGGTGATCCGTGTATATCCGTAGCTGGCGAGCATCCAGATCGAATAGAGCAGTGCAGAGGGTTGCGGCTTGGTCTGGGGCAGTGGCTGTGCCATAGATGGGGCATTGTTCGTTTGTCTGATCCCCCAAGATGGTCAGAACGTCAGCGGCATCTTGAGGGGGACTCTTCTGCATCATCGCCCTGGCCCGCTCCACTCGCGCCCGGCTGGAGGGATGGATGATCTGATCCACAGCCAGTTCTCGATAGTGGTTGGCGTGAAAGTAAGCACCTCGGATCTCTCGAACGTGGTGGTTTTCCGGCGCAACCTCGACGATCACGATGCGCCGTTCGGGGATGGAGCCAATGGTGTAGCTGAAACCCGAAGCGCGTTCTGGCACTGTTGCCCGCTCAATGGCGTCATCCAGAGATCGAGCCTCCAGCAAGGAACGGGCGATGAAATGCCGGGCTACGCCCACTCTGCCGTTTCGGGGTTGAACGTGGTCGACGGAGAAGCAGATGCCCTCGGCGTTGAAGCCAAAGGCATTGCCGCACACGAACCCAGGATACGAAAGCGCGGTGAAGGCGGGCTTTCCCTCGACCCGGGCGTGGACGACGTACATGTTGCCTCGGAACGTTGGCGAGCCATCCTCGTTGTGGCCGATGAGCGCCGCATGGTCCGTGACCAGGGCACAATCGGAACATCCCTGCACTTCTGCACCTCGTACGAAGGTACGATATTCCCCCCGCAGGTTGGTCAGGAATAGGTCCTCAAGTGGGCGTCCCGATCCTTGGGCGATCCCTTCGAGTTCGGCGAAATAGTCGGGATAGCGATTCTGATGCAGTTCCAAGAATTGGTGGTATCTCGCCTGCCCCTCAGAGGTACGATGGTAGGGCAGGACCTGCTCCTGGAGAAAACGGTAGGCGTCGAGCGAGCGGTGAATCTGTCCGGCAAACCGCTGACCAATAGCGAATCCAACCTCGCGATGAGAACCGCTGGCCTCGATCTGTTCAATCATTGGCATACAGATGGCAGGCCACGCGGGTCCCATCGGACAAGGTGATCACATCGGGTTCCTGCTCCGAACAGATGTCTCCGATTCGCTCCGGACAGCGGGGGTGAAAGCGGCAGCCTGAAGGGGGATCAATGGGGCTTGGCACTTCTCCGTGGAGGACCAATCTTTTCCCCGCCCTGGGATCGGGCCTGGGGATGGCTCCTAGCAGCGCGCGGGTGTAGGGATGCCTGGGGTCGGAAAAGAGCATCTTCTTGTCTGCGATTTCCACGATCTTACCCAGATACATCACTGCGATCCGATCGCTAACGTGCTTGACCACACTGAGATCGTGGGCGATGAATAGGTAAGTGAGATCCAACTTGTCCTGCAGGTCCATCAGCAGGTTGAGAATCTGGGCCTGTATGCTGACGTCGAGAGCCGTCACGGGCTCATCGCAGATAATGAACTCAGGCTCTACGGCCAGGGCGCGGGCAATACCCACTCGTTGGCGCTGTCCACCAGACATCTCGTGCGGATAGCGGTTCAGGAAATGCCTGGACAGGCCGACCATTTCCATCAGTTCCACTAACCTTGGTTCCAGGGCTTGCTTTGACACCAACCCATGAATCCGCAGCGGCGCGCTGACCATTTGTCCCGTTGTCTTCCTACGATTGAGGGATGAGGCAGGATCCTGAAAGATCATCTGGACACTGCGTCTTAGCCCTTTGAGTTCCTTTCCTTCGAGGGGTGCGATATTCTCACTTTTGTATGTGATCTGGCCGGCCGTCGGTTGGGTCAATCGGGCGATGAGCCGGCCAGTTGTGGTTTTCCCGGAACCAGATTCCCCGACCAGGCCCAGGGTGGTACCCATGGGGATGGAAAAACTGACCCCATCAACCGCTTTGATCTGACGCCGGTCGAACAACTGTGCGAACCAGTCGCCCTGAGCCGGGAAGTATTTCGTGAGCTCTGTAACCTCTACCAATGGGGTGTTTTCGTCGTTCATTTCACTCACCTCTATCCGGCCAACAAGCGATCCTCCGCCCAGGCCCGATCTTCATGAGGGGAGGGTCGTCGTGGGGACATCTTTCCTTGGCATCTTTGCATCGTGGGCTGAAATTGCACCCCTCTGGCAGGGTGATCAGCTCCGGCACTTCACCTGGAATAGAGGGAAGACGCTCTTCCTCCTTGTCCAACTGAGGAATTGAGTTCAACAACCCGCGGGTATATGGATGTAGTGGATCTTCGTAGAGATCTATGACCGGCGCCTCTTCCACGATGCGACCGGCGTACATGACGATGACCCGGTCGCACGAATTCGCCACCACAGCCAGGTCGTGGGTAATGAGGATGATGCCCATGTCATATTGGGCCTTCAGTTTGTCCACCAACTCGAATATCTGGGCCTCGATGGTCACATCGAGGGCGGTGGTTGGCTCGTCCAGAATCAACACGATGGGATTGCAGGAGAGGGCCATAGCGATCAACACGCGCTGGCGCATGCCTCCGCTGAGTTGGTGCGGATAGTTGTCTAGCCGTTTCTCCGGCTCTGGCATTTCCACTTGCCTGAGTAACTCAATGGCGCGCCTTCTTTTCTCTGTACGAGAAAGAGGTGTATGGAAGTCAAGCACGCGGTGAATCTGGTCGCCGACGGTGAGAGTTGGATTCAACGAGTTCATCGGGTCCTGGAAGACCATGGCGATCTCTTTCCCCCGGATCTCTTGCATCTCTTGGGGTGTCTTGTCGAGGAGTTCATCGCCACGGAACAGGATGGAACCTCTCTCAATGCGGCCAGGGTTTTCGATCAAGCCCATTATCGAGAGAGCTGTTACCGTTTTGCCGCTGCCCGATTCGCCCACGACTCCCAACGTCTCCCCCGCGTCGAGGTGAAGGGAATTGCCGTCAACAGCTTTGACAACCCCGTCCTCCGTGTGAAAGCGGGTGACTAAATCGGTGATATCGAGAAGCCTGGAGTATTTCACCTTGTCCTCCCATCGGAAAACCTCGCTCATTCCCGTGCCCTCCTGGCCTGCCAGGGATCGAGGGAATCGCGGAGTCCGTCTCCCAACAGATTGAACCCCAGAATGATCAAGAGGATAAAGAAACCGGGGACGAGGGGATACCACCACGCTCCTCCGAACAGATAGTCCCTCGCTTCGTTCAACATGATTCCCAGGCTGGGGCGGGGTGGCTGCAATCCCAGTCCCAGGAAGCTAAGCGACGCGCTGGTAAGCACTGTGGTGGCCATGCTCAATGAGGCCTGCACAATCATCGGAGGGATGGTGTTGACGAATATCTCGCCTGTCAGTATCTGCCATCCAGAGCCGCCGCTCATCTTGGCTGCGTCCACGTAGTCCTCTGCCATCTCCTGCAGAACGACCCCTCGCATCACACGGGCAAAACCGGGGGAATAGGTGATGGAGATGACGATGGCAATCTTGTACATGTTGCTCAGGGTGATGGGGCCGATATCGGTTTTCCCGATGCCGAAAGCCCCCACCAGGGCAATGGCTAATACCAACGTCGGGAACGATAACATGACATCTACAACCCGCATGATCAATTCGTCAACCCAGCTCCCCTTCCTGTAGCCCGCCACTCCCCCCATGAGTACTCCCAATGTCAAGGCGATGGCAATGGAGCTGGTAGCTAGTTGGAGCAACGTCCTGCATCCGTGGAGGGAGCGAGATAGAATATCCCGGCCAAACTTGTCGGAGCCCAGAAGGAACAGTGCCCCCTCCTCGCTTCGTGACAGCGGCGGCAAAGGACTGTGTTGTCCCGGCGGATCGCGGAACTGCTCCACCGGGTTGTGGGGGGACAAGACTGGCGCAAACACAGCCAGGGCTACGGCAGTCATTACAATGATCCCGCCGGCCAGAGAAAGTCGGTTCTTTTTGAAGTTGTGCCAGACCTCTTGTAGCAGTCCGCGGTGCTTTTTCTCCCTGGTCGGCGTCATTACATCGGAGATAGGTGTCGCCGCGTCGGTAGTATTCATGATTTACTCCCGGGCGCATATATAAGTTCGGGGAGCCTTGAGAAAGGAGCTCGTCTAGCGCCGGCCGAGTAGGAGCGAAGCGACGTATCGAGGCCAAGCGGGTTCCCTGGAGAGCCGCTCGCTTGATTTCGATACGCTGCGCTACTCAATCGGCGCTCGCTCCCTAAGTTTTGCATACGCCCTTTACTCTCCCTCCGCGCCGTAACGGATGCGAGGATCTATGACAGAATAGAGAATGTCCACTGACAAGTTAATGATGATTCGAATGAGCACAATGCTGAGCACAACCCCTTGAATGACGGGATAATCGCGTCGGTCTACACCGATGATAATCAGACGGCCCATGCCAGGCAGTCGAAAGATGGTCTCAGTCACAATGGATCCCCCTAGAAGGTAACCGATGGAGTTTCCCATCACCGTTGTTACCGGGATCAGGGCGTTCTTCACGATGTCCTGGCGGACAATGCTCCTCCAACCTATCCCCATGGCCCGCGCTGTGCGTACGTAGTCCTGGCTCATGACATCCAGCATTGATGAGCGCAACATTCTCATAATGATGGCAGAGTACGCCGTTCCCAGGGCAATGGCCGGCAAAAGCATACGGATGAGGTTTTCGCTGAGGCCCTTACTCAGGGGAACGAATCCGCCGGTTGCCCAGGGCTGGTGCAGGGATACGCCAATAACGAGGATCAGCATGATACCCAGAAAGAAATTGGGGACGGAAACCCCCAGCATAGCCACAAGCCGCGCGATGTGGTCGGACAGCCTGTTCTGTCGCAGGGCAGACGTGATGCCGGCAGGGACGGCAATCAATAGAGCAACGATTGTTGAGAGAAAGGCCAGCTCCAAGGTGACTGAATACCGTTGGGCGAGGAGCTCCAGGACAGGAGAGCCGCGCTGGATGGTGACAGAGATACCGAAATCGCCCCGCACTGCTTTTCCAAGCCAACGCAGATATTGCTCATGCAACGGTAGATCGAGACCAAGCTGCTTAACCAGTTTTGCCCGTAAGGCGGGGTCATCCATTGGCCCCAGCATGACGCGAACTGGATCGCCCGGAGCGATGTGAATCAGAAGGAATATGATGACGCTGGCGCCAAAAAGGGTGGGCACAGCCAACAGCAATCGCTTAAGAAGATATACTCCCATCTCAATCCCCTTGTGAACAACCTAACGAGATCTGGAGTCCCCAGCTTGCTGGGGGGCAGCCCTGGACAAGTCCAGGACTCCGAGAAGCAGATTCCCAATTTGTGTCAAGATACAGAATAAGGGAAGGGAGAAAGACTCTCCCTTCCCTTATCACAGTCGGACTAGTCTGAGAACTTTGTGATGTACTTCAGGTTGATGGGGGCTGCTGGAGTCACGCCATCACCGTAGCCCTCCGCCTTAGCGCTCCAGGCGTAGAGGTTATCCAGCCACATCAGGTCAACTTGGATAACGTCAAAGGTGACCATCTCCTCCATTTGCCAGACGAGCTCTTTGCGTTTCTGTTCGTCCGGCTCAACGATGGCCAGGTCGTAAAGATCGACGTACTCTTTGTGACCGGGCACGGTCTCATGATCAACCGGCTCCATTTCTGGGTCGGCATGGTGCCAGTGGTTGTGGTTGTGGTGGTTGCGATAGGAGTGGTAGTACAGCCAGTTCAGCGCCACGGGCGTACCTTGCCCCCAATCCTCCATGCCGACGTGCCATTCGTCGGTCTCGTACATGGTGTCGAAGAAGGCTGCTTTGTCAATGGGGATGACCTCCACATTCACACCGTACGGTCTCAACTGCTCCTGGATGATGGTAGACACGTCGCAGAACCACTGGGCGTTGGTGCACATCATCTGGAAATCGAGGCCGGTCTCGGCGTACCCCGACTTGTCCAGGTACTCCTGAGCCAGCACTGGGTCGAAGGTCGTCATCCCCTTCAAGTTGGGCGATGTCCAGTCGCTATCAGGGAACCAGGGACCAAACTGGATGGTGCCCATACCATAGAAGAGCCTGGCGAGGATCTGCTCACGGTCAACAGCGTGGTACAGGAACTTCCTCAGGTTGTAGGCCTTCTCTATCGCCTCCTCGTCCCCCACTTGATCTTCCTGGATGCCAAACGGGGGAGCACTCAGGTTGATATAGAGGAGCTGGGTCTGGATACCAGGCATCCTATCGGTCATGATGCCGGGCATTTCGCTTATGGTGGCGAAATCCCTGAACGGAACCTTGTCTATGATGTGAGCGGAGCCGGAGACCAGCGCGGCCAGTTTGGCGGCATCGTCTGGCATGACCTCGAACACGGCTCGATCCATGGCCGGCACGCCCTCAACCCAGTAGTCGTCGAACTTCTCCAGGGTGATGTGCGAGCCGCTGACCCATTCGACGAACTTGAACGCGCCGGTGCCGATGGGAGCACGGCTCAGGTCCGATCCCTTGAAGCCGGCCACGCCTTTCTCGTCGGATCGCTCGCCATGGGCGCCTTCGGGCACGATCCCGTCCAGTACACCTGCCCAATACACAACGGCATCGGCGAATGGAGCTTCGAAGGTTGTCTCAAAGGTGTAATCGTCAATCACTTCCACCGACACAATCTTACCAAGCGCCCCTACGTTGGGGGCCTCGTTGTCCGGATCTAGCTGCCAATCTATGTTGTATTTCAGATCGTTGGCATCCAGGTCCGAGCCATCGTGGAATTTGACCCCTTCTCGTAGCTTGACGGTCAGTACCGTTGCGTCGTCGTTGAACGACCAGCTTTCGGCCAGGGCGAACTGTGTCGTCGGCTCCCTGTTTACATCCAGATCGAAGAGCGGGTCGTATATGTTCGAGATGATGTAGCTTGAACCGGTGTCCGTTTCGATGGCGGGGTCCAGGTCCCACGGCTCCGTGGCGATACCGATACGGATTTCCGTTGGAGCTGCCGGCAGCGGGGTGGCGGTCACCACGACCTCGACCTCTTTCTCGACGACCACGGTCTCGACGACCTTCTTCTCAATGGGCACTTCCTTCTCGACGACCACGGTCCTGACCACGTCTTTCTCGACGACCACCTCTTTCTCGACCTCGACGGGCACTTCCTTCACGACCTCTACTTCCTTGATCTTCTCGACCTCGACGGGCACCTCCTTCTCGACCACCACAGGGGTGGGCGGGGCGCAGGCGGTCAGCACCACCAGCACGAGCAACAATGCTACTAGCCTTCTCATTTGGAACCTCCTCCTTACTTTTTGATGAGATTTGGCTTTGGGATGCTTCCTTCACTTGGAGCATCCCCCACTAGTTTACCAGGATTCGATATCCCCCTCCTTTCTTTTCTTTGCTAACTTCACAGGAACACGGACGATTAAGCGGGTGGAGAGCTTGATCTGCTATCGCCTGAATCTCCATCGCTGTCGTGACTGGTCAGCCACCCTCCCCAGGTTGTCCAGAACAGTGTTCGAATGCTCGAACCTCCCTATGATATACCTTTTTAGGCTGCAAATCGTTCAAACCTGCGGGAGGGTGAGCAGCCACTCGTTGTGGCCTCGTTGGCAACGAAAACGGCGGAAGGACCGCCTTTTCAGGGCCATATATACCCACTCTCTGGCTCTCTAGGCAATCCGTCCGCCGTCGGGCTCTCGTCTAACAAGATCCTATACTCCTTCGGGGCTGGCAGCGACACCGCTGATGGTCGGGGAAGCTGAACTTCCCTCGCAAGACTTATACAATCAGATTATATTGCAAAAACCGGAATCTGTCAACCAATTCCGCTGGATTAGCTCACAAACAGCATTTTGCTGAGATAGTCGAGCCGCTATCGCTTCACGTAGAGGATGCGCTCGCAGCTACCGCAGAAGGTCAGTGCTTCTCCTTGGCGGGCCTGTTGCGCCTTTCTGGTGGGCAGGGACACCCAGCATCCCTGACAGAGTTCGCCTTCGAGAAGGGCTACCGCTTGCCCATACCTGCGGCGCCGCAGATCCTCGTACAAAGCCAGGTCGCCCGCCTCAATTGTTTTCTGTAGTTTAGCCCGTTTTGTCTTCAGTTGGCTCAGCCGGTTTATCAGCTCACTTTGCTCGGCGGAAAGCCGGGCTTGTGTCTCCCGCCACTCCTCCTCCAGTCGGGCCAGCCTCTCCCGTTGCTCCGTCACGCTGGCTTCGCTGTCATCAACCTCGATCATCGTCTCCAACACCTGATCTTCGAGCCCGCCCTTCCTGCGCTTCAGGTACTGAACCTCTTCTTGACGGCTGGCTAATTCCTTGGAGTTCTTGATGCGGCCGCTGTAGAGCCGCTCCTCCACCGAAGCGATCTTGTTGGTCAGGCTTCGCATTTTCAGTTCCTGATCGCGCAGCTTGGTCCGCTGCCGGCTCAGCTTCTTCTCCCCGTCTTGCAGGGCCTGCCGCACCCGTTGCAACTCCTCATTGCCTTCTAAGATGGCTTTCACTTCTTTGAGGCGACGGCTTCTCTCATCAGTTTCCGAATCAATGGTCTGCAAGCGATAAAGTGTCTCGGCCTTACTCATGGCAGCAACCTCCCTGGACAGTGTAGCTTCTAGAACAAAAAGAGCCCAATGCCCGAAGGCATTAGGCTCTAAGCGTAATCAGCGCCTGTGTACTCATCCGATCCACCGAAGGCGACGGGGTCGAAGCAGGCCGCTCGTTTTTGGTAGTTGAATTCCTCCGTATCAGGTACATTTCTCGTTTCCTGGGGAGAATTATAGGCCAGGATGCCCATCCTGTCAAATGCGCACCTCTGCTAGAGGTTCGGGTTCTTGCCTTGTGAAAGCTAGTAGGGTATAATAGCCGTATTGCGTGTTCCTTGTTTTGTGAACGGAACACGCAATCAAGGAGCATACCCTGCCAGGAGGTCTAGCCCTGTCTTTATGAGTCCGCATATATTAGTCACCAACGACGATGGCGTTGATGCGCCGGGGCTGTTTAGCCTGCAGAAGGTCCTCCAGGAGGTCGGCGAGGTCATGGTTCTCGCCCCCGATCACAACTGGTCGGCTGCTGGCCACACCAAGACCATGCACAAGCCCCTGCGGGTGAACCAAATGACTCTGCCCGATGGTACATCGGCCTACACCACCACCGGAGCCCCATCGGACTGTGTGGCTCTGGTCATCCTGGGCATCCTGGATCATCAACCTGATCTGGTCGTCTCAGGAATCAATCAGGGGGCTAACGTGGGCCACGACATCACTTACTCAGGCACGATAGCCGCAGCGATGGAGGCGGTCATCTCTGGCATCCCTGCCCTGGCGGTATCCCTGGACTCCTATCAGAGCCACGACTTCGCCTACGCCGCCCGATTTGCTGCCCGGCTGGTGAGACTCGTCCTGAAGCGCGGCTTGCCCCCCAACACCTTCCTCAATGTCAACGTGCCTGCGGTGCCCCAAGATGAGATAGCGGGCTCCAAGATCACCCGGCTGGGCAAGCGTGTCTATCGCGACAGGCTGGTGGAGCGCCAGGACCCTCGGGGAAGGAACTACTACTGGATCGGCGGTGAGCCGCCAACAGGTGTGCCTGAGGAGGGAACGGACATCTGGGCCCTGGCTAACAATTGCGTCTCCATTACCCCCCTCCATCTCGACATGACTCGGTACCAGATGATGGAGGAGTTGAGGCGATGGGGGTTGGAAGCGTGAGATGAGCTCCTTGACAGGAAGGGGAAGCAAGACTATAATTCCCATCGCTAGCGCAGAGGAAGTTGCGGCGAAATACCGAAGGAGGCAGTGAAATGACCAAGTACGCGTTTTTCGAAGGCGAGTTCGTGCCCATTGAGAAGGCCAAGGTCAGCATTATGACCAACGCCTTCAACTACGGTGCCGGTTGCTTCGAGGGCATCCGCGCCTACTGGAACGAAGAAGAGGAGCAGCTTTTTGTCTTCAGGATGAGGGAGCACTACGAGCGCTTCCACCGCTCCTGTCGCATCCTGCGCATCGAGTTGCCCTACAGTGTGGAGCGGTTGGGGGAAATCACGGTAGAGCTTCTGCGCAAGGAAGAGGCGCGTACAGATACCTACATCCGTCCCCTGGCCTACAAAGCCACCGAGGGCATCGGCGTGCGATTGCACGACCTGGATGACGAATTCGCCGTATTCACCGTGCCCTTTGGGAGGTACATTGAGAAGGAGGAAGGGGCCAACGTCTGCGTCTCCTCCTGGCACAGGATCAGCGACAACGCTGTGCCAGCACGAGCCAAGATCACCGGCGCCTACATCAACTCCGCATTCTCCAAGACCGAGGCCATGCTCGACGGTTACGACGAGGCCATTGTCCTCAACCCCAATGGCCACGTCTCCGAGGGCAGCGCCGAGAACCTGTTCATCGTCCGCGAGGGCAAGCTCATCACCCCGCCGGTGACGGAGAACATCCTGGAGGGAATAACCAGGGACACCATCATGCAGTTTGCCCGCGAGCAGTTTGGCCTGGAGACGGTGGAGCGGCCCATAGACCGCACTGAGCTTTACGTGGCCGAGGAGGCATTCTTCTGCGGTACCGGTGTGCAGGTGGCAGCCATCGCCAGCATTGATCACCGCCCTGTGGGCACGGGCGAGATAGGCCCCATCGTCAAGAAGATACGAGATCTTTACTTCGACATCGTGAGGGGCAAAGTCGAAGAATACCGGCACTGGTGCGCCCCGGTGTACTCAAACCAGTGATCAGTTCCAGTAATCAGTAAACACTGATCACTGATAACTGGAACCACCTGAGCATCCTGAGCTAGTCGAAGGGTGCGACTTCGCAAGACCCGTATCCTTCGACATGCTCAGGATGCTTGTCATAATAAGTAGCAGGCAAGGATTCTATGGTATTCAAGCCTCGACGGTCTACCGGTGTCCTGGTGGGCATCGCCATTATCATGTCCTTACTGGCGCTCGATGCGCTGCTGTTTTCTTACCTCAGGCAGAATCAGATCAGCCTGGTTTTCTTCATCTTCGTCCTGTTGGTTGTCCTCAGCCTCCCGCTGCTGGTTCTTTTGGGCTATTTGGTTTACGGCTTATTCAATCTGCGCTATCAGTTGCATCGCAACGCCTTGACCATTGTCTGGGGGGCGACCCAGCGCATCATCCCCATGAACAGCATCCGGGAAGTGGTGTGGGGTGAGGGACTGGAAGGGGAGATCAAGGTAAGAGGGATAAGGTGGCCGGGTTACATGGTGGGGCTTAGTCAGATCGAGGGAATTGGGCGTACCCTTTTCTATGCCACCGAGCCTGTGGCCGAGCAGCTTGTGGTGATTACTCCCCACCGGGCCCACAGTATCTCGCCGGCCGATCCCGATGGGTTCCTCCAGGCCCTCGAGATCCGGCAGCATATGGGTCCCATCCAGCTTTTGGACTACGAGCACCGTCAGCCCGCCTTCCTGGGTTGGCCCGTCTGGAGGGATCGCCTGGCCCATCTGCTCCTCGCGCTCGGCCTGGGGGCCAATCTCATGATGTTTGCCTATCTCTGTTGGCGCTACCCTGCTTCAGGTCGGGTTGATGTATTCAGGCTGCCAGCCATGGGCCTGGTGACCCTGATAGCCAATTCCAGCCTGGGCGTCGTCATCCACAGCCGGCAGAGGGTGGGTGCCTATCTGCTCTGGGGAGGCGCCATCGCCGTCCAGCTCCTCTCTTGGCTGGCTGCTCTCAACATCGTCGGCTGAGTGTTCATCCCTCCCTCGCGGGGAGGGGACGGGGGAGGGTGAGTCTAAGCAAAATGGATATTCTCAAAGATTTGAACCCCGCTCAGCGGGAAGCGGTAGAGGCTATCGAGGGGCCGGTGTTGGTGTTGGCCGGGCCAGGCAGCGGCAAGACGCGGGTCTTGACCCACCGGGTGGCCTATTTGGTCAGAGAGTGCGGCGTGGACCCCTACAACATCATGGCCGTCACCTTCACCAACAAGGCAGCCCAGGAGATGAAGGGCCGCTTAGATCACCTCCTGGGCCAGCGGCTGCGGCGGCTGACCATTGGCACCTTCCACGCTATCTGCTCCCGCATCCTGCGCCGTGAGGCGGAGCGTCTGGATGTGAGCAGCGACTTCGTCATCTACGACCGCAGCGACCAACTGGGGCTCGTCCGTCAGGCTTTGAAGGACTTGAACCTGGACGACAAGATGTATCGCCCGCAGGCTATATTGGGGACCATCTCCAGGGCCAAGAACGAGCTCATCGGCCCGGAGTCCTTTGCCCCCCAGACCTATTGGCAGGAGGTGGCTGGCCGAGTATACACCCGCTATCAAGAACTACTCCTGGCCAACAATGCTCAAGACTTCGACGATCTTCTGATGAACGCAGTTCGGCTTTTCACTCAGCATCCAGATGTCCTGGCCAAATACCAGCGGCGCTACCTGCACATCCTGGTTGATGAATTTCAGGACACCAACACAGCCCAATATGCGCTGGTCAAACGGCTGGCAGAGAAAAACGGCAATCTCTTTGCCGTCGGCGACGAGGATCAATCAATTTATGCCTTCAGAGGCGCTGACTTCCGCAACGTGCACCGTTTTCGGCGCGACTACCCGGACGCCAGGGTCGTCCTTCTGGAACAGAACTACCGCTCGACCCAGACCATCCTCGATGTGGCCAAGTCGGTCATCTCCTACAACATCCACCGCACGCCCAAGAACCTGCGCACCGAAAAGGGGCGGGGCCTGCCCATCGTGGTCCACGAGGCGTACAACGAGCAGGAGGAGGCCCAGTACGTGGTGGACCAGATCGCCCTTTTGGTGGCTGAGGGCACCTGCCGTCCGGGGGATTGCGCCATCATGTATCGCACCAATGCGCAATCGCGTGTCCTTGAGGACGCCTTCATTCGGGCGGGCTTGCCCTACAAACTGGTGGGCGCCACACGCTTCTACGCTCGTCGCGAGATCAAGGATGTCCTGGCCTACCTGCGCCTGGTGCACAACCCCTTCGACAGCGTCAGCCTGGATCGCATCATCAACGTGCCCGCGCGGGGCATCGGGGCGAAGACGAGGGACACCCTCGAAAGCTGGGCCGCCGATTTGGGGGTGCCGGTTTACGTGGCCTTGCAGATGTTGAGAGAGGAGGGCAAGGAGGGGACTGCTCCGTTTGCCACGCGGGCCCGTAAAGTCCTGGTGGGTTTTGCGGATTTATTGGACGAGCTGATCACCGCGCGGGAGAAGATGAACGTGCTGGAGCTTTTGGACCTTGTCCTGGACAAGTCTGGGTATTCTGCCTACATTCGGGATGGCACGGAGGAGGGCGAGGATCGCTGGAACAACATCCTGGAGCTGCGCACCGTGGCTAGAGAGTATTTAGACTTGCCCCCAGAGACCTCCTTGACTACCTTCTTGGAGGAGGTGGCTCTGGTCTCTGATATTGATAACCTGGACGAGGCGGCGAACGCTCCCACGCTGCTCACGTTGCACATGGCCAAGGGTTTGGAGTTTCCCGTGGTCTTCATCGTGGGCCTGGAGGATGGGCTCATGCCTCACAGTCGTTCCTTCGACGAGCCTGAGGCCATGGAGGAGGAGCGGCGCCTTTGCTACGTGGGCATCACCCGGGCCAAAGACCGCGTCTATTTACTTCACGCCTTCCGCCGTACCATGTACGGGGAAAGCCAGATAGGTGAACCCTCTCGTTTCATCACCGACGTCCCCGTTCAGCTCATCGCGGGGCGTGAGAAAGCCCAGACTGCGCTCGATAAAGAAGGGCGGTCCTACCATTGGCAGGCTCAGTGGCCCACCACCTCCGGGCCTGCCGTGACGGGCCAATTCGAGACAGGGGATAGGGTCCGACATCGCCTATTCGGGGAAGGCATCGTGATCGAGTGTAAGGTCACGAGGAGCGACGAGGAAGTGACCGTGGCCTTCGAGGGGAGGGGGATCAAGCGCCTGCTGGCCAGCTTCGCCAAATTGGAGAAGCTAGAAGGCTAAGCGCCAAGGTTTTCGTTCGCCGAAGGTCTCTGACCGAGGCGAAATGGGGCTCGGTCGGGAGACCTTTGCCCATCAATCAAAGTGACGTAGACAACAAAAGCCGCCTGTCTCAAGTGCAGGCGGCTTTTTCGGTTGGATGCTATGAAACCAGGATGAGAGAGAAGAACCAGGGATATGCAGCTTCCGTGGCCTTCCGCTTGCCCTGAGCGGCTCGGCTGAGTTCGCCGAAGTCTTATCGAAGGGCATGTTTCATGGCTCGGGTTGCCTCCCTCACGGGCAGGTTTCCCCCCAGTGTGCCACCACGAGCATGATGTCTACGACGGTGATGATTCCATCGCCATTCAGGTCGTAGGTGAGGTTGCCCGTGTGCCAGGTATTGGCAACCATCTGTATATCTCCAACGTCTACTACTCCACTCTGATCGAAGTCGTAGCAATCCGGCCAACAGGTGTACACGTCGTGCGGCGCGCCGCCATGACCGTGAATGCCGTCGCCGATGGCGTAGATGTCCTGACCGGTGAAGATGCCCTGCGTCATGAACTCCGAGCGGGGCTCAGGCAGCGGTGAGTAGCCCGTCGTCCAGGTGTTCGTCGCGGGATCATACGCCTCGTTGACGTCATACTCTGGACCTGGAGACGGACCGGCTGGCCCAGCGAAGCCGCCAATGGCGTGGATCTGCCCTCTGCAAATCCCCGCCAGCAGGTTGGAACGGGCCGTCGGCATCGTCGCCCCCACGCTCCAACTGTCCGCGGCTACGTCGTAGATCTGCACGGCGTTGGAGACGTTGCTCCCGTCATACCCGCCGATGACGTAGATCTTGTGGGTGTCCGAGTAATACACTGTCGAGTAGACGTCCATCATGGGGACGGGCATCGGAGCCATCGTGGACCAGGTGTCGGAAATCACATCGTAGGCCTCTAGCACGTCCAGGGCCGTCCCGGTGTGCGGGATGCTGCCATCGCGACCGCCGACCACATAGATCAGACTGGAGTCCTGAGCCGTGCGAGGAGGCACCCAGGCCGCACCGATCCCCGCGCGCGCCGTGGGCATGGGCGTGCGAGCCGCCCAACTATCCGTCAGCGGGTCGTAGACGTATAGGTCGTTCAGAACAGTGGAGCCATTCCGGCCACCAAACACGAACACCTGGCCCTGTACCGCCCCCCCAACTTCCACTTCGGCACACACTCCCGTCACCTCCGCACGACCGACAGGAGCCACAGCGAGCCAGTGCCACGTGTCAGTGGGTATATGGTACATGAAGTGGAAAGTGTCATCGCCAAAGGCCGACAACCCCTGCCCCACGTAGATGCGATCTCCGATGATGACGGCAAAGCCGCCCTCCCGTCCTATGGGTAGCGATGCCCGGACGTTCCAGCCCTCTGGCCCCCCGATGGGATTCACCTCACATCCCGAAGGCTCAGGCTCTGGTGGCTCTTCAGGGAAGGGAGCCAGTCGCCACAGGAAGTAGGCATTGCCTTTCACGGCGTTGAGATCGTCCTCGAAGTCCAGGCCGGAGAGCGCAGCCGGGAAGGCCACGGCGGGCTGTCCGCCCGGAGTCGTCTTGTTGGGCACCAGGAGAGCCGCAGAACTCCTCCCCAGAGCAGTGAGGGTGGGCGAGCCGGCCGCCAGCGAGAACACGAGTCGGTCGCCGCCGGGGTATGTTGCGGTTTCCGGGTCGAACTGCCCGTCGCCGTTCTCGAACAGGAGCAGGGCATCCACGTCGTCTCCGTCCTCAAGCCCCAATTGCGCCGGCGTGGCGAACACCGTCGGTGGCCCGCCACCCTGAGACACCAGGATGTGGGCCGGCGTCACCCCAAGGGTCCCCAAGGAGGCAGAGCCCGGCGCCAAAGAGAAGTAGACGGGACTATCGGGGATGGCGTTGCCATCTTCGTCCACGAATTCCGGTGGCTGCCTGTTCAGGGCATCCAGATCGTCATCCAGGGTCAGACCGATGGGATATCCGGTGTTGGTGCTGCAAGGAGTCCCGTTCTCGTCGAACACCTGCTCATTGGTGCCCGGAATTGGCACCACGTACTCATCACCGCCCACCTCATCTGGACTGCAGCCAGCCTCCACCTCCACCTCGGTTCCGGGCCGCCCTGATGCCCCAGGCGTCACCGAGAAGTTCAGGACCTCAAATTCCAGAGTTGAGGGAGGACAGACGTCGTCGATCCACAGCTCCTGGCCGCCGATGGCGAACGAGTTGATCACGCCAGACAGGGTCAGCATTCCCGTGCCGTCACCGCTACCTCCGGTGGCAGAGACGCTGACGCCAGCGATCACGCTCCCGTTGATGTCTACGAAGTTTTCGAAGTTGACCATCGTGCCATTGATCTCGATGTTGATGTTGCCGCCGTACTCGCCGAAGCGGAGTTCTAGGCCCGAGATCGCTACGCCGAAGTCAAATGCCAGGTTGATGTTATTCAGCCAGATGTCCTGGCCTGAGCCGCCGGCAAACCCGAAGGTATCCACCATAACATATCCGCCACTGTACGGTATCCCAGTGTCCCAGTAGAATATGCCAGCCGTCAGCGAGATACCCGCAGTGGCAAAGACATCGCCGACGTGGTACTCGGTCGCTGGCGTCAGATCCTCGAAGCTGAGGCAGGGGAACTCGCCCCCATCGCCAGAGCCAGAGCCATCCTGGCCGTAGGAGAGAGCATCAAGGTCGTCACCCTCTGGATTCAGGCCCAGGTGCTGAGCCGGGATGCCGATGACCGGCGGACCACCTGGTACCGATGACAGTTTCAGGATGTCAGCTCCACTGTACCCGAGAGGGCCTCCGTCTTTCACGCTGAAACTCGGGTTCTCAGGGAGATCCGAGAGGGGCACTGGCGAGACGGCGATGGCGTATTCGACCTCAGTGGCAATGGGGCCGCCCATATAGCCCGCTGACCGCCGCTCCTCCCACTCCGGCGGGAAGTTCTGGCCGAAGTAATTGGCAACGGCCTCGAAGTCCTCGCCGTAGCCCTCTGGCCCCCACTCACCGCCAGGGCTGAAGGTCGGGATCACGCCATAGATGTCGTGGGAGACATAGGCCGCGTCGTTGTGCACCGTGGGGTCAGTGTGCGTCGTGTGGCCCGTCGTCGGCAGCACGCGCCCTGGCCAGCCTGATTCCGCCCGATCATAGAACGGGTCGCTGAAGCCGATCCGACGGCCGAAGCGGTCTATTCCCGCCACAGTCACGTAGTGCCCACCGAGGCGCTGCCATTCGTCTGTCTGGGGGTTATCCTCCCAGAAGCCCAACAACAGGATCACGTCCTCGCTGCGCTCCACCTCGTCCGCAACCCACCTGAAGTCAGGTTTAGGCATCAGCGTCACGGTGTAGACCCCGGTCAGGCCCCTATTGGCCAGGTAGTTCTCGATGCCCACAGTCATGCTAAAGACGTTCGTACCGTTCACGGGATCGGTGCCAAACCAGGACGCCAAGTCGTTCACGAAGGGCTCCACGTTCTGCTTGTCGTGGTCGTCCCATGCGCCGTAGGCCTGGACCAGCGGGTAGCCGTCACTGATTTCGCTTGACGGTGGCTTGGGGTTGGGCTCGAACTTGCTGTCGAACCACCACAGGGAGTTGGCGGCCGCGACTGGCCCGCAGTAGGTCCAGTTCCCTTGGCCATCATGCCAGCCGTCCTGCTTCTGATCGAAGTCGGGCATGCCGCTGGGGGCGTAGTCCGTCCACTCCCCAGCCTTCCAGAACATCTCTCTGGGGTAGAGGGTGACAGTGCCGATGTCGGTAGCCTCGCCGGCCTTGACAATGATCGCGGCCACATCGGCTGGCTGATGGCCGCTGTGCGTCAACAGCAGGTTGTACGTGCCAGGCAGGAGGTTCGCCAGCACGAAATCACCAGCCGCATCGGTAAAGGTCACGTGCACCAGGGCATTGTCCGGCGAACTGACCAGGATGCCGGTATGATCGCTCTGCCCCTCGAGAAGCCCCTTCCCCTGGATGGAGCCCAGAGAGCCGGGAGTCTTCACGATGACGCCATCGGTCTCAATGGTGGACTCCAACCCCTGCTTGTCGCGGTACTTGACGTAGACCCTGGCCACGCCCGTCTCCTGATCGGGCTCGAGGTCCCAGGTCTTCTCCGACTGGAGGGGCTCCCACTCGCCCTGCGGGAAATCCGGCGAGTTGGAGACCATCATCTCAAGGTCCTCTGAGGTGTACTGAGGAGGCCCCTCCTGGGCCAACGCCAGGAGCCCTGAAGCGGGTAGGAGCTGTTTGCGGGCGTTCAGTCTGAGAAGTACATTGGTCGTACCGACGTAGGTCGCTCCACCACTAATGAGCACGCTCCCCCGAGGAGCAAAGGGCTCCCCCAGGGGGGTCCCGCTGAAGACGTGGCTGAAGGGAGTGAGGGCCCCTTCCGCGCCCTCACCCTGGATCTTGTAGTAGTACGTGGTGCCGTTCGTCAGCCCTTCGTCGAAGTATGTGCCCCGCTCCGCCGATGGATCCAGCGTTGCCACCAACGTAAAGCCCGTGTCGGGGCTCGTGCTGCGGTAGAGGTACACGGTCGTGTACTGGGGGCTGGACGGGAACCGTATCAGGTTGGCGCCGGACCGGAGCTCTAGCCTGGTGTCGTCGTTGCTCGTGGCAACGTAGACCTCCACATCCACTGGGAAGGGCACCAGGTCATCCTGTGGATCCAGCGGGTTGGCGCCGCGATTCACCTCAGAGCCATCGGACTCGCCGCCGTCATCGGTGTCGGGGTCGCAGGGGTTGGTGCCGTGCTTGAACTCCTCCTGATTGATCAGGCCATCGTTATCTGGATCAGCAGCCGCATCATGCGTCCCAGGATCCACACACGGGAAAAGCTTCTCCCAACGGTCAGGCAGTCCATCCTGGTCCAGATCGGGATCCGTCTGCTCGTCGAACTCGTAAAGCTGGAAGGCACTGCCCTTGTGCCGCTCGAAGGGTTCGCCGTCATTGGACTGACCAGAGGCCCAGGCGTGCACCAGGTAACTGCCGCGAGTGCCCGTCTGATCGTCTCTGTCGTCCACTCCGGTGGTGCTACCCACGGTCGTGCGGGTATAGCGATTGGCGTAGATGCCGTCGTCGGCGTTGCCATCGCCGTGGGAACCATCATCGAAGAGTTCCAACCTGTCCTTTCCGCCTTCGGGGTGCTCGACCTCCGCTTCAACCTGCGCGCCGATGATGGGTCCGTGGATGTCGGTGAGGGTGGCGATGATGGGCATGGGCAGCCCTCTCAGGAACTGCCGGTTCATGGCATGAGCCGCCGCATCATCGTGGTACTGGCCGAAATAGACGTCCAGTTGCACGCCTTGGACGTTCTTGGCTGAGAGAGAGGCTAGGTAGTTGATGCTGGTAGCACCACGCACCAACTCGATCTCAACTTGCCAATCGCCGAGCTGTGAAATCCCGTTCAGGTGATAGACCTTGTGGGTGGAGTCCTCCAAGATGTCCACCACGTCCCCATCACCGACTTTGACCTCAGTGCCGTCGGGTCGTAGAAGCTTAACCTTGACCACAGCCGAGTCGTCATCCCAATTGACAGAGAACACGGGTTCTGTCAACCCACTTTCCTTGATCGGGATCGTGTGCGACACCGTCTCACTGGCGTTGACCGTGCCATTGGCCTCCCAGAGCCGTTGGTGTCGGCGAATGGCCTCATGGATCATACGATAGGCATCGGCCAGACGGTTGGGCAGGGGCACGGTGGAAGTCGCTAGACTAGAACCATCCGTCGTTGCGGCGAAGCTGGCACCTGACAGATCCACGTACAGGTAGTCGCCACCCTTGGCCGTGGCGATCTCCTGCATCAGGGCCTGGTCTGTGGTGGGACCGAGGGCGATGGCGTAGACGGTGCTGGTAATGGTGCTGGAGATGGTGGACCACATGGCGGCCTCGTTCTCCATGCCATCGCTGAGCAGCACAATGACGTTCGACCCCGTTACCACCCCATGGGTAGAGATCTCACTCTGGCCTTGTACCAGTCCATCGCCAATCGAGGTCAGCCACTGCGGAGTGATGGCATCAATGGCATTCTTGGCCGTGGTCCGCTGGCCTAGTACGGCCTGAAGTGTGTGTTCCGTCGTGGCATCGTTATTCGGCTCGGAATTATCACCAGAGAACTGGACGACGCCCAACTGGTCATCGTCAGAAGCGGCATCCACAAACAGGCGGCCGGCGTTCTGGGCGGCAGCCAGCTTGGTGTTGCCGGCGGGGGAGTTCATGCTGCCCGAGGCGTCAATGACCAATACCTGATCCAGCACCCGGTCGGAGTACTCTACGACGCCCTCTTGGGTAGCAGATGCCAGGTCGCCCAGCTCGACTCGGAGTGGGTAAACGGCATCAACTGTCTTGGTGGGAGCTTGGGTCACCAGCCAATAGGAGCCCTGGACGTAAGCGCCGCTGAGAATGGGAGCCTGATTGGCCGGGTCCGCAGTACCCACGTAGGCC
Organism: uncultured Anaerolineae bacterium; assembly: GCA_964390805.1. GTDB lineage: Bacteria > Chloroflexota > Anaerolineae > VGOG01 > VGOG01 > CAYMKL01. The sequence continues at coordinate 6,406 of CAYMKL010000041.1, read as the reverse complement.
GTGAAGTCAGAAACGTCCAGGCCCTGTACCGACGGTGTGCCCAATTCGGCCGGGCCTGTCACGTTGACGATGATCAAGAAGCGCTCCGGATCATCGTGCGGCCCCACGTAGGCCTTCCAGGTGGTGTTGGGCCGCACAATCTCCAGGTCAGCGCCACCGCAGGCAAAGGTGTAGGTATAGTTGGCACTGCTGCCAAGGCCGCCCACCACCGCCACCAACCGCGTGTAGGGATCGGCCGAGCGGTTGATGAGGGCCTTGGCGAAGTCGGTGGTCATGGACTTGTACAGCCGCTCCACTGTATCCGTGCCGGTAATGGCCAACAGGCCATAGGCCGCCTGATCGCCCGTGGACTGGAAGCCGATGATGTCGCAAGTGGCGTTGGGGCGGCCCACGTAATACCGGGCGGCGTAGCTGTTGACGGAGCCAGCCGTCGGCCCTATGGTGGGCGGGAAAGCCGAGTCAATCATGGTGGCCACCGACGCATAGGCGGTGGCGTTATCGTCTACGTATCGGTACTTGTCGGGATCGGACAGTCCCGCGACATCCAGGTCCTTGGAGTAGCTGGTGATAACAAAATCGTTCCAGACCTCATCCAGCGTGAGGCCGGGTTGCAGGTCGTTCAGGACCGTGCGAAGGGCTCCAACAGGATCTGGCGAGGCGGTGTTGTCGCTGGCCTCGTCCCAGTAGTCCTCGATGACGTCCACGCCCCGCTGCGGCTCGGTGGTGACCGCTCCCAATTGCTCCGTTAGATAGTTCCAGAACAGAGCCGCTCGGTAGCTGAGGCCAGTGAGGGACGTGTTGAGCCAGCCGGTGCTGGTCAGGTAGGTGCTGAGCTCCGACAGGTAGGCGGCCTGGGTTGTTCCAAGGTCGGCGTCCAGGTCAGCATACACTTTGTCCTGCATCATCCGCGCCGTGCCTTCGCAGGTCCAGGTGCCCCAGGTGCTGCCACAGCCCTGGATCACTCCGTCGTCAATGTAGCCGTACTGGACGTGGTGGAACAATTCGTGTCCCGCCACCAGACGTACATCGAGCTCTGGGGCCGTGAGATACGAGGGGGCATCAACGTCAATCCCTCCGAACCAGGCACCGCCCAGGTTGGAGGAGTCGTAGATGTACACCTCCGGGGGAGTCAGGTCGAAGAAGGGCGCGTTGAAGCCCAGGTTCAGGAACATCTGGTGGTGTCCTGGATGAGCAGGGCTGGCGGCGTTGTTGGTATCTATCGCGTTGGCCACCAACTGCGCCTGACCGGCCGTGAAGTAGTCATTATCGGCCGGGGCGGTATCGGTGTAATAGATGGTGTAGTTGAAGTTAGGCGTCGTGATGGTATCCTGAAGGTGCGCCGGGTGATCCGTTCGGTGGCTAGCCAGCACCAGGATCGCCCCCAACAGGACCAGGGGCAGGATTATCGCTAGGAGTAGGAGTACCTTTCGCATGATTCGCTCCTTTCATGAGCAACCGCCGACTGCCGACACGGCAGTTGACAGCGACTACAGATCATCAATGATCATGAGTAGACTCTACTCGGCGAGTGGGCTTTACTCGCTGAGTAGATTTCACTCGGTGAGCACAGTTCACTCGACGAACGTCCCTAGATCGCCAGGAAGTTCCATGACTTATGGCAATATTGTACAGCAGCCCGACGCGATTGTCAAGGAAGTTCTAGAATGGGCTTTCGCAGCGGGTCAGACTCAGGAACGAGTACGGATAGTGTTCGTGATGTAGGTCTATACTACGGATTGTGGTCATCCGAACCAAGCTTGGGTTGCAACTTACGTCCCAATCTTTAAGGTGAACCCAGACTACAACTGGTAGCGTGCAATGACCAGATAGCTACTATATGTTGTATCTGTACAAGTTGACAGTTCAGTTATATTCGCTGCGAAAGCCCAGAATCAAAAACCTCTTTCCTTCCCGTGTGCTCATGGGCTTGTTTCTACCCTTCCCGCGGAAATAGGTTTGAGCGTCTCAATTAGCCTGGCTCGTGGTAAGCCGCAGACTGGGTGTCCCTGGGGTGGCGGCCTAGTCACAGGTCTCCCCCCAGTGCGCCACTACCAGCATGATGTCCGCGACGTCAATGTCGCAATCGCCATTGAGGTCGCAGTGGACCTCGTAGTTGGGCGTGTTGGAGTTGTTATCAGGATCGGGGTTATCACATGAGGTGTGCCACCGGCTAGCAACTTGCATAACGTCATCAATGTCCACATCACCATCCTCGTCAATGTCACCAAAGAGGACACAGCAGATGACACCGGTGCCTTGCAAATCACTGATGCCGGCCAGCCAGGCCTGGAAAGCGGCGTCCGGCGGCTCGCACAGGTCGGTGTTGTGGAACCGGAACCTGTCCAGATTAATGAGGTTCGTCAAGGTCCCTGGCAGTGCCCCGCTGAACTGGTTGGTGTGCAGGTAGAGGTCTTGCAGACTGGCCAGGTTGCCCAGTTCTACAGGGATGCTGCCAGTCAACTGGTTGCTGCATAGGTAGAGGCCCTGCAAGCTGGCCAGGTCACCCAACCCTACAGGGATGCTGCCAGTCAGTTGGTTGCCGGACAGGGAGAGGGATCGTAGATCGGTCAGGTTGCCCAACTGCGAGGGTATGCTGCCAGTCAGTTGGTTGGCCTCCAGGGAGAGGGATTGTAAATCGGTCAGGCTGCCCAACTGCGGAGGTATGCTGCCAGTCAGTTGGTTGCTGTACAGGGCGAGGTATTGCAAGCTGACCAGGCTACCCAACTGCGGGGGTATGCTGCCACTCAGTTGGTTGCCCTGCAGACCGAGCCGTGTCGCATGCCCTGCGCTGCACGTCACCCCATACCAACTGCATGGGGTATTGGTGACCAACCAACCGCTTCCATTGGTCCAGTTACTGCCATCCGTGCTGTTGTAGAGTGCTACCAGGGCTTCGCACTCTGCCAGGGGTATCTCCGCTACGGTGTTGCAGGAGAAGGAGTCGGCTGTGGCTGTAGGTGTTGCCGTCGGGGTGGACGTTGGCGTGCCGGTCAGCGTGGGCGTCGGCGTGGTCGTAGACCCGACCACGTCCACCGGCGTGCTGCTATCCGTCGTTGTGCCGTCGCCCAACTGACCAAACCAGTTTCTCCCCCAGCACTTGGCCCCGCTGCCTGCGGTCAGCGCACAGGTGTGAGAGAACCCGGCGGCGATAGTCGTCACGCCGCTCCCCAGCCCGACCACGTCCATCGGCGTGTTGCACTGCGTCGTCGTGCCATCGCCCAATTGGCCATACATGTTGTGCCCCCAGCACTTAGCCCCGCCGCCCGTGGTCAGCGCGCAGGTGTGAGACCCGCCGGCGGCGACGGACGTCACGCCGCTCCCAAGTCCGACCACCCCCCACCGGCGTGCTGCGCTGCGTCGTCGTGCCGTCGCCCAACTGACCAAACCCGTTCCCTCCCCAGCACTTGACGCCGCCGCCCGCGGTCAACGCACAGGTGTGTTCCCCGCTAGCGGCGATGGCCGTCACGCCGCTCCCCAGCCCCACCGCGTCCACCGGCATGCTGCGGTTCGTAGTCGTGCCGTCACCCAACTGACCAAACCTGTTCCACCCCCAGCACTGAACCCCGTCACCTGTGGTCAGCGCACAAGTGTGCTCCCCGCCAGCAGCGATGGCTGTTACGCCGCTCCCCAGCCCCACCACCCCCACCGGCGTGCTGCGGTTTGTCGTCGTGCCATCGCCCAACTGACCAGCCGAGTTCCACCCCCAGCACTGGGCTCCACCGCCCGCCGTTAGCGCGCAGGTATGCCAAGCGCCGGCGGCGATGGCCGTCACGCCGCTCCCCAGCCCCA